>NZ_JBIWEF010000043.1:0-1123 GCF_044762405.1 Streptomyces sp. NPDC097107 | reverse complement strand
GCCCGGTTACATTTCGAACCCGGAAGCTAAGCCTTACAGCGCCGATGGTACTGCAGGGGGGACCCTGTGGGAGAGTAGGACGCCGCCGAACAATCTTTGGAAAGGACCCTTGGTCCCCAGCGTTCAGCTGGGGACCAAGGGTCCTTTCGTATTTCCAGGACGCACCGGGTACCCGGCTGCGCGAGAATGACTTGCAGTACCGAAGACAGGAGTCACCGATGTCCACCAACTCTCCCGACGACCGACCGGAGCGCGACCAGCGGCGACGGGACAGTGGTGACCGCGGCGACCGCGGCGGTCAGCGCGGGGACCGTGGCGGTTTCCGTCGCGACAACGACCGCGACCGTGGCGGTTTCCGACGTGACGACGGCCGTGGCAACGACCGTGGCGGGCAGCGTGGTGGATTCCGTCGCGATGACCGGCGGGACGACCGTCGCGATGACCGGCGGGACGACCGGCGCGATGACCGGCGGGACGACCGTCGGGATGACAGCCGTGGTGGCGGGTTCGCGCCTCGTGACGACCGCGACCGTGACCGTGGGCCGCGTCGTGATGACCGTGACCGTGGCGGCGACCGTGGGTTCCGTCGTGACGACCGCAGCGGTGACCGGCCGCCCTTCCGTCGCGATGACCGCGGCGACCGTGGTGACCGCCCCTCCTTCCGCCGCGACGACCGCAGCGGTGACCGGCCCTCCTTCCGCCGTGACGACCGCGGCGACCGTGGTGACCGTCGTGACGACCGTGGCGGCTTCGGCCGACGTGACGACGGCCGTGGCAACGACCGTGGCGGGCAGCGTGGTGGATTCCGCCGGGATGACCGGCGGGACGACCGGCGGGACGACCGTCGGGACGACCGTCGGGACGACCGGCGGGACGACCGTCGGGATGACAGCCGTGGTGGCGGGTTCGCGCCTCGTGACGACCGCGACCGTGACCGTGGGCCGCGTCGTGATGACCGTGACCGTGGCGGCGACCGTGGGTTCCGTCGTGACGACCGCAGCGGTGACCGGCCGCCCTTCCGTCGCGATGACCGCGGCGACCGTGGTGACCGTCCCTCCTTCCGTCGTGACGACCGCAGCGGTGACCGGCCGCCCTTCCGTCGCGACGACCGCGGCGACCGTGG
>NZ_JBIWEF010000042.1:0-1385 GCF_044762405.1 Streptomyces sp. NPDC097107 | reverse complement strand
CCGGCCTAGGGCCTGTTGCGAAAGTGACGGTAGTTGCCGCTGTGAGTGCTGATGTGGCTGGCTGCTACCTTCCGGAGCCATGACCGACAGCGTGTATGTGGGCAATGCCGGCAGGGATGCTGCACTGGACCGGGGGTGGCTGCTGGGACATTTCAAAGACGCCTCCGATCCTCGTTACAGCGAGGACGTGGAGATCAAGTGGGGCGTCCACCCACAGGGCGATGAGCGGGCTCAGTGGGTGACCGGCGAAGAGCGCACCGCCCTGCTGGTCCTCATCAGCGGGCGCTTCCGGGTGGAACTGCCCGGGCGCAGTGTTCTCCTGGCCGAGCAGGGGGACTACGTCGTGTGGGGTCGGGGCATCGATCACTCCTGGTTCGCGGAGGAAGAGTCCGTGGTTCTGACGGTCCGCTGGCCCTCCGTCCCCGGCTACAAGGTGACCGATGAGGAAGATCCCGCTGCTGGTCATAGCCATTCGTTCAGGACCGCGACCAGCACGGTCGCCTCGTAGCGGACGGCCAACTTGTCATAGCGGGTGGCCACCGCGCGGTGACGCTTGAGGCGATTGATTCCGCATTCGACCGCGTGACGTGCGCGGTAGTCGGTCTTGTCGAACTTCGGCGGCCGACCGCCGTGAGAGCCGAGATTCTTGCGGTTGCGGACCCGGTCCGCCGGGACGGGAATCGTTGCCTTGATCCCACGTCGACGCAGGTAGGCGCGGTTCTTGCGGGAGTCGTACGCCTTGTCGGCCCGCACCCGGTCCGGGCGCTTGCGCGGCCGTCCCAAACCGATCCGGGGCACCCGGATTGCCTCCAGGACCGGCTCGAACTGCGGGGAATCACCCCGCTGGCCGGCCGTGATGACCACTGACAGCGGCTTCTGCCCCTGCTCGACCGCCAGGTGGATCTTGCTGGTCAGCCCGCCCCGGGACCGACCGAGCCCGTGGTCGGCTGGCTCGACGACGATGCCGCCGGGCGGCTCCTTCTGCAGGTCCCCTTTTTCGATGCCCCGGCGGCGTGCTGGTGGGCCCGGCAGACGGTGGAGTCGACGTTCACGTCCCAGGTGATCAGGCCCTTCGCGTCGGCCTCGGCCTGCAACTGGGTGACGATCCGGGCCCAGGTGCCATCGCGCTGCCAGCGCCGGAACAGGTCATAGGCCCGGTCCCAGGGACCGTAGCGTTCCGGCACATCGCGCCAGGGAGCACCGGTCCGGGTCCGCCACCGTATGCCGTCTATCAACTGTCGCCGTGTCCACACCGGCGGACGGCCCGGCTTGATGCCTTTCGGCAGCAACGGCTCCAGCCGGGCCCACTGGCCGTTCGTCAGATCCCCACGTCCCACAAAGCGTGATCATCTACGACCAAGATCGACTTTCGCAACAGGCCCTAG
>NZ_JBIWEF010000041.1:0-2481 GCF_044762405.1 Streptomyces sp. NPDC097107 | reverse complement strand
TTCGACCTCACCCGCAAGGAAGCCGAGCGCAGCAAGAACATGTTCGCGCTCGGGCTGCTGAGCTGGATGTACCACCGGCCCACCGAGGGCACCGAGAAGTTCCTGCGGGCCAAGTTCGCGAAGAAACCCGACATCGCCGCCGCGAACATCGCCGCCTACCGGGCCGGCTGGAACTTCGGCGAGACCACCGAGGACTTCGCCGTCTCCTACGAGGTCGCCCCCGCCGCCACCGCGTTCCCGCCCGGCGTCTACCGCAACATCTCCGGGAACCTGGCCCTGGCCTACGGCCTGATCGCCGCCTCCCGCCAGGCCGACCTGCCCCTCTTCCTCGGCTCCTACCCCATCACCCCCGCCTCCGACATCCTCCACGAACTCAGCCGCCACAAGAACTTCGGCGTACGCACCTTCCAGGCCGAGGACGAGATCGCCGGCATCGGCGCCGCACTCGGAGCCGCGTTCGGCGGCTTGCTGGCCGTGACCACCACCAGCGGCCCCGGCGTGGCACTCAAATCCGAGACCATCGGCCTCGCGGTCTCCCTGGAACTGCCCCTGCTGGTCGTGGACATCCAGCGCGGCGGCCCCTCCACCGGCCTGCCGACCAAGACGGAACAGGCCGACCTGCTCCAGGCCATGTACGGGCGCAACGGCGAGGCACCCGTCCCCGTCATCGCCCCCCGCACCCCGGCCGACTGCTTCGACGCCGTCCTGGAAGCAGCCCGCATCGCACTGGCCTACCGCACCCCCGTCTTCCTCCTCTCCGACGGCTACCTCGCCAACGGCTCCGAACCCTGGCGGATCCCGGAACCGGACGAACTGCCCGACCTCACCGTGCAGTTCACCCAGAGCCCGAACCACACCCTGGACGACGGCACCGCGGTGTTCTGGCCCTACAAACGCGACCCGCACACCCTCGCCCGCCCCTGGGCCATCCCCGGCACCCCCGGCCTCGAACACCGCATCGGCGGCATCGAGAAACAGGACGGCACCGGCAACATCTCCTACGACCCGGCCAACCACGACCTCATGGTCCGCACCCGCCAGGCCAAAATCGACGGCATCCAGGTCCCCGACCTGGACGTCGACGACCCGGACGGCGCGAAGACCCTCGTCCTGGGCTGGGGCTCCACCTACGGCCCCATCACCGCCGCCGTGCGCCGGATCCGCAAGGAGGACGGCGCGATCGCCCAGGCCCACCTGCGCCACCTCAACCCCTTCCCGCACAACCTCGGCACAGTGCTGAAGAGGTACGACACGGTGGTGATCCCCGAGATGAACCTCGGCCAGCTCGCCACCCTCGTCCGGGCGAAGTACCTGGTCGACGCCCAGTCCTACAACCAGGTCAACGGCATGCCGTTCAAAGCCGAACAGCTCGCCACCGTCCTGAAGGAGGCCATCGATGCCTGAGACGCCCACCGAAGACAAGCCGACGGGCACCGGCACGAGCACGACCGAGGCACTGACCCTCGTCCCCAAGGCCGAGGGCAGACAGTCCATGAAGGACTTCAAGTCCGATCAGGAAGTGCGCTGGTGCCCCGGCTGCGGCGACTACGCCGTCCTCGCCGCCGTGCAGGGCTTCATGCCCCAGCTCGGCCTGGCGAAGGAGAACATCGTCTTCGTCTCCGGCATCGGCTGCTCCTCCCGCTTCCCCTACTACATGAACACCTACGGGATGCACTCCATCCACGGCCGCGCCCCCGCCATCGCCACCGGACTCGCCACCTCCCGCCGCGACCTGTCCGTCTGGGTCGTCACCGGCGACGGCGACGCCCTCTCCATCGGCGGCAACCACCTCATCCACGCCCTGCGCCGCAACGTCAACCTCAAAATCCTCCTCTTCAACAACCGCATCTACGGCCTCACAAAAGGCCAGTACTCCCCCACCTCCGAAATCGGCAAAATCACCAAATCCACGCCGATGGGATCCCTCGACGCACCCTTCAACCCCGTCTCCCTCGCCCTCGGCGCCGAAGCCTCCTTCATCGCCCGCACCATCGACTCGGACCGCAAACACCTCACCGAGGTCCTGCGCCAGGCCGCCGAACACCCCGGCACCGCCCTGATCGAGATCTACCAGAACTGCAACATCTTCAACGACGGCGCCTTCGACGCCCTCAAAGACAAACAACAGGCCGAAGAAGCCGTCATCCGCCTCGAACACGGACAGCCCATCCGCTTCGGCACCGACGGCTCCAAAGGAGTGGTACGCGATCCACGGACCGGGGACCTGGAAGTCGTCGCGGTCACCCCGGACAACGAGACCGACATCCTCGTCCACGACGCCCACGCCACCTCCCCCACCACCGCCTTCGCCCTCTCCCGCCTCGCCGACCCCGACACCCTGCACCACACCCCCATCGGCGTCCTGCGCAACATCGACCGACCCGTCTACGACACCCTCATGACCGACCAGCTCGACACCGCCATCGAACACAACGGCAAAGGCGACCTCGCCACCCTCCTCACCGGCAACGACACCTGGAC
>NZ_JBIWEF010000040.1:0-2492 GCF_044762405.1 Streptomyces sp. NPDC097107 | reverse complement strand
AACACAGTGGACGCGAGCAACTGAGGACAAGCCCTCGGCCTATTAGTACCGGTCACCTCCACACCTTGCGGTGCTTCCAGATCCGGCCTATCAACCCAGTCGTCTACTGGGAGCCTTAACCCCTCAAGGGGGTGGGAGTCCTCATCTCGAAGCAGGCTTCCCGCTTAGATGCTTTCAGCGGTTATCCCTCCCGAACGTAGCCAACCAGCCATGCCCTTGGCAGGACAACTGGCACACCAGAGGTTCGTCCGTCCCGGTCCTCTCGTACTAGGGACAGCCCTTCTCAAGACTCCTACGCGCACAGCGGATAGGGACCGAACTGTCTCACGACGTTCTAAACCCAGCTCGCGTACCGCTTTAATGGGCGAACAGCCCAACCCTTGGGACCGACTCCAGCCCCAGGATGCGACGAGCCGACATCGAGGTGCCAAACCATCCCGTCGATATGGACTCTTGGGGAAGATCAGCCTGTTATCCCCGGGGTACCTTTTATCCGTTGAGCGACGGCGCTTCCACAAGCCACCGCCGGATCACTAGTCCCGACTTTCGTCCCTGCTCGACCCGTCGGTCTCACAGTCAAGCTCCCTTGTGCACTTACACTCAACACCTGATTGCCAACCAGGCTGAGGGAACCTTTGGGCGCCTCCGTTACTCTTTAGGAGGCAACCGCCCCAGTTAAACTACCCATCAGACACTGTCCCTGATCCGGATCACGGACCCAGGTTAGACATCCAGCACGACCAGACTGGTATTTCAACGACGACTCCCCCTGAACTGGCGTCCAGAGTTCACAGTCTCCCAGCTATCCTACACAAGCCGAACCGAACACCAATATCAAACTGTAGTAAAGGTCCCGGGGTCTTTCCGTCCTGCTGCGCGAAACGAGCATCTTTACTCGTAGTGCAATTTCACCGGGCCTATGGTTGAGACAGTCGAGAAGTCGTTACGCCATTCGTGCAGGTCGGAACTTACCCGACAAGGAATTTCGCTACCTTAGGATGGTTATAGTTACCACCGCCGTTTACTGGCGCTTAAGTTCTCAGCTTCGCCCCACCGAAATGGAGCTAACCGGTCCCCTTAACGTTCCAGCACCGGGCAGGCGTCAGTCCGTATACATCGCCTTACGGCTTCGCACGGACCTGTGTTTTTAGTAAACAGTCGCTTCTCGCTGGTCTCTGCGGCCACCCCCAGCTCAGGAAGTAAATCCCATCACCAGGAATGGCCCCCCTTCTCCCGAAGTTACGGGGGCATTTTGCCGAGTTCCTTAACCATAGTTCACCCGAACGCCTCGGTATTCTCTACCTGACCACCTGAGTCGGTTTAGGGTACGGGCCGCCATGAAACTCGCTAGAGGCTTTTCTCGACAGCATAGGATCATCCACTTCACCACAATCGGCTCGGCATCAGGTCTCAGCCACACGTGCGACGGATTTACCTATCACACGGCCTACACCCTTACCCCGGGACAACCACCGCCCGGGATGGACTACCTTCCTGCGTCACCCCATCACTCACCTACTAACCGCTTGGTCCGGCGGCTCCACCACTTTCCTTTCCCCGAAGGGTCCGGAACGGCTTCACGGCCTTAGCATCACGATGCTCGATGTTTGACGCTTCACAGCGGGTACCGGAATATCAACCGGTTATCCATCGACTACGCCTGTCGGCCTCGCCTTAGGTCCCGACTTACCCTGGGCAGATCAGCTTGACCCAGGAACCCTTAGTCAATCGGCGCAAACGTTTCTCACGTTTGTATCGCTACTCATGCCTGCATTCTCACTCGTGAACCGTCCACAACTCGCTTCCGCGGCTGCTTCACCCGGCACACGACGCTCCCCTACCCATCACAGCCGGCGTTGGCCGTATTGCTGCAATGACACGACTTCGGCGGTACGCTTGAGCCCCGCTACATTGTCGGCGCGGAATCACTAGACCAGTGAGCTATTACGCACTCTTTCAAGGGTGGCTGCTTCTAAGCCAACCTCCTGGTTGTCTGTGCGACTCCACATCCTTTCCCACTTAGCGTACGCTTAGGGGCCTTAGTCGATGCTCTGGGCTGTTTCCCTCTCGACCATGGAGCTTATCCCCCACAGTCTCACTGCCGCGCTCTCACTTACCGGCATTCGGAGTTTGGCTAAGGTCAGTAACCCGGTAGGGCCCATCGCCTATCCAGTGCTCTACCTCCGGCAAGAAACACACGACGCTGCACCTAAATGCATTTCGGGGAGAACCAGCTATCACGGAGTTTGATTGGCCTTTCACCCCTAACCACAGGTCATCCCCCAGGTTTTCAACCCTGGTGGGTTCGGTCCTCCACGACCTCTTACAGCCGCTTCAACCTGCCCATGGCTAGATCACTCCGCTTCGGGTCTTGAGCGTGCTACTAAAACGCCCTATTCGGACTCGCTTTCGCTACGGCTTCCCCACCCGGGTTAACCTCGCAACACACCGCAAACTCGCAGGCTCATTCTTCAAAAGGCACGCAGTCACGA
>NZ_JBIWEF010000039.1:0-3343 GCF_044762405.1 Streptomyces sp. NPDC097107 | reverse complement strand
TCGGCGTCAAGCTGACCACGCTCCGCAAGGAGCAGGCCGACTACATCGGCGTCAAGGTCGAGGGCCCGTACAAGGCGGACCACTACCGCTACTGAGCGAGCCCGCGTCGCAGCCGGCAGGGGAGCGTCCACGCACGGACGCGCCCCTCGGCCGACTGCCGGCTCCTCCGAGACAGGCCCCCGCACCCCCGTGCCGGGGGCCTGCCCCGTCGGCGCCTCAGCGGCCGGACCAGCAGCCCGTCACCACTCAGGACCACCAATGCCCCGCGGCCGTTATTCGCTCCACGATCCGCACGATCACACCCCCCTCGCAGAAGAACACTTCCAGTGCGCCCCCGGCCCCTCCGGCTGGCGCTACGTCTCCCGGCTGACCACGCCCGCCGGAGACGACCACGGATCCGTCGACCTCGCCCTCGACGACCTCGGCCGCCCCATCCGCCTCGAACTCCATGCCGCGAGCTGGCAAGTTCGCGGTGCGGCCGTCGACGGCGTCACCTGGGTCCGCACCGACCCCACCGGAGTCCACGCCACCGAAGGCAATGCGCGCGCCCACGCCTTCACCGGCACGTCCCCGGCCTTCCTCGTCGCCACCACCCGCCTCCTGCGCCTCACCCCCTCCGGATCGGCCACCCGCGTACGCCTCGTCGCCCTCACGGACCCGGTCCTCGCCCCGCGCACCGTGGACCAGTCCTGGGCCTTGCTCAAAAGAGAAGCACACGCCACTGACAACGGCCCGCTCACCGTGGACGAGTACCAGGTCACAGCCCTGGACACGGGCGAGCAGCACGCCGTGCACATCGCCGGCGACGTCGTGCTCGCGGCCCCCGGCATCGAGCTGGAGGACCTGGAGTCACCGCCGTCCGTGTTTCCGTGAACGACATCGGGCGACAAGCGCCGCAGGACCGCCCGGGCGCAGCCCGTCCGGCCTACGCCGGCGGTACGAAACCGGTGCCGGTGCCGGTGCGGCCGTCCGGCGGCGTCTCGCGCGACGCCTCGGGCCGGACTTCCCGCGAAGGCGCGGTCGGCGGCACCACGGGACGCTCCTCCGGCGTTCGTACCGGCGGCTGCCCAGGCGGTGTCGCGGAGGAAGCCGGCGCAGGAGGAGTCATGGGCGGCGCTTCCACCGCAGGCCGCCCAGCCGCGTAGGCCCCCTCGAACGCCCGCCGGGCCTCCCGCGCCTGCCGCTCCTGCAGCACCGCCGCCAGATACGCGGCCGGCGGAACCTCCTGCGGGGCCGGGGCACCCGTACGAGCCGCCACGTCGTTGGCGAGCCGTTCGGCCATGGCCCAGCCGACCCGGGGATCCAGTTGTCCCATCCGCGTCAGGTACTGACGGACGGCAAGCCACAGATCATCGGGCACGGCGGACAGATCGAGCCCCGAGAACCGCCCCGCCAGCCACGGCGGAGGCGGCGGTACGAAGCCCGTCGGCGAGACCGGCACCCGTTCCCGCACGACCAGGGTCCCCGCGAACACATCACCCAGCCGCCGCCCCCGCGCCGACACGAGCGAGGCGATACAGGCGACGACGCCGAACGTCATGAGGATCTCGATCACCCCGATCAAGCCCCGTACCAGCGAGTGCCGGAACCGGATCGGCCCACCGTCGTCCCGCACCACCCGAAGACCGCACGCCATCTTCCCGAGCGACCGCCCGTGGCTGAGCGTCTCCACCGCGATGGGACCGCCCACCAGCACGAGGACGAAGGCCGCGATCGACAGCGCGGTCTGCGCCGCCATGTCCAGGGAGGCCGTGGAAGCCACCAGCGCGACGGTCACCGCCACATAGACGGCCACGGCCACCGCCAGGTCGAGCAGGACGGCCAGCGCCCTGCTGGGCAGCCTGGCGGGGCGCAGTTCCAACGCCACCGCCTCGCCCGTCACCAGCTCACTCACGCCTGCCGCCCTTCCCCTGACTGCCCCCGTCCCCGCCAGTCTGCCAAGCTGAGGACACACCGCGCCGCAGTACGACAAGCTGATCCACGACGAGCCGCCGACGATAGCCGAGGAGCAGGCACACCGATGGACCTCGACGTCTTCGTCTCCGCCCACCGCGCGGAGTGGGACCGCCTCGACGACCTGCTCCGGCGCCAGCGTCGACTGACCGGCGCCGAGACCGACGAACTCGTCACCCTCTACCAGCGCACGGCCACGCACCTCTCCCTGATCCAGTCCAGCGCCCCAGACCCCCAGCTGACCGGACGACTCAGCCAACTGGTGGCACGCGCGCGCAGTGCCGTGACAGGGACCCGCCGAGCCTCCTGGCGCGACGTCACCCGCTTCCTGACCCAACAGTTCCCGGCGGCCGTCTACCGGGCACGCCACTGGTGGGTGCCCACCGCACTCCTGTCGACGGCCGTCGCGGCGCTCCTGGGCTGGTGGATCGGCACCCATCCGGAAGTCCAGTCCACCATCGCGGCACCCAGCGAACTGCGGGAGCTCACCCGCCCCGGCGGCCAGTACGAGACGTACTACTCGAGCCACCCCGCGGCCTCCTTCGCCGCACAGGTCTGGACGAACAACGCCTGGGCCGCCGCACTCTGTCTCATCCTGGGCGTCTTCCTGGGGCTGCCGGTCATCTGGATCCTGTTCCAGAACATGCTCAACCTGGGCGTCGGCTTCGGCCTGATGTCGTCCGCCGGCCGCCTCGACACCTTCCTCGGCCTCGTCCTGCCCCACGGGCTGCTCGAACTGACCGCGGTCTTCGTGGCCGCCGGCACCGGCCTGCGTCTCGGCTGGACCCTCATCGACCCCGGCCCGCGTACCCGGCGCGTCGCCCTCGCCGAAGAGGGCCGAGCCGCCATCGGCATGGCGATCGGTCTCGCCCTGGTCCTGTTCATCTCCGGTGCCATCGAAGGCTTCGTCACCCCGTCCGGCCTGCCCACTTGGGCCCGCATCGCTATCGGAGTCGTCGCCGAGCTGGGCTTCCTCGCCTACGTCTATGTCCTGGGCGGACGTGCCGTGCGCGCCGGCGACACGGGCGACGTCGAAGCGACCGAGCGCAGCGCCACCGTGCCGACCGCCGCCTGATGTGCGTCCGCCCCGGACGAGCTGCTAGTGTCCTCTTCGTTCCCGCAAGAGCCGTTGACACGGAGCGAGCGGGGAGGTAGATTCGAACAGTTGCCTGGAGATGGGTTCACCCCAGAGGGCAACCGAGAGTATCTATCTGCTTCCTCCCGGATCATTGAATTCGGCGAAGCACTCTCCCGATGAATCGGAAATGAACGGCCGGTCAGACCGGCTCAGAACTTCTGATAAAGTCGGAACCGCCGGAAAGGGAAACGCGAAAGCGGGAACCTGGAAAGCACCGAGGAAATCGGATCGGAAAGATCTGATAGAGTCGGA
>NZ_JBIWEF010000038.1:0-4504 GCF_044762405.1 Streptomyces sp. NPDC097107 | reverse complement strand
ATCGACCACCTCATCCAGCACACGCGCGAAGACCGGAAACGCCTCGTACAACTCCCGGCCCATACCCGCACGCTGACTCCCCTGCCCGGAGAACAGCACGGCGAGCTTGCCTGGCCGCGGTGTGGCCGTGAGGAGGCCGGGGGCGGTTTCGCCGGTGGCGACAGCGGTGAGTGACCGGGTCAGTCCGTCGCGGTCGGCCGCGACGACCGCCGCGCGGTGCTCGAAGGAGGCTCGCGTGGTGGCGAGGGCGTACGAGAGGTCGGTGAGGTCGAGGTCAGGATGTTCGGCCAGCAGGGTCAAGAGGGCACGGGCCTGGTCGCGCAGGGCCCCGGGGGCCTTGGCGGAGACCAGGAACGGCGGCAGAAAGCCCGCCCCGGTTTTCCCCGCCGTCTCCTCCGGCTCGGCCTGCGGGTCCGGGGCCTCCTCGATGATCAGGTGCGCGTTGGTGCCGCTCGCGCCGAAGGAGGAGACACCGGCGCGACGCGGCCGGCCGTCGGTCTTCCAGGGACGGGCCTCGGTGAGCAGCTCGACCGTGCCCGCCGACCAGTCCACGTGCGCGCTCGGCTCGGTGACGTGCAGGGTCTGGGGCAGTACGTCGTGCCGCATCGCCATGACCATCTTGATCACGCCGGCGACGCCGGCCGCGGCCTGGGTGTGGCCCAGGTTGGACTTCAGCGATCCCAGCCACAGTGGCCGGTCCGCCGGACGTCCCTGCCCGTAGGTGGCGATGACGGCCTGGGCCTCGATGGGGTCGCCGAGGGTCGTGCCGGTGCCGTGCCCCTCGACCGCGTCGATGTCGCCGGCGGTCAGGCGGGCGTCGACCAGCGCCTGGCGGATGACGTCGCGCTGGGAGGGGCCGTTGGGGGCGGTGAGGCCGTTGGAGGCACCGTCCTGGTTGACGGCCGAGCCGCGGATGACGGCGAGTACCTGGTGTCCGTTGCGCCGGGCGTCGGAGAGCCGCTCCAGCATCAGCACGCCGACGCCCTCGGACCAGCCGGTGCCGTCGGCACTGTCGGAGAACGGCTTGCACCGGCCGTCGGCGGCCAGGCCGCCCTGCCGGCTGAAGGCGACGAACGGTTCGGGTTTGACGAGGAGCGCGACGCCGCCCGCCAGGGCGAGCGAGCATTCCTGGCGGCGCAGCGCGTGGCAGGCCAGGTGCATGGCCACGAGGGAGGAGGAACAGGCCGTGTCCACGGTCACGGCCGGCCCCTCCAGACCGAGGGTGTAGGCGACCCGTCCGGTGATCACGGAGCCCGAGCTGCCCGTCATCATGTAGGCCTCGGCCACTTCCGGCCGGGTGGCGACGAGTTCGCCGTAGTCGTGACCGCCCGAGCCGGTGAAGGCACCGACGGGGGCACCGCGCAGCGCGTGGGGATCGATACCGGCGCGTTCGCACGCTTCCCAGGCCACCTCCAGAACCAGCCGCTGTTGCGGGTCCATGGCCAGCGCCTCACGGGGGCTGATGCCGAAGAATCCCGGGTCGAAGCCCGCGATGTCGTCGACGAAGCCGCCCTCACGGACGTACGAGGTGCCGGGACGGTCCCGTTCCGGGTGGAGCAGGGCCTCCAGGTTCCATCCGCGGTCGTCGGGGAACGGGCCGATGGCGTCACGTCCCTCGGCGACGAGCCGCCACAGGTCCTCCGGAGAGCGCACCCCGCCGGGATAGCGGCAGCTCATCGCGATGATGGCGATGGGCTCCTGGTGTCGGTCCTCGCTCTGCCGCAGCCGCTGACGCGTCTGATGCAGCTCGGCGCTCACCTTCTTGAGGTAGTCGAGAACCTTTTTCTCGTCCTGCACCAAGGTCACCCCACTGCGCAAATAATGACGATCCGTGATCAATGGCTATGAATGATCAGTGCCTAAGAATTCAGTGCGGCGACGGGGCCGCCTACCCCTAGTCGCCCCTAGAAGGCCCGTGCGGGCGGCGGCCCCCGGCGAGGGCGGGTCAGCCGACGCCGAGTTCCTTGTCGATGAAGGCGAGGACGACGTCGGCGTCGGCGTCCTCGAGACGGCCGGCGATGTCGTCGGCGTCCCCGGACGTGGCGGACGTACCGGATGTGGCGGACGTACCGGTCGTGGCGGTCGTGCCCGTGCCGGCGGTGAGGCGGGAGGCCAGGGCCTGGAGGCGGGCGGCGAGCCGGTTCCGGTCGATGTCCTCCCGGGGGAGGCCGGGCGCCACGGCTTCCAGCCGGTCCAGGCCGGCCAGGACCGCGGTGAGCGGGTCCGCGTCCGCTCCGAGGAGTTCGGTCCGCAGGTGGCGGGCGAGAGCGGTAGGGGTGGCGTGGTCGAAGATCAGGGTGGCGGGCAGGTCCAGTCCGAGCACGGAGGCCAGGCGCTGGCGGAAGTCGACGGCGGTCATGGAGTCGAACCCGATGTCCTTGAACGCCCGGCCGGGCTCGACCTCCTCGCGGTCGTAGCCGAGGACTCGGGCGGCTTGGGCGGTCACGAGTTCCACCAGGGTCCGCTCCTGGTCGGTCTCGGAGAGCGCGGCCAGGCGAAGGACGGACAGCGGTTCCAGTGGCTCCCGGTGCGCGCCTTCGTCCGCCGGCGGGTCCTGGAGGGCGGTACGGTCCCGCCCGGCGCCGGTGGCCTCGGGGAGAGCCCGCAGCAGCGGCCGGGCGCGGTCGAAGCCGTAGACGGCGGCGAAGCGCGGCCAGTCGAAGTCCCCGACGACCAGTTGTGTCTCGTCGTCGTCCAGGGCCTGGCGGAGCACCTCCAGCGCGGGTTCGGGGTCCATCGCGGGGACTCCGGCGCGGCGCAGGGCGGCCTCGGCCTCGGCCTCGACCATGCCGCCACGCCAGGGCCCCCAGGCGATGGAGGTGGCGGCCTGGCCTCGGGCGCGCCGCCGGTGGGCCAGGGCGTCCAGGTGGGCGTTGCCCGCGGCGTAGGCCGCCTGTCCGGCGCTGCCCCAGACGGCGGCGCCGGAGGAGAACAGGACGAAGGCGTCCAGCGGCCGGTCGCGGAGGACCTCGTCGAGGTGGCGTGCGCCCTCGGTCTTGGCGCGTATGACGTCGGCGAAGGTCTCCGGTGCCATGTCCGTGAGGTCGACGGGTTCGCGCAGGACGCCGGCGGCGTGCACCACGGCGGTCAGGGGGTGCTCACCGGGTACGTGGTCCAGGAGGGCGAAGACCTCTTCCCGGTCCGCGACGTCGCAGGCCACGACGGTGACCTGTGCGCCCTGGGCGGTCAACTCGGCGGCCAGTTCGGCGGCGCCGGGGGCGTCCGGGCCGCGTCGGCTCGTGAGGAGGAGGTGACGGGCGCCGTGACGGACCAGCCACCGGGCCGTGTGCGCACCGAGAACGCCGGTCCCCCCGGTGACCAGCACGGTCCCGCGAGGCTGCCACGCCCCCGCGCCGGGCCGGAGCCGAGGAGCCCGGACCATGCGCCGGCCGAACACGCCGCCGGACCGTACGGCCACCTGGTCCTCACCGTCCGGATCGGCCAGCAGGCCGACGACGCGGAGGGCGAGTTCACCCATCGGGAGGGCGTCGGGGCCGGGCACGTCGACGAGGCCGCCCCAGGTGTCCGGGTGGTCCAGGGCCAGGACGGTCCCGGTCCCCCACAGCTGGGCCTGGTCGCACCGGACGTCCTCGCCGGCGTCGACGGCTACGGCGCCACTGGTGACACACCAGAGCACGGCGGGTCCGGCAAGTCGGCGGGCCGCCTTGACCAGCGCGTGCGTGTGTACGAATCCCCGGGAGAGGCCCGCGTGGTGAGCGTGGGGAGCGTCGTCCAGCGCCAGCAGGGAGAGTACTCCGGAAGGGGTGCCGAGTCGCCCGGTCAGCAGGTCGAGGTCGGTGTCGGTGCTCGCGGTGTCGGTGCTCGCGGTCTCCGTGTCCGTGTCCGTGTCCGTGTCCGTGTCCGTGACGAGTACGGACGGGCGCCCGCCGCTCCGGGTGACGGCGTCCACGAGGGCCGGAACGAGAGGGTGCTCCTGATGGGACGCGGGGACGGCGATGATCCATGTCCCGTCCAGCCGGGGCTCCGCCGTCGAAGGCGCCACCGGGTGCCAGGCGATCCGGTAACGGAGGCGTTCGGGGCCGGTCGCCGGGTCTGCGGCACCCGGCGTGGCGTCGAGCCAGTAGCGCTTGCGCTGGAAGGCGTAGGTGGGCAGGGGAACCCGGCGGACGGGACCGGCGGCCGCGAGAACGGCGTCCCAGTCCAGGGACAGGCCACGCGCGTGCAACTGCCCGACGGCCCGCAGCAGGGACTCCGTCGCGTCGCCCTGTCTGCGGGCTGTGGCGACGTGCACGGCACCGTCCGCCTCGGGACGATCAGCGGCGAGCGCGGTCAGTACGGGCGCCGGCCCGACCTCCAGGAAGCGGCGCACGCCCCGGGCCATGAGGCTGCCCAGTCCGTCGTGGTAGCGGACGGTCTCACGGACGTGACGGACCCAGTACCCGGGATCGCACAGGTCCCCCGGTGCGGCGAGAGTGCCGGTCACGTTCGAGACGACGGGCAGGACCGGCTCACGGTAGGCGAGCTGGGCGGCGATCTTCCCGAA
>NZ_JBIWEF010000037.1:0-5066 GCF_044762405.1 Streptomyces sp. NPDC097107 | reverse complement strand
TCGGTTGGAGAGGTCGAGGGCGTCGGTCGCGAAAGAAAGGGCGGCGCACAGGCCGGTCACCTCGTAGAGGGTCGGACGGATCAGGCCCGGCCAGTCGTCCGGGACGGCGGGCCAGGAACCGAGGAGCACGTCGGCAGAGGCCAGGCCCAGATGCACCGTGACGTCCCAACCGCCGCTGAGCGACGCGGGTTCCCAGCGCAGTCGGATGCGCCCGAGGGGGAGTCTGGGAGTTTCGGTAGCGAGCCAGGAGATGTCGAGAGGGCCGTCGGGGCGGGTGGAGACGCGCTGGACAAGCGCGCTGTGCATGCCATGCGGCATGGGGTGCGCCGCGAGATCGTGCAGCGCGAGGCGAGGTGCGGGGCGCGACAGTGACGAGATGAAAGCCTCCGTGGTGGTGGGAAAGGGATCAGGCCCAGGTGAGGGCGTCGCGCGCTCCCACCGGGAGGTAGTCCTCCTGGCCGTCGTCGGCGATGTACGCCTTGCCGTCGCGGACGACGACCTCGGCTCCCACGAAGTGGGCGAGGGGGAAATCGGGGTTGACGGCGAGACGGACCGGCAGGTTGGCGTCGAGTTCCTGGAGCTGGCGGAGCAGGTGGCCGACGGTCAGGTACTGGGGCAAAGGAGTCTCCGTGAACGGTGGACATTGAGGGGCTGGTCGGCTCGACGACGGGGAGTCGTCGAGCCGTCGGTGGATGTATGAGCGGAGCCTGATCGGCAGTCAGCACGAGGAGTTGGTGACCAGGGCGGCGAGGAATCCGGCAACGGCCTCGGAGGGGGTGTGGAGACCGAACTCCTGGACCCATGCGTCGCCATCGGCGGGCTGCACCCGGACGTGCCAGACGATGTTGCGCTGCCAGGCCGACGGGTCCTCGGGGAGCCAGCCGACGTAGACACAGCCGTCGGGGCTGGTCGCGTGGACGTTGACCTCGGGGGTGTCGACGATCGCCCACCCGAGTGCGTCCAGGAGATCGAGCACCGGCCCCGCACCGTGGTCGGCGGAGAGCCAGTGGAGAGTATCGGCCGTGGGGCGGACAACGGCCGCAAGGAGGGTGGCAGAGGTGCTCACGGTTGTATAGATCCCTTCGTTGACCTGCGGTTTTCCCGACATCCGTACGTTGGCATGCAACATGCCGAAGTACGTAGTCGTTTCCTGGCAAGGACGTCTGCCGTGGGCGAACTCGGGGTCGTCGGCAGGTGACGGGAGACCCGGGAATGGACAGGTCACCGCGGCTGTCCTACATGGGTTGCGGTGACAGGCCGCAGGCGAGAGAAGGGGGACAGCGGTGGCCGAGGCGAGCAGACACTGGGACGGCGCCGGACTGGAACGCAAGATCCGCGCCGCCGGCCGGCCCTGGACCGTGGGCGACATCGCGATGGTCGCCGACGGCCAGTGGGGAGTCGGCGTACACCCCGACCAGTGGCCGGACGAGGAGACGGTGGAGCGCCGGGTCGCCGAAGGCCGGCGAGTGGAGCTGACGATGGAGGAGCTGGCCCGCGCGGTGGCCCCCCCGGGCCGAAGAGGGCCACCGCGACGAGAATCGGAGCTAAGCGTTCAACGTCGGAGCCCCGCTGTGGGCGCCGACGGCCTGACGACAGCCGCCGGAGAGGACGGTTCGGGCACGGCCCCCGGGGCGTGCGGCGTCTGCCCGGAGCGGGCGACAGCGGCCTGTCAGCCGAACCGCCGGTGCCTCAACCTCGGGTGCGGCGGCCTCCCGAGCCTCCACCACGCGCCGGATCGCCTGGAGGTACGCACTGCTCTCCGCGTGGGCGACGCGGAGGCTGACCGCCGTTTCGGTGATCCGGTCGAGTTCGTAGAAGTCAGGCACATCCCCATGCCGGGACAGGGCGTGAAGATGGTCCTGGTGAACGGCTACTGCGTTGTCCCGTGATGGCCAGGGCCGTTCGGGTGTGCATGGCGCAGCGCAGGAGCGGGTCGTCGCTGGGGCGGCGGCCCCCAGGGACCTCAAGGGCTTCGATGGGCTGGCCCCAGGCGTTCTCGATCATGGCCGTGGCCTGGTCGAGCATGGTGGTGGTGGGCATGGAGGAACTCCGGTTGTGCAGGGACGGTCGCGGATGGAGTGCGGCTTGGGGTGGGAGTCAGCGCCCGGGCTGCGGCGCCGGCGAGCTGGCCGGCAGCCGGGCAGAGGTCGCGGACGCGGGGTGTCCCGTCCGATGCTGCGCCGCCCCCGTGGAGCGGCTCTGGGCGGCCATCACTCGGAGGTCGGCTGCTGTGCGTGGCGCCCGCACGGCACGGTGTACGGCCTGGGTGACCGCGGTGCGGCGTACGTCCAACGGAGTCGGAGCGCGCGAGACCTGAGCCTCGGCGATCGGTGTGGCCGAAGCGACAGGGGTCATCGTGACCAGGTGCTGCATGCGCCGGTCGATTTGGTGGCGTTCGCGGACCACCGGGGTCGACTTCGCCATCACAGCGGCGGTTGCGGCGATCAAATGGGACGGGGTGCGGGCCGTGAAGGTTGCTTCGGCACGAGTGCCCCAGCCCGGCGGGCCAGCCCACAGTTCGACGGTCGTGCGGTCGGAGCCGTAGCCCCGCCGATCGATAAGGATGCCCGCTTGGTCGTCAGGAGCGATGATCTCGACGGTGTCGAGTTCAGCACCTCCGTCAAGGGTCCAGCCGGCATCGGTCAGCGGCCGGACGGCGTCCCTCCAGGGGACGGTGGGCCCCGTCAAGAAGCGGCCGAGGGTGTCGGAAGCGATGGCCTCGTCGTAGTCCTGGACCAGTGTGGCGGTGAGGCCGGCGACCATCTCGGCCGGGGTGACGTGGTTGAACGTCGCCGTCCAGCGAGGCGCTGAGAAGGCGTCCTCGGCTGCGCTGATCTTCCACAGCTCGAAGTCGTCGCCGAACCAGCCGATCCGAATCCGTTGGTCGGGAGAGGTTACGAGGAGCTGGCAGGGGCCCTCATCGAGGTACTGGTGTGGCCACTGGGCGACGGGTGCGAAGCCAGCTTCGCCGGTCCCGCTGGAACCGGCCAGATACATGGGGCTGACCAGCACCTCTTGGTACTGGTACGGGTCATCAGGGGCGTGCATGGTCGAGTCTCCGGAAGCGAAGGAGGGGAGCGGATCCGCGTGCGCAGCGGCGGGAGTCGCTGGAGTGAACGCGTATGCCGTGGCGGCGCCGAGTGGCCTCTGGTTCTCACGCCCGTCACCGGCCCCGGCCCGGTGCCGACTGAGCGGTCACGGCCGCCGGCACCCGCGGTTGCGGCTGAGGCGTGGCTGAACATGACGTTGGGCGTGGCGGCGCTCCGTCGTAGGGCAGCCGCGGTCCGGGCGCTGTCGGCTTCGGTCCCCAGCGGAATGCCGACGTGGGTGCGCGTTACTGCCGCTGCCGGACGCGACGCCGCTGCTTCACTTCGCAGCGCGAAGGGCTGGCTCCAGTGCTCGACACTCGCGTAGACGGCCCCCAACACCTGGCTGGCATCGGTGAGCGCATAAGGGTCTCCGTGCCGGGAGCCCGTCCGTGCGACCAGGCCGTCGGCCTGGAGCCGCAGGAGTCGCTGCCGCGCGAGGCCGTTGTCCGGGCCCGCCGCCTCGGCGATGTGAACGAACCGCATCGGGCCTTCAGCGGAGTCGAGTACCTGAATCACGCCGGTCGAGTGCCGAAGGTGCAGGCGGCGCAGCGCATCCTCGACCCGCTCGGCTTCGGCGATCGGCTCCTGTGTCACGTGGGTACGGGACCAGTCCGACACCGTGCGGAGCACGGGGGCCAGAGCCGTGCCGAGCGCGCTGAGTCGGTACGGCGCGCCCCGTCGGTCGTGATCGCGGATCACCAGTCCGTCCGTGTGCATCGTGGGCAGCCGTTTGCCGACGAACTGCTCGCTGACGAAGGGGAGCTGGGCAGCAACCTTGCGGACGCGCATGGGGCCGTTCACCTGGCCAGGGTCATCGCGGTCCAGGCGGTCCACTTCGGCCCGATCCGGGCGAGAGCCTCCTCGACGCGCTGGGCGTCGATGGAAGCGATGGAGAAGGTGGGAGGCAGGCCGGCGGTAGGCATGATGGGGTCCTTTTCGGGATGAGGTCAGCGTGAGCGAGGGGCCGCGAGGGAGGTCCTGGCGGCGGGCGCGGCGACCGAGTCGGCGAGCGTGCCCGACGTGGTCTGTGTGGTGGGGCGGCCGAGGGCGGCGGACACCCGTGAGGTCGTCGCGCGACCATCACACAAGGCGGCTTCACCCTGCGAAGTGAGTGAGAGGAGCTGGCCGGGCCGGTACACGTTCTCGCTGGTGTCCTGATGCAGTAGCCCGTCGGCGACCAGCCGCTGCACGGTCTGCGGGAAGACCGCCGGGTCCTGCCGCTGGGCCTTCTCCTTTGAGATGTACGGGTCCTCGCCGATCGCGTTGCGACGAAAGCGAACGCCTCCGGCCGCAACGGCTTCGAGGGCTACCAGCCCGCGCTGCCCGGCGACGGCCCAGTCGTCGTCCCGGTCGGGCCTCGTCTTCTGGCTTTGCCCGTGGCTCTTGTTGGTCGCGCGTTGCGCAGGCTCGGGCGAGGAAGGAAGCCGACGGTAGGCGGACAGGGACTCGACGAGCTGGCTGTACGCCCGGTCTTGCTGCGCCAGAACGTCTCCGAGTTCGGGAAGTGCGGTCCGCAGCAGCGCGTACGACACCTGGGCGCGGCCGACTTCACCGCGACCAGCACCTTCGAGCAGCCGCTGCGACCGCCGGACCGCGTCGAGCACGCTCTCGTGTCGCTCGTCCAACGTCGCCGCGGCTTCGATGACGCGCGTAGCGGCCTGGTGCAGCGGCTCCCCCGGCCCCTGCGCGAGGGCGGGTACGCTGACGTCCCCGACACCGAGCACTTCGACGACGAGATAGGGACCAGGGTGTGTGTCTGCGTCGTACGGGTTCACTCCGTCGCCTCCATCCGGGCGAGCAGGGAGCGGACCAGAGCGGGCAGGCTCCCGGGGTCGTCGCCGAGCCGAGGACGGTCGCTCGCTTCGCGGAGCAGATCGGCGTCATCGAGCAGGCCGCTGGAGATCTCCGTGCAGGCGTCGGTGATCCGGGCGGCGGCGAGTAGTGACTGGGAGAGAACCTCGACGTAGTCGTCCGGCG
>NZ_JBIWEF010000036.1:0-5277 GCF_044762405.1 Streptomyces sp. NPDC097107 | reverse complement strand
CTGCCCACCCGGCGGGTCCGCACCAAGGACCGCATCGTCAAACGAGCGATCTCGAAATACAACGCACGCGGACCCGCCATCGACCGGACCACCTATAAAGCCACCATCAACATGCTCACGAGCACCCCTTGACGCCTCCAGCCCCGCCCTAACTGAACGGCGTTGCCCCTAGCCCTCCTCCTGCGCCGGCCCTACGGCCCGTCCGGCTGGGCCTTCGCCCGCGGCCTGCGCGCCGCCCGCATCTTCTGGCGCTCTCATCAGCACCTCAACGTCCCCCGCAGCTACCCGTGCACCGTCGACGGTCAGCCCCTCGATCTGGGCCGCTGGATCAGAGAACGGCGCCGCGAGCCCGCCCGACTCACCCGCGAACAACTCGAGGCTCTGGAAGCCCTTGACATGCGGTGGACCTGACCGATCCGACGTTCGCACCCTCCACCAGCCCTGCCCCGCCGCACGGCCAACGGTCAACGATCTGCACCAGCGCCCCACCGCGCTGTGTTCGTCCATCCCGCCGTCGTCCGACACTCTCTGGCGCACACCTGCGGCACACGTCGTTCCCTAGGTTCAACGGCCGGTTGATAGCCCAGTCGGCACCCCCAGGACCTACACAGCCGCAGGGCTGCTGACATCCGCTCACCTCCACGTGCCCAGAGCGCGTTTCATGTGTGATTCGATGTGCTTTTCGTGTAGGTTGGAGGCGGAGGTGGCTCTCGTGTCCCATGAGCAGAACGGGCTCTTCGCATCGGTCGATGCCCTGCTGGAACAGGCGGCGGCACCGGATGCCCTGCCGGCCCCCGCCGAACGCAAACGGCTGCGCGAGGCCGCAGGCCTGAGCCAGGACCAGGTCGCGAAGGCACTGGACGTGCGACGCGAGACGGTGACCGGTTGGGAGGCGGGCCGCACCGAGCCACGCCCTCCCAAGCGGGCCGCCTACATTCGCCTCCTCGACGGCCTCGCTGACCGCTTTCCCGTCCCGGCGGCGTCCTCCGGCTTGGCGCCAGGACCGCGTACTGGCCCGCCCGCCATCACAGAGCCACAGGCGCCCGAACCGCCTGTCGCGCCCACAGCAGGTCCCGCGACCCCGATCCGGCGGCCTGCGACGGCACGTCGGTCGGCGCCCCAGAAGCCGGCGGCCGCGCCCGCAGCGGACACACGCTTTGCCGACGGGCCGCTCGTCGTCGTGGACGGCGACGACACGGCGTACTACGCCGACGGCCTGGTGCTCGACTGCCCGCTCACCGACCTTCCGGCACTGGTCGACTGGGCGCTGGGCGAGGCGAGATTGGGCGCTGCGCGCCTTCACCGCTCGGGCAAGGACGCCGACCCGCTGATCGTGCTGACCGCCTCCGCCGTCCAACGCCTCGGCCTGCCAACCGAGTTGGAGGACCGGCGCGGGCTGCGCCTGCCTGACGACCACAACGCCCTCAAGCAACTCACCAAGGCTCGATGGAAGCTGACGAAACGGGGCTTCGGCCCGTGGGCGCGGGTCTACCGCACGGCCGACGGCGCGCGCCGCCAGTGCGTGCAGTTCGCCGTCCTGCCCTGGGGCGCCCTCGACACGCGCTCCTGGGGGACGGCAGACCAGCTGCCGCCGGTCGAACTCGCCCGCCTGCTCAGTACCTACGCCACCCGCGTGCTCACCCCGTGCGGCTCCACCGCCGTCACCGGCCTGGAACTGATGACCGCGCTGCGCCCGCCCACCCGTGCAGTGAAGGACCCCGCCACCGGGAACTGGGTCTCCGGCCCGATGCCGGGCTCGCTGACCGAGGCGGTGGAGTGCGCCCCGCCCGAGGCTCCCGACGGGCACCCGGCCGTCGCAGCCTTGTATCCCCGTTTCCACCAGCGCACCCCCGACCAGGTGTTGGACGAAGAGGCCTACCAGTGGTCCCGGCCGTTGACGGACGCGGAATGCATGAAGCCCTACGTGGTCGGAATCGACGTCAACATGGCCTTCGCCGCGGCCGCCAACCGGCTCACCGTCGGCCTGTCCGCCCCCGTCCACGTCCACCGGCCGATCTTCGACGCGAAACTGCCCGGCTCCTGGCTGGTCGACCTCTCCCACATCCGCCTCGACGAACGTCTGCCCAGTCCGTTCACCCCGCACGGCGAACGCCCCACCGGTCCGGCCTGGTACGCCACTCCGACCGTCGCCTACGCCGTCGAACTCGGCTACACCGTCACCCCCCTTGAGGCCTACCTGCGCTACGAGTACGGCCCCTACCTGGACGCCTGGTACACCCGGTTGCGCGACGCCTACATCGCCACGATGGCCGACCTCGGCATCACCCCCGGCATGCCGGAGGAGCAGTTCCTGGCCGCGATGGCCGGACACCAGCACACCGACCCCGTCCTCGCCGCCGTGCTCAGCGCCATCAAGGCCACCGTCAAGGGCGGTCTCGGCAAACTGCGCGAGCGGGCCCGCAGTGGCGGCTGGCGGCCGGGCGAGCCCTGGCCCGCGCTCGCCCGCCCGACTTGGCGCCCCGACATCCGCGCCGCGGTCATCGCCGGCGCCCGTATCAACATGCACCGCAAGATGCTCAAGATCGCCACCCACGCCGGTCTGTACCCGGTCGCGATCCTCTCCGACTGCGCCGTGTACCCCTCCGACGGCCCCAGCCCCCTCGACTTCCTGCCCTACCGGGATGGCAAGCCCCTGCCTGGTGGATTCCGGCTCGGCGTCTCGCCCGGGATGGTCAAACACGAGGGCACCCAGAGCGTGCTGTGGGCCGAGGGCCTGCTCGAGGAGCACGGTCCGGACGTGAACATCGCCCGGCACATCAAAACCGGCATCGTCGCCGGCCAGGACGAGGGGGAGTAGACCCCGATGGGCCTCATCGCCGACAGCCTCGACAAGGCCGACGCTGCGCACTTCACCCGCCCGGTGCCGAAGTCGGCCCAGAAGCAGATGCAGTTCCTGGTCAAACAGACCAAGGGCACCAAGGGTGCAGCCGACCTGCTGGGCGTCACCCAGCGCACCGTCGAGCGGTACCTCACCGGACAGCTCAAGCAGCCGCGCCGCCACCTCGCGGACCGGCTCGCCGACGAGGTCCGCAAACGGTGGCAGCCCCGGGTCCGCGACCGGGCCAGAAAGCAGGCCGCCACGACCGGGGGCATCATCATCGACACCCGGGCACGCTTCGGATTCACCGCCGCCCCGGGCACAACCGACGACCCGCGGCTACGGCCCATCACCCAGGGCCTTCCCCCGGTCTACGCAGCACGGCTCTTCGACGCCCACGCCGCCGGAGCCACCGAGGAGCAGCTCCAGAGGATCGTGGCCGAAGGACTTCAGGAACATCTACTTCAAGGACCGCGGCCGGCGCGCGCAGGGCCTGTTGGTGGACTTCACCGACATCGATTACGTCGACGTCGATTACTAATTGAACCCTCAGGTCGTAAGCGGTGAGCCGGTGGACCGGCGCTGTGTGTGCAAGCAACAGCGGGGACGGGCCTGTCGCGCATCTGAGCACGCGAACCACGCGAATCCTTGAGGGTGAGAGTGGCGAGCAAGGCACGGGCGCGTGGCCCAGCTGTGAAGGGACCTCAGGCCAGGCTGTGAACTGCTGGGTGCTGCCGCCCCTTGCCGTTGCCTGCCCGCCAGCCGGCCCACTGCCTTCGCTGGCCCGCCTGATCCGTCTGTTCTGCTGCGGCGGGCCGAGTGGTGGCGGAGAGCCCTCGAGCCCTCGGGTGTGATGGGCGCGGCGCAGGAGACCGGGGCGCCCTGGCCGGCAGCTGCATGCCGACCGGGTCAGGCGGCGCCGAGTTGGGGGGTGTGCCGCTGCTGCATGGTTCCGAACACCTCGTCGAATGCGAGGGAGCGTCCCGTGGGCACCAGGTGGTAGGGGGAGCCTGAGCCTGCGGCGGGTTGCGGACCTGTGCGGCCCAGCATGAGGACGTCCAGGGGAGTGAGGACGTCGAGGTTGTCGAAGACGTAGCAGATCGGCAGCTGCGTCCATGCGGCGAGCTGGAGGTGCGCCATGACGGCAGCCCGCTCCACCGCATGGCGATGGGTGATGCGGCTGGTCATGCGGCTCTTGCAGTCGATCAGAAACACCTGCCGGTCCTTGGCGGCCACTAGATCGGGTGTCCAGCGCAGTGAACTCTCGGTGCCCCGCAGGGCGACTCGCACCGCTTCGGTCAGCACGCCCTGGCCCCAGGGGCTGACGTCCCATCCGCGCAGGGCGAGTTCCTCGGCGACGCGCCTTTCGTGTGCGTCGCCCACGGCCTTCCTCTGCTGAAAGCTCGGCATACCGGCAAGTGTTGCTCTCCTCCTCGGGCTCGAAACAACCCGGTGCGCCGTCTCGGACACTCCTGGCCAGGGATGTTGGCGGTCGTTGTCGTTCGTTGGCGTTCATGGGTGTCCGCCGGTGTCTCTCTGCGTCTCATGGCGTCTCACGCTGTCTCGAAACAACATGACCGGATCTGATCCCTGCAGCCGTGCGCCGGAGTTGCGGCCCACTTGCCGTACGTCTCTTCGTCCCACCGTGGCAGGACCGGACGATGGCGGGACGCGGCTCGGACGTGCTGCCTCCCGTGCCGTTTCGGAGGGGAGGACTACCAGGTGATCACCTTCCCGGTGTGGCGCTGCTCGGTACGCCGCGTTAGGAGGCGCCAGGCGATCTCGTCGTGCTCCCTGAGGTGCTGCCAGGAGGCAAGGAGACGGCAGCGGACCAGTTGGTCGAGGAGATCCTCCACCTGCTGCTGGGACTGACCGCCCAGCCGGGCAAGCACGTCGAGTTCCGCACTTCCGGAGCCGTCAGACGTGTGAGCTGCCAGGATCAGAGCGGTGAGCTGCACCGCGGGGGACATCCCGCGCGGTGCGACCAGCGGAACAGGGTGCAGGGCCCAGTGCGCCGCGCGGGCACGGGTGCCGCGGCCGGATGCCTGGGAGTGCATGTCCGCATCGAGAAGACGCGCCTCCACATGGGGACGCCGCGGGCCGGAACAGCGCAGCCACCCGGCGTGTTCCAGTTCGCTCCACAGTTCTGCACGGCCGTGCAGCCGCATGCTGCGCAGAAGGCCGCGGGGGAGCCGGACGCGGCCTCGGCCGTCGGCGCGCAGGGCGCACTGCAGGGCCAGCAGTCGGGCGGCGGGGGAGGAGAAGCGGGGCAGGGCGACGGCGAGGTAGGTGAGCATTTCCCGCACGCGCTGTTGCTCCGGCGGGCCGTAGGCGGGCGCCCTGTTGTGACGTACCTGTCGTGCAGGCTTATTGATCTTGATTGTGACCTGCTGTTGCTCACTTGTACTGGGTGGTACTTCCGCTTCGTCGGGGAGACC
>NZ_JBIWEF010000035.1:0-7053 GCF_044762405.1 Streptomyces sp. NPDC097107 | reverse complement strand
CTGCCTGGAGGTACCTGCCTGGTTGAAGACCGACCGCGTGGGCACAAGCCCGACGCCGCGGCGCAACCGACCGGACGCGGTGCCTCACGCATGAGGAGACGGGAACAACCCTCACCGCGTCCGCCCGATGGGTCGCTGATACCCGATGCCGGGCCTGGAACGCCGTTCTCGTCCCAGCACAGGCGCGGGCGTGAAACCGTCTCTGCTGCCGGCAGGGCAGGAGTGGGGGAGGGGACGGCGGTCAGGCGTCGATGATGACGGGGATGATGAGGGGCCTGCGGCGGTGCGTCCGGAAGGCCCAGTTCGCCACGGCACGGGCGATGAGCTGTTCCAGTTGGCGCGCGTCCCCGACGCCTTCCTGTGCTGCGGTCGCCAGCGTCTTCTCGATGACAGGGATGACCGGTTCGAAGGTGGTGTCGTCGTGGACGAACCCGCGGGCCAGGAAGTCGGGCGTCTCGGCGAGGGCGCCGGTGTCGGCGTCGACGATCGCCACCACGGTGACCACGCCTTCCTCCGCGAGGGTGATGCGGTCCTTCAGGGACGCCTCGGTTGCCCCGCCGACCTCCATGCCGTCCACGTAGACGTTGCCCGCGGGTACCTTGCCGGTGATCGATGCACGCCCGTCCACGAGGTCGACGACCACACCGTCTTCGGCGATGACCACCCGCCCGGGATCGACCCCCGTCCGGACGGCAAGGTCGGCGTTGGCCCGCAAGTGGCGCCATTCGCCGTGCACGGGCATGACATTGCGGGGCTTGACGATGTTGTAGCAGTACACGAGTTCACCGGCGCTGGCGTGCCCGGAGACGTGCACCTTGGCGTTGCCCTTGTGCACGACATGGGCGCCCCACCGGGTCAGCCCGTTGATCACCCGGTAGATGGCGTTCTCGTTGCCGGGGATCAGGGAACTGGCGAGCAGAACGGTGTCACCCTCGCCGATGCGGATCATGTGGTCGCGGTTGGCCATCCGGGACAGAGCCGCCATCGGCTCGCCCTGGGATCCGGTACACACGAGGGTGATCTTGTGGTCGGGGAGCTTCTCCAGCTCCTTGGTACTGACGACCAGGCCCCTGGGAACCCTCAGGTAACCCAGGTCGCGGGCGATGCCCATGTTGCGCACCATGGAGCGGCCCACGAAGGCGACCTTGCGGCCGTGCTGCTGCGCGGCGTCCAGGACCTGCTGGATGCGATGCACATGGCTGGCGAAACTGGAGACGATCACCCGGCGCGGGGCGGTACGCATGACCTGCTCGATCGCCGGATTCAGTTCGCGCTCGGAGGTGGTGAAGCCAGGGACCTCGGCGTTGGTGGAGTCGGTGAGGAAGAGGTCGACGCCTTCCTCACCGAGGCGGGCGAAGGCGCGCAGGTCGGTAATGCGGTCGTCCAGCGGGAACTGGTCCATCTTGAAGTCACCCGTGTGCAGCACCATTCCGGCCCCGGTGCGGATCGCGACGGCGAGACTGTCCGGGATGGAGTGGTTCACCGCGACGAACTCGCAGTCGAAGGGGCCGAAGGCGCGCCGGTCCCCCTCGCGGACCCGAACCGTGCGCGGTCTGATGCCGTGCTCTTTGAGCTTGGCCTCCAGGAGCGCCAGTGTCAGCTTCGAACCCACGACGGGGATGTCGGAGCGCTCTCGCAGCAGATACGGCACGCCGCCGATGTGGTCCTCGTGGCCGTGGGTGAGCACCACGGCCACGATGTCGGACAGGCGATCGCGGATCGAGGTGAAGTCCGGCAGGATCACGTCCACGCCGGGCTGGGTCTCTTCGGGGAACAGCACGCCGCAGTCGACGATGAGCAGCTTGCCGGCATGCTCGAAGACGGTCATGTTGCGGCCGATCTCACCCAGACCGCCCAGGGCGACGACCCTCAGCCCTCCTTTGGGCAGCGGAGGGGCGGCTTTCAGTTCGGGATGCGGATGACTCATGTTTCGACGCTACCGGAGAGTCTGCCGAGGTGATCCACTGGCTGCCCGACCAGTCGGCTCAGCACAGTGCGGGGCTGCGCCGTTCAGCGGGTGGAACGGGTCGGCCACGGCAGCCCAGTAGCAGAATTTGCTCCTGCGCCACCATGCTGTCGCGACTCGCGCGCCGAAGGGGGACGCGTCATGCGGTGAGGGCCCGACCGGCGCGCGCCGGTCGGGCCCTCACCGCTGTTCGGGTGTCAGCGTGCTCCTGTCGTCCGGGTCAGACGGACAGGGGGGCGCCGAGCATCGCGGAAGCCCGCTGCAACGGACTTTCGACGGGCACGGGGGCGGCCTCGGGCAGGGTGCGGCAGGTGAAGCCGAGCAGGGCCATGGCCCTCAGAACCTCTCCGGCGCTGAAATCGCGACGGTCCTGGCGGGTGATGACCTGGCCGACCTGCTTGACGGGGTAGTGGCGTCGTCCGATGATCACGGACTCGCCGGTGACCGTTTCGGGTTTGACGCCCTTCATCGATTCCAGCACGCCACTCTTGGTCAGGTCGAACGGAAAGCGGGCGATGACACAGCGCATGATGCCTCACAGGCAGAAGAGAACGGGGCCGACCGCCGTCCAGCGGTTCAGCGGTTCAGCGGGAGAGGGCGAGGACGCCCGGGGCGCTGCCGTGTTCGTCGACCACGGGTACCGGTCCGAGCCGTCCGAAAGGCAACGTGTCCCCGGCTTCGGCCCTCGCGGCCGACGGTGGGACGAAGGGTTCGCAGCCGGCGGTGATGTCACCGAGGCGGATCCGGTCGGTGTACGCGGAGTTGTCGCGGGCGGCGGTGAGCCCGGCCTGGGTGACCAGGCCGACGCACAGTCCGTCCTCGTCGCAGACGATCAGATGCTCCACACGTGCGGCGGCCATGACGGACAGCGCCACCTCGACGGTCATGTCGTACCAGACCTGCGGCCCGGCCGTGTCCACGACGTCGATCACCGTGCTGTGCGCAGGGCGGGTGCTCACGGAGCGGGCCTGCGACTGGACCAGCGTCAAAGGGTGCCTCCTGCGTAGACGGGCTGGGTTCCGGGACAACGTCGGTTCTATCCGGCCGCAGCGGCCGTGGGCTGGGGTGCGGGGGCACGCCGGGGCGCCGTAGCAGGGCGGCGTCGGCCGCGGGAGGTGGCACCGCGCCTCTTGGGGCGTTCGGTCACCGGTGCGGTGATGACGACCGGGATGCCGGTCGGGGCCTGGGCTCCGGTGATCCGGCTGAGAACCTCGTCGCCCGAGCGGACCTGGGTGGTCTGCGGCCGGACCCCGGCGTCCGACATGAGACGGACCATGCCGCGGCGCTGGCCCGGGGTCACCAGGGTGACGACGCTGCCGGACTCGCCGGCGCGGGCCGTGCGGCCGCCGCGGTGGAGGTAGTCCTTGTGGTCGGTCGGCGGGTCGACGTTGACGACCAGGTCGAGGTTGTCGACGTGGATGCCGCGAGCCGCGACGTTGGTCGCGACCAGCACGGTGACGTGTCCGGTCTTGAACTGCGCCAGGGTTCGGGTGCGCTGTGGCTGCGACTTGCCGCCGTGCAGGGCGGCGGCCCGTACCCCGCTGTTGAGCAGGTCCTGGGTCAGCCTGTCGACGGCGTGCTTGGTGTCGAGAAACATGATCACGCGGCCGTCGCGTGCGGCGATCTCGATGGTGGCCGCGTGCTTGTCGGCGCCGTGGACATGGAGTACGTGGTGTTCCATCGTCGTGACGGCGCCGGCCGAGGGATCGACGGAGTGCACGACGGGATCGGTCAGGTAGCGGCGCACGAGCAGGTCGACGTTGCGGTCGAGGGTGGCGGAGAACAGCATGCGCTGGCCTTCGGGGCGGACCTGGTCGAGCAGGGCGGTGACCTGCGGCATGAAGCCCATGTCGGCCATCTGGTCGGCCTCGTCGAGGACGGTGATGGAGACCTGGTTCAGCCGGCAGTCGCCGCGGTCGATGAGGTCCTTGAGGCGTCCCGGGGTTGCGACGACGACCTCGGCGCCTCCGCGCAGCGCGCTCGTCTGCCTGCCGATCGACATTCCGCCCACGACGGTGGCCAGCCGCAGCTTCACGGAGCGGGCGTACGGGGCGAGCGCGTCGGTGACCTGCTGGGCCAGTTCACGCGTCGGTACGAGGATCAGCCCCAGCGGCTGCCTGGGCTCGGCGCGCTGCCCGGCCGTACGGGCGAGCAGGGCCAGCCCGAAGGCGAGGGTCTTGCCGGAGCCGGTGCGCCCGCGGCCGAGGACGTCGCGGCCCGCGAGGGAGTTCGGCAGGGTCGCGGCCTGGATCGGGAAGGGAGCGGTGACGCCGGCCGAGCCGAGCGCGGTCAGCAGTTCCCGGGGCATGTCGAGATCGGCGAAGCCCTCCACGGCGGGGAGCGCGGGGGTGATCGTCCGAGGGAGGGCGAACTCTCCCTGGATGGCGACGGGCCGACGGCCGTAACCGCCGGAGCGGCTCGGGCCGGCCGACTGGCGCGGGACCGGCGAGCCGAAGCGGCTGCCACCCTTTCCGGAGTCGGCACGGCCGTTACGGGTGCGGGCGAAGCGGTCGTTCGTGCGTGTGCGGTTCATGCGGAACCTTCCTCGATGCGGTGCGGCACGTATCAAGGAATTCCCGCAGCAATGAGCGGCACGGAGAATTGCAAGAATGGGCCGATGGGGCGCGGCAGCGAACCTGGCCGACGAAAAAGATCCGTGCGGGCGCAAGCGCTGAAATGAGTGACGCGATGTGGACTCAATATTCAAAGAGTCCACCGCGATTGGTGCAACTACTGCGGGAAATGCATGTAGCTGGGGCCTGCACCCCGAGGGATGCGGGCCCCAGCTACAAGTACGCGACAGCCGGCGTCAGGCGAGAACGATGTTCTCGGCCGTCGGGCCCTTCTGGCCCTGCGCGATGTCGAAGTTCACCTTCTGGCCCTCCAGCAGCTCGCGAAAGCCCTGGGCGGCGATGTTCGAGTAGTGGGCGAACACATCAGCGCCGCCACCGTCCTGCTCGATGAAGCCGAAGCCCTTTTCCGCGTTGAACCACTTCACGGTACCAGTAGCCATGTCATTCTCCTTTGGGGCAGTGCATCGAGGCCCGCACTTTACGGACGCCGTGTCGCCGCGATGATCACCCCGCCCGGAAAAGACCGGATATACAAAAGCGCTGTCAGCGGCACAATGGCCGACCGGATAGCACTTGAAGTTTCGGGAACCAAAACTGCAACTGAGATCGACAGTAGCACGTCGCAGCGGCCGACGTGGGATGGATAATTCCTCTCTGTTCATTGCGGCAAAGAATCTGTCCGCCTGTTCCGTTGAAATCTCAACTCGCGGACGCAGATATTGAATACCTGCGCGACGTCATGCTTGGTGTGCCTGAGCTTCCGTGATCAGGTCCACCGCCGCGTCTCCGAAGAGGGGCGGGGGAGGGGATCGCGGCCCGGACGGCACCGGTCTCCATTGCCTCCACGGCGGCCCGGGACCACTGCGCCAACCTCACAAGCGACGCAACCCGCGCCGACCGGCGGCTGCCCGCCGGACCTCGGTCATGAAACGGCGGGTCCCCTCCCGCACCTCCCCGATGCGCTCCCCGCCCTCCAGGGCACCCGCGGACGGTAATCACGAGCGGACGAAGGTTCGAAGCGGGCCACCGAACCGGTCTGCGGCCGCAGTCTCGTCACCAGGGCCCGCCGACGAGGTGAAGAAGCCCTCGGGACGAAGTTTCGAAGGGGTGCGTGAACGCCGTGTCGCAGGGCACTAGAGCTATCGCACCGAGGTCCTGGCATTCGGAGCCGGCCGGGATCTACCAACCAAGTAGCGAACTCAGGCCCATGTGAGGCTTACAGGCACACGCGCCTGAGTCGGAACTGACGATGGGGTATTAAAATGATCATTCTTGGACTTATTCTGCTGATCATCGGCCTGCTTGTCGGCATGGGTCTGCTGACGACGATCGGTGGCATCCTCATTCTGGTTGGCGCCATCCTGTGGATCCTGGGTGCGACCGGTCGCGCGGTCGGCGGACGCAAGCACTTCTTCTGATAGTCAGGGCGCCTCACGGTCGGGGAGTCCACACCGTGAGGAGCTTCTGGACCACTCGAGGCCGGGACGAGGTGAGAGCCCGGCCGGAGAGACAGGCCGGAACCACGTGGGCGGGGGCCATGCGCCGGCCCCGCCCCTGTCTCGTCGGCGATGAGCTCGCCCTGAGCCGGGCCCTGCCCTCCGAGCGCAGAGCCTGGCTGCGGGGCGCCCTTTATCGGCTCCGGGTGGAAACCTCCCGCAGCAGCGTGAGTCGCTACGTCGCGCGGAACGTCCCCTGCTCGGCCTCCGTGACCCGACCCGTATCGATCAGCCGGTCCAGGCGCCGCACCGCGGTCCGGCGCTCGGCCGGCTCCGCATGCGGGCCCTTGGCGTGGGGGCGGCAGACCAGCCGGCGCTCGGCGATCTCCTCGACGGTCCGCAGCTCGTCGAGGAACGCCAAGAGGGTCGCGTCACGCTTCTCCACCACCCCCACGTAAGTGTCGAGCCGCCTGGTGAACTCTCCAGCGCCCTCGATCACACCCTTCTGGTGTGCCCATGGCGTACCAGCGGACGCCGCACCAGCCACGAGACCTGCAGCTACGACCAGAACGGGGCGGCACCGCGCCCGGTCCCTCCTCGTCGAGATCGTCGTCGCGCCTGAGTCCGGAACGGCTCGCGACCGCATCATCCGAGCGACCAACAGCCGGACGCAGCTGCCCGTCGGCGCGCTGCGAGCCACCGAGTCCGTCCAGAAGGACATCGAGGAGAGCCTCGGCCAGGCGGGCGGCTACTACTACGAGCGCCGAGCAAGCTACTACCGCAATCCCGCCTCCCTCGACCGGGTCGCCAGCATGGCCGGGCTTGCCCGCGAGTTCACCGCGTTCGTTCCGCGTGAACCACACACCGCGCGGCGCTGATCACCCGCTGGGTCGGCCCTCCGCGCTCGGCCCTCCGCGCTCGGCCCTCCGCGCTCGGCCCTCCGCGCTCGGCCCACCGTGCTCGGCCAGGCTCCAGGTCTAGAGCCAACGCCGTTCAGTTAGGGCGGGGGTTTGTTCGTCAAGGCCGGTGAACAAGGCAGCGGAGCTGCTGTAGAAGAGGGATGTCACTCCAAGACATC
>NZ_JBIWEF010000034.1:0-10497 GCF_044762405.1 Streptomyces sp. NPDC097107 | reverse complement strand
CCCAACGCATCGACCACCTCATCCAGCACACGCGCGAAGACCGGGAACGCCTCGTACAACTCCCGGCCCATACCCGCACGCTGACTCCCCTGCCCCGAGAAGACGAACGCCGTACGACCGGTGACCGGCGAAACCCCCGGCTCCTCACCGGACGCCACCGCCGCCAGCCCTCGCAGCAACCCCTCACGGTCGGACCCCACCACCACAGCCCGGCGGTCCAGTGCGGCGCGGGTGGTGAGGGTGTGGCCGACGTCCACCGGGCGCAGGTTCGGGTGGCTGTCCAGGTGCTCGGCGAGCCGGGAGGCCTGGGCGCGCAGGGCCGCGTCGGTACGGCCGGACAGCACCCACGGCACAGCGCGGAACCGTCCAGACACGTTGCCGGGATCCTGGTCCTCACCCGTCGGTCCGGCGGATGCCGGAGCCTCTTCGAGGATGACGTGGGCGTTGGTGCCGCTGATGCCGAAGGAGGAGACGCCGGCCCGGCGCGGGTGGCCGGCGCGGTCCCAGGGGCGGGCCTCGGTGAGGAGTTCCACCGCCCCCGCCGACCAGTCCACGTGCGGCGACGGCTCATCCACGTGCAGCGTCCGCGGCAGCACACCGTGCCGCATCGCCATCACCATCTTGATCACACCCGCCACACCCGCAGCCGCCTGGGTGTGCCCGATGTTCGACTTGACCGACCCCAGCCACAGGGGTGGGCGGTCGTGCGGCCGGTCGCGGCCGTAGGTGGCGAGCAGGGCGTCGGCCTCGATCGGGTCACCGAGGACGGTGCCGGTGCCGTGCGCCTCGACGGCGTCGACGTCGTCGGGGCTGACTCGGGCGTCGAGCAGGGCGTCCTCGATGACACGGCGCTGGGCCGGTCCGTTGGGAGCGGTCAGACCATTGGAGGCACCGTCCTGGTTGACCGCCGAGCCGCGGATGACGGCCAGCACCTCGTGACCGTTGCGGCGGGCGTCGGAGAGGCGTTCGAGCAGGACCAGGCCCACTCCTTCGGACCAGCCGGTGCCGTCGGCCGCCGCCGAGAACGCCTTGCAGCGGCCGTCGGCGGACAGCGCGCCCTGTCGGCTGAACTCCACGAAGACGTCCGGGGCGCACATCACCGTGGCGCCGCCGGCGACGGCGAGGGTGCACTCGCCGCGGCGGAGTGCGGCGGAAGCCAGGTGGAGGGTGACCAGGGAGGAGGAGCAGGTGGTGTCGATGGTGACGGCGGGTCCCTGGAAGCCGAAGGCGTAGGCGACACGGCCCGACAGCACGGCGGCCGAATTGCCGATCATCAGGTAGCCCTCGACGTCCTCCGGCACCTGGATCGGGCGGGTGCTGTAGTCGTGGTACATGGCGCCCGCGAAGACGCCGGTGCGGCTGTCGCGCAGGGAGAGCGGGTCGATGCCCACGCGTTCCAGGGACTCCCAGGTGAGTTCCAGCAGCAGTCGCTGCTGAGGGTCCATGGCCAGGGCCTCGCGCGGGTTGATGCCGAACAGCCCGGCGTCGAAGTGGGCGATGTCGTCGAGGAAACCCCCGGCGTGCGCCAGGCTGACGCCGGGTGTGTCCGGGCCGGAGCCGTGGAGCCCGTCCAGGTTCCAGCCCCGGTCGGTGGGGAACGGGGACATCGCGTCGCGGCTGCCGGCGATCAGCTCCCACAGGTCCTCGGGGGTGCGGACGCCGCCGGGCATCCGGCAGCCCATGCCGACGACGGCGATCGGCTCGTGCTGGAGTTCCTCGGCCTCGCGCAGGCGGCGTCGGGTCTCGCGCAGGTCCGTCGTGGCGCGTCGGAGGTAGTCGCGCAGCTTCTCGTCGTTCGACATCTCGTTGTGCGACATCTCGTTGTGCGACATCCCGTTGTGCGACATCCCGTTCGGCATCTCGTTGGACATCGGTCCCACCGTTTCGTCAGGTACCACGGGTACGTCAGAGCCCGAACTCGTTGTCGAGGACCTGGAACAGCTCCTCGTCCGTGACCGCCGCGAGATCGTCGTCGGGCCGGTCGCCCGTCGGCTGCGGGCGGTCGCCGAGGCGGCCCTGCCACGTGCGGAGCAGCGCCTCCAGGCGGCCGGTGATGCGGGTGGAGTCGCCGTCGGCGAGCGGCAGGGCGGCCAGGGAGGCCTCCAGCCGGTCGACGTCGGCCAGCACCGCACGGGAGACGGCGGCGTCGTCCGCGGTGAGTTCCGCCACGAGGTGGCGGGCCAGGGCGGCCGGAGTGGGCTGGTCGAAGACCACGGCGGCGGACAGGTGCAGTCCGGTGGCCGCCTTGAGCTGGTTGCGCAGTTCGATGCCCGCCAGGGAGTCGAAGCCGAGCTGCTGGAAGGTGACCTCCGGGTCGATCGCGTCCGGCCCGGTGTGGCCCAAAACCGCTCCGACGTGGGCGCGGACCAGCTCGCCCACCGCGTGCGCCCGTTCACCGGCGGGCAGCCCCGCGAGGTGCTCGGTCAGGGCGCGGCCACCGCCCGCACCGTCACCGGCACGGGTGCGAGCGCGGGTACGGCGCCGGGTGCCGGCGGGCACCAGCTCGCGGAGCATGGCCTGCACGTCCGGCCCGGCGGCCCGCAGCGCGGCCGGGTCCAGCCTCACCGGGAGGAGTACGGGCTCGTCGGTGCTCAGGGCCGCCGAGAAGAGCCGCAGCCCGTCCTGGACGGTGAGGGAGCCGACCCCGCCGCGGCGCATCCGGGAGTGGTCCGCGTCGCTCATGTCGCGGGTCATGCCCACCCCGCCCTGCCAGAGCCCCCAGGCGAGGGACTGAGCCGGCATCCCCTGTCCGCGGCGGTACCGGGCCAGGGCGTCGAGGAAGGCGTTGGCCGCCGCGTAGTTGCCCTGCCCGGCCGCGCCCAGTACGCCGGCGGCGGAGGAGAACATGACGAAGCCGCCCAGGTCGTGGTCACGGGTCAGTTCGTGCAGGTGCCACGCCGTGTCGGCCTTGGGACGCAGTACGGTCTCGGTCTGCTCCCCGGTCAGGCCGCCGATCAGCGCGTTGTCCATGACACCGGCGGCGTGGACGACGGCGGTGAGGGGGCGGTCGGCGGGAAGGGTGGCCAGCAGGCGGGCGAGCGCCTCGCGGTCGCCCGTGTCACAGGCCTCGATCCGGACCCGGGCGCCGAGCGCGCTCAAATCCGCGACCAGGGCGTCGGCGCCGGCGGCTTCGGGGCCCCGACGGCTGACCAGCAGCAGGTCGCGCCTGCCGTGATCGGTGACCAGACGCCGGGCGACGAGTCGTCCGAGATCGCCCGTGCCGCCGGTGATGAGCACGGTGCCGTCGGGCTTCCAGCCGTCGGTTCCGCTCACTGCGGCGGTGCCTCGGTCCGGCGCGCCCTCGGCGGCCTGGTCCGGCGCACCCTCGACGCGCCCGAGCCGCGGCGCGCGCGGGCCGTCCCGCAGGGCCAGCTGGGGTTCACCGAGGACCGCGTACGCGGCCAGTACGGCGGGCGAGGTGTCCGGCGTGTCCTGGTCGAGCAGGACGACCCTTCCGGGCTCCTCCTCCTGCGCGGAGCGTACGAGCCCCCACACCGCCGCCTGCACCAGGCCGCTCAGGTCACCCGCCGCGTCTCCTTCACCGGTGTCGACCGCACGGTGTGTCACCACGGCCAGCACGGAACCGGCCAGCCCGTCCTCCCTCAGCAGGGCCTGGAGGCCGGTGAGGGTGTGGTGCACTGCCGCGCGGACACACGTGGGTATGTCCTCGGCTCCGCCATCCGACCCGGTCTGCGGGACAGCTCCGGTCGGCAGGACCGCTCCGGTCGACGCGACGGGGAACAGTACGACGTCCGGCGCGGGCACCGCGCCCTCGCCGACCGCCTCGATCAGTGCGGCCCAGTCCGGATAGCGGTTGTCGCCCGACCCCGTCCCGTCGAGGACGGCCCAGCTGGGGGCGGAGCCCTGACCGTCCGCCTCCGGTACCGGCACCCAGCTCACCCGGTGGAGGGCGCCGCCGTCACCGGACTCCGCAGACGTGCCGGACCCGTGCGGATCGGCGGGCAGGGGCCGGGTCGACAAGGACTCCACCGAGGCGACCGGCGAACCCGTGGAGTCGAACGCCTCCAGGCCGTCATCAGTGAGACGGACCCTCAAGACCGTGGCGCCCGCGGCATGGAGACGGACTCCGATCCACGAAAACGGGACCGCCGGCCCGTCCCCGCCGTCCGCCTGGCCACGGCCCTCGACCACAGCCAGCAGATGGGCGTGCAGGGCGGCGTCGAGCAGCGCCGGGTGCAGACCGTAGGCACCACCGTCGATGAGGTGGTCCGGCAGCTTCACCTCGGCGAACAGCGCGTCGTCCCGCCGCCAGGCGGCGCGCAGCCCTTGGAAGGCGGGCCCGTAGCGCAGCCCATGGCCGGTCAGCGCGTCGTAGAAGCCGTCCAACTCGCACGAGGTGGCTCCCGGCGGCGGCCAGGTCGTCATGTCCGACGCCCCCGTGGGCGGTACGGAATCGGCCGCCTCCGCGAGGACACCCTCCGCGTGCCGGGTCCACGCCGTCTCCGACGCGTCGTCCTCGGGCCGGGAGTGCACCGCCACCGGTCGCCGGCCCGCCTCGTCGGGCTCGGCCACCGTCACCTGGATCATGACGGCGCCGCGCTCCGGCAGGACGAGCGGAGCCTCCATGGTCAGCTCCTCGACCACCGGGCACCCGACCTCGTCACCCGCACGTACGGCCATCTCGACGAAGGCGGTCCCGGGGAGCAGCACACCACCCATCACGGTGTGATCGGCCAGCCATGGCTGCGAATCCCGGGAGATCCGCCCGGTGAGCGTGACCCCGTCATCTTGGGGCGCCGCCAAGACGGCTCCCAGCAGCGGATGTTGCGCCGATTCGAGGCCCGCGGCGGAGATGTCCGCTCCGGTGTCGAGGGAGTTGAGCCAGTAGCGCTGGTGCTGGAAGGGGTAGGTGGGCAGGTCGACGGTGCGGGCACCGCGACCCGCGAAGAACGCCGACCAGTCGACCGGGACGCCTCGGGTATGGAGTTCACCCAGGGTGGTGAGGAGCTGGCCGGCTCCGGGGCGGTCGCCGCGCTGTGCGGCGAGGAACACGGCGTCGTCGCCGCAGCCCAGGCCGGCGAGGACGGCCTGCGGGCCCACCTCCACGAGCGTGCGGACGCCGTGTTCCTCCAGCGCCTGGATGCCGTCGTGGTAGCGGACGGTCTCACGGACGTGGCGGACCCAGTACCCGGGATCACACAGGTCCCCCGGTGCGGCGAGAGTGCCGGTCACGTTCGAGACGACGGGCAGGACCGGCTCACGGTAGGCGAGCTGGGCGGCGATCTTCCCGAACTCCGCCAGCATCGGCTCCATCAGCGGGGAGTGGAAGGCGTGGGACACCTTCAGCCGCGCCGTCCGCTCGAAACGCCCCGCCACCTCGGTGACAGCAGCCTCGTCCCCGGAAATCACCACAGAACGCGGCCCATTGACGGCGGCCACCGCAACACCGTCGGTGAGGCGTTCGCGTACTTCTTCCTCGGTGGCCTGTACGGCGATCATCGCGCCACCCGCCGGGAGCGCGTCCATCAGGCGGGCCCGGGCTACCACCAGCGTCGCCGCGTCTGTCAGGGAAAACACTCCCGCCACGTGCGCGGCCGACAGCTCACCAATCGAGTGCCCCGCCACCACATCCGGGCGCACACCCCACGACTCCAGCAGCCGGAACAGAGCGACCTCGAAGGCGAAGAGGGCCGGCTGCGTGAACCCGGTACGGTCCAGGTCGTCACCGCCCTCCCACATCACCTCCCGCAACGGCAGCCCCAACGCAGCGACCACCTCATCCAGCACACGCGCGAAGACCGGAAACGCCTCGTACAACTCCCGGCCCATACCCGCACGCTGACTCCCCTGCCCGGAGAACACGAAGGCCGCCTTGCCCTGCACCGGCGTCCCACCGGCCCGCTCACCGGACGCCACTTCGTCCAGTCCGCGCAGCAGTTCCCCGCTGTCGCGTCCCACCACCACGGCCCGGTGCTCGAACACCGACCTCGTAGCAGCCAGCGAGTAGCCCACATCCAACGGCGTCAGATCATCCCGCCCGGCGACATACTCAGCCAGCCGCTCTGCCTGCGCCCGCATCGCCCCCTCATTCCGCCCCGACAAGACCCACGGCACCACCGGCACCGGTCCGGAGGACTCACCGTCCTCCTCCACCGCCTCATGGACCGGCGCTTCCTCCAGAATCACGTGCGCATTGGTCCCACTGAATCCGAACGACGACACACCCGCCCGGCGCGGACGCCCGTCGCTCTCCCAAGGGCGGGCCTCGGTCAGCAACTCCACCGCTCCCGCCGACCAGTCCACATGCGGCGACGGCTCATCCACATGCAACGTCCGCGGCAGCACCCCGTGCCGCATCGCCATCACCATCTTGATCACACCCGCCACACCCGCAGCCGCCTGCGCATGCCCGATGTTCGACTTCAACGACCCCAACCACAACGGCCGACCCTCACCCGGCCGCTCCTGCCCATACATCGCCAGCAACGCCTGCGCCTCGATCGGATCCCCGAGCGTCGTCCCCGTCCCGTGCGCCTCCACGGCGTCCACCTCCGCAGCCCGCAACCCCGCAGCCGCCAACGCCTGCCGGATCACCCGCTGCTGTGACGGACCGTTCGGAGCCGTCAACCCGTTCGACGCACCGTCCTGATTCACCGCCGAACCACGCACCACCGCCAGCACCCGATGCCCGTTACGCCGCGCATCCGACAGCCGCTCCACCACCAGCACACCCACACCCTCGGACCAACCCGTACCGTCCGCCCCCGCCGAGAACGCCCTGCACCGCCCGTCCGGCGAAAGACCCCGCTGACGACTGAACTCCACGAAGCTGTCGGGAGTCGCCATGACCGCCACGCCACCCGCGAGGGCGAGGGAACACTCCCCGTTGCGCAGCGCCTGGGCTGCCAGATGCAGGCTGACCAGGGACGAGGAGCAGGCGGTGTCCACCGACATCGCGGGGCCCTCCAGGCCCAGCGCGTAGGAGACGCGGCCGGCCACGACACTGCCGGAGCTGCGGCCGGTCAGGTAGTCGTGGTACATGACGCCGGCGAACACGCCGGTGGCGCTCCCCTTGAGGCCGGACGGCCGGATACCCGCGTGCTCCAGAGCCTCCCAGGCAGTCTCCAGCAGCAGCCGCTGCTGCGGGTCCATCGCCAGGGCCTCGCGCGGGCTGATCCCGAAGAAGGCCGGGTCGAAGTCGGCGGCGTCGTGCAGGAAGCCGCCGTGCTTGACGTAACTGCTGTGCGGTGCGGACATGTCCGGGTCGAAGAGCCGCTCGACCTCCCAGCCGCGGTCGGCCGGGAACTCGGTGATGCCGTCGATGCCCTCCGCGACCATCTGCCACAGGTCGTCGGGGCCGGTGACGCCACCGGGGTAGCGGCAGCCGATGCCGACGATGGCGATCGGTTCGTCGGTGGCGGTCGACGCCCTCCCGGGCACCGTGACCGAGGCAGCCGTACCGGGCGTCCCGGCGTCCTCGCGGTCGTCGAGCAGTTCCTCCAGGAGTCGGTCGGCGAGGGCTCGGGCGCTCGGGTAGTCGAAGACGACGGTGGTCGGCAACGGCACTCCGCTGACGATCTTGAGTCGGTTCCTCAGCTCCAGCGCGGTCAGCGAGTCGTAGCCGAGTTCCAGGAAAGCCCGGTCGGGGTCGATGGGGTTGGCCGACGCGTGTCCGAGTACCCACGCCGCATGGTTGCGGACCAGGTCGAGCAGGGCTTCGCGGGCCTGGGGCTCGGGAAGACCGGCCAGCTGTCCGGCGAGACCTCCGGTGCCGGGCGCGCCCTCACTCGCGGCGGTGGGGCCGCCCGCCGTCGGGCGTGCCGCGCGGTGCGCGGATCGCGTGGCCGGGCGCAGCAGGGGCGGGAGTTCGGTGCCCCCGCCGATCCAGGCACCCCGGCGCCGGGTGTGCAGGACGGCCGTGTTGAGGACGAGGGGGGCCAGGAGGTGGTGCTCGGTCGTCAATGCCTGGTCGAACAGGGCGAACGCCTGGTGTGTCTTGATCGCCGGGACGCCCAGGGAGCGGATGCGGTTGAGATCGACATCGGTGAGCTGGGCGGTGAGGCCGACGGGCGGGTCCCATGTGGCGTACGCGAGTGAGGTGGCGGGCAGCCCCCTCGCCCGACGGTGCTGGGCGAGTGCGTCGAGGAAGACGTTGGCGGCGGCGTAGTCGCCCTGTCCCGCCGCGAGGATGAGACCGCCGGACGAGGAGAACATGACGAACGCCGTCAGGTCCGCGTCCTGGGTGAGGACGTGCAGGTTCCACGCCGCGTCGGCCTTGGGACGCATGACCCGTTCCATGGAGGCCGGCGTGAGGGTGGTGACCAGCCCGCCCTCGGCGACGCCGGCCGTGTGCACGACGCCTCTGAGGGGGCGGTCGGCGGGAATGGCGGCGAGCAGCTCGGCCAGCGCGCGGTGGTCCGCGACGTCGCACCGCTCCACTCGCACCTCGGCGCCCGACTCCGACAGCTCCGCCACCAGGTTCGCGGCGCCGTCCGCGGCCATGCCGCTCCGGCTCACCAGCAACAGGTACCGGACGCCGTGCTCGGCGACCAGATGACGGGCCACGAGCGACCCCAGCCCTCCGGTGCCGCCGGTGATGAGCACCGTACCGGCGGGATCCCACGGTCCGACCGCCTCGGCGCCCGTGCCGGGGTCGACCGCGGAGAGGCGGGGCATCAGCGGACGGCCTCCGCGCAGGGCGAGTTCACCCTCGTGGCTGCCGAGCGCCTCGGCCAGGACCGCCGGGCCGGGCGTCTCCCCGTCCGTGCCGGGGTCGAGGTCGAGGAGGCCGAAGCGACCGGGCATCTCTTCGGCGGCGGCCCGCACCAGACCCCAGACGGGTGCCTGTGCCACGTCGACCGCGCCGGTGTCCGCCCCGGCCGCGCCCCGCGTCACGACGACCAGACGGGTGGCGGCCAGCACATCGTGCTCCAGCCACTGCTGGAGCACAGGCAGGACCCGACTGGTGAAGGAGCGCGCCCGGTCCGGCAGATACGGGGTGGCCTCGGCCGTGTCGCCGAGGTGATGCGCATCGAGGACGACCGCCTCGGGGAGCGGAGCGCCCTCGGCGACGGCGGCGGCGAGGGCGGCCACGTCCGGGTAGACGGGAACGTCGTGGCCTGCGGCGAGACGAGCCTCTCCGAGGAGCGCCCATGACGTGACAGGGGTGACCGGTCCAGGCATCCGAAGCCACTTCACCTGGTAAAGGGCCTCACGTTCCTCGCCGGAACCGGAACCCCCGCCGAGCCTCTCGGCCGACACGGGGCGGGCGGTGATGTCGCGTACGTCGGCCACGGGCGCCCCATGGGCATCGGCGACCGTGACGGAACCGCCGTCCGCGGAGACCCGCACGCGCAGGACGGCGGCACCTGTGGCGTGCAGCCGGACACCGCTCCACGAGAAGGGGATCGAAGGGTTCTCCTCGCCCTCCTGCTCCTCCAGGATGCTGACGTGCAGGGCGGCGTCGAGCAGCGCCGGGTGCAGCCCGAAGGCGGCCGCCTCGTCCAGCGCGCTGTCGGGGAGCGCCACCTCGGCGAACAGTTCACCGTCCCGCCGCCAGGCGGCACGCAGGCACTGGAACACCGGCCCGTAGCCGAAGCCGCGCTCCGTGAGCCGCTCGTAGAAGCCGTCCGCGGGCAGCGGGACGGCGCCCTGGGGAGGCCAGGTCCGCAGGTCGGTCCCAGGCTTGGCCGCGTCCGGGCCGCCGGGAACCAGAACACCGGTGGCGTTGCGTGCCCACGGCGCGTCCACAGGCGCCGACTCCGGCCGGGAATGGATGAGCAGGTGACGGGTGCCGGAGTCGTCGGGCCCCTCCACCACGACCTGCACGGCCACGCCCTCGTGCTCGGGCAGAACCAGCGGTTCCTGGATGGTCAGTTCGTCCAGGACGGGACAGCCGACCTGGTCACCGGCGTGCAGCGCCAGTTCCACGAACGCGGTCCCGGGCAGCAGTGTGGTGCCGAGCACCGTGTGATCGGCGAGCCAGGGGTGAGTGGCCAGGGAAAGACGGCCGGTCAGCACCACGCCGTCACTGCCGGGCAGCGTCACCAGGGCGCCGAGCAGCGGGTGTTCCGCGGACCGCTGTCCGAGGCCGGAGGGATCCCCGACGTCGAGCGCGGCATCCAGCCAGAAGCGCTCACGCTGGAAGGCGTACGTGGGCAGGTCGACGGTGCGGGCACCGCGACCCTCGAAGAACGCCGACCAGTCGACCAGGACGCCTCGGGTGTGCAGGGCGCCCAGCGCGGCCACGAGTTGGTGGGTCTCGGGGCGGTCGCGGCGCTGTGCGGCGAGGAACACGGCGTCGTCGCCGCAGCCCAGCCCGGCGAGGACCGCCTGCGGTCCCACCTCCACGAACGTGCGGACGCCCTGCTCCTCCAGAGCCCGGATGCCGTCGTGGTAGCGGACGGTCTCACGGACATGGCGGACCCAGTACTCGGGATCACACAAGTCTCCCGGGCCGGCGAGACGGCCGGTCACGTTCGACACCACAGGCACAACCGGCTCGTGATACGTCAGTCCGGATGCCACCTCCCGGAA
>NZ_JBIWEF010000033.1:0-13077 GCF_044762405.1 Streptomyces sp. NPDC097107 | reverse complement strand
CGTGTTCTCCGGGCAGGGGAGTCAGCGTGCGGGTATGGGCCGGGAGTTGTACGAGGCGTTTCCGGTCTTCGCGCGTGTGCTGGATGAGGTGGTCGATGCGTTGGGGCTGCCGTTGCGGGAGGTGATGTGGGAGGGCGGTGACGACCTGGACCGGACGGGGTTCACGCAGCCGGCCCTCTTCGCTCACGAGGTCGCCGTGTTCCGGCTGCTGGAGTCGTGGGGTGTGCGCCCGGATGTGGTGGCGGGGCATTCCATCGGTGAGTTGTCGGCGGCGTATGTGGCGGGTGTGTTCTCGCTGGAGGATGCGGCGGTCTTGGTGGCGGCGCGGGCGCGGCTGATGGACGCGCTTCCGGCGGGTGGCGCGATGATCGCCGTACAGGCCACGGAAGAGGAGGTACGTCCGTACCTCACCGACGGTGTGAGCGTGGCTGCCGTGAACGGGCCGCGTTCTGTGGTGATCTCCGGGGACGAGACGGCTGTCACCGAGGTGGCGGGGCGTTTCGAGCGGACGGCGCGGCTGAAGGTGTCCCACGCCTTCCACTCCCCGCTCATGGAGCCGATGCTGGCGGAGTTCGGGAAGATCGCCGCCCAGCTCGCCTACCGTGAGCCGGTCCTGCCCGTCGTCTCGAACGTGACCGGCACTCTCGCCGCACCGGGGGACCTGTGTGATCCCGGGTACTGGGTCCGTCACGTCCGTGAGACCGTCCGCTACCACGACGGCAACCAGGCTCTGGAGGAGCAGGGCGTCCGGACCTTCGTGGAGGTGGGACCGCAGGCGGTCCTCGCCGGCCTGGGCTGCGGCGACGACGCCGTGTTCCTCGCCGCACAGCGCCGCGACCGGCCCGAAACCGGCCAGCTCCTCACCACCCTGGGCACCCTGCACACCCGAGGCGTCCCGGTCGACTGGTCGGCGTTCTTCGAGGGTCGCGGTGCCCGCACCGTCGACCTGCCCACCTACCCCTTCCAGCACCAGCGCTACTGGCTCAACTCCCTCGACACCGGCGCGGACATCCCGGCCGCCGGCCTCGAATCAGCGCAGCATCCGTTGCTGGGGGCGGTGGTGGAGTTGCCGGTGACGGGTGGGGTGGTGTTCACGGGGCGTTTGTCGCGTGAGGGGCAGCCGTGGCTGGCGGATCATGGGGTGTTGGGCTCGGTGTTGTTGCCGGGTACGGCGTTCGTGGAGATGGCGGTTCGGGCCGGTGACGAGGTGGGCTGCGGCCTGCTGGAGGAACTGACGCTTCACGCGCCGCTGCTCGTGCCGGAGCGGGGCGGAGTGGCTTTGCAGGTCACCGTCGACGGTGCGGACGAGAACGATCACCGGACCGTCCGGATCCACTCCCGGAGCGAGGGAGTGGACCAGGAAGGCGAGTGGACGCTGCATGCCGAAGGCCAGCTTGCCGCCGGCGCCGACACGCGATCGCCCGAGCCGACGGGTATGGAGGTCTGGCCGCCCGATGGCGCCGTAGCCCTCCCGCTCGACGAGTTCTACACGGACCTGGCGGCGCAGGGTCTGGAGTACGGCCCGGCCTTCCGGCTCCTCCGTGGGGCATGGCGGGACGCCGACGCCCTCTACGGGGAAGTCGCCATGCTCGACGACCCGTCGGGCGAAGGCGAAGCAGCCGCCTACGGAGTGCACCCGGCTCTGCTGGACGCCGCCCTGCACACCAGCTTCCTCGAAGGTGACGCGGACACCGCGCCGTCCGTGCCGTTCGCCTGGAACGGCGTGCGCCTGCACGCGACGGGCGCCTCCGTGCTCCGTGTCCGCGTGACCGGCGTCGGCTCGGTGCTGCGTCTGGACGCCGTCGACAGTACGGGCGCCCCTGTGGTCACCGTGGAGTCGCTCGCCGCCCGGACCATCGCGCCCGAGCAGCTCAGCGGCGCGTCCCCTGCCGTCCACCGCTCTCTCTACGACGTGAGCTGGATGCCGGTCCCCACCACGCCCGTCGGCGCCGACCCGTCGGGGGCGGTTCCGTGGGCGTCGTTCGGGGAGGACGTTCTCGGACTCGGGCATCCGGATCTGGCGACCGCGTACGACGGGGTGCGGCAGGCGCCTGCCGTGGCCGTTCTCGGCTGCGTCACCGATCCCGGTGCGCCCATGCCGGACCGCGTGCGTTCCGCGACCGGTGCCGTGCTCGCGGCGCTGCACACCTGGGCCGCCGACGAACGGTTCGAAAGCTCCCGTCTGCTGGTGGTCACGCGCGGCGCGGTCGCGACACGGCCGGGCGAGGACACCGGCCCGGACCTGCCCGGTACCGCCGTATGGGGCCTGGTCCGGTCCGCCCAGGCCGAGAACCCCGGCCGCCAACTGCTGGTCGACCTCGACGACGACCCCCGTTCGCTCGCCGCCCTGCCGGCCGCCGTGGCCACCGGCGAACCGCAACTCGCGATCCGTGGCGGCGAGCTCCTGATGCCACGACTGGTCCGTGCCGAACACACCCGTGCCGAACACGACGGGACCGCGGACGCCGGAACCTCCCCCTGGGATGCCGACGGTACGGTGCTCATCACCGGCGGCACCGGCGGTCTCGGCAGCCTCGTTGCCCGCCACCTCGTCACCGAGCACGGTGTCCGTCACCTGCTGCTCACCAGCCGCCGGGGCACGGCGGCCGAGGGCGCCGCGGAACTGGCCGCGGAGCTGACCGAGGCGGGCGCCGAGGTCCGTATCGAGGCCTGCGACGTCGGCGACCGGGACGCCCTGGCGGCACTGCTCGCCGGCATCGACCCGCACCGTCCGCTCACCGGGGTCGTGCACACCGCGGGCGTCGCCGCGAACGCCGTCATCGGCGCGCTGACCCCCGAGTACCTCGACCACGTCCTCGGCCCGAAGGCCGACGCCGCGTGGCACCTGCACGAGCTGACCCGTGACCTGCCGCTCACCGCGTTCGTCCTGTTCTCCTCGTCCTCGTGCGTGGTCGACGGGCCCGGACAGGGCAACTACGCCGCCGCCAACCTCTTCCTCGGCGGACTCGCCGAACACCGCGCCGCCACGGGCCTCCCCGCCCATGCCCTGGCCTGGGGCCTGTGGGGGGAAGGACACGGCATGGTCCGGAGCCTCAAGCCTGTGGACGTCGAGCGCATCCGCCGCTGGGGCATGACCGAACTGACGGCGGCCGAGGGCCTGGAGCTGTTCGACACCGCCGTACGACGCCGGGTCCCGGCGCAGCTGCCGGTCCATCTGGACCCGGACGCGATCCGGCAGCGCGCCGACGGCGTACCGCCCCTGCTGCGCGGACTGGTCCGTACGACCGCCACCGCCGCCCGTCGCGGTGCGGCGCGCGGCACGGCGGCCGGAGCCGCTCAGGGGCCCTCGCTCGCGCAGCGCCTCGCCGGCCTGCCGGACGAGCGGCGCGAGCAGGCCGTGGTCGACCTGGTCCGTACCCACGTGGCCGCGGTCCTCGGCCACCACGGTTTGGAGGCCGTCGCGCCGGACCGCCCGTTCCTGGAGATGGGGTTCGACTCCCTCGGGGCCGTGGAACTCCGCAACCGCCTCAAGAGCGCCGCTGGCATCCCCATGCCGGCCACCATCGTCTTCGACCACCCCAGCGCCCGGTCCCTGGCCGGCTGGATCCTCGCGGAGGCGTCGACGGGGGCGGGCACGGACGGCGGAGCGGCGCCGGGAAGCGGCGGGCGGGCCGCCGCCGGGGCGACACCCGACCCGGCGGGGGAGTCACTCAGCGCGTTGTTCCGCCAGGCCATCGACCGCGACCGCCTCGACCAGGGGGTGGCCATCCTCGACCTGGCCGCCGGCCTGCGCCCCACCTACGCCACCCCGGACGACCTGCCCGAACTCCCCCCGGCCGTACGGCTGGCGAGCGGGCCGCAGGAGCCCGGCCTGTTCTGCTTCCCCTCACCGGCGGCCATGGGCGGTGCCCACCAGTTCCTCCGGATCGCCGCGGCCATGCGGGGGAAGCGGGATGTCGCCGCCGTACCGCTGCCGGGCTTCGCGGAGAACGAGAGCCTGCCGGCCGCCTTCACCACCGTGGTGGAGGGGGCTGCCCGACAGATCCGTGCGGCGGCCGGGGACAAGCCCTATGTGCTGCTCGGCTACTCGGCGGGCGGGATCTTCGCCCACGCGACCGCCCGACACCTGGAGCAGACCGGTACCGGTCCGCGGGCCGTCGTCCTGCTGGACACCTACCATCCCAAGACCGAGGGCCTGGTCGGGCTGATCGCCCAGATGTTCGCCGGACTCTTCGAGAAGGAGGCCCTGTTCGGTCCGTTCACCAACGCCCGCCTGACGGCCATGGCCTGGTACGGGCAGTTGATGGAGGACTGCGATCTCGACGCCATCACCGCGCCGATCCTCTTCGCCCGCCCCCGGGACTGGGCGGGCGCGGCGGACACGGCGACCGCCACCGACGCCTGGCGTACCTCCTGGGACACGGCACACACGGTCGTCGAGGTCGCGGGCGACCACCTGACGATGGTCGAGTCCGAGGCGCACCGCACGGCCGAGGTCGTCGACGACTGGCTGACGTCGCTGGACTGATCCAGGTCGGCGGCAAGCACGAGCAAGCACGAGCAAGCACGAGGACGGGCCGGGCTCTCGGAGCCCGGCCCGTCCTCGCGCGTTTCCCCCGCGATCAGTACCCGGAAGCGGGCCGGCCCGCCACCGCGTCGCTCGCGCGGTGACGGGCCGATCCGGTCGGGTTCCGCCCTCAGGCCCCCAGTTCGCCGTCGAGCATCTCGAACAACTCGTCGGCGGTGGCGGCTGCCAGACCGTCGTCATCGGCGGGCCGGGTCGTGGTGGCGCGATGCGCGTCGGCCCACTTGGCGGCCAGTGACCGCAGTCGCTGGTCGATCCGGGCCGCCTCGGCCTCATCGGCCGCCACCGCGGACAGCGACTCCTCGAGCCGCGTCAGGTCCGCGTCCAGCGAGGTCAGGTCGGCGCCGGCCAATCCGCTCCCGCCGGCCGTTCCGGCCGTTCCGTTCGTCCCTGCCGCCCGGGCGGCGGGGACCGGCTGTTCGCCCACCATCTCGGTCCGCAGGAACTCCGCCACGGCCACCACGGTCGGGCAGTCGTAGATCAGCGTGGCGGGCAGCCGTTCCCCGGTGGCACCGGCGAGCCGGTTGCGCAGTTCCAGTGCGGCCAGGGAATCCAGCCCCATGTCGAGGAAGCCACGCTCGAGAGTGACGGCTTCGGGGCCGTCGTGCCCGAGCACGGCCGCCACATGCCCGGCGACGAGGTCCTGGAGCAGCCGTCCCGCGTCCTCCCAGGAGAGGTCCGCGAGCTGCTCGGCGAGCGAACGCTCCGGCGGGGAAGCGGAAGCGTCTCCGGCCGATGCGGATCCGCCGTCGCCCGACGCCGTCGGGTGACCCGTACCCGCTCCCACCTGGGGACGGGTACGCCCCCCTTCAGCGATCAGGCCGCGCAGCAACGCCGGCAACTCGTCCGGCCGTGCCCGCAACGCCTCCGCGTCGAACCGTACGGGGACCGGCACCGCCTCGCTCGAAGCGACCGCGGCGTCGAACATCGACAGCCCCTCGGAGACGGACAGTTCCCGCACCCCGAGGTGGCGGATACGACCCGCGTCCACGGCCTGGGCGTCACCGTCGCCCGCGGTCCCTTCCCACAGTCCCCAGGCGAGGGAGTGGGCGGGGAGGCCGAGGTGGTGGCGGTGGTGGGCGAGGGCGTCGAGGAAGACGTTGGCGGCGGCGTAGTTGGCCTGTCCGGCGGCGAGGATCTGGCCGCCGGCGGAGGAGTAGAGGACGAAGGCGGTCAGGGGGAGGTGGCGGGTGAGTTCGTGCAGGTGCCAGGCCCCGTCGATCTTCGGCCGCAGCACCGTCTCCACCCGCTCCGGGGTCATGGCGTCCAGTACTCCGTTGTCCATCACCCCGGCGGCGTGGACGACCGCGGTCAGGGGGTGTGGGGTGGGGGTCCGGTCGAGAAGGGCGGTGAGGGCGATCCGGTCGGCGGTGTCGCAGGCGGTGATGGTGACGGTGTGGGCGCCGAGGTCGGTGAGTTCGGTGCGCAGGGTGTCGGCGCCGGGGGCGTCGGGGCCGCGGCGGCTGGTGAGCAGCAGGTGCCGAACACCGTGCTCGGCCACCAGATGCCGGGCCAGCTGGGCACCCAGCAGACCCGTCCCGCCGGTGATCAGCACGGTGCCGGTCGTCGGCCACCGTACGGCCGCTGCCGCTTCCGCCGCCGCTTCCGCTGCCACGACCCGGGCCAGCCGGGGCACCCGGACACCACCCTCGCGCAGGGCCAACTCCGGCTCGCCCAGGGCCGCGGCCGCGGGCAGGGCACGGACGGACACGGGTGAACCGTCGGTGTCGACGAGCGTGAACCTGCCGGGGTTCTCCGCCTGCGCCGCCCGGACCGCGCCCCACACCGGCGCACCGCCCAGATCGATCGAGCGGTCGGACGCGTCCACACACACGGCACCGCGCGTCACGACCACCAGCCGGGCCGACGCGCACCGCCCATCGGCCAGCCAGGCACGCATCGCGGCCAGCACCCGGTGTACCGACTCCCGCGCCCGGGTCGGCACGGCCGTGTCCCCGTCCTCGTCAGCGTCCCCGGCCCCGGACACCAGGGAAAGGGCGACCAGTTCCGGTACCGGTGCACCGTCCGGGATGTCCTCCCACTCGGGCAGGGCGACCGGCTCCGCAGCGCCCTCGGCCCGTCCCGAGCCGTCGGCGCCGGACAAGGGCTGCCAAGCGACGCGGTACAGGGGATGCGCCGAGCCGCCCAACTGCCGGGCGGTCACAGGACGCAGCGCCAACGACTCCACCGTTGCCAAAGGGCCACCGTCACTGTCGGCGATGTCCAGGGAGACGCCGCCGTTGGCCACGGCCCGCATACGCACACGAAGGGCGGCGGCACCCGTAGCGCGCAGGGACGTACCGGTCCAGGCGAAGGGGATGCGGGTCTCCTGGTCACCGTCGGCCGGACCGTCGCCCGTGAGGAAGTCCATGAGATGCAGCGCGGCGTCCAGCAGCGCCGGATGGATCCCGTACCGCGCCGCGTCGACAGCCTCCTCGGGTAGCGCGATCTCTCCCAGCACATCCCCGCCGTGCCTCCAGGCCCGCCGTACGCACCGGAACATCGGACCGTAGTCGTACCCCTGGTCGGCCAGTTCCTCGTACAGCGTCTCCACCGGGATGGGGGTGGCGTCCGAAGGCGGCCAGACCCCGGCGTCCTCGCGGACCGCCGCTCCTGCCTCATGGGTGTTGTCGGAGGTGAGGACGCCGACCGCGTGCCGGGTCCACGGAGCCGCGGGGTCGTCTGCCTCGCGGGAGTGGATCTCCACCGCGCGGTGACCGGCGTCGTCGGGGGCGTCGACCGTGACCTGGAGGGCGAGGGCGGTGTGAGGGGGGAGTGTGAGGGGGGTCTGGAGGGTGAGTTCGTCGAGGACCGGGGTGCCGGTGTGATGGCCGGCGTGGAGGGCCAGTTCGACCAGTGCGGTGCCGGGAAGGAGGGCGGTGCCGTGGACCGCGTGCTGGGCGAGCCAGGGGTGGGTGTCGACGCTGAGCCGTCCGGTCAGGGCGAGCGCACCCGACGCGGGCAGAGTGATGGCGGCACCCAGAAGGGGGTGCGCGGCGGGCGTCTGCCCCAGGGCCGTCGGGTCGCTGTGTGCGGATGCGGTGGCGTCCAGCCAGTAGCGCTGGTGCTGGAAGGGGTAGGTGGGCAGGTCGACGGTGCGGGCACCGCGACCCTCGAAGAACGCCGACCAGTCGACCGGGACGCCTCGGGTATGGAGTTCACCCAGGGTGGTGAGGAGCTGGCCGGCTCCGGGGCGGTCGCGGCGCTGTGCGGCGAGGAACACGGCGTCGTCGCCGCAGCCCAGGCCGGCGAGGACCGCCTGCGGGCCGACCTCCACGAACGTGCGGACGCCGTGTTCCTCCAAAGCCTGGATGCCATCGTGGTAGCGGACGGTCTCACGGACATGGCGGACCCAGTACCCGGGATCACACAGATCGTCCGGGCCGGCGAGAGTACCGGTCACGTTCGAGACGACGGGCAGGACCGGCTCACGGTAGGTGAGCTGTGCGGCGATCTTCCCGAAGTCCGCCAGCATCGGCTCCATCAGCGGGGAGTGGAAGGCGTGGGACACCTTCAGCCGCGCCGTCCGCTCGAAACGCCCCGCCACCTCGGTGACAGCAGCCTCGTCCCCGGAAACCACCACAGAACGCGGCCCATTGACGGCGGCCACGCTCACACCATCGGTGAGACGTTCGCGTACTTCTTCCTCGGTGGCCTGTACGGCGATCATCGCGCCACCCGCCGGAAGCGCGTCCATCAGCCGCGCCCGCGCCGCCACCAGCGTCGCCGCGTCCTCCAGCGAGAACACACCCGCCACATACGCCGCCGACAACTCACCGATGGAATGCCCCGCCACCACATCCGGGCGCACACCCCACGACTCCAGCAGCCGGAACAGGGCGACCTCGTGAGCGAAGAGGGCCGGCTGCGTGAACCCGGTCCGGTCCAGGTCGTCACCGCCCTCCCACATCACCTCCCGCAACGGCAGCCCCAACGCATCGACCACCTCGTCCAGCGCACGCGCGAAGACCGGGAACGCCTCGTACAACTCCCGGCCCATGCCCGCACGCTGGCTGCCCTGTCCGGAGAACACGAAGGCCGCCTTGCCCTGCACCGGCGTCCCACCGGCCCGCTCACCGGACCCCACTTCACCCAGCCCACGCAGCAGTTCCCCGCTGTCGCGCCCCACCACCACAGCCCGGTGTTCCAGCACGCTCCGAGCCGTGGCCAGCGAGTAGCCCACATCCAACGGCGACAGATCATCCCGCCCGGCCACATACCCGGCCAGCCGCTCCGCCTGCGCCCGCAACGCCCCCTCACCACGCCCCGACAACACCCACGGCACCACCGGCAACGGTGCGTGAGGACCCTCCTCCTCCGCCGGCACGGGTGCTTCTTCGAGGATCACGTGCGCGTTGGTGCCACTGATCCCGAACGACGACACACCCGCCCGGCGCGGACGCCCGTCGCTCTCCCAAGGGCGGGCCTCGGTCAGCAACTCCACCGCTCCCGCCGACCAGTCCACATGCGGCGACGGCTCCTCCACATGCAACGTCCGCGGCAGCACCCCGTGCCGCATCGCCATCACCATCTTGATCACACCCGCCACACCCGCAGCCGCCTGCGCATGCCCGATGTTCGACTTCAACGACCCCAGCCACAACGGCCGACCCTCACCCGGCCGCTCCTGCCCATACGTCGCCAGCAACGCCTGCGCCTCGATCGGATCCCCGAGCGTCGTCCCCGTCCCGTGCGCCTCCACGGCGTCCACCTCCGCAGCCCGCAACCCCGCAGCCGCCAACGCCTGCCGGATCACCCGCTGCTGCGACGGACCGTTCGGAGCCGTCAACCCGTTCGACGCACCGTCCTGATTCACCGCCGAACCACGCACCACCGCCAGCACCCGATGCCCGTTACGCCGCGCGTCCGACAGCCGCTCCAGCACGAGCACGCCCACACCCTCGGACCAGCCCACGCCGTCGGCGGCGGCCGAGAAGGCCTTGCACCGCCCGTCCGGGGAGAGCGCTCGCTGCCTGCTGAAGTCCACGAAGGCGTCGGGGGCGGAGAGGAACGTGACGCCACCGGCCAGGGCCATCGTGCACTCGCCGTTGCGCAGCGCCTGGGTTGCCAGATGCAGGCTGACCAGGGACGAGGAGCAGGCGGTGTCCACCGACACCGCGGGGCCTTCCAGGCCGAAGAGGTACGCGAGTCGCCCGGACAGCACGCTGGCGGCGCTGCCGTTGGCGAGGTAGCCGGCCACGTCCGGAGGGACGTCGTCGCCCAACCGGGTGCCGTAGTCGTCGTACATGACGCCCGCGAACACACCGGTCTGACTGCCACGGAGCGACACCGGGTCGATCCCGGCACGTTCGCACGCCTCCCAGGCGGTCTCCAGCAGCAGCCGCTGCTGCGGATCCATGGCCAGCGCCTCACGCGGACTGATCCCGAAGAAGCCGGGGTCGAACTCGGCGCCGTCGCGCAGGAAGCCGCCGTCGCGTACGTATGTCTTGCCGTCCTGCGGCTCGGGTGCGTACAGGCGGTCGGTGTTCCACCCTCGGTCGGCGGGGAATCCGGAGACGGCGTCGACCCCCTCGGCGACGAGGCGCCACAGCTCCTCGGGGCTGTGCACGTCGCCCGGGTAGCGGCAGCTCATCCCGACGATGGCGATGAGATCGTCGGAACGGGCCGCCCGTGCGGCCGTACGGGCCGCGGTCTCCGTGGCCGAGTCCGTCTCCGAGTCCGAGGGGTCAAGCGCGGCGAAAAGCTCACGCTTCAGCAACTCGGCCACGGCTTGCGACGTCGGATGGTCGAAGACCAGGGTGGCGGGCAACGCCAGGCCGGTGGTGCCGCGCAGGGCGTTGCGCAACTCGACCGAGGCCAGCGAGTCGAAGCCCAGCTCGCGGAAGGCCCGTCCCGGCTCGACCGCTTCCGGTCCGTCATGTCCGAGGACGGTCGCGACCTGCCCACGCACCAGGTTTAGCAGTGCCCGGTCGCGCTCCGTTCCGGGCAGGCCGATCAGTCGCTCGACGAGGGAGCCGGCGCCGGCGGCGCCACCCACCGGGTGCCCGGCCACCGCGGTGGACGCCCGGGGGACGGGCACCCGCGCCAGGCCGCGCAGCAGGTGTGGCAGATCGTCTCCACGGGCCCGCAGCGCCGCCGCGTCGACCCGCACCGGGACGACCACCGCCTCGGCGGGGGACAGGGAGAGCGCACGGTCGAACAGGGCCAGGCCCTGCTCCCGGTCGAGGGCTGGCAGGCCGAGCCGGTCCATGCGGCGCAGGTCGGCCTTGTCGGGGTCGCCCATTCCGCTGTTCTCCCTCCACAGTCCCCAGGCGAGGGACTGGGCGGGGAGGCCGAGGTGGTGGCGGTGGTGGGCGAGGGCGTCGAGGAAGACGTTGGCGGCGGCGTAGTTGGCCTGTCCGGCGGCGAGGATCTGGCCGCCGGCGGAGGAGTAGAGGACGAAGGCGGTCAGGGGGAGGTGGCGGGTGAGTTCGTGCAGGTGCCAGGCCCCGTCGACCTTCGGCCGCAGCACCCGTTCGGTCTGCTCCTCGGAGAGCGAGGCGACCAGGCCCCCGTCCGCCACTCCGGCGGCGTGGACGACCGCGGTCAGGGGGTGTGGGGTGGGGATCCGGTCGAGAAGGGCGGTGAGGGCGATCCGGTCGGCGGTGTCGCAGGCGGTGATGGTGACGGTGTGGGCGCCGAGGCCGGTGAGTTCGGTGCGCAGGGTGTCGGCGCCGGGGGCGTCGGGGCCGCGGCGGCTGGTGAGCAGCAGGTGCCGAACACCGTGCTCGGCCACCAGATGCCGGGCCAGCACGGCGCCCAGGCCACCGGTGCCGCCCGTGATCAGGACCGTGCCGTCCTCGCGCCACGCGGACGCGGCCGGGGCCCGCCTCGCGGGCGGCCTCCCGGTGATCCGGGCGAGGCGGGGTACCCGGGCCTGGCCCAGGCGCAGCGCCAATTCGGATTCGCCCGCAGCGAGGGCGCCGGGCACGGCGAGGACCGACGCGTCGGTGCCGTCGACGTCGAGGACGGCGAACCGACCCGGATGCTCCTCGGCGGCCGCGCGTACGAGTCCCCACAAGGGTGCCTGCACCAGGTCGACCGCACTGCCGTCGGCGCCGCCGGTGACCGCGCCCCGGGTGAGCACGACCAGGCGCGTTCCGTCGAGGCGGTCCTCGGCGAGCCACTCCTGGAGGAGGCCCAGCAGCCGCTGGGTGAGCGCGCGGGCCCGGTCCGGCAGATCCGCACCGTCCTCCTCGCACTCGGGTGCCCGGTACACGACGGTCCGCGGAGCCGGTCCCGATGCCGGATCGGCCACCGCGGCCGCCAGAGCCGCCACATCGGCGTACTGAGGAACCCCGTTCAGGCCGGGGAGGATGGCCTCCGGCGCGGGGAGCGGCGTACCGGAGCCCAGGACGGCCCACCGCAGCTCGCCGTCGGCGGGCGGCGGAGCCGTCACGGCCTGCCACTCCACTCGGTGCAGCGGGAGGCCGGCAGCGCGTCCGCCGGCTTCACTGAGCCGTTCCTGCTCCACCGGACGGGACACCAGCTTCGACACGGTGGCCACCGGCCGGCCATCGGCGTCGGCCATCCGCATCACGGACGCTTCGGCACCGTCCAGGCGAGTGATCCACATCCGCAGTCCTGCCGCACCCGCGGCATGCGGGGCGATGCCGTTCCAGGCGAACGGCAGCAGTACCGGGCCGTCGCTCTCATCCAACAGGTCGACGTGCATGGCGGCGTCGAGCAGGGCGGGGTGGAGGATGTAGTCGGCCGCCTCGGCGGCGGTCTCGGGTTGCAGCGCCACCTCGGCGTAGATCTCGTCGCCGTCCCGCCAGGCGGCCCGCAGGCCCTCGAACGCCGGCCCGTAGGCGTAACCCCGATCGGCCAGCAGCGTGTAGGCGTCGGTGACGTCCATGGGGGCCGCGCCCGCCGGAGGCCATTGAGTGAGGTCGAACTCGGGTTCCGGCAGGAGCGGGCTGAGGAAGCCGACGGCGTGGGTCGTCCAGGAGTCCGTGAAGCCGGCGTCGGCCGCTCCGTTCTCCGGACGGGAGTGGATCTCCACGGCCCGGCGGCCCGACGCGTCCGGCGCCCCCACGACGACCTGCAAGGCCGCCGCGGTGCCCTCGGGCAGCACGAGGGGAGCATGGAGGGTCAGTTCCTCGACGACGGGGCAACCGCTGCGCTGGCCGGCCTGGAGCGCCAGTTCCGCGAATCCGGTACCGGGGAACAGCACCGTGCCCATCACCACGTGATCGTTGAGCCACGTCTGGGTGTCGTCGGCGAGACGACCGGTGAGGACGAGCCCGCCGGTACCGGGCAGGGGCACGGCGGCGCCCAGGAGGGGATGCTCGACGAGCAGTTGACCGAGCCCGACGGGGACGCTGTACGTGGAAGCGGTGGCGTTCAGCCAGTAGCGCTGGTGCTGGAAGGGGTAGGTGGGCAGGTCGACGGTGCGGGCACCGCGACCCGCGAAGAACGTCTCCCAGTCGACGGGGACGCCTCGGGTGTGCAGCTCGCCCAGGGTGGTGAGGAGCTGTTGCGTTTCGGGGCGGTCGCGACGCTGGGCCGCGAGGAACACCCCGTCGTCG
>NZ_JBIWEF010000032.1:0-14362 GCF_044762405.1 Streptomyces sp. NPDC097107 | reverse complement strand
GGCAACGGCGGCGTCTGGAGAATGTCGAGCAGGCCCTCCACACCCGTCAGCACCCGCAGGGCACGTCCGACACCCCGCAGACGCGTCCCCGTCGGACATATTGAGCTTCTTCAGCGTTGCCGCTCCAGCGTGAGCACGGCTTTGACGATTGACGACATGCGGTTGGGGCTACATCGGGACCTGCGGAAGATCCGCCAGGACTTCAGTCGGGCGACGCCGCGTTCGACCGGCGCCCGTGCCGAGGCCAAGGCCCGGTTGGCGGTCTTCTCTGTGGGGGTGAGTTCCTGCAGGGGCCTGCGTTTGATGCCCGTGGTCAGCCATGGACCGCCGCCCTGGTAGGCGAGATCAGCCAGGATGGGGACGCCCTGGCGCTCGCAGATGCGGAGGATGCGGTGGGTGCGGGCGGCTGTCAGGTCGTGAGCCCGGCCCGGCAGCGCAGGCGAGAGCCACAGCAGCCGGCCGTCCGGATCGGTGACAACCTGCACGTTCACGCCGTGCCGGCGGTGCTTGTGGGAGTAGTCGGCCTGTCCGTCGCCGATCCGGTCGCACTCGGCGAGCGTGCCATCCAGAAGGATGAAGTTCGGGTCGTTCGCGCAGGACCTTCAGCAGACCCGGTGCTCGTTCGGCGAGCAGGCGGATGACCGCGCTGGTGTAGGCGTGCGCTTGCCGGTGTCGTCGGCGAGGCCGAGGACGTTGCCGGTGGCGTCGGTGAGGTAGTAGTAGGACTTCCCCCCAGTCGTCATCGAGTTCAGCGTGCCCGCGGGTTCGCGGATGAATCCGGTGTCGGGGGTTGAGGAACATCGGAACGAAAACCGGCGCTAAGCCCTGGGCGTGCTCAGAGAGGCTTTGACCTGGGCTTCTGCGGCAGCGGAACCTTCGGCAGTTGTTGTTGATCGACTGTTCGGAGGCCCGGAGTGCCGGTTGAGTTTTTGACGGATGAGCAGGCTGCCGCGTATGCGGCATTTCGCGGTGGGCCGTCCCGTACGGAGCTGGAGCGCTTCTTCTTCCTGGACGACGCTGACCGAGAGCTGATCGAGGCCAAGCGACGGTCCCATAACCGCCTGGGCTACGCGCTACAGCTGACGACCGCGCGGTATCTGGGGGTGTTCCTCGACGACCCCACGGACGTTCCGGCGGAGGTCATCGACTACCTCGCCGAGCAGCTCGACATCGGCGACGCGTCGGTGCTGAAAGCGTACGGCGAACGGGAGAACACCCGCCTGGACCACGTACGTGAGCTGCGGCGGGTCCTGGAGTACAAGGAGTTCGCCGAGGCGGAGACCGACCTGCGGACCTGGGTGGACGCACGGGCCTGGACGACACGCGAGGGCCCGAAGGCCCTGTTCGACGCGGCGGTCGGCCAGCTGCGCGAGCGCCGGGTGCTGCTGCCCGGCGTGACGACACTGACCCGCCTGGTCGCCTCGGTGCGGGAGGCGGCGAACCAGCGGCTGTGGGACACCCTGTACGGGATGCTGAGCATCGGCCAGAGAGCGGTGCTGGACTCCCTGTTGACCGTGCCGTCCGGCGCCCGGGTCTCGGAGCTGGACCGGCTGCGGCGCGGGCCGATGCGAGTGTCCGGACCGCAGATGAAATGGGCCCTGGAGCGGGCCGAGGAGATCGCCGACCTGGACATGCGTGCACTGGACGTGTCGGGGATACCGCCGCGGCGCCTCGCAGAGCTGTCGCGGTACGGCGTGGACGGCAAGGCGTCGCTCCTCAAGCGGCACGGCGACTCGCGCCGCACGGCGACGCTGCTGGCCACCGCAGTCTACCTGACGACCCGGGCCGTGGACGACGCCCTGGACCTGCTGGAGGTGCTGATCGCGACGAAGCTGCTGGCCAAGGCCGAGCGGGAGACGGTCAAGGAGAAGATCAAGACGCTACCGAGGGTGGAGCGGGCCGGCGCGAAGCTGGCGACTGCGTTCCAGGTCGTCTGCGACACCACGAGCGAGCAGGTCGACACCGACACCGGGGAGGTCAGCCCGCCGAAGGTGGAGACGCTGACAGCGATGTGGGAGCGGATCGAGGCGGTGGTGCCGCGCCACGAGCTGGCCGCCGCGATCGCCGCCCTGTTCGAGCTGACCCCGCCGCTCGACGCCGACTCGGACGAGGCATGGCGGGCGATGCTGGTCAACCGGTTCGGCACCGTACGGCCGTTCCTCAAGCTCCTGGTCAAGGTCGTCGACTTTGGAGCGACCCCGGAAGGGCTGCCGGTGCTGACCGCGCTGAAGTCGCTGCCTGACCTGATGGGCCGCAAGAAGGTCGGCCCGAGGGAGATCGACACCGATCTGCTCGTCGGCTCCTGGCGTCGCCTGGTCCTTTCGGCCCCGCACCTGGAGCCGGGCACCGTGGACTGGAAGGCGTACACGTTCCGCATCCTGGAGCAGTTCCACCGGATGCTGCGCCGGCGGGAAGTGTTCGCGAAGAACTCATCCAAGTGGGGCGATCCCAGGGCGAAGCTGCTGGCCGGTGAGGCGTGGGAGCAGGCCAAGCCCACCGTGCTGGCCTCGCTCAACCTGCCCGCGGGGGCGGGCGAGCACCTGACCGCGCGGGCCGCTCTGCTGGACGGCACGTATCGAGAAGTCGTCGGACGGCTTCCGAATAACGCCCAGATCGTCTTCGACGACGACGGCCGACTGCACTTCGCCGCCCTGGAGCCGGAACCGGAACCCGCCTCGCTGCTCGACCTGCGGGCCGCGGTGAACGCGATGCTTCCTCGCGTCGACCTGCCCGAGGTGCTCCTGGAAGTGTTCTCCTGGACTGGCGCCGACCAGGCGTTCACCTCGATCACCGGCGGCGAGGCCCGCCTCAAGGACCTGCCCGTGACGATCGCGGCGCTGCTGGTCGCGCACGGATGCAACGTCGGCTACACCCCGGTCATCGGCGGCATAGACGCGCTGAAGTACGGGCGGCTCTCCCACGTCGACTCGCGACGTACCGGGCCGCAAACGCCACACTGATCGAACACCAGGCGGCCATCGGGCTCGCGAGCGCGTGGGGCGGCGGGCTGGTCGCCTCGGTCGACCGGATGCGGTTCGTCGTCCCAGTTCCAAGCGTGTACGCACGGCCGAACCCGAAGTACTTCGGCCGCCGGGGCGGCGCCACCTGGCTCAACATGATCAATGACCAGGCGGCCGGGCTCGGCGGGAAGGTCGTGGCCGGCACCCCTCGCGACTCGTTGTACGTATTGGATGTGCTCTACGACCGTGACGGCGGCAAGCGCCCGGAGATGATCGTCACGGATACCGCCTCGTACTCCGACATCGTGTTTGGTCTCCTGACCCTGGCGGGATTCGCGTACGCGCCCCAGCTCGCCGACCTGCCGGACCAGAAGATGTGGCGCATTGACCGCGCCGCTGACTACGGCGCCTTCCAGGACGCGGCCCGCGGCCGGGTCGACCTCGCCCGGATCGAGCGGCACTGGGAGGACATCCTGCGGATCATCGGCTCCATCCACACCGGGGCCGTACGCGCCTACGACGTGATCCGGATGCTGTCCCGGGACGGCCGCCCCACCCCGCTCGGCGACGCGATCGCGCACTACGGGCGGATCGCCAAGACCCTGCACATCCTGCGTCTGGCCGACGAGCCCGGATACCGCAGGCAGATAAAGGTGCAGGCCAACCTCCAAGAGGGCCGCCACGCGCTCGCCCGGAAGATCTTCCATGGCCGGGCCGGACAGCTCTACCAGCGCTACCAGGACGGCATGGAGGACCAGATCGGCGCCCTCGGACTGGTCCTCAACGCCCTGGTGCTCTTCAACACGAGGTACATGGACGCCGCCGTCACTCAGCTGCGCGAGGACGGGTTCGACGTCCGCGACGAGGACGTGGCTCGCCTCTCCCCGTTCGTCCGCCATCACATCAACATGCTCGGCCGGTATTCCTTCCAACTCCCCGACCTGCCCGGGGGCCTGCGTCCGCTGCGCGATCCGGACGCCGCCGACGAGGAATGACACTCGGTGATGGGTCGTCAGCGGCGCAGAACGCTGACGACCCATCACACCGGGCTCAAAGCTGGAGGCGAATCAGGAAACTTAAGTGAGGTTTGAGTACCTCAGAGGTGCAGGTCAACCCTGCAAGGTTTCGCCTGGGGAGAGGTTGCTCCGAGGTGGCTGCGAGCGTTGTCAGAGTGAGTTGGCAAGATCGCGGCTATGAACAGCACTCCGACCACTCCACCACGGCCGTTCGACGTCACCGCGCTCTTCCCTCAACTGGGCCCGCTGGCACGTACGGCGACCCGGTTGCACCCCCGCCCCGGGTCTCCGTCACCGCAGGACAGTTCCATCGGCGGACCGCTGCTATGGCCCGCCGACGAGCCGTGGCCGCACTGCGACGGACCTCATGTGAGGGACACAACGCGCCCGGCCCTGTCCCCGGCGGACGTGCGGCAGGAACGGCAGATCCGTGCCGCCTCGCGCGACAGGAGCTTGACCGCGCAGGAACGAGAGACCCTTCAGCGGATCCGTCCCCCTCGGGAGAATCCGCTGAAGTCGGCGCTCGCCCCGTATGAGGGTTCCATAGCGATGCTGCCCGTCGCCCAGTTGTACCGACGGGACGTGCCCGCTCTGCACACACCTGAAGGAGCTGACCTGCTCCAGGTCCTGTGGTGCCCCTTCGACCACCAGGCCATGCCCAGGACCGCGCTGTTCTGGCGGTCGGCAGCCACGGTCACCGACATCCTCACCACGCCCCCCGAACCGCCCGCGATGCGGTCCGACGGCTACCTGCCCGAGCCGTGCCTGCTCAACCCGGAGCAGGTCACCGAATATCCCGACCACCTGGAGTTGAGCAAGGAACTCCGGGAGCAGCTCGGGGCCTGGAGCGAATGGCAGGCAGCTGTCACGGATGTCGACGACTACGCGTCGTCCCCGGAGTTGTTCTACGACCGTGAGTTGGCCGCCGCACCCGGCTGGAAGGTCGGCGGTTGGCCTCGCTGGGGCGCCACCGACCCCACCCCCCGGCTCTGCCCTGCCTGCGGCAGCGACATGGATGCCCTACTGACTATCGCCACGTTCGAGGGCGACGACGACAGCAGCTGGCTCCCGAACGAAGTTTGCGAAGACCGAGCACACACCAGTCCGTCCTCCCGCCACACTGGGCCGGAAGGTCAGGCCGTGATCGACTTCTTCCGCGCCCAAGGCATTGAGGTGCACGACCGCGGTCGCGTCCCCCGCGATGCCCGCGTCGCGCCCCTCGGCACCAACCCTGCTCCAAGGCAACCGACCGCCGTCCAGATCGGCAGCGGCTACGACCAGCAGCTCTACGTCTGTCCGGCAGCGCCAGAGCACCCCCACTCCGAGCTGATGCACTAGCCGGCCCCATACACCGGACCCCGCCCCTCCCGAACCCTCCGTGTCCGAGAAGAGCCTTGGGCCTATCGGTGCGTGATGGGGCGAGCCGGTGTGGACGACGCGGACGCCTGCGGCTGTACCGCTGGTCCCCAATTCTGGGAAAGTGCCCCGCCCCCGGTCAGCGTCGGCGATCGCCCGGCGCGAGCAGGCTGGTAACGTCGGCGATCGCCTCCGGGGAGGGGTGGAAGTACTTCCGTACGTTCTCCGCCTTCTTGTGCCGGGACTTCGCCATCAGCATCAGCAGGCTCGCCCCTCCCTCGCTGAGGTGGGTCAGGCCGCAGTGTCGCCACTCATGCAGATCCCAGCCCGTGCCCGGCTCACCGCCGAGGGCCGTGTGCTCGTCCAGCAACATCCGGGCCTGCCCGTAGGAGAGCCGGGCGAGCCCAGTGTCCGGGCAGACGTCGCGCGGGCTGACAACCTTGCTGGGGCCTGGCTTGCGGTGGGTGACGAACACCGGCCCGCGCGTACGGCCCTTGAGCAGGCGGGGCAGCAGCCGGGCGGTGCCTGCGTCCCAGTAGACCGTCTCCAGAACGAAGTCTTCGCGGATGGCGCCGCGGCGACGCGTACGAGGGCGGGCACCCTTGACCTTCACCGGGGCGCGGCGCCCGGCAAGATCCAGCTCCTCGATGTTGACACCCAGGATTTCCTCGGCGCGGGCCACGGTCTCGTAGAGCATCCGCCACAGCGTCTTCTCCCGCAGGTGCACCTCACGCCGCGCGATCAGCCGGTCGATCGCCATCTTCGAGCGGGCCGGCGTCTCGGAGTCCGGCGGGGTGAGCCGCTTCGCCCAGGCCGGGACCGCCGGGCCGTCGTACCCGCGCTCACCGCACCAGCCCAGCCACGAGAGCACCGACGCACGCCGGGCATTCCAGGTGTTCACCGCGGAGCTGCCCCACAGCAGTTCCAGAGCCTCGCCGATCTCGTCGTCCGCGACGACCGCCAGCGGCCGGCCCTCGCCGAGCCGCGCGGACGGTCAGAGCCTTCCCCGCGGGCAGTTGTACGACGGCGGACACTACTTTCCCCTTGCCGCAGATAACAGGGCCGCTTCATGTACGGCCTGACGGCCGTTCCCGCAGGTCGCGATCAGCCTTCCCGCAGATAATAGGGCGTTATCTGCGGAAGGCTTCGAATCGGTCCCGCGACCGACGTCCCGTCAGCCGCCGACCAGGGCCGATAGATCCTTAGCGCCGGTTTTCGTTCCGATGTTCCTCAACCCCCGTGTCGACGCCGTTCGTGGTCGTGGAGGCCAGGCCGAGGGCGGTGTGGTGGAACCAGGTGGAGCCGAGTTTGGTGCGTTCGGCGTTGGTGGTGCCGGCGTGGACCAGGTCGTAGGTCTTGCCGCCGGCGGTGATGCCGGCCAGCTGGCTGTAGTCAATCCAGGATTCGCCTGTGCGGGGGGTGTTGCCGGCGGCGGCGGTTTCGTTGCCGAGCTTGTCGTAGGACCAGCCCGTGGTCGAGACAGCTGGAGCCGCAACTTGTTCCCCTGCCCGGCCTTGGCGGGCCACACCGCAAAGAAGTCCGCGGGGCCCGCCGCATACTATTCGAAAGTCACCGAAAAACGGTCAACCCGACCGAAGGAACGATCCTGAGCCTGAACACGGAGGAGCAGAGGGCGAATGCGCTCGAATGCACTCTCTCCCAGCGCCGTCCTGCTGATCTCTGATTTTTTCCAGATGATCTCAACTGGTCGTTCCACGTCCGTCGACAGTCGATCCCATAGAGCGCTCAGATTAGCCCCGTAATAAGGGCCGAAATCAAGGGCTTCCGACAAGACGTCATGGAGATCCCTCTCGGATGAATCCTCGCACCATCGATTTCAATCCGCACACTCTTGTCACTTACAGTCAGGCAACTGATAGAAGCTTCTATAGTGGTTGCTGGTCACGTAGGGGAGCCGGTCATTAGAATAGACAAACCGAGTTCCTGACTGCTTCGACCACTTCATCATGTTGTTGACCCCTACAACAGCCTCATACCACGTCCGCCCCTGAAGGTTCACGGAGGGAACCACCGGCCGCATCCAGCGATGCCCGTGGCGGCCGATCGGCTCCCTCCGCCACTCACTTGTTTCGCGAGCGCATGGCCACTGCCACTCCGACCGAGACGATCACACCAACCACGGCCACCCAGACGGCTGGCTTCAGGCCTGCCACCATGCCGAAGGCACCGATGAGTACAAGGGCAATTCCGGCGACCAGGGCGATCCACAATCCAGTAGCAGCCACCGCTCGTCCGGCCTCGTCGCCGTGGTCCAGCATGTTTCCTTGATCATTGCCAGTGTCCACGTGCTCTCCTTCTGTCAGGACAACGAGTCCTGCATCGCACCTGCGGTTACGTTGCTTACGGTGTCGGCCGCGATACCGCATCCTGCCGTGGTCAGCGGCGTGAGGTAGGGCATCCCTGCGGCCGTCGCCATCGTGGCGGTCCCAGCGGTGCAGAGGCCTCCGAAAACGGCTCCAGCTGCGATGCCCACGGCCTGCGAGAACAGTGCCTCGGGATCGTTCCGGTTCTGCCATATCTCTGCGAGGTCCTTGCCGCCGAACACGCCGTCGACGAAGGACCCGAAACCCAGGAGGCCACTCGGGTCGACATTGTTAATGGGGTCGCCGCCCGCATAGAGGTACGGATTCTTCTCCTGGCCGGAGGGGTCGGGCTGGGTGAAGCGGCCCAGGGTGGGGTCGTAGTAGCGGTGGCCCATCTTGTAAAGGCCGGTCGGGTCGGCATACGCGCCCGCGTAGCGGTACGGCTGGGGGGCGGCCTCCGTCGGTGTCGTGCGCGGCAGGCCGGTGGGTCCGTACGCGTACGTATGCGTGCGCTTGCCCGCGTCGTCGGCGAGGCCGAGGACGTTGCCGGTGGCGTCGGTGAGGTAGTAGTAGGACTTCCCCCCAGTCGTCATGGAGTTCAGCGTGCCCGCGGGTTCGCGGATGAATCCGGTGTCGACGCCGTTCGTCGTGGTGGAGGCCAGGCCGAGGGCGGTGTGGTGGAACCAGGTGGAGCCGAGTTTGGTGCGTTCGGCGTTGGTGGTGCCGGCGTGGACCAGGTCGTAGGTCTTGCCGCCCGCGGTGATGCCGGCCAGCTGGCTGTAATCCGTCCAGGACTCGCCGGTGCGGGGGGTGTTGCCGGCGGCTGCGGTTTCGTTGCCGAGCTTGTCGTAGGACCAGCCGGTGGTGGAGCCGTTCTTGCCGGTCAGCTCGGAGGCGTCGTTGTAGGTGTAGGTCGTGCCGCCGGGGCAGGTGTTCTTGCTGCCGTCCCTGCTGGTGAGGTTGCCGGCCTTGTCCCAGCAGTAGAGCCACGACGCCTTCCGCGTGCCCGCCGCGTCGGCTTCCAGGGCGTAGCGGAGGCGGTCCTGGGAGTCGTAGTCGTAGGTGGTGGTGTAGTTGGTGAGGTTGTCGGTGCGGATGCGGATCTTGGTGGTGTCCTTGCCCGCGGTGTTCTTGTAGCTGTAGGCGAGGTCGACGAAGGTCTGGGTGCCGGAGGTGGTCTTGATCTTCTCCGGGCGGCCGTTCTTGTCGATCGTCACCGACTGGGTGGTGCCGCCGGGGTAGACGGTCTTGGTGCGCTTGTCGTTGTTGTTGTAGTCGAAGTCGGTCTTCTTGCCGTCCGGCGCGGTCAGGTAGTCGAGGCGGCCGGCCTTGTCCCAGGTGTAGTCGGTCTCGCCGGTCGGGTCGGTGTAGTGGTCGACGTCGCCGCCGGGGGTGTAGGCGAGTGCCGTCTGGGCGCCGTTCTGCAGGGTGCGGACGCTCTCGCGGTTGAGCTTGTCGTAGTCCCACTTCGTGGTGCCGGAGGCGTCGGTGCGGGTCTTGACGTTGCCGTCGCCGTCGTAGGAGTAGGTGACGGTGGAGTTGGTGGAGGAGACCTCGCGGACGCGGTCGCGGGAGTCGTAGCCGTAGACGGTGGTGATGCCGCGGCCGTCCTTGACGGTCTCCACGCGGCCCAGCGCGTCGTAGGTGTAGGTGGTCTCCCCCAGCGGTGCCGGCGGCTTCACCTTGATCAGGTTGCCGTGGTTGTCGTAGGTGAAGGAGGTGACCTTGCCGTTGCCGTCCTTCGCCGTGCAGCGCTGGCCCTCGAAACCGCCGCACTTCGGGTCGGCCTCATTGTAGGTGTACTCACGGGTTCCACCCGCGGTGCCCGAGGTGGTGACCGACATGGTGTTGCCGTTGGTGTCGTACTTGAAGGTGTCCTTGCGGCCGTCGGCGGAGGTGAAGTCGTTGGGAAGGTCAGTGCCGGCGATCGTCTGGTACTGGGTCACCGACGCCGTCGCCCCGAGCGGCAACCTCTGCGAGACGGCATTGTTGCGATCGTCCCAGCCGTACGTGGTCGTGTTGCCGCCGGTGCCGTCCGTGCCGGTGCCCATCGCGTCGATGGCGGTCTGGGTGAGGTGGTTCTTGTACGTGGAGTGGCGGGAGTGGCCGAGCGGGTCGGTGACCTTGGTGACCTCACCGTCCGCGTTGTGTGTGTAGATCGTCTCATCGCCGTCGGGGTCGGTGACCGTCGTCGTTCCCGCGTCCGACGGGGTGGTCGCGCTGTAGTCGTAGCGCCAGGTCGGCCCCGTGTGCCCGCTGCCCGACGTGCCGGTGACCCGTTGCATGGAAGTGACGCGGTTGTGGCTGTCGTAGGTGAACAGGGTGACCGTGCCCTCGGGGGTGGTCACCTTCGTCACCCGGCGGGAGGAGTCGTACTCGTAGGCGGTGGCCTTGTCGGCGGTGTCGGTGACCTTGGCGAGGTTGCCGGCCGCATCAAGGTCGAGGACGGCGGTGCGGCCGGTGTGGTCCTTGGCCTGCCACTGGCTGGCGTTCGTCTTGACCAGGTCGATCCAGCGGCCCGAGCGGGTCTCGGTGAGCTTGAAGCCCTTGTGCTCGCTGCCCTCGTCGTGCTGGTCGACGGTGATCGTGCCGTCGTTCTTGTCCGTCACCTTGGTGAGCGTGCCGTGCTCGTTGTAGGTGTCCTTGGTGCCGGACTTGCGGTCGGTCAGGGTGTAGGTGCCGTCCGCGTTCTTCTTCAGATCCTTCGAGTAGCCCGTCGGCGTCGTGTAGGTGCCGTCGGCGTTCTCGGTGAAGCGCAGCAGGTTGCCGGTGGCGTCGAAGACGTCCACCTCACCGTCGTTGATCTGCAGGTAGCGCTCGTATCCCTGCCACCAGCGTTGCGTCACCTTCCCCCACGGGGCTTCGAGGGAGTTGTAGGTGCGGGTGAGCTGGAGCTTCTGCCCGACGCCGGCGATGTCGAAGTCGGTGGCGGCGAGCATCAGGTTGCCGTTGGAGATGTTCATGCGCGCCACGAGGGCGTCGTTGAGGCGGGTGTCGAGAATCTGGTGCCAGGGCACGTCGCCCTGCCCCTCGGGCAGGTAGTCGGCCGCCGCGACGTCCGCGGCAGCCGCCGAGCGGGATGCGGAACTCTTGGCAGGCTCCTCGCCCGTGGCGCGGGCCTTCTGCGCCGCCCGCCAGGCCGCGACCTCGGCCGACGGTCTCGCCTCCGCCTCCGACTCCGGCGCCTTGACCGGGCCGGCCGGTGTCGCGGGAGCCTCGACCTTCGTCGGTTTCGTCCAGGGGCTCTCCAGCTCCGGGAGCGCCGGCTTCGGGCCGGCCGCCAGGCCGGGCGCGGCCGCGATCACCACGGCGGCCGTGGTGATCGCCGAGACGAGAGCGGTTCTGTGTGTTCTCCGGGCACGCCACATGGGCGTGCGCGCAGTACGCGAGTGCATCAGCTTCCCCCCACAGGAAGTCAGACCCGGCAACCCCAGCGGTCACCAGTGGCACACAAGCTGTCACAAGAAGCACACAAACCGGCCCGGCGTCCCCCTGAACGGCATATCCATGCGGGCCGGAATCAGCCCCACCACTCCTGGCGAACAAATGGGGCTATTACTACGTGAGTTGCCCCTCATATTGGGCTGCATTGATGCTTCTGTTGTCGATTCCGAGGGTCACGTTGACCGGAATCCTCCGACCTGGCTCATTTCGCGGACGTCTGCGGCCAGTGGCAGTTCTCTTTCAGCCAGGTTCAGACCTACTGTCTGGGCTGTCGGACAGTCCTTCCCAGGCATCCTCGCCGGTCATGGCCGGGCAACGGCCGACCGGGAAGTCGTCTCAGAGCGTGTGGTGTACATGAGACGTTCCCACGCGCTCGGCTTCACGGGATGCACACTTATGGCGCCCTGCATGCGTGGTCCCCCAGCCCGCGGCAACCGCCCCTGCTGTGAAGGACGTTCACCGATGAATGCGTTGGGCAGACGCATGCCCTGCTCCCGCTCCACTCGTCGACGCTGCCTTCTCCCGTACCGGCTCGCGCTCGCCGTCCAGTGGGCCGGCCGCCTGCTGTGCTGGAGCCTCGCGGCCGGCATGACCACCGCCGCACTCGACCTCCTCCTCGACCCCCAAGCGCTGTGGTGGCGCTCCGCCTGGCCGCTGCCCTGGTACCTCACCTGCCTGTCCACCCTGGCCTGGGCCGTCCTGCGCGCCTGCGAGAAGGCCTCGCAGCGCCCGCCCGACGAGGACACCCTCCCGGAGCACTGGGTCCAGGCGGCGTAGGGGCTGTCGGCCGTACGCACGAAGCCGAGAAGTATCGCCGTCCGAACGGCCAGGGTCGGCTGCCGAACTCCGCCCGCCGACGGCACCGCGCACCTCAGCTCGAAGGCGACGGGCGGCGCGGGGGCGGCACCGCCCGCAGCAGCTCCCACAGCGGCCGGGAGCCCGACGCCCACACGGCGAGCGTCTGGCGGTCGACGACGTGCAGCCGCTGCTGCTTGGCGAAGGCCACAGCCGGACCCGTCACCCGGCCGTTCGTGACGATCACCGCGACATCGGCTCCGTGTACCTGCCGGGCCGTCCCGTTGAGCACCTGCAGATCCGGTGTGCCCACCGCCGAGCCCTGAGCGCCGTTGCGGCGGTGCTTGCACTGGATCACCCAGCGCCGCCCGAACGGGTCCGTGGTCTTCACGTCCGCGCCCAGGTCACCGCGGCCGCCGACCCGCTGAGCATCCCGGCAGCCGTCCCGCCGCATCAGGTCTCGTATCGCGTCCTCGAACCGGGCATGGTGCAGTGCGTCCAGCTGCGGCAGCCCGTAGTGCAGGCCCTGCGCCCGCACGGCCTCCCACTGGGCCCGCTGCTGCCGGTTGTAGAGCCACCCGGCGCCCGCCAGCACAGCGAGCACAGCGAGCACAGCGAGCACAGCGAGCACAGCGAGCACAGCGAGCACAGCGAGCACAGCGAGCACAGCGAGCACAGCGAGCACCAGGATCACGACAAGAACCCACCAGTGCGCCAACAGCCAGTTGCCCACCATCACCACCAGGCCTATGGCAGCAGCCGCCACCACGGCGAAGACGGTCAGCTGCGCGTCCCGCTGCTGCTGCCTTCGGCTGGGCCGCCTCGTACGCCGCCGCGCCGGCGGCCGGCGCCGGGTCACCGCTTCCACCGGATCGGGTAGGACACCGTGGGACGTGGCTCCGGTGCAGCGGGAACACTGTCGAACTGGATCGGGTACCGGACCGTGGAATGCGGCTGCGGAGCCCCCTCAGCCCCCGCAGAGACGTTGCTGTTGCCCAGACCGACCACGGCCAAGACCACCAAACCGAAGATCATCGTCTCCCGCCTCGCTCCCGGAGCCCACCGCGAATGTCCGCGAACCGGAGTCCCGTCAGAGCGCACGTACGGCCGCACCCAAGGCATACAAGCCCTCCCCCTCCTGACAACTCCCCGCACAACCGCTCATGCTGACAGGAGCCACTGACAACGCGTCAGCACACCACCACCAGGCGTGATCAGAGAAGGAGAGAACGGGCCAGGTCAGGGAAGACGCGGGGCGCTGCCCCACACCCCGGCCACCCTGCGGAGGGGGCGAGGGGGCGGCATTTGGGTACGGGTCGTGGGTGGTGGAGACGGTGGTGGAGTCGCGGTGCGGCCCCCTCGTCGGACGACACCCGGAGGGCACCACGCCGCCCGCCGGCCGTCCAGGACGCCCAAGGGCGCCGCTTCGCGATCGGGCAAGCCCGATCCTGGACAGCCGACGAACGACGGGGTAGGGCTACGCCTGCCGCCCAACGAGGGAACCGCCCCACTCGGCACAGACCCACGGCGAACCGCCGGAGCAAGGCCGGCGCCGCGTAGGTGACCGCGCTGCGCCAGATGTGCCAGGTGAACTAGATCGTCAACGCCGTCTGAACAGACGGGCCCACCGGTCTCGCCTCGCCCTACTCACGTCCCCCTGAGCTCGGCGCGAGCCCGCTGCAGCTGCTCGACGGAGACGGCGCCGGAGTCCGGCAGGCCGGCCTCGGCCCACGCGGCCTGTGCACGGGGGACGGCGCCGCCGGCGTCGTCGAGCAGGATCTTCTTCGCCAGGTTCACGGCGATGGCACCGTCGCCCAGGTCCATGAGGTGGGCGAGCATGCGCACGCTCTTGGTCGCGGAGGCCTTCTCGTTGTACCGGAAGACCAGCACCCAACGGCCCTGCAGGCCGCGGGCCCGCTCGATGAGGTCGCGACCGCGGTCGGTCTCCTGCTGCTCGGTGCGGATGTGCTCGGTCTCCCCGGCCGGTGAGCGCAGGGTGAGCAGGCCCCGGCGGCTGGACTCCTCGATCTCGACGTTCTCCAGGAACGCCACGAACCGCGAGGCGCTCTCCAACCGGTCGATGTCCTGCGCGGCCTGCTGGGCGATCAGGTGCAGGTCGACGGTCAGAGCGTGCACCCGGCGGCCCCAGGACGGTTCTTCTCCCACGGGGCAGGGGCCGGCGGCCTGGGCGGCTGCGATGACGAGGCTGTAGTCCACGCCCCCATCATGACGGCCGCCACCGACAACTCCCGGTCTTCATGCCGCGTTCCGGTGGAGGGCCGGGCACCCAAGGCCTGCCGCCCAACCCCCGTCGCGTGCTAGCTGTATTGCCCTGTGAGGTTGGGGACGCGGCTGGCGGGTGGTTGGCCCTTCAGCGCGGTGTGTCCGCGGTGGTGATTGTAGGTGTGCAGCCAGCCGGGGAACGCTTCGCGTCGTTCGGTCTCCGAGCGGTAGGGGCGGGCGTAGG
>NZ_JBIWEF010000031.1:0-14562 GCF_044762405.1 Streptomyces sp. NPDC097107 | reverse complement strand
GTGATTTCCGGGGACGAGACGGCTGTCACCGAGGTGGCGGGGCGTTTCGAGCGGACGACGCGGCTGAAGGTGTCCCACGCCTTCCACTCCCCGCTGATGGAGCCGATGCTCGATGAGTTCCGGGAGGCGGCATCCGGGCTGACCTACCACGAGCCGGCCCTGCCGGTCGTGTCGAACGTGACCGGTACTCTCGCCGATCCGGGGGCACTGTGCGATCCCGGGTACTGGGTCCGCCATGTCCGTGAGACCGTCCGCTATCACGACGGTGTCCGGGCTCTGGAGGAGCAGGGCGTCCGCACGTTCGTGGAGGTCGGCCCGCAGGCGGTCCTCGCCGGGCTGGGAGGCGACGACGGGGTGTTCCTCGCGGCCCAGCGTCGCGACCGCCCCGAAACGCAACAGCTCCTCACCACCCTGGGCGAGCTGCACACCCGAGGCGTCCTGGTCGACTGGTCGGCGTTCTTCGCGGGTCGCGGTGCCCGCACCGTCGACCTGCCCACCTACCCCTTCCAGCGCAAGCGCTACTGGGTGAACCCGGCGGTCCAGACCGGCGATCCGGCGTCCATCGGACAGCGGGTGATCAGCCACCCCCTGCTCAGTGCCGTCGTTCCGCTCGCCGACTCGGACGGCATCGTTCTCACGGGCCGCCTCTCCCTTCGCACGCACCCCTGGCTGGCCGACCACGCCGTCATGGGCACGGTGCTGCTGCCCGGCACCGGGTTCGTCGAACTGGCCGTGCGCGCCGGTGACGAGGTGGGTTGCCCGGTCATCGAGGAACTGACCATCGAGGCCCCGCTGGTCTTCGCGCAGCGGGCCGGTGTCATGCTCCAGGTCCTGGTGGGCACGCCGGACGGCACGGGCGCCCGTTCCGTGGCCGTCTACTCCCGCGACGAGGACGCCGGGACCGGCCCGTGGCTGCGGCACGCCGCGGGTGTCCTCACCCCTGGAGGGACCTCCGCCGACCGCGAAGACGACGTGACGGACGACGTGACGGACGACGTGAGGGGCGGCGTGAGGGGCGGCGTGAGGGGCGGCGTAGCGGCCGATGTGGCGGACGACCTGGCGCACTGGCCTCCGGAGAACGCCGCTCCCCTCACCGTCGACGGTCTGTACGAGCGGTTGGTGGAACAGGGCTTCTCGTACGGGCCCGTCTTCCAGGGACTGCGGGCCGCCTGGCGGCGCGGCCAGGACCTCTTCGCGGAGATCGCCCTGCCCGCCGAATCCGCCTCCGACGCCGCGGACTTCGGGATGCACCCCGCCCTGCTCGACGCCGCGCTGCAGACCCGCTTCCTCGACGACGGAGGACCGGACGGCAAGGGCATGGGGGAGACCTCCATCCCGTTCGCCTGGAACCGGGTGACCCTGCACAAGGCGGGGGCCACCGCCGTCCGTGTCCGGGTCTCCCCGCACGGCGCGGGCCTGCGGATGACGGTCGCCGACTCGGCGGGCGCCCCCGTCGTGACCGTGGAGTCGCTGATCGCGCGGCCCGTCTCCCCGGAGCAGCTCCAGGCGTTCCGGGGCACCGAGGACTCCCTCTATCGCGTCGGCTGGATGCCCGCTCCGTCGCCGGCCCCGGGGACGGCCGACGCGACCGACGGCTTCACCGTGCTGCACCTCCCCGCCCCCGAACCGGGCGCCGAGCCGCCCACCCAGGTCCGTGCGGCGACCCACCACGTCCTGACCGCCCTCCAGCAGTGGCAGGGACCCGGCCGTCTCGTCGTGGTCACCCGGGGTGCGGTCGCCGTCCCCGGCGCGCAGGAGGAGGACGACGCCGGGCACACGGCGGCAACCGGCCTGGCAGGGGCGGCGGTCCGAGGGCTGGTGCGCTCCGCGCAGGCCGAGGCCCCGGGCCGGTTCGTCCTCGTAGACCTCGACGGCCACCCGGAATCCGAGGCCGCCCTGGCCGAGGCGGTCGCCACCGGCGAACCAGAACTGGCGATCCGGGCGGGAGCTCTGAGCGTTCCCCGGCTGGAAGCCCTGCCCGCCCCCGCCGAGCACGGCGGCACCCGGGCCGCTTCCCCGTGGGACCCCGCCGGAACGGTGCTGGTCACCGGAGGCACCGGGGGACTCGGCTCGCTCGTCGCCCGTCACCTGGTCGCCGAACACGGCGTCCGTCACCTGCTGCTGGTCAGCCGGAGCGGCATGGCCGCGGACGGCGCCGCGGACCTGGTGGCGGAGCTGTCGGAGTCGGGCGCCGTGGTACGCGTCGAGGCGTGCGACGTCGCCGACCGGGACGCGCTCGCCGGACTGCTCGCCGGCATCGGTTCCGACCACCCGCTCACCGCCGTCGTGCACACCGCGGGCGTCGCCGACAACGGCGTCATCGGGGCACTCACCCCCGGTCAACTCGACTACGTGCTGGGTCCGAAGGCCGACGCGGCCTGGCACCTGCACGAGCTGACCCGTGACCTGCCGCTGACCGCGTTCGTTCTCTTCTCGTCGTCCTCCTGCGTCGTCGACGGCCCCGGGCAGGGCAACTACGCCGCCGCCAACCTGTTCCTCAATGCCCTCGCCGAACACCGGGCCGCCGCGGGCCTGCCCGCCCACTCCATCGCCTGGGGGCTGTGGGGCGGCGGCCAGGGCATGATCCAACGGCTCACCCGCGCCGACATCCTGCGCGTCAACCGCTGGGGCGTGATCGAACTCGCCGTCGACGAAGGGCTCCGTCTGTTCGACGCCGCCCTGGCCACCGACACACCGGCGCCCGTGGCGGTCCACCTGGACAAGACGGCCATCCAGCACCGCGCCGAGGGCGTCCCCGCCATGTTCCGCGGCCTGGTCGGTGCCGCACCCGCGCGTCGGCCCGTCTCCTCGCAGCCCTCCGCCGCGGCCGGCACCACGTCCGGCGACACTCCACTCGCCCAGCGACTGGCCGGGCTGCCCGCCACGGAGCGCGAACGCGCCGTACTGCGACTGGTACGGGCGGAGGTCGCCGCCGTGCTCGGCCACGAGTCCGCCGAGACCATCGAGCCGGAGCGTGCGTTCCAGGAGCTGGGCTTCGACTCCCTCACCGCCGTGGAGCTGCGCAACCGTCTCCAGACCACGACCGGCCTGCGTATCCCCGCCACCGTGGTCTTCGACTATCCCAGTTCGCGCGTCCTGGCCGCCTTCCTGTTCGCGGAGGTGTCGGGAACCGACCTCGACGCGGCTCACACGTCGTCGACCGTGCCCGCCCGCGCCGGCACCGACGACGAACCCGTCACCATCGTGGGCATGGCGTGCCGCTACCCCGGTGGCGTCACCGACGCGGAAGGCCTCTGGCAGCTGGTCGTCGACGGGGTCGACGGTGTCACCGCCGACCCGCCGACCGACCGCGGCTGGGACCTCGAACGGCTCTACGACGCGGAGCTGAGCCGCCCCGAGACGACGTACGTGCTGGACGGCGGTTTCCTCTACGACGCCGCCGACTTCGACCCCGACTTCTTCGGCATCAGCCGACGCGAGGCCCACCGGCTGGACCCCCAGCTCCGTGTACTCCTGGAAGCGTCGTGGGAGGCGTTCGAACGGGCCGGCATCGCGCCCAGCACCCTCAAGGGCAGCCCCACCGGCGTGTACGCCGGCCTCATGCACCACGATTACGTCACCAGCGCCATCCAGGGGAGCACCATCTCGGGCCGCGTCTCCTACACCCTCGGCCTGGAAGGGCCGTCGGTGACCGTCGACACGGCCTGCTCCTCGTCGCTGGTCGCGCTGCACTTCGCGGCCCAGGCACTGCGCCAGGGCGAATGCTCGCTGGCCCTGGCGGGCGGCGTCTCCGTGATGGCCACCCCGGACATGTTCACCGAGTTCAGCCGGCAGGGAGCACTGTCCCGGGACGGCCGCTGCAAGGCGTTCTCGGCCGCCGCCGACGGCACGAGCTGGGGGGAGGGCGTCGGCGTCCTCGTCCTGGAACGGCTCTCCGACGCGCGGCGCAACGGACACCGGGTACTGGCCGTCCTCCGCGGTTCGGCGGTGAATCAGGACGGCGCCTCCAACGGATTCACCGCACCCAACGGTCCCTCGCAGCAACGCGTCATCCGCAAGGCCCTCGGCACCGCCGGTCTCGGCCCGGCCGACGTCGACGTGGTGGAGGCCCACGGCACCGGCACCTCGCTCGGCGACCCGATCGAGGCGCAGGCCCTGCTGGCCACCTACGGTCAGGGGCGTCCCGAGGACCGCCCCCTGTGGCTGGGCTCGCTGAAGTCAAACCTCGGCCACACCCAGGCTGCCTCCGGTGTCGCCAGCGTCATCAAGATGGTGATGGCCATGCGGCACGGGGTGCTGCCGCGCACCCTGCACGTGGATGAGCCGTCGCCGCACGTGGACTGGTCGGCGGGAGCGGTGGAGTTGCTCACCGAGGCCCGCCCTTGGGAGAACGACGGGCGCCCGCGACGGGCGGGTGTGTCGTCCTTCGGCCTGAGCGGGACCAATGCGCACGTGATTCTGGAGGAAGCGCCGGTCCATGAGGCGGTGGAGGAGGACGGTGAGTCCTCCGGACCGGTGCCGGTGGTGCCGTGGGTTTTGTCGGGGCGGAATGAGGGGGCGTTGCGGGCGCAGGCGGAGCGGCTGGCCGGGTATGTGGCCGGGCGGGATGATCTGTCGCCGTTGGATGTGGGGTTCTCGCTGGCTGCTACGAGGTCGGTGTTCGAGTACCGGGCTGTGGTGGTGGGACGCGACACCGGGGAACTCCTGCGCGGACTGGACGAAGTGGCGTCCGCTGAGCGGGCCGGTGGGACGCCGGTGCAGGGCAAGGCGGCGTTCGTGTTCTCCGGACAGGGCAGCCAGCGTGCGGGCATGGGCCGGGAGTTGTACGAGGCGTTCCCGGTCTTCGCGCGTGTGCTGGATGAGGTGGTCGCTGCGTTGGGGCTGCCGTTGCGGGAGGTGATGTGGGAGGGCGGTGACGATCTGGACCGGACGGGGTTCACGCAGCCGGCCCTGTTCGCCTTCGAGGTCGCTCTGTTCCGGCTGCTGGAGTCGTGGGGTGTGCGCCCCGACGTCGTGGCCGGGCACTCAATTGGTGAGTTGTCGGCGGCGTATGTGGCGGGTGTGTTCTCGCTGGAGGACGCGGCGACGCTGGTGGCGGCGCGGGCGCGGCTGATGGACGCGCTTCCGGCGGGTGGCGCGGTGATCGCCGTACAGGCCACCGAGGAGGAGGTACGTCCGTACCTCACCGACGGTGTTGCCGTGGCGGCTGTGAACGGGCCGCGTTCTGTGGTGATTTCCGGGGACGAGGCTGCTGTCACCGAGGTGGCGGGGCGTTTCGAGCGGACGGCGCGGCTGAAGGTGTCCCACGCCTTCCACTCCCCGCTGATGGAGCCGATGCTGGCGGAGTTCGGGAAGATCGCCGCCCAGCTCGCCTACCGTGAGCCGGTCCTGCCCGTCGTCTCGAACGTGACCGGCACTCTCGCCGCACCGGGGGACCTGTGTGATCCCGGGTACTGGGTCCGTCACGTCCGTGAGACCGTCCGCTACCACGACGGCATCCAGGCGCTGGAGACCCACGGCGTCCGCACCTTCGTGGAGGTCGGCCCGCAGGCCGTCCTCGCCGGCCTGGGCTGCGGCGACGACGCCGTGTTCCTCGCCGCTCAGCGCCGCGACCGGCCCGAAACCGGCCAGCTCCTCACCACCCTGGGCACCCTGCACACCCGAGGCGTAATGGTCGGCTGGTCGGCGTTCTTCGAGGGTCGCGGTGCCCGCACGGTCGACCTGCCCACCTACCCCTTCCAGCACCAGCGCTACTGGCTGGATGCCGGTGTGGGTGTTGTGGATGTGGAGTCGGCCGGTCTGGAGGCGGCTGGGCATCCGTTGCTGGGGGCGGTGGTGGAGTTGCCGGTGACGGGTGGGGTGGTGTTCACGGGGCGTTTGTCGCGTGAGGGGCAGCCGTGGCTGGCGGATCATGGGGTGTTGGGCTCGGTGTTGTTGCCGGGTACGGCGTTCGTGGAGATGGCGGTTCGGGCCGGTGACGAGGTGGGCTGCGGCCTGCTGGAGGAACTGACGCTTCACGCGCCGCTGCTCGTGCCGGAGCGGGGCGGAGTGGCTCTGCAGGTCACCGTCGACGGTGCGGACGGTGGTGGTCGGCCGGTCCGGATCCACTCCCGGGCCGAGGGCGTGGACCAGGAGAGTGAGTGGACCCTGCACGCGGAAGGCCTGCTCGCCCTCGACACGCGACCGCCCGAGCCGACGGGTATGGAGGTCTGGCCGCCCGAAGGCGCCGTAGCCCTCCCGCTCGACGGGTTCTACGAGCAGCTCGCCGAGCACGGATTCGCCTACGGTCCGGTCTTCCAGGGCGTCCGTAAGGTGTGGCGGCGCGGTGACGATCTCTTCGGCGAGGTGGCCCTCCCGGAGCAGGGGGCCGGAGACGCGGGCGAGTTCGAGGTGCATCCTGCCCTGCTGGACGCCGTGCTGCACACCAAGCTGTTCCTGACCGGTCAGGGCACCGATGCCGGTGACGGGGGAGCGTCGATTCCCTTCTCATGGAGCGGCGTTCGGTTGCACGCCGCCGGAGCCTCCCTGCTGCGGATCAGGGTCACCCCCGAGCACTCCGACGCGGGCGGTGCCGTACGGATCGTCGCCTCGGACGGCGCGGGCGCGCCGGTCCTGACCGTGGACTCGCTCGTCACGCGCACGGTGACGCCGGACCGGCTCGCTTCCGAGGAAGGGCGCGCCCCGGCCGCTGTGCACCGTTCCCTGTTCCGTGTCGCCTGGACGTCGCCGGATGTCAGTACGACGGAGGACGCGCCGGCCAAAACCATGGCTACCCATGAAGTGGTCACCGACACCGCCGCACCCGTGCCGGACCGGGTTCGCACGGCCACGCACGCCGTCCTCGCCGCCCTCCAGTCCCGGGCCGGCGAGGAGGAGACTTCGACCCCTCTGGTCGTGATCACCACGGGTTCCGTCTCCGTCGGCGAGGACGATCCGGTCACCGACCTCGCGGGTGCCGCGGTCTGGGGCATGGTGCGCTCGGCCCAGGCGGAGAGTCCCGGCCGTTTCGTGCTGGCCGACCTGGACGACGATCCGGCCTCAAGGGCGGCCCTGGCGGACGCCGTCGCCACCGGCGAGCCACAACTGGCCGTCCGCGCCGGACGCGTCAGCGTCCCGAGGCTGGTCCGGGTGACGGCTGAGGAGGCCGAGCCGCCACGTCCCGACGCGCGGGAACCGTGGTCGTCGGTCGGTTCGGGAACCGTGCTGGTCACAGGCGGTACCGGGGGACTGGGCTCGCTCGTCGCCCGTCACCTGGCCGTCGACCACGGTGTCCGTCGTCTGCTGCTGGTCAGCCGGAGCGGCATGGCCGCGGAGGGCGCCGCCGACGTGGTGGCGGAGCTGTCCGAGGCCGGTGCCGAGGTCCGTGTCGTGGCGTGCGACGTCGGGGACCGGGCCGCCCTCGCGGACGTGCTCGCCGGCATCGCTCCGGACCACCCGCTCACCGCCGTCGTGCACACCGCGGGTGTCGCCGCCAACGGCGTCATCGGCGCGCTCACCCCGGAACACGTCGATCACGTCCTCGGCCCCAAGGCGGACGCGGCCTGGCACCTGCACGAGCTGACCCGCGACCTGCCGCTGGCCGCGTTCGTCCTCTACTCCTCGTCGTCCAGCGTCGTCGACGGCCCGGGGCAGGGGAACTACGCGGCCGCGAACCACTTCCTCAGCGCCCTCGCCGAGCACCGCGTCGCCTCATGTCTGCCCGCCCACGCCCTGGCCTGGGGTCTGTGGGACGAGCAGCGCGGCATGATCCAGGGCCTGACCGCGACGGACGTCGAACGGACCCGCCGGTGGGGGATGACCGAACTCACCCCGGCCGACGGACTCGAACTCTTCGACCTCGCCACCGGCACCGCACTGCCCGCCCTGGTGCCGGTGCACCTGGACCCCGTGGTGGTCCGCGACCGGGTCGGCGGCGTACCGCACATGCTGCGGAAACTTGCCGCGACGGCACCGGGCCGCCGTACTCCGCTCCGCGCGCGGGCCGGTGACGGTACGGCGCGGGTCGCGGGACCGGACCTGGGCGAACGGCTCGCCGGTCTCACCGACCTCGAACGGACCCGCACCGTGCTCGACCTCGTGCGCACCCACACGGCCGCGGTGCTCGGCCACAGTTCCGCCGAGGCGGTCGATCCGGACCGCGCGTTCCAGGAGATGGGCTTCGACTCCCTCGGCGGCGTCGAACTCCGCAACCGCCTCAAGGCCGCCACGGGACTCCGGGTCCGGGCCACCGCGGTGTTCGACCACCCCACCTCCCGTGCCCTCGCGGACGCCCTGCTCGCCGAAGTCGCCCCCGCCGACGACGGCACCGACGCCGCCACCGAGGAACACGTCCGCCAGGCACTGCGGGACATCCCGCTCAAGCGGCTGCGCGACACCGGTCTGCTCGACACGCTGCTGGAACTCGCCGGTCTCGCCCCGCCCGATTCCGCCGCCGGACTCGACGGGCGAGCGGACGATTCCCTCGACGACATTGACGCCCTGGACACCGACAGCCTGATCAGCATGGCGCTGGACGGGTCGGCGGCCGGTTCCGGCGACGGCGACCAGGAGGCCTGACGTGACGACGTCCGGGAACGAACAGAAGATCGTCGCGGCACTCCGCTCGTCGGTCAAGGAGACGGAACGGCTGCGGGAGCAGGTCCGCAAGCTCACCACGGCCGCCCGGGAACCCATCGCCGTCGTCGGCATCGGCTGCCGTTACCCCGGGGGTGTCACCGGCCCCGAGGAACTGTGGCGGCTCGTCTCCGAGGGCCGCGACGGCGTCTCGGGATTCCCCGAGGACCGTGGCTGGGACACCGCACGGCTTTACGACCCGGAGCTGAGCCGCCCGGGCACCAGCTATGTCCGTGAGGGCGGCTTCCTCCACGACGCCGCCGCCTTCGACCCGGAGTTCTTCGGCATCAGCCCGCGCGAGGCCCAGGCCATGGACCCCCAGCAGCGGCTGCTGCTGGAAACCTCCTGGGAGGCACTCGAACACGCCGGCATCCCGCCCACCAACCTCAAGGGCACACCGACCGGTGTCTTCGCCGGCGTGATGTACCACGACTACGCCATGAGCGGCATCTCCGGCAGCATCGTCTCCGGCCGCGTCTCCTACACCCTGGGCCTGGAAGGCCCCTCGGTGACGGTGGACACCGCCTGCTCCTCCTCCCTGGTCACTCTCCACCTGGCGGCCCAGGCTCTGCGCCAGAAGGAGTGCACCCTGGCCCTGGCCGGGGGCGTCGCCGTGATGTCCACGCCCGACATGTTCGTCGAGTTCAGCCGCCAGGGCGCTCTTTCCCGCTCCGGCCGCTGCCGCTCCTTCGCGGCCGGCGCGGACGGCACCGGATGGTCCGAGGGAGTCGGCGTCCTCGTCCTCGAGCGCCTCACCGACGCCCGGCGCAACGGCCACGAAGTGCTCGCCGTACTGCGCGGCTCCGCCGTGAACCAGGACGGCGCCAGCAACGGACTCTCCGCGCCCAACGGCCCCGCACAGGAACGCGTCATCCGGCAGGCCCTCGCCAGCGCCAGAGTGTCCGCCGACCAGATCGACACCGTCGAGGCACACGGGACGGGGACCACGCTCGGGGATCCCATCGAGGCGCAGGCTCTGCTGGCGACGTACGGGCAGGAGCGGCCTGACGGCCGGCCTCTGTGGCTGGGGTCGTTGAAGTCGAACATCGGGCATGCGCAGGCGGCTGCGGGTGTGGCGGGTGTGATCAAGATGGTGATGGCGATGCGGCACGGGGTGCTGCCGCGCACCCTGCACGTGGATGAGCCGTCGCCGCACGTGGACTGGTCGGCGGGAGCGGTGGAACTCCTCACCGAGGCCCGCCCCTGGGACCGCGCCGGCCACCCGCGCCGGGCCGGCGTCTCCTCCTTCGGCATGAGCGGCACCAACGCCCACATCATCCTCGAAGAGGCCCCCACCGACACGTCCGCCGCACTTCCGACGACACCCGAGAACCCCGCTCCCGGACTTCCCGCCGTGCCGTGGGTGTTGTCGGGGCGGGGTGAGGCGGCGTTGCGGGCGCAGGCGGAGCGGCTGGCTGAGTATGTGGCCGGGCGGGATGATCTGTCGCCGTTGGATGTGGGCTACTCGCTGGCCACGGCTCGGAGCGTGCTGGAACACCGGGCTGTGGTGGTGGGACGCGACACCGGGGAACTGCTGCGTGGGCTGGGTGAAGTGGCGTCCGGTGAGCGGTCCGGTGGGACGCCGGTGCAGGGCAAGGCGGCGTTCGTGTTCTCCGGGCAGGGGAGTCAGCGTGCGGGTATGGGCCGGGAGTTGTACGAGGCGTTCCCGGTCTTCGCGCGTGTGCTGGACGAGGTGGTCGATGCGTTGGGGCTGCCGTTGCGGGAGGTGATGTGGGAGGGCGGTGACGACCTGGACCGGACCGGGTTCACGCAGCCGGCCCTCTTCGCCTTCGAGATCGCTCTGTTCCGGCTGCTGGAGTCGTGGGGTGTGCGCCCGGATGTGGTGGCGGGGCATTCCATCGGTGAGTTGTCGGCGGCGTATGTGGCGGGTGTGTTCTCGCTGGAGGACGCGGCGACGCTGGTGGCGGCGCGGGCGCGGCTGATGGACGCGCTTCCGGCGGGTGGCGCGATGATCGCCGTACAGGCCACCGAGGAAGAAGTACGCGAACGCCTCACCGACGGTGTCGCGGTGGCCGCTGTGAACGGGCCGCGTTCTGTGGTGATCTCCGGGGACGAGACGGCTGTCACCGAGGTGGCGGGGCGTTTCGAGCGGACGGCGCGGCTGAAGGTGTCCCACGCCTTCCACTCCCCGCTGATGGAGCCGATGCTCGACGAGTTCCGGCAGATGGCATCCGGACTGACGTATCACGAGCCGGTTGTGCCTGTGGTGTCGAACGTGACCGGCCGTCTCGCCGGCCCGGGAGACTTGTGTGATCCCGGGTACTGGGTCCGCCATGTCCGTGAGACCGTCCGCTATCACGACGGCATCCAGGCGCTGGAGGAACACGGCGTCCGGACGTTCGTGGAGGTGGGACCGCAGGCGGTCCTCGCCGGGCTGGGCTGCGGCGACAACGCCGTGTTCCTCGCCGCACAGCGCCGCGACCGCCCCGAGACCCACCAACTCGTGGCCACGCTGGGCACCCTGCACACCCGAGGCGTCCTGGTCGACTGGTCGGCGTTCTTCGACGGACGCGGTGCCCGCACGGTCGACCTGCCCACCTATCCCTTCCAGCACCAGCGCTACTGGCTCGAGGCGCCCGATGCCGTCGCCGAGGTTTCCGCCGCCGGGCTGGAACCGGCAGGGCACCCCCTCGTACGTGCGGCTGTGCGGTCGGCCGACTCCGAGCAGGTGATCCTGACCGGGCGGCTCTCGCTCCGTGCCCACCCCTGGCTGGCCGACCACGCGGTCGCGGGCACCGTCCTCTTTCCCGGTACCGGCTTCGTCGAGTTGGCGATCCGCGCGGGTGACGAGGCCGGCTTCCCCGTTCTCGACGACCTCACCTTGGAAGAACCGCTCGTGCTGTCCGAGGACGCCGGAGCGATCCTCCAGGTCATCGCGCGGGCCGAGCGCCAGCCGTCGGTCGAGGGTGGGGCGTCCACCGGAACGTGGACCGTGGAGATCTACTCCCGTTCCGACGACCCCACCGCTGAAGTCCTGTGGACCCGCCATGCCTCCGGAGTGCTGCGCCCCGCTGCCGTCGGCGCCCCCGGGGACAGCACCGTGCCCGCCGAGTGGCCGCCCGCGGAGGCGGAACCACTGCCCATGGACGACGCCTACCTCCATCTGGCCGCTCATGGCCTGCACTACGGTGCCGCGTTCCAGGGCTTGCGTGCTGTCTGGCGCCGTCGCGGCGAGCTGTTCGCCGAGGTGGTCCTGCCCGATGGCGTCGCCGAGAGAGCCGAGGAATTCGGCCTTCACCCGGCGCTCCTCGACGCCGCCCTTCACGCGCTGGCGCTGGACGCCGCCGATCGTGGTGAGGAGGGGGACGACGGTGGTCCGCGGTTGCCCTTCGCGTGGAGCGGCGTGACCCTGCACGCGACCGGTGCCTCGGCCGCACGGGTACGTCTGCGGCTCACCGGGGCCTCGACCGTCTCCCTGGACATCGCCGACGCGGAGGGCGCGCCGGTGGCCACGGTGGACTCACTGGCCGTCCGGCCGGTGGCCCCGGGGGCGCGGCCGGCGCCGAAGTCGCGGCACGACGACCTCTTCCGGCTGGAATGGACCCCCGTCCAGCTCACCACGGAGGCCGGTACGACGTCCGCCACCGGGATCCTCGCGAGAGACGTCGACGGCAGCGGGACAGTGGCCGTCCCCGGCCTCGCCGTGATCCGTTCCCGGAGCGATCTCGCCTCGCTGGGAGAAGTGCCGGGCGTGGTCGTACTGGACTGTGCCCCCGAGGAGGACGGCGGGCGTCCGGACGCGACGGCCGTCCGCCGGGTCACCCGTCAGGTGCTGGACGTCCTCCAGACCTGGTCGGCCGACGATCGCTTCCGGAACGCCACACTGGTCGTCGCCACGCGCGGCGCCATGGCCCGCCTGGGAGAAGAGCGTGTCACCGACCCGGCCGGTGCCGCCGTCTGGGGGCTGGTGCGTTCCGCCCAGATCGAGAACGGCGGCGACCGCGTCGTCCTGGCCGACCTGGACGGCGACCCCGACTCCGCCGCGCTGCTCCCCACCCTCGTAGACCCTCCCGAGTCCGAACTGCTGATCCGCGCGGGCGTGCCCTTCGGCGCCCGGCTCGCCAGATTCCGCCCTGCCGTCCGGGCGGCCGGCGACGGAACCGTCGTAGCCCCGGTCTTCGACCCCGACGGCACGGTTCTGATCACCGGTGCCACCGGCGCTCTCGGCGCCCTGGTCGCCGAGCACCTCGTCACCGCGCACGGCGTCCGCCACCTGCTGCTGGCCAGCCGCCGAGGCACGGCCGCCCCCGGCGCCGCCGACCTCCAGAGCCGGCTCACCGGCCTTGGCGCCCACGTCCACGTCGCCGCCTGCGACGCGGCCGACCCCGACGCGCTCGCCACCCTGCTGGCGGAGATCCCGGACGAGCACCCGCTGCGAGGCGTCGTCCATGCCGCCGGTGTCCTGGACGACGGAGTGATCGCCTCCCTGGACGGCGCCCGCCTCGACCGCGTGCTGCGTCCCAAGGCCGACGCCGCCTGGCACCTGCACGAGCTGACGCGTGACCTGCCGCTCACCGCCTTCGTCCTGTTCTCCTCGGTCGCCGGCACCTTCGGAGCCCCCGGACAGGCCAACTACGCCGCTGCCAACGCCTATGTGGACGCACTCGCCCACCACCGCCGTTCCGTCCTGGGGCTGCCTGCCCAGTCACTCGCCTGGGGGCCGTGGGACGCGGACCGCGAGGCAGAAGCGGGCATGGCGGGGGGCCTCGCCGACCAGGACCGCTCCCGTCTCAACCGCTCCGGCCTGCTGCCGCTGGCCGCGCACGACGGTCTGGCCCTCTTCGACACAGCCACCGAGGCACCCGACGCGGCCCTGCTGGCGGCCCGCCTCGACCTGAACGCCGTACGTGCCCTCCCCGGAGCGGACGGGCAACTCCCGGCCCTCTTCCAGGGCCTCGTGGCCAACGCCGCCACCCGACGCCGCTCCGCGGCAGGGCGCACAGCGGTTACGGCCGGCTTCGCCGAACGCCTGAGTCGGCTGCCCGCGGAGGAACGTCTCCCCGCCGTCAGCGAGCTGATCCAGTCCCACGCTGCCGCCGTTCTCGGCTACGCCTCGGGTACGCAGGTGGACACCGCCCGGCCCTTCCAGGATCTCGGCTTCGATTCCCTTACCGCGGTGGAGTTCCGCAACGGACTGGCCTCGGCCGCCGGTCTGCGGCTCCCGGCGACGCTCGTCTTCGACTACCCCGACATCACCACGCTCGCCCGGCACCTGCTCGACCAGCTCACCGATCGCGGCGAGGGACAGACTCCCGCCTCCGAAGGCCCCCGCCGGCCCGACCCCGGTCCGGTCGACGAACCGCTCGCCATCGTCGGCATGGGCTGCCGGTACCCGGGCGGCGTCACCGGCCCCGAAGACCTCTGGCGGCTGGTCGCCGAAGGCCGGGACGGTATCACCGACTTCCCCACCGACCGACGGTGGGACACCTCGCGCCTCTACGATCCGGACAGCACGCGGCCGTACACCACGTACGTCAAGGAGGGCGGCTTCCTGCACGGCGCCGCCGAGTTCGACCCCGACTTCTTCGGCATCAGCCCGCGAGAGGCCGAGGAGATGGATCCGCAGCAGCGGCAGCTCCTCGAAACCGCCTGGGAGGCCCTGGAAAGCGCCGGCATCAGACCGGCCGGTCTGAAGGGCACTGACACCGGCGTCTTCGCGGGCGTGATGTACCACGACTACCCGACCGGTGCGAGCGCCGGCAGCATCATCTCGGGCCGCGTCTCATACACCCTGGGCCTGGAGGGCCCCGCGATGTCGGTGGACACCGCCTGCTCCTCGTCCCTCGTCGCCCTGCATCTGGCGGGCCAGGCACTACGCCGGGGCGAGTGCTCCCTGGCCCTCGTCGGCGGCGTCACCGTCATGGCTACTCCGGACAGCTTCGTGGAGTTCAGTCGTCAGCGGGGTCTTTCGCCGGACGGGCGGTGCAGGGCGTTCTCGGCGGGGGCGGACGGTACGGGTTGGTCCGA
>NZ_JBIWEF010000030.1:0-20582 GCF_044762405.1 Streptomyces sp. NPDC097107 | reverse complement strand
GATGTCTTGGAGTGACATCCCTCTTCTACAGCAGCTCCGCTGCCTTGTTCACCGGCCTTGACGAACAAACCCCCGCCCTAACTGAACGGCGTTGGGCCTAGGGCTACGCGGCCCGGCTGTAGTCCGGTACCGGGGCGGCCAAAGCCTGCATGTGGGCACGCAGCCCGCTGTGTAGGTCGACGCGCGGCTGCCAGCGGAGGACCTCTCCCGCACGGCTGGGGTCGGCACGCGTGACGAGAACGTCCCCGTTGCGCACGTGGTCCTGGTGGAGCTGGATCTCGCGGCCGGTGAGGCTGTTGGCGATGTTGGTCACGTCCAGCAGGGACGCGTTCGAGCCGCCGCCGACGTTGATGGTGCCGTGCGCGTTCGGGACGGTGCCGGCGGCGATCGTGGCGGCGACCACGTCATCGATGTAGGTGAAGTCGCGGCGCTGGTGGCCGTCTCCGTACAGGCGCAGGGGTTGTCCGGTCAGTGCGGCGTACAGGGCGCGGTGGGTGAACATGTCGGTGCGCTGCCGGGGGCCGTAGACGGTGAAGTACCGCAGGGCGACGACGCTGGGGCCGACGGGGCGCTCGGCGTAGGCGAGGCAGAGCTGCTCCTCGGCCAGCTTGGTCACGGCGTACGGGGAGGCGGGGTTAGGGCGGTCGGTTCGCGGCTCGCGTCACCGTCGGTCGGGCCGTAGACGCTGGAGGAGGAGGCGACGACCAGTCGGGGGACGCCGATCCGGGTGGAGGCTTCGAGGACGTGGTGGGTGGCCAGCACGTTGGACGCGAGGTAGTCGCCGAACTGCGGTCCCCAGGAGGGCCGTACACCGGGGATGCCGGCGAGGTGGAAGACCGCGTCGGCGTCGATCAGAAGCGGGTCGATGGCGCAGTGGAGGAGGTCGGCCGTGACGTGGTGGTATCCCTGGCGGCCCAGCAGCGCGGCGAGGTTGGCAGCGGCTGTCGGGTCGGTGGACGGGTCTCGGCGGTCCACGCCGATCACGGTGGTGCCGGCCTGGACGAGGGCGCGAGCAAGGTGGGAGCCGATGAATCCGGCGGAGCCGGTCACCACGGCCCGTCGGGGGGCAGCGGTGGTCGAGGGCTGCTCGTGCTGTGGCACGGGGATCTCCAGAGAGGTGTCGTCGAAGGGGTAGGTCAGGTGAGCCGGGACAGGACGGTTCTGCCGTGCGCGCTGAGGACGGCGTCGTTCTCCTGGTGGCCCTTGACCAGGGCCGTGGCCGCCTCGATGGCGCCGAAGGACTCCAGAAGGCGTCGTTCGGTGTCGTTGGGCGAGCGCCTGTAGCCGTCGAAGAAGGCGGTGCGGAGGTGGGGTGCGGCCTGCCAGCGTCGGAATTCGAGCCGGGCGAAGTCGCGGACCCGGGCGTCGCGTCGCATGTGCTCGAAGTCGTAGATGCCGAAGATGTCACCGAGCAGCCAGTTGCGCGGCTGGTAGTCGAGGTGGCAGATCGCGCTGTCCATGTGGCTGGCGCCCAGGATCACCGCGTGGTGCTTCAGCAGGTTCTCCTCGGCCGCGTCGAGCAGGTCGGCGTGAACGGCCCGTTCGATCCACCGCTGGAATCGCTCCGCGAGCGAGGCGCCGACGCCACCGCCCTGGGGCATGGCGGTGGCTCGGTGCAGCTTGCCCAGCACGTGCCCGGCCTCGTGGTGGGCCAGTTCCTCCTCGGGTGAGCCCGGAGCGAAGGTGTCCGCGCGGTCGCCTGCGAGCGCGGTTAGCAGGAGGGTGCGGGTGGCGTCGTGCCGGCCGACCAACTCCGGCGCATGGCCGGTCAGATGGGTGGCCCACGCCCCGTAGGCGTGGAGTTCTCCGGCGTACCGGTCTCGCTCCGCGTGCTGCTTCGCGATGAACTGACGTCCGTCGCCTGCGACCAGGCGTACGACGCGGGGCGGGAGCGCTGGATCCGCTGCGATGTCGACTGCGCCGAGGAGGAGGTGCGCCAGTTGTATCCGGGGATCGCGTGAGGTCGCGATCACGGGGTCGGCTCCGGCGTGAGGAGACTGAGGTGCTCGGTGTCGTTGTGCCGGTCGAGCATCCATCGGGTCTGGCCCAGGCGGTTGCGGTGGTGCTGCCAGCGGGTGACGGAGGCGTGGTTGTGGGTGAATCCGGCGGGCGAGCCGATCGGGATGCCGAGCAGCAGGGTGTGTGCGGTGATCACCGTCTCCCCGTGGGCGGCGAAGACGACGCGCTTGCCGAGGTTCTCCTCGATGAGCTGGTTCAGGTTCCTGCTGGCGCGCCTCAGGAACCCGTTCCAGGTGTCGGAGCCGTTGGCCCAGGGCGTGTCGGGGTGGGCGTGCGGCCCGCCGTCGGCGGCCGTCTTCACCGCGTCCCAGGGCAGGCCGTCGGCGTCGCCGTGGACCGGGCCGTCGAGTCGGTCGTCGTGGTGCACAGGAATCCGGAGCGTCTGGGCGATGATCTCGCCGGTCTGGACGAGGCGGATCCGCGGGCCGGTGTAGACGACGTCGAAGGGCTTCTTCAGGTGCTCCGTGGCCAGGCGGCGTGCGGCCTGTTCGGCTTGGGCGTACCCGAGGTTGGTCAGGCCGGTGCAGGTGCGCGGGCCCCCGACGAGGCCGTCGGCGTTGCACTGGGCCTGGCCGTGCCGGACGAAGACGAGTTCGGTGGTGATCATGAGGCTCCTCGGTGGCTGAAACGGAGGGGCAGGCTGTAGCGGTAGCCGTTGCGGCCGACGTACGGGGCGGTGAGCACGGCGTGCAGGCCGAGGAAGCTGTCGAGCTGGCCCCGGTCCGTCAGGCCCAGCCGGACGTCGTGGCGTCGGGCCGCCGCGTTGTAGGCGAGCAGGGCGGTGGTGACGGCTTGGTCCGTGAGCGGCCCGTAGGTCAGGTGGAGCGTCGCGACGAGCTTGGCGAGGTCGTAGCCCATCGGGGCGAGGGACAGGTCGTCGGTGTCGACGGCGACGATGTCCTGCGTGCTGGTGATGATGAAGTTCCGCGGGTTGCTGTCCTTGTAGAAGGCGCACGGTCCCTCGGCGGTCGCTTGCAGCAGGCCGAGCATCGCGTGTAGTGCCGTCTTGTTCGGCAGGTAGCCCTGCTCGTGGCGTCGCCGCAGAGCGACCCTCCGGGGACCGAGGTAGTCGTCGAACTGCGTGCCGTCCTCGAAGTGGTGCGGGGTGTCCAGCGACGCGGAGTGCAGGTCGCTGGCCCAGGCGGCACCGTGGGCGTGGCCGAGCAGTTCCGCCACACGCGGGAGGTCCTCGGGACGTACGGGGCGGCCCTCGATCCGTTCGAACGTCAGGGACTGCGGTCCGGCAGTGTGTAGGGCCGGCTGCCGCAGCGGTTTGGCGTGCGCGGTGAGCCACCGGTAGTGGCGCACCGCCCCCGCCGCGCGCTCCGGTTCCGCGTAGTGCTTGGTGAACGAGGCGTGGCTCATGCCGGCTCTCCTCCTTCCTTCGGCTGGGCGACGACGAAGGTGATCCGGGACCGGGTGGTCAGCGGCTGGTCGGGAAGGAACTCGTGCAGGGTCGCCGCCAGGGCACCGGGGTTGCCGTACAGGCCGGGCGCCAGGTCGTACTTGGGGTTGGTGGCCAGGTACTGCGCCGTGTGGTCGTGGCCGTCGAAGGTGAAGACGTGCTCCTCGTCCAGGACGGCGATCACGTCGAGCGAGGAGGCGGCCACGTCGGCGAGGTTGCCGCTGTGGGCTGCGGTGTAGAGGCTCTCGTGCTGGGCGGCATGCGGATCGAGGCCGGCGGCGGCGACCAGCTGGTCCATCTCCCGGTAGCTGTCGAGGCTTTTGGTGACGAGCACGGCCACACCACCGGGGGCAAGGACCCTGGCGATCTGTCCGACGACGTCCTGAGGGCGCGGCGAGTGGTAGAGGCAGAACGCCGCGACGACGATGTCGCTCGACCCGTCGGGCAGAGGGAGGTCGTGGAAGTCGCCTTCGACGAAGTCCACCGTGCTGTCGGGCAGGTCCTTGGCGCGCTCGCGGGCCTGGGCGAGCAGGGAGGGGGCGGCGTCCAGACCCACGAGGCGCTCGGGCCGGAGCTGCTCGGCGATGACGCGGCTGCTCGTGCCACGACCGCAGCCGATGTCGAGCACCACGCCGAGCCGGTCGGGCCGGGCGTGATGGGTCTGCACCAGGCTGACGATCGTCTCGGGCACCGGGTGGCCGACGGTCTTGGCGCGCATCAGGGCGCTGGTGCGCCCGGCCAGCCGAGAGGCGTGTCCGTACAGCTCCGACTGTCGGGCGGAGTCCAGGAACGGGTTGGGCTCGTTCATGCCGCACCCCCTGGCCGGGGGCGCGGACCGGTCAGGACTGCTCGGCGGCGACCCTCCGCAGCCAGCGACGCGTCTGACGCCGGTTGGCCAGCAGCACCACGTCGGTGCCGGAGCCGAACTCCTCGATCTTCGCCATCACGCGGGGCCGCATCTTGCGCCGGTACGTGACGACGTACTTGATCACGCCCCAGTGGATGCGGTTGTGCACCCCGTTGCCCTTGTGCCCGGCCCCGTGCCGGATCTGCCGGGAGAAGATCCCGTACAGCGCCGCCACGGTCGACACGTCCATCAGGACCACCGTGTCGCAGGCTTCGAGCCGTACCTGCAGCGTCGAGTTGTAGTTGCCGTCGATCACCCACTGCGGCTGCGCGACCAGCTCGCGCTGGACGTCGGTGAACTTGTCCATGGGCAACGCGTTCCACTCGTCGTCGTAGAACGCGGCGTCCAGGTGCGTCACCGGGGCGTCGAGGATCCTGCCCAGTTCGCGGGCCACGTGGGATTTGCCGCTGCCTCCGCAGCCGACGATGGCGACCTTCTTCATGGTGCTCCAGCGTAGAGAGGTTCGGGTGTCCGACGGCCCCATCCTCCGGGACGCGCCCGGAGGGCCCGCGCGCCGTGGTCGATCGAGCGGTCTGCATCAGGCAGCTCCCCGCTCGGTCGCCGTGGTCTGGAGGAGGCCGTGCAGGACGGACTCCAGGGTGTTGACCTGCCTGCACAGGCCGAACAGGCGCAGGCGGTCCACACATGCGGCGATCAGGGCGGCGTGCTGCTCGGTGCCGGCGATCTCGCTCAGGTAGGAGAGGCGTTCGAGGACGTCGTCGCCGGAGCGCACGACCAGTTCCTTCGGGACGAACCGGTCGGCGAAGCGGATGTCCGCCGGGGCCAGCGGCAGGCAGCCGGCGAGCACGGCCTCGAAGATGCGCTGGGTCATCTGCCCGACGGCGGCGTACCGCTCGGGCAGCATGAGCACCGTGGCTAGGGACCGGCCGTAGACGCCGACGGCGTCCTCGAACGGGATCCGGCCCGCGAAGCGGACGTGCGGCCAGCGGCCGGTCTTGGTCCACTTCCCGGCGACCAGGTGCTCGACGTTGGCAGCGGCCGGGGCGAAGAAGCGGTCGAAGGGCTCGTCCCGGTCGTACTGGTTGCCCACGTAGCCGAGCGCGAAATCACGAGGCCGCGCCGCGAGGGCGAGGGGATCGGCCTGGGCAAGGAGGTCCTCAGCTACGGGGAAGAGCAGCGAGTGCGCGCCGAGCGTCGGGGCGAGCGCTGCCTCGCAGATGCGGGTGTGGGCCGTGCGGCGCCACACGCTCTCGGCGCGCAGGGTGCGGTCCTTGTCCCAGATCACGGTGGGCGTCCGGTGCCGGGCCGTGTAGTGGTTGATGAGCTGGGCCTGCCGGTGGAGGTCGCAGGTGTGCCCCTCGCTGCCACACACAGTGGTGTTGCGGCCGGGGATCGCCCAGCGCCACTCCAGGAACAGGGCGTCGATGCAGGGCAAGCCGTCGTCGAAGGTGTACGCGCCGACGAGGTCGTCACCGGCTTCGAGACCGTCGCGGTCAGGCTGGAGGAAGACGATCTCGTGACCGCGGGCAAGGAGGGCGTCGATGAAGGGGCGGCGGTGGCTGCGGCCTCCGTCGGGGGTGTCGGTGACACCGTTGCCGAGGAAGCCCCAGAAGCTGTATCCGATCTTCATTTGGTGATCCACCGCCCTTCGAGGAGCAGGGCGTCGAGGCCGGAGTTGGCCAGGCAGTCCAGGGCCATCTCGGGTGTCCCGCAGATCGGCTTGCCCTTGACGTTGAGGGAGGTGTTGATCAGCACGGGGATGCCGGTTCGGCGGCCGAAGGCGGTCAGCACCGCGTGCATGAACGGGTTCTGCGACCGGGTGACGGTCTGCAGGCGGGAGGTGCCGTTGGCGTGCACGATGGCCGGCACCCGCTCGTGCGTCAGGTCCGTCACCCCGGAGGCCATGGACATGTACGGGGCCGGCTGGCCGAGGGTGAAGAACTCGGCGGCGCGCTCGGCCGGGACCATGGGGGCGAAGGGCCGGAACGGCTCGCGGAACTTCACGGTGACGTTGAGCCGCTCGACGACGCCGGGCTCCAGCGGGGAGGCGAGGATCGAGCGGTTGCCCAGGGCACGCGGCCCGGCCTCAACCCCTCCCTGGAACAGTCCGGGGATCATGCCGTGGGCAAGCTGGTCGGCGAGGAACTCGGCGGTCTCGATGCCGAGGGTCTTCTGGCGGAGGCCGGGCCAGGGGGTCAGGTCGAGGGGCTGGTCCTCGTAGGAGGGGCCGAGGTAACAGTGGCGGGCGATGCCGACGACAGGGCGAGGCGTGCGCGCGTCGACGTGCACGGCGAGGGCGGCCCCGATCGCAGTTCCGGCGTCCCCCGGTGCCGGCGGGACGAACACCTCGTCGAAGATGCCGGCTTCGATGATCTTCCCGATGCTCACGCAGTTCGTGGCGACGCCGCCGCCCACGCACAGGCGCCGGGAGCCGGTGAGCACTCTGGCGCGGCGGGCCAGGTGGACCATCACCTGCTCGGTCCGCTCCTGGAGGGCAGCCGCCAGGTCTCGGTGGACGTCGGTGAGCGGTTCGCTCGGGTGCCGCTCAGGGCAGGTCTCGGCGACGAACCGCCGGGATGTCCTCGGGTATCCCGAGGTGAGGGTGCGCGCCGGGAAGTAGCCGGGGTGGATGCGGAAGCCCGTGGCCGTCGTGCGGACGGCCGTGCTGAACAGGTGGCGGAAGCGGGCGGGGTCACCGAGGGCGGCCAGCGCCATGACGGTGCCTTCTTCGTCGCCCCGGCGCCAGCCCAGGTGCTCGGTGACGGCGCCGTACACGTAACCGAGGGAGGCCGGGTCGTTGATCGCTTCCAGGGTCTGGACGCGGGGGTGCTGAACGCCATGGCCGTGGGCGATCGTAGTGGTCTGCCGCTCGCCGAGGCTGTCGACGACGAGTACGGCCGCTTCGTCCCAGCCGGAGGCGGCGTAGGCCGTGAGCTGGTGGGCGCGGTGGTGCAGGACCGGTGTGACGCGGGCCGAGGGGAACTGGCTGCCGAGGACGCGTAGCCGCCGCCGGGTGCGCAGGGCGACCTTGGCGAACCCGTGGGCGCGGGCCAGGCTCCGGTCGCGTGTCATTGGCGAGAGCGCCATGCGCAGGGCGGCGGGCGACTCGGCGAGGTAGCGAGTGGGCTGGAAGTTGTAGGCGACGGCGTCCACGTCGGTGGCGCTCAGCTTGGCCTGGTCGAGGAGCCATCCCACGGCGCGGGCCGGGTAGAGCTTGGTGTGCTTTTGCTCGGAGAGGCGTTCCTCCTCGACGAAGCCGACGAGTTCACCGTCCACGAGAAGGGCGGCCGACGAGTCGTGGGTGTACGAGCACAGGCCGAGGATCACGGAGGGGGTGCGCTTCATGGCGGCGGTCACCTTGTCCCGGCCGTCGCGGCGCGATTGGTCGAGCGCCGCTCCAGCTCTCCGTACCAGGCGGTGAGGGCTTGGCCAAGGGGCCCCTCGATCGTGTCGGCCGCCCGCCACGCCTGCTCGCGCTTGCCGTCCTTCCACAGCCGGTAGCTGCGCAGCGTCTCGGCCATCGCGTCCCAGCCGGGGTGGCCGGTCACGTCACGGGCCTCGACCTGGTCGAGCAGGCCGCCGAAGCCGTTCCAGGGTGTTCGCAGGTCGGGCATGATCTCGCTCGCCGGGAGCGAGGTGAGCATGTCGGCCTGCTGGATGTGCTCGTCGTAGATGTGCAGCGAGCCGATGTGTAGGTGAAACTCGCCGAGTTCCGCATCGAGCCATCCGGCGACCAGCTCGTGCAACACGGTGTAGAAGAACACGTCGTACGGCATGCCGATCCATACGTCCTGGCCGCGCATCATGGTCGCCATGTGCAGGCGGCCGGCGCGCAGGTGGAACCGGAACCCAAGGGTGCACGGCACGTCCTTGTGCCCTGCGGCGTCCTGGGCCGGGTCGTAGAGCTGGATCAGGGCTCGCCGGGAGTCGGGGTCGGCTTGGAGGATCTCGACGACGCGGGCGAGCTGGTCGACCTTGCCGGCCCAGTTCCGCATCCTGGGGCCGTACGCCCCCAGGAGGGCGCCTTCGTCGGCGAACTGCCGCAGCCGGTCGTTGTAGTCGAAGATCCACGGGGCGTCGGAGCCGGACAGGTGCCAGACCGTCTCGGCCACGGCGAAGGCCGGATTCACGATGCGGGCGGGCGGGGCGTAGAGCAGGCGGGCACGCGGCTGGGTGAGCAGCAGGTGCACATCGCGGACTTCGTGGGTGGCCATGCCCCGGGGGCTGATCTTCTCGCCGGACTTGGCCAGCGTGACGGCGCCGGAGAACAGCTCGGCGACGCTGTCGGCCGTGAGGGATGTCATCGGACGGATGCTCCTTCGTCCTTGGGCGACGCAGCGGCGCCCGGGTGGTGGTGGGTGGAGTCGTCGGCCCTCGGGCCGGAGGTGGCGCGGTCGGTGATGAGCCGGGCGATCCGAGTGGCGCTGTCGCCGCGCCACCGGCAGACCGCGTCCAAGGCCGCCCGCGGGATCGGCGCAGGGCCCGCGCGCAAGCCGGAGAGTCCTTCGGCGACCTCACCGGCGGCCTCGCACCGGGTCGCCAGTCCTTGACCGGTCAGGCCCAGGGTGCGTTCGCCCGGCGGGCCGATTTCGAGGACCGGGATGCCGAGCAGCGCGGCTTCGATCCCGCACGTCGAGTACGCGCTCGCCAGGACGTCAGCGCCGGCGAGGCAGCCTCGGGCTCCGACTCGGGGATCGGCCACCGCGATGGGCGGCCCGGCGTCCCGCTTCACCAGAGCGGTGAAGGCGTCGGCTCCCTGCACCGGATGTGGAGCGATGACGAGCCCCCAGTCGCCGTCCGCCTCGGCGAGCCCGTCCAGGAGGAGGTCCGCGTGGGACTTGAGGTGGTCGGGGCTGAAGGGCTGGCAGGCCCAGACCGCGATTCGGCTCGGCGCGCTCCGTCCCCCCGGAGCGAGCAGCTTCTCCAGGTATCGGCGCTGCGCCTGGCGGCTCAGGCCGGCGAGGACGTCGAAGCGGGGCTGCCCGAGGACGTGCACCTCGGCCCCGGGGTGGCGCGCCCACCCTCGGCCCAGGGCGAGGTCCCGCTCGCCCATGACGATGATGTCGCGGCTGTGCAGGACCGGCCAGGCGACCGATTCCGCCGTCCACGCCCCGTGCTGGACGTGCACCGAGTTCGCTCCGTGCCGCTCGGCGGCGTGCGCGGCCAGCACGCCCAGTGGGCTGGTGTCGTTGCTCAGCAGGACGGTGTGCGGCCGGGTGGTCGACAGGATGTCGTCGAGCCAGCTCTCCGCCCGCACCACCGTCCGCCACGACGGCTGGGTGCAGCCCCCGCTGGTCTCCAAGAGCACGGACAAGAGCCTTACGAGCCGGGCAAGTTGGACGCCGTGGCCTTCCACTTGGACGACGTGCTCGTCGTCGGGGCGGTGGAGGCCCTCGGCGGTGCCGGAGACGGTGAAGAGGTCGCTCGGAGCCGAGCGCAGCTCGAAACCCATTGCCGGTCCGGCGCTGCATCGCTCGGCGGCATCAGTGGCGAGATCGAGCAGGAGACTCCTCTGCCCGCCGCGCGCCAGTTCGGCGAGAACCGGGGTCAGCGTGGCCCGTGGCGGGAGGTCCACGACAGCGCCAGAACGTCCTGCCGTCCGAGATCCGAGGGAAGCGGACTCGGCTCCGTGTTCGCCGTACTGATCCGGGCGCGGTTGCGGAGCTGGGCCGAGCGGGTCGGGTTGTGCGGTGCCGCGGCACCGAGCACGTACGCGACGCCGGACCACGTCACGGTGTAGGCCAGGTACTCACGCGAGCTGCTCGAACGCAGTCCCACAAGTCCTTCGTACGGGGCCAGGGTCAGGGGCCCTGGGGCCAAGGCGAACGGTGCCCAGGAATTCAAGACCAGGAGCTTGCGCACGATCTCAGCGACGAAGCGTCGCACGGGGACGTGCTGGACATGGAGCCAGCCGGCTCCGCCCGGGGTGGAGGCCAGTTTGGCGCTGTAGTGGTCGAGGGCGGCCATGACGTCTTCGACAACGGCGCGCAGTACCTGCTTGTCGACGTTCGTCGCTTCCAGGTCCGTGGTGTGGATGTGGTCGGTTCGCGTGTGCGCCAGGGCGCCGGTTCCGACGAGCGTCCACGTCGGCTTCCCGGCGTTGGAGGAGCGGACCAGGCCGAGGCCACCAGTCGTGTGGGGACTCACACCGTGCTCCCCTCGACGAGCTGTTTGGCGGGGAGGAGGCTCAGCAGCTCCTTGGGCGACACGGCCGTCTCGGGGTCGGGAGCCGTCGGCTGCCCGTAGCCCCATGCAGCGTGTACGTAGGGGACGCCGGCGCGTGCGGCCGACTCCTGGTCGACCGCCATGTCACCCACGTAGACGGCGGAGGCGGGGTCGACTCCCAGGTCGACCAGCGCCAGGAGGAGCGGGTCCGGGGCCGGCTTCGTCCGGCCCGCTCCGGCGGGCGTGCGGATGGTCGCGAAGGGACATCCGAGGCGCGCGAGGAGCGGGGCCGCCCGGTCGACGTGCTTGGACGTCACGACGCCCAGCCGCCAGTCGGCGGCCCCGAAGGCGTGGAGCGTCTCGACGATGCCGGCGAACTCCTCCGCGAGGTGCGCGGTGGCCACGGACTCCGCCTCGTACGTCCGGCGGACCGCTTCGGCGTCGGTCACGCCCAGTCGCTGCATGATGTCTCCGAACTCGCGGCCCAGGTGGCGCTCGTAGTCGCGGAAGGGGAGCGCGACGCCATGGATCTCCTGGACCCTCTGCCACGCCTTCCGCATCACGGGACGCGTGTCGAGCAGGACGCCGTCGAGGTCGAGGAGGAGAGCGCGGGACCTGTGGTCGTTCGGCGCGGCTGGAGCCGGTGGCGATTCGTGAGTGGGAGCGGTCATGATCATCCTCTCGTCAGGGTGTCGTCGCGTCTCAGAGGGCCGAGGCTGGCTCGAGTTGCAACTCGGGGTACTTGGCCGGGCCACTCAGGCCGCGTCCGACGGGCCGTCAGCCGAAGGCGAGACCGATCCGTTCGGCGCGGCCGGCAGGCGCGAGAGCCGGTGAAAGCGCGAGAGGTTGAAGCCACGCCCCTGAACCTCACCGGCGGGCACAGCGAAGAGGTGGACGCCCTCTTCGCTGGGCGCCGTCGGGGCGTCCTCCCGGATGGCGAGGAGCGCTTCACCCTGCTCACGGTGCGGCAGGAGGCGCGGCGCACGATCGGCGTGTCCCTCGAAAGTCATGGTCAGCCCTCGGTCAGGTGTATTTGAAGGTGAAGGCGAGCGCGACGCTCACGGTGGCGATCAGGGCGATCTGAGCGCTGATCTGCCGCCAGCCCCAGCCCTTCCTGTCCATCCAGCGCAGTGGACGCCTTCAAGTCGGCGCGGCGGGATCCTCGGAGATCACGAGATAGAGAAACGCCCGGCAGTGCTCGCCCAGATGTTTGATCACGGCGTGGTACTCGTCGTCATCGGAGCTGATGTTGTGCCGGTCGAGGACGATCACGCCGTCGGCCAAGCCCTCTCGCAGCTGTCGCTCGGCTTCCCGCCAACCAGGGCGATCCCAAGGCGGCGTGTAGACGCCCTGGCTCGCACTGGATGCCGGAAAATACGTCGTGGTCACCGGGACTGCCACATCGTGGAGCCGGGCGGCGACCGCGTAACCGAGCTGGTCGGCCTCAACCTGCAGCGTCTCCCAGTCCTCGTCAGGTCGAGCTCTCGGACTCGGTACCAAGCTGTACGCCAGCACGCGCAGCGGCTGATCGTCCTGCGTGTCGACGACCTGTCGGTAGAAGTGCTCACGGACACCTCGGAGTTGGCCAGCTCGGGACTGACGCTTCACCCGAGGGGAGGCGCGAGGCCGTCTCGGGTGGTCGTTGCCAGCGAGCGGCGACCCACCGCCCGTGTGCTTCTCACGCCCCCGGTCGAAGGCAACGAGGCTCAACACGTCAGGTCCGTGCCTGACTGCGTCGTACGGCGACATGGGGGCGCCTCCGTGAGAGTGGGGATGACCGCGTACGTAGTTCGGCCGCCGTCCGCGACGCCCCACCGAGACGACAGGCAGGCGACGAGGTGCAGCCCTCGACCACCGAGGCCGGTGGCACTTGCACGTCGTCGCCTCGCCGGTGCGGTGCTGTCGTCGGTTACTCGGATTCGAAGTTCGTGGTCGTCGTGTAACAGTCGCAGTCGGACATCCCCGGAACCGTGGATGATCGCGTTGGACACCAACTCCGAGACGACGAGCCGGGCGTCCTCTGCCGGCGCCTCCGGCAACGACCACTGCTTCAGCACGGTGGCCGTGGTCCGTCGTGCTTGAGCGACGTGCACATCCATCGGCTCCATGACCATCTCGAAGACGTGAGAGGTCAGCGGACACCAAGCCGTCGCGGTAACGACGACCTGGACGCCACGGTCGTCGCCCCCAGGTCGGGCTGGCGTTGCTGTCCGGTACGTGGTCATGTGCACATCGCACCGTGGCTGCGCGATCCGGAACAGGGGAAACCGGAGGGGGGAAATCTTTGTCAAGGGGGAAAACCAGGGGGAGTTGAGGGGAGTATTGGCTTTCTCCCACGGATAGGGGTCAGACTCATGGCGGTGGATCCGTTTGCCGAGCTGCTCCGTCACCTGCGGCGCAACGCGAATCGGACGCAGGACGAGCAGGCCGGTGCGATCAACGCCGCTTCCGGCCGGGCGACGATGACCCGCCGAGAGGTCAATCGGTACGAGAACGGTGCCAACGTTCCGACGGACCACACCCTGGGGAACATCGCTCTGGCCTGCGGCGTCCCGCTGGAGCCGCTGCTGCGCGAGGCGAAGGCCGCCCGTGCCAGGCGGCGAGAGAAGAACAAGGCCGAGGCGGAGGACCTGGACGACGTGAAACGCCGAACGCTGCTGGGAGGCGCGGTCATCGGTGCGGCTGCGGCTGCCGAGCCGTGGGGCCGGCTGGCCTATGCACTCAGCAAGGGTTCCAAGATCGACCCTGAGTCGGCAGGGGTGCTTATTGATCACGCGGCCCGGTTGCACGTGGACGAGCTGAACGAGAGCGCGCTCAGCCTGCAGTCCCGGGTCGAGGCACACCTGGACGCGATCACCGCAGCCCTTCCCCACGCCGGAACCCACGAGCAAGCTCTGACCATCGCGGCGGGAGAGACCGCAGCTCTTGCCGGATGGGTCGCCTGGGACCTCGGCGAGCACGACAAGGCCACCTCCTATTACGGAGTGACCTCGGAGTGCGCGAAGAAGGCCGGGCACCCCCCGCTGCGCGCTCTCGCTCTGGGCTACGCGAGCTACGGTGCCCCCAGCCCTGCGAAGGCGCTGGAGATGCTCTCGCAGGCAGCTCAGGACGTACGCGGACGTGGCAACGCAACCGCCGCAGCGTGGGCCCTGGGCCGGTACGCGGAGGAGGCCGCCCAGTCAGGCGACGACGCCGGCGCCCTTCGCGCGCTGGACCAGGCCAGGTTCGCCTATGACTTCGCCGACCATACGAGCGAGCAGGCGTGGGTCCGCTTCGTGACGCCGTACCGGATGGACTCCTTGACCCTCTCGGTCTACGGCGAACTCAGGCGTCAGGAGCTGACGGCCACGGCCGACTCCGCAGTCGAGCGCCTCGGCGGTGAACTGCCCGAGTCCGGAGTGGTCGTCCTCGGGGATCTGGCGTCGGCCCTTCTGCGCGGCGGTGACGTAGACCGCGGGGCCTACGTCGCGCACCAGTTCGCTGCAGCGGCGGAGTCGAAGCCCAACACCATGGGCCGTCAGCGGGCGCAGGCCATCGCTGCCGGGCTCCCCGACACCGAGCATGATCTGGTCGGCCACCTGCTGACGTTCGCGACGCTGTGATCTGCCTCGGCGTGCAGGCCCGTCAAGATCGAGTCGCCGGATGGCCGACCCTTACTGCGGGCGCGTCTCGTCGACGACCCAGGACAGGTACGCCTCCGAGCCGCCCGTCACGGGCAGCGTGACCCACTGAGGGACGTCATACGGGTGCCTCTCGTGCAGCCACGCCTCCAGTGCGGGGAGGCGATCCGACGACGTCATGTAGGAGATCCGCCACTCCTGAGCCGCTTCGACCTTCCCCTGCCACCAGTAGAAGGCCATGACGGGCGCATCGATGTGGACGCCCGCCGCCAGCTTGCCCTCGACAGCGCCTCTGGCGAGGGACTTCGCTAGCTCCTCGTCGTCACTCGTCGTTTGCGCGATCACGATCTCGGGGTCCATGCGGCTACCTTTCCGGCTCGGGTCCCGCGACCCTACCCAAATGTCCGACACGGGTGTGCGGGTTGGCTTCGCTCATGAAAGGTGCTGGTCCAAGTTCTGTGGAGCTCCGTCGTGCGCGCGCCTTCCTACTTTGGATCGATGGATGACCTGCTGAGTCCTTTCGCGGCGAATCCGACTCGCTTGCTCACCCGTCTTCTTCAGGGGCTTCGGTACGCGATTCGATGCCCGCCGTGGCGACTTCCCCGCGGTTGCTCAGGGAGAGGCCGCAGAACGGGCAGGAGAAGGACTCGACCGTTCCAACGTCGACAACCCCGCCGGGGTGGATGCACGACAGGTCCCACTCATTGCATCGGCAGGGCACGGGGCTGAGGTCCCCGTACACGTTGCCGGCGTAACCGCAGGCCGGGCACTCACGCCACCACACGTGGTCACCGCTTGACCGACTGCCTATCAGGCAGCCTCTTTGGTCAAGGTAGATCACCATGTCAACTAGGGGCATATCGAGGTCGCGATTTTGTACGTCGACGAGTCCCGCGATGACACCTGAAGCGATCATGACCTTGACCGTTACAGCAGTATGGACCCGCTGCATGACGCCAGGGTCGTCATGCGTGTCCAGCGACGCAGGGAGCGGGAGCACGCCGTACTCTACGAGCAGCCTCTCGGCGGCTTGTCCGGCTTGGGCTCCCTCGATTCGTAGTGCGGTGACCAGTGCAGCGTCCAGCGCACTGCGGGTGATGTCTCCCTTGAGCTCCCTGGACATTGTGGGGCCGGCGTCGTCCCACGAGGCAGCCTCATGGCCGGCGCTCAGCGCTACCGAAACCGCATAACGGGCACGCTCGCGAGCGGCGAGCGCAAGTTGTTGGGCAAATGGCTCGAGAAGAGGCCGTTTGGCCGGTCCTGCGGGGCCGGGCATTGAGGCAACCTGGCTCAGATCTGAAAAGACGCTCGCGTATTCGCCCCAGAAATCAGCCGGGTCCAGGCCTAGCTCGACGCGGACAGACTCGACGACCTGGACACCCGTTTCGACGACCTTCCTGACGGCCATGCCATCGAGGTAGGCAGAGTGCGCGACGCCGTTGCGGGAGTCCGCGAACGGTCGAAAAGTCCGTTCATCCACTGGCATACGGCCGTGCATGAAGACAGCTGCAGTCTTGAAGGCTTCGAGGATTCCGATAGTCCTTGCCTCAGAGAGAGGCTTGACACCGTTCGCGTCCCCGTGCCCAAGAGAATGGAAACGGAAAGACTGGTCACCCTTCTCGGCAATCAACAAGGGGTTGTGACGGCACAGCAAGGCTTTAAGGATGTGTTCGCATCCGACACCAGCGTGCAGGACAGCGAAGGCGTGGTTCTCTTGGCGCCACGAGTCCAGGGATGCGCGCAGGAACCGGCTCGCCATCTCGGTAAAAGTCTTCTCGTCCAATTTTTCCGTCCCCCTCAACCCGATCTTGACTCAGCGGTCGGGCCTTCGTCCAGCACGAGCCCTGTCGAGATCCCTAAGGGGCAGACCAAGTCAAGGGGAAGCGTCGTGCGCGCTACGCTCCGGGCCTGCCAGCTTGATGTCACCAGAACCGGCGTGGGAGAGCTACCGGTTATCAGCTCCTGCCCCAGCTCTCCGTGGTGACAGCTCGACGACCGCGAAAGAACGCTGCTTCGACGTCACTGTGGTGGCCCAACGGGTCGGCCACGACCACCCGGCAAAGGTGTCGACGGAGCGCAGCATCTACCGAGCACTCACTCTTGCTTGGCAGGTGTGAACCAAGCGGACCACGATCATCAGCGCCCTGTCCGAGGTACCGGAATCGATCACAACCGGTGGGACCAGTAGCTCCTCGCTCCTCGGATACGTGCTGGCACTGTGGACCTCGGCTGACGCCTCCTATCTCAAGAATCCGGTTTGTCCAACTCGCCCTTTCTCCGGAATCTCGTCCTGTCATCGCCCCACACGACAGGAGTCGACGCATGCCGGAGCCGCGCGGAGCATCCCAGGCCGCCTTCTTGACCCTCCCCAGGGCTGCCGAGTATCTCGGTATCTCACCCAACACGTTGTACGTCTGGCGACACCGCCGACAGGGGCCTCCCAGCTTCCGCATGGGGCGGCGCGTGATGTACCGGATCACGGCACTCAACGAGTGGATCTGCGATCAGGAGCGAGCGGACTCCCGCTCCAACCGCGCCCTTGACCCGCTGAACCGGAAGCCGCAACGGCGTTCGAAGGCCGTGAAGTAGCGCGGTGGCTTACGCGTCCGGCCTCCCCCGAGAAGAAGTTCTCCGCACGGGGATTGGATCGTGCCGCAGATCGCGTTAGCACCGACCAGCTCATGATCACGCACCACTGGAGGGCCCCATCATGGCGGGTTACATAGAAGACCGATGGCTGAAGAAGCGCCCCGACAAGTTGACCGGGAAGCGGGAGCGGACCGTGATCTACGGCACCGGGAAGCGCTACCGGGTGAAGGGGATTCCCGGTATCCAGGACCGGTCGTTCCACACGAGCGAGGACGCGAAGCAGTGGCTCGCCAGCGCCAAGACGGACTCCAGCCGTGGCGAGTTCGTCGATCCCCGCAAGGGGGAGATCCTTCTCGCCGACTACATCGAGGAGTACTGGTGGGCGGGCCGCTCCGACGAGCCCTCGACGGCGGACCCAATGCGCAGCCGCATCTGGAATCACATCATCCCATTGATGGGTGACTACGCTCTGCGTGAGATCGATGCCTCCGCTCTACGGACTTTCAAAGCCGGACTGCTCACGAGGGTCGAGGAGTCGACCGCAGAGGTGATCTGGGGACATCTCTCCTCGATCCTCGGCAGTGCCGTCGACGACCAGCGTCTGCTGCGCAACCCGATGAAGATGAAGAACAGCATCAAGCCCCCACGAGCGATCGACAGCAAGGCGAAGGCGTGGTCACGTGAAGTCGTCAACGCCGTCCGCGCGGGGTTGCAGGACCGCTACCAGATCGCGATCGATCTCGGCATCGGCCTCGGGCTGCGTCAAGGCGAAGCATTCGGTCTCGCCGAAGAGGACTTCGATTTCGCGGCTGGAGTCGTCCACGTCCGCCGCCAGCTCAGGTGGGACATGAAAGGGCGCCCCTACTTCTCGCTCCCCAAGGGGCGCAAGACTCGCGAGGTCCCCCTGCCAGCCAATCTCGCGCTCCGGGTCCGAGCTCACTTCCGCCGGTTCCCGTCGACTTCCTGCACGTTGCCCTGGCGGAATCCGGAGGCCCCCACCACCGCGCTCGAAGAGCGCCAGCGGAAGCCGATCACGGTCGACCTGATCCTCACCTCGTCGCACGGCAACCGTATCTACTACCGCACCTGGAACGACCGCAGCTGGAAGCGTGCGCTCGCCGCCGCCGGGCTGATCAAGCCCGTGGGCGAGAAGGTGCGGCACGACGGCAACCGGATCCGCCGGGTCCCGCGCTATGCCGCCCCACGCGCGGACATGTTCCACGTCCTCCGCCATACTTACGCGAGCGTGCAGTTGGAGGCCGGCGAGTCGGTCGTCAGCCTCTCCAAATGGCTCGGGCACTCGACACCGAAGGTCACGCTCGACCACTACGCTCATTTCATGCCCGGTGCGGGGCAGCGTGGCATCGCCGCTATGGACGCCTGGCTGCAGGACCCGTCCAGGCCAAAAGTCCCTGAGAAGTCCCTACCGGCGTGGAGGACCACGCAGCTACCCTCGAACGTGCAGGTCAAGGCCATAGCCGGGCAGGGGGCGGACATGAAGGTGAAGTACAAGGAGACGGCGCGGGGCGGGCTGGCGGTGAACATCATCGAGTGCTGAGAGCGCGTCTCCCCTCGCCGCATCTCACATCGCGAAATACGGCGACTGAAAAATGAGACGCCTGAGATCGTGACGGTGCCAGCACTTTTCGCACGTGAAAGACCGAGAGATGCCCGCACCAGCCGCCGGATCAGCCCCGGCACCCGTCAATCCGCGGTCCCGAGTCCTCATCGCCAGCCTCATCGGCACGACGATCGAGTTCTACGACTTCTACATCTACGCGACCGCCGCCGTCCTGGTCTTCCCCTCGCTCTTCTTCCCGAACAGCGACCCGACCACGGCACTGCTGTCGTCCTTCGCGGTCTTCGGCGCCGCGATGGTGGCCCGCCCGATCGGGGCCGTGTTCTTCGGGCACCTCGGTGACCGGCTCGGCCGCAAGAAGACGCTGGTGGTCTCGCTGCTCACCATGGGCATCGCCACGTTCCTGATCGGCGTACTCCCGACCTACGCACAGGCCGGCTGGGTCGCCACCGCGCTGCTCGTGCTGATGCGGCTCGCGCAGGGCTTCGCGCTCGGCGGCGAGTGGAGCGGGGCCGCGCTGGTCGCGACCGAGAACGCACCCCGCGGCAAGCGGGCCCTGTACGGGACCTTCCCGCAGCTGGGCGCCCCGCTCGGCTTCATCATCGGCAACGGCCTGTTCCTGGTCATCGGGGCGCTGCTGCCGTCCGCGGCCGGCGCCGACCCCACGCAGCCCTCCGAGGCCTTCACGAGCTGGGGCTGGCGCATCCCGTTCCTGTTCTCCGCGGTGATGGTCGCGATCGGCCTCTGGGTGCGCTCGCGGCTCGTGGAGTCGGCGGTGTTCGCCAAGACCCAGCAGGCCGGGAAGGTGCGGAAGCTGCCGCTGGCCACCGTGGTCCAGGGCCACTGGAAGCAGCTGATCCTGGGCACCTTCATCATGCTGGCGACGTACGTGCTCTTCTACCTGATGACCACGTTCTCCCTGAGCTACGGGCGCACCGCGAAGGACGCCGCCGTGCCGGGTCTGGGGTACAGCTACACCACGTTCGTGCTGATGATGATCTTCGGCGTGCTCTTCTTCGCCGTGTTCACCCTGGTCTCCGGCCCGCTCGCCGACAAGTACGGGCGCCGCGCCACCCTGATCCGGGTCACCGCCGCGATCGTGGTCTTCGGCCTGGTGTGGGTGCCGCTGATCGGCCTGGGCACGCTCGGTGTGGTGCTGTGGCTGGTCCTCGGCTTCACGCTGATGGGCATGACGTTCGGCCCGATGGGCGCGCTGCTGCCGGAGCTGTTCCCGACGAGCGTGCGCTACACCGGTTCCGGTATCTCGTACAACGTCAGCTCGATCCTGGGAGCGGCCGTCGCCCCGTTCATCGCGGTGGCGCTGTGGGAGACCGGTGACGGCTCGCCGTGGCTGGTCGGCGTCTACCTCTCCGCGATGGCGGTGCTGACGCTGACCGCTCTCCTCCTCGGCAAGGAGACCAAGGACGTCTCCCTGGACGAGGGCGAGGGCGAGGACCAGACCGTCTCCGCCGACGACGGCACCCGCGCCGCGGTCCCCTCCTCCGCACCTTGATCCGACCGGCGTACGGCGGCCGATTCCCGGGCATGACAACTACCCAGGTCCATGGGGCACTTCAGGCCCACCGGTATCCGAGGGAGGGGTCATGCTGCGCGGCATCGACGTCAGCGCCTACCAGTCCTCCACCTACAACACGGACGGCCTCTCCTTCGTCTTCGTGAAGGCGACGGAGGGCCGTTCGTACGTCAACCCCAAGCTCGCCGCCCAGACGAAACGGGCCCGCGACGCCGGACTCGTCGTCGGCTTCTACCACTTCCTGTGGCCGGGCAACCTCACCGCCCAGGCCGAGTACTTCGTCTCCAGGGCCCCCGACCGGGCAGGCGACATCCTCGCCGTCGACTGGGAGACGACGGGCGAGGGCACCCACGCGAGCAACGCGGAGAAGGACAGCTTCATCCGGAAGGTGAAGGCGCTGCGGCCGGACAACCGGGTGATCCTCTACGCGAACAGAAATTACTGGCTGAACGTGGACACCACCTCGTACGCGGGCGACGGTCTCTGGATCGCCGACTACGTGACGGCCGGCAAGCCCCGCATCCAGGCCACGTGGCGCTTCCACCAGTACACCGACGACCCGGTCGACACCAACGTGGCGGACTTCGCCAGCAAGGCGGCGCTGAAGAAGTGGGCCGACGGCGCGTAGGGCCTGTCGGCGGATCAGGTCGCAGGAGAGCGACGGCGCCTCATCAGCCCCCGTGTCAACAGCCCTGCGGGTCACTACACCTAGCTGTTCTGTCCCGGGAGGTTGTGGACGGGTGAGCCAGATCTCGGCTGAGGGATCTTGAACAGGTGAGGGCCTTCCGGTTCGGTGTGGATTG
>NZ_JBIWEF010000029.1:0-23097 GCF_044762405.1 Streptomyces sp. NPDC097107 | reverse complement strand
CCATCGACCGGACCACCTACAAAGCCACCATCAACATCAACATGCTCACGAGCACCCCTTGACGCCTCCAGCCCCGCCCTAACTGAACGGCGTTGCCCCTAGGCCTCGAAACCCGAGAGGAGTGCCCATGGAAACCCCCGAGCGAGCACGGCTGGACGCCTTCTTCCGGAGGATCACCGCGCAGTTTCCCGCCGGTCAGGCGATCACGACGCTGGTCATCACTCACCTGCTCCCGGAGCGACCTGCGTTCTTGCGCGCCATGACCGCGGTGTCCACGATCGGCGCCGTCCTCCCCAAGCCCCGGTCGATCCACCAGCCGACCCTCGACACCGTCCGCCGCACCCTGCCGGTCCACGACCTGAGCCGCGAGCGGTTCACGGACGAGACCCAGGCCCTGCACTACCTGGAGGACACGGCCGGCGGCCAGGACGTCGTCCTGGTCGACATCGGCGGCTATTTCGCAGCCAGCCTCGACACCCTCGTGAACAAGTTCTCCGGCCGCATCCTCGGCGTCGTCGAGGACACCGAGAACGGACACCAGCGGTACGCGGCCCTCGGCTCGCTGCCCTGCCCCGTCGTATCCGTGGCCCGCTCACCGCTCAAGGACTGCGAAGACCACCTTGTCGGCCGGTCCATCGTGTTCTCCACCGACGCCCTCGTCCGCGCCCGCGGGGACATCCTCACGAGCCGCAGCGCCTGCGTCATCGGCTTCGGCAAGATCGGCCGCTCCATTGCGCAGACCCTGCGTGCCCAGGACCTGCGCGTCACCGTGTACGACAACGACGCGGTCAAGCGGGTACAGGCGCACGCCCTCGGCTTCCACACCAGCGCGTCCACCACCGAGGCCGTCCACGACGCGGAACTCGTCCTGTGCGCCACCGGCAATCTCGCCCTCCGGCACGAGGACTTCGCCGCCCTGCGCAATGGCGCGTACCTCGGATCGGTGACCTCCTCCGAGGACGAACTCGAACTCGGCAGCCTCGACGACCTCTACGAACGCCGACCCGTCGGACCTCGAATGACCCGATACGAGGTCACCGGCCATTACTTCTACGTTCTCGCCGACGGGGGTGCCGTCAACTTCGTGCACGGCGCCGCCGTCGGCACCTACATCCACCTCGTCCAGGCCGAGATACTCGCCGCCACCGCCGCACTCAGCCACGGGCGGTTCCAGCCCGGACTGCACGAGATACCGGCGGCCGACCGCGACGCCATCGCCAGAACCTGGCTTCGCCACTTCGAAAGGTGACCTCGTTGCCTCCCTCCACCGAACACGTCCGTGCCGTCACGGAGGCGTACCTCGCCCGCCACCCGGACGAGCGCGGCTCCCTGACGATGCTGTTCGCCGCGCTCACCGACGCGGACGATCCCACCAGCCGCAAGACCTTCCCCGCCCACGTGACCTGCAGCGCCATCCTCATCAACGGTGAACGGCACGTGCTCCACATCCTGCACAAGGCGTCCGGGAAACTGCTGGCGCCCGGCGGGCACAACGAACCGTCCGACCAGCACCTGCGCGAGGCCGCCCTGCGCGAACTGCACGAGGAGGCCGGCATCCCGCCCAACGCCGTCTTCCCCCTCGCCGGCCACGGAGACATTCCCCTCGACATCGACGTGCACGCGATCGACGCGAACCCGTCGAAGAACGAGCCGGCCCACCACCACGTGGACTTCCGTTGGGCCTTCCGCCTCGCGGTCGATCACGCGGTGACGCTGCAGGAGGAGGAGGTCGACGGCTACCAGTGGCGGCCGTTCGCGACCGCGGCCTCACCCACCGTCCGCGCCAAGCTCGCCCAGCTCACCTGAAGCCCCCTTTCCCGACCACCAGGAGGACGCCGTGGCCGCCACCACAGCCCGACCGACCGCCGCCCGACGGCGCCGGCACATCGCCGTCATACCGTGCCGCTGGGGTGCCTCCCGCTTCCCCGGCAAACCACTGGCCCTCCTCGGCGGCATGCCGCTGCTCTGGCACGTCCACCGGCGCTGCCTGGAGGCCAAACGCCTTGACGGAGCCATCGTCGCGACGGACGACGAACGCATCGAAGAGGCGTGCCGCGAACTCGGCATCGACTGCATCCGCACCGGGGAGCACCTCACAGGCACCGACCGCGTCGCGGAGGTCGCGGAAGCCCTGCCAGCCGACGGATACATCAACGTCCAGGGCGACGAGCCGTTCATCGCAGCCGGTGCGATCGACGCCATCTCGGAAGCTCTGGAGCGCTTGCCTCCGGGCACGCTCGCCGTGAACGCGTACACCGAACTGGTCGACATCGCCGCCGCCCTGGACAACAACGTCGTCAAGGTCGTCGTCGCCGCCCGGGGCGACGCCCTGATGTTCTCGCGCCATCCCATCCCCTATCCGAAGGGGGAGCGGCCGAAGTACGCCCGGCAGCTGGGCTTCTACGGGTTCACTGGCCAATCTCTCCAGCGCTTCCGAGAACTTCGGCAGGGGCCCTTGGAGCGCGCGGAAGGAGTGGAGATGCTGCGCTTTGTCGAGCACGGCCACGCTGTACGGATGGTGCGTGTCACGGACGACGGCGTCGCGGTGGACACTCCAGAGGATCTCGCGCGAGCCAGCATCCTGCTCGCCCAGTACGCGGAAGCATGACTTCTCCTCACCGACCAGCTACACCAGAACAGGAAGCGATGCCAGTCCGCGGACGAGACGGGTGCGCCGCCAGTCCAGTTGGTCAGGCTGCGCAGCAAGCCGGATCCCAGGGAACCGAGTCAGTACCGCTCGCAGGGCGATCTCCGCCTCGGCCTTGGCCAGGGGAGCGCCGACACAGCGGTGGATGCCATGGCCGAAGCTGAGATGAGCGCCGGCGTCTCGGTCCAACTCGAGCAGGTCCGGCGACGGGAACCGCTCCGGGTCGCGGTTGGCGGCTCCGAGAGCGACCAGCACCGGGACACCGGCCGGGATATCGGTACAGCCGAGAGTGACGGCCTCCGTGGTGAACCGAAAGGTGGCTGTACTCACGGGGGAATCGAACCGAAGCAGCTCATCCAGCACGGCTGGGATATCGTCCGGATTCTCCTGAAGGCGATCCAGCTCGGCACGGCGCTGGAGCAGCGCCAAGGCGGCGTTTCCGAGGAAGTTGGTGGTGGTCTCGTGACCGGCCACGAGCAACAGCACCGCCAGAGAGACCAGCTCCTCCTCGCTCAGATGGTCCTCTCCGTCGCGCGCCGAGATGAGCCGGTCAAGAAGAGAAGCACCGGGGTCCAGGCGCTTGGCGGCGATGAGGCTCGTCATGTAGTCGGCCATGGAGTACGAGGCCGCGTCGATGACGTCGGACTTGCCTGCCGCGAACAGCTCTCCTGACCAGCGTCGGACGTCGGGTCGGTCCCCCTCCGGAACTCCGAGCAGCTCGCAGATCACGATGACCGGCAGCGGTGCCGCCAGGTCGGCCACGAAGTCGAACCGCTCTCCGACGGGCCACTGATCCAGCAGCTCGTCGGTGACCCGGGCAATGAACGGACGCAGGTCCGCGACTGCCCCTGTCGTGAACGCTCTGGTCACCAGCTTGCGGAGGCGGGTGTGCTGGGGCGGGTCGCTTGCCAGCATCGTGTGCGCCACCGCAGGGTGTAGTCGACGCCGTGACCCCTTGTCCGCGAAGAAGGCGGCCGTGTCCTTCGAGAGCCGTGCGTCGCCCAGGGCTTCCCTCGCTTCCGCGTAGCCGGTGACCAGGTAGCTGATGTGCCCACCGGCCCCGGTGGGCACGGCCTGCACCGGGCACTTGGACCGCATGGCCGCATAGGTGGTGTAGGGGTCCTGGAGGAATCGGGGGTCTACGGTCGGGTCCGTCATGCCATCAGGTTCCAACCGGCTCTGGCTGACTGTCATCGGCAACACGCCCAACCGGGTGCGCGTAGGCGTTGGCCACCAGGAGGAGCCACTCCGTGTCCGCACGAAGGTCCTTGCGGGAGGCCGCCTCCGCCGATGGCAGGGCAACCTTGTCGGCGTACCGGCCGGCCTTCGCAGCGGCCAGTGCTGCCTTCACGACAGCCGCCTCGACCGCTGCGGCTCCAGCCTCTGTTCCAGCGTCGAACGTGCCCTGGGCCAGCTCCTGCACTCCGCGGGACCGGTACGGCCGAAGGGCGAGGATGCCGTCGTTGATCTCGATGACCCTGCGTTGGGGCAGGAAGTCCGAGTCGTTCGAAGTGGCCTCGTCGAAGTCCGGGTCGATGTTCGGCATCGCGGCGGACAGGTCCTGCCAGAGAGATCCGAGGACTTCGAAGGACTGTGACTCCCAGCGGCGACGCCGGGCCTGGCTCACCGGGTAGACGACAGCCGGCAGTGTGAGACCGGCACAGATCAGCAGGACGGCGAGCGCCGGAGACGTCACGCTGAAGACGCACGGCGATGACACAAGCGACGAACACTTCGAGTGGTCGGGCACCAGGTGGAAGTCCAGGCCGAGGGAGATGAGGACCGTCAGCTTGTACACCGCGTAGACGAGTGCGAAGGCGCACCCTGTTGCCGCCGTGCGCAGTCCTATCCGGACGCTGCGGCGGCGGGTCGACCTCGACTGGCTCACGGCCCGTACGAGGAAGTCGACGATGGCGAAACCGAGGTAGGAGATGAAAAGGAGCAGGTAGAGCGCGTACATCTGCGGGGAGCGACGCGTCATCTGCTCGTACGTGAACAGCACGGTCATGCCGAGGACGGAGCCGGTGAAGAGGACGAGACGCAGGCGGACCCGTCGTTGCGCTTCCGCTGGTTCCAGGTTGAGCTGGAACGAGACGGCCAGTACCGCTGTGGCGGCGGCCAGGGAAGCGCAGTTGCTCATCAGCCGGGCGACGTGCGGCACGACGTCCTCAACGGCGTTCTCGAACAGTGGGGCGTAGGTGGCGAAGGCCAGGGCGAACGAGCCGAGGAGCGCGCCCATGGCCCATGTGCCGGTCGGACGGGGCGTCCCTCGACCGAGGACCCAGTAGCTGGCAGCCGCTGCAAGCAGGCAGGCCATGCCAAGGAAGACGAAGTTCATCGTGAGAGGAACCGAGCTTTCTTGATGGGCTGGGAGAAAAGCGCGTCCCAGCTGTCCGATCCCCTCGCCGGCTGATGAGAAGGGGATTCGCGTTCGCGGTAGATGCGCTGACGGATGACTGTCGCCATCATTTCCGCTTCGCGTTCGTCGGCCGTCGAGTAACTCGCGCGTCCCGACATGCGCATCACCAGCGTGGGATTCACCCCGAGAGCCTGGGCCGTATCAACATCGACCTGCAGGCTTCCGGGGTGGTCGCAGAACACGTGGCACAGTTCGTGCGTGAGTATGTGCCGCTGGTGGTGGATGGACGTGCCTTCCTCGTAATAGATGAGGTCTGCGGATGGCGTCTCGATCCTCATGCCGCAGGGTGCGTCGACAGCACCGAGCGTGCTCAGTTTTTTCAGGATGATCGGTTTCCCGCGAAGGGAGGCTATCGCCTCCCGCAATTCGCGCGTGCTGAAGCGATGCGGTAGGTGCAGGAGATCGACCTGCTTCTCACACGATTTGCGCAGTCGACTCTCGTCGATTTCTGGCAACGGCATGGCAATCCCCCCTCGACCTCGGATGCGCATCAACTTGCTAGTGAGCGACAGGCAAGAGGATGCCAAGAAGAGGGAGGAACTCACACTTCCCGGAAGTGCGAGTTCCGGTTACGGATGGTGACCTTATCTCTGCTGGGGGATGGAAAAGCTCCGGGAGGGAAATCCCCTTCGACCTTGATCGACGGTGGGTGAAGCCGGTGATCGTGGGTCACAGCGGCACGTGATATAGGTGGTTGAACAGTTGACTACCCGTTATGTCTGACTACGCTGGATGACCGATTCGCGATCCCTTGATGCCGTTTCAGGGTGCGTCGTGATGCATGTCACTTCATCACGGGATCTAATCTCGGGCCATGGGACCTCGGGACAGGCAGGTCGAGGGCGACGAACCCGACGGTGAGTCCATGCCTGATCTGCTGCGATCGTGGCGGAGTCGCATGGATCCGCGCGCGATTCCGGGCCTGGCGGCTTCAGGGCGCAGGAGTGCCGGGCTGACGCAGCGTGACGTGGCGCGTCTGACCGGAGTGAGTGAACGTTGGTACGGCGCGCTGGAGCGCGGCAGCGAGGCCAAGTACTCGGCCGACTTCCTCGATCGGCTCTCGTCGGCGCTGAGGCTGAGCCCGGCAGAGCGTCGTGCGTTGTACCTGAAGGCGGTCGGCCGTCCGCCGGCACTTGCCTCAACGCCGGACGCGGGTGCGGCAGTAGATGTGGACAAGGCGCTGCTCCAGCGGTTCCTGGACAATCAGTCCCCCGCTCCCGCCTTCGCCACGGATCTCGCATGGAACGTGATCGGCTACAACGAGCCGCTGCTTGACTGGTTCCCGTGGGCTGCCTACCGGGCCAATCAGGTGCGATGGGCTTTTCTGGAGCCGGAGGCCCGTCAGCATCTCGTGAACTGGGAACAGGACTGGGCTCGCCCGTTTCTCGGGCAGATCCGCTATGAGCGGGCTCACCACCCGAAGAACGAGGCCTTGTGGCAACTGGAGCGTGAAATCCTCGCGGGATCGCCGGCGGCGCGACGGATGTGGGATCGTCGCGAGATGGTCGAGCACTCCCACGGTGCTCTGCGTCGACTCAGGATTCCGTTTCACCAGGGTCGGGAAGTCGCTGTCCGAATCGTCGCCTTGCGGCCGATGCGCAGCGACCTCCTCCGAGTGATCGTGCTGCTGGAAGACCGTCACGGAAGCGATGCCGTCTGACCGAGGCGGAGCGCCGCATGCCGCGGTTCGGGCGGCACTCAACTCATTCGTCGTCGAGCAGTCCGGAGTCGTCCGACTCCTCCGGCATTCCCTCCAGTCGGCGAGCCTGGTCGATCACGGTGTTCAGCATGTGCAGGCTCGACGTGCTGAGCCCGTTCGCGCGCAAGGCGACCCGGCGCACACCCTGGTCGCGCATGGCGGCAACCACCTGGATCTCCGCACTCTGCCGTTCGGCCTCTTCCTCGTCGAAGAAGTAGCCCGGGTTCACGCCGAAGAATGCGGCCAACGCCCGGATGGTCTGCATCTTCGGGTTCGTGTTGGTCCCGGTGCGGAGCTGCTGGATGGCGCTTGCGGAGATGGCCACGCCCGAGGTGTCGCGGATCCCCTTTGACACCTCCGCGTACGTGTACGGGCCGCGTCCCTTCGGGTGCACCTCCCGGAACAGGTAGTCGAGCAGCTCCGCGAAAGGGCGCTCGTTCTTCTCGGTCATCCCCAGCCCTTCGTCATGACCGCCATCGTATCCACTCCAGTGGTGATCACGTCTGTCATCGTCTCGCGCGCCGACACTGCAGTTGACGCAAGGGCGCAATTGCGGTGTACGTTGACCCGGGAGTTCATCCAGTGCAGTGTTCCATGCCTGGTCAGAGTGGGTGCGGAGAAGCTGGACTTGAGCCAGGGGCCGCCATATGGTTCTGGTCCCCGCATAAACGGATCACCGGTCGGGGGCCGGTCAGGAGGGGGAGGCGATGTACGCACAGGGGCCATGACGCCTGCCGGGGTGGATGAGAACGGCGCCCGGGAGCTACCAACTCCCAAGCGCCGGGCCGGCCCCCCGAAGAACGCCGATTCACATCTCGCGGGCGGCGGGGCTTTTGCACGAGAACCGCCGCACCGCGCTCCTACGAACCACGGAGTATCGCATGCTCGCCATGCCGAGTGGAATCCCGGCCTGCCCGGACACCGACCGCCAGCGCCGCCTCGCCGCCAAGCTCGCCGACATGATCCCGGGAGCGGCTACCGTCCGGGTCGGCCTCAACGACCCGAAGGAGGCGTGGCCCCACCCGCACGCCATCGTCAAGGATGCGGCCGGGCAGACCCTGGTGCTGAGGCGGACGACCGCCAGGGCCGCGGCCCGCTGGATCCTGCGGGTCTGGCCGGAGGCGGACTGGACTCGGCCGCACACCTTCGACATCGCCGAGGCGACCTTCACCCGCAGCGACCTGGTCGCTGCCGGTCGGGGCCGCTGACGTGGCGCGGATACGAACCATCAAGCCGGAGGCGTTCTTCTCCGAGTCCCTCGCCGAAGTGAGCGTCGAGGCAGAGCGGACCTTCTTCGGTCTGCTCACCCAGGCCGACGACCACGGTCGCCATCGTGACAATGCCGCGATCATCGCTGGGCTCCTCTGGCCGCTGCGAGCCGAGCACACCTCGGTCCACGTCGAGGACGACCTACACCAGCTCGCGAACGCCGGACTGATCTGCCGGTATTCCGGATGCGACGGCCGCCTCTACCTCCACATCGTGACCTGGTCCGAGCACCAGAAGATCGACAAGCCGAGCCAGTCGCGCCTGCCCTCGTGCCCGCAGCACCAGGCTGCCGACCGGTGCGCACCCTGCAAGGGCTCCTGCACCCGCAGGGCGGAGGGCTCGCGCACCACTCCCCGAGGACTCGCCGAGACCTCGGCGAGGGCACCCCGAGCCCTCGATCTGCCCGCCGCACCCGTCTCGACGGTGCCGGACCAGGCAGACGGGCCAGCCCCCGACCGGCAGGAGGCCACCGACGAAGCCATGAGCGCACCGGGGCGGGCTGGAGTTAAAAGTGCAGGTCAGAGGGTTGTCCCCGAAGACTCCCCGAACCTTCTCCGAAGCCTCCCGGGAGGATCGGCGCCTGGATCTAGGATCCTGGATCCTGGATCTCTTGTCCCTACGGGGCGCACAGCGCCCGCAGCCGGCATCTCCGCCAAGGACCTTGTCGGGGAGTACGTCGCCGGGTGCGATCAGCGCCCCCCGAACGACGTGATCGGGTACCTCGGGCGGATCGTCAAGAAGCTCCTGGACGAGGGCATCGCGCCGACGCACATCCGAGCCGGGCTGGCGAATTTCACGGCCAACCCCAAGCACCCGAGCGTGCTGACCAGCATGGTCAACGAGGCGATGAACGGCCGCCCCGGCGGTTTGGCGCGGCCGGGAATCCGGCCTAACGTGCCCGCCCACCAGGCGTGGACCAACCCGGCCAACGCTTCCGCCGCCTACGCCGAGGAGCTGTGATGCACACCCGTCACCGCGAACCGCAGCTCCTCGGCAGCGAAGCCACGCTGGAGCGCATGGCCAGGATCCTGGCCGCCCGCAACATCGACCCGGACGACGCCGCGCTGCCGGACGACGCCGAGCCCTTCTCGCCGCTGGACGCCCTGCTCGCCGGGATGCCCCCGCGCTACCAAGCGGCTGTCGCCGACCACCCCACGGTCCTGGAGTGGGTCCGGAAGGTCACCGACGCGGCCGTCGCCCCCAGCCGAGGAGCCCGACGACAGGTCACCACCGGACCCAGCCTGCTAATGGCCGGGGTCGTCGGCGCGGGCAAGACACACCAGGCGTACGGCGCGGTCCGAGCGCTGGTGCAGAGCGGCGTCGGTGTTCGCTGGCGCGCGACCACCGCTGCCGACCTCTACGCCGATCTCCGCCCCCGGCCCGGGGTCGACAGCGAGCGGGAACTGGCGGCGGTCAGCCGCTGCCCGCTGCTGATCATCGACGACCTCGGCGCGGCCAAGGCCAGCGAGTGGGTCGAGGAAGTGACGTACCGGCTGATGAACCGGCGGTACAACTACGAACTCCCCACGCTGATCAGCACCAACCTGGCAATCAGGGACCTCCGCTCCTACCTCGGGGACCGCGTCGCCAGCAGGCTCGCGCAGATGACCACCCGGGTCGAGCCGGACCGCGCCCCTGCAGCGCCGCCCCGGGCACCTACCGACCAGCGCACCTCTCCGCCGACGCCCTTGCGCGCGGAGAGCGATCGGAGCACCCCGCATGACCAGCACGACGAGCAGCCCCGCCCACCACCGTCAGCTCGGTGACCAGACTTGGAAGGCAGGCGCCGTCTGCCAGAGCACCGAGTACAACCCGGTGGACCCCGAAGTCTTCTTCCCCGAACCCGACGAGACCATCAAGATCGCCACGGCCAAGGCTCTGTGCAGCCAGTGCCCGGTCCGCCGCACCTGCCTGGACGCCGCTCTCGAAGGGGGTGACACCGACGGGATCCGTGGCGGCCTGACGGAGGAGGAGCGTGGGCCGCTGCACGACAAACTCGCCAGCCGTCTCGACTACAGCCGCGTCAACGCCACCATCGCCGGGCGCGACGTGCACCTCACCCATGCGGAGCGCCGTGCGGTCGAGCACGCGGCCTACCGCCACGGAGTGAGCGAGCAGCGCCTGGCCTGGCTTCTGAAGGTCACCGAGGAGCACGCCAAGAAGCGGTACCGCGAGATCCGCCGGACCGAGCGCAACCGAACCCTGAACCAGCCCACCACGAACACCCCGCCCCCCGAGACCAGCGGCGAGCGCCTGATCCGCGACGACTTCGGGACGGCGGCATGAACACCGCAAGCGCGCCGAAGACGGCGCACATATCCGGGTGGGACCGCGCGGCTGTCGTGGCCCTCGGGGGCGCGGGATGCGCGCTGTCGTACGACGCCCTGCAGCAGATGGCCGTCGCCATCCATATCCGAGGCTTCCTCACCTACCTGTTCCCCTTGGTGATCGACGGGTTCATCGCCTACGGCATCCGCGCCCTCCTGGTCCTGCGCAACGCACCCCTGCGCGCCCGGCTCTACGTCTGGACGCTCTTCGGCACGGCCACCGCCGCCAGCATCTGGGCCAACGCACTCCACGCGGTCCGCGTCAACCAGGACATGGTCGCCGGCACCGGCCTCCGGCTCGGTGACGCGGTGGTCGCGGTGCTCTCCACCATCGCCCCGCTCGCACTGGCCGGAGCGGTCCACCTCTACATCCTCATCGCCGGGGCCCGGTCAATGACACTGACCGGCAGAACCTCGGTCAGCCCGGTCGCCTCGGTCAGACCGACCGGGGCGACGCCATCAAGGTCACCCGGACCGACCGAGCCGGTCAGCAGCGGTCAGCGGTCGGTCAGGTCAAGCCCGGTCAGTCGGTCACCGCTCTGACCGACCGGCTGCCGCTGTCCGCGACCGACGAGGACGCCGCCCCCCGGTCAGCGACCGGAGACTCGACCCCGGCGACCAGCGGCCAGTCGGTCACCGACCACCACAACCGCGGCCACGCTGCCCCTGACCTGCCGGGACAGGTGGACAAGGGGCGGACGGGCGCTGACCGCCCCGACAGTGCGGCCCCGGTCGGTGATGGCCAGGGCAACCCGGCGGCGGTCAGTGCCCCGCCGGTCACTGACCGGGCCGCCCGGCCGACTGGTGACCGGCGTCCTGACCCGGACACCGAGGAGTTGCTGAAGATCGCCCGGTCGGCGGTCAGGGCCGAGGACAAACTGACCCGCAAGGTGGTTGCCCAGGCGATCCGAGGTCAGCAGATCCCGCTGTCCAGCGACACCCTGACCGCGCTGATGGCCCAGCTGCGCGAGCAGCATCGCCAGCCGGTCACTTCCTCCCGGCCCTGACCGAACCTCCAGGGAGTGGGTGACCAAGCCGGTCACCCCGGCCGGTCACCCGCTCCGCATGTCTCCGAGACACCCCCGCCACAACAGAAGCGGAGAGCACCCGATGCGCACCCACCCGGCCACGCCCGCCGAAGTCGACTCCTGGCTGTCCGTCCTGCACCAGCACGGACACCTCCACCGCGCCCGGTCCGGCCCCGACACCACCTGGATCGTGCAACGCGAGCAGCACGATCGGCCCTGGACCCTGCACCACCCCGTCCTGGCCATGGACTGGATCGAGGAACTCGTCCGCGAAATCCAGCAGCAGGACCCGGAGACGAGCCGGTGAACACCAACGACCCGGCGGCCACCCCCGCTGGACAGCAGCGTGACCTCACCACGGCTCCTGGCGGAGCAAGCTATCGCGTACGACGGTCCTACGGCCCGTCGTACGCACTTGCCCCCGCCCAGGAGGGCGGGGGCAGCCCGGCTGGTCCCCGAGCGAGGGCGCACGGGGACCAGCCGGGCAACCGGCACCAGGGGGCGCCGGTCACTGGGGGAGAAGCAGATGGCCCTGCCGACCGCGAGCATCCGAACCCGAGCACGCCCGCCTTCCCCGACCGCAAACCGCGCCGCCGCCGCCGCAACCCGAGCGAGCGCGCCCGCAAGACGACCACCCGCCTCTCCGACGCTGAGAAAGCCGAGATCGCCGAAGCCGCCACCGAGCGCGGCCTCACCGTCGCCCGCTTCCTCGCCACCGCCGGCCTGAGCACCGCCCGCGGACACGCGGCCGTGCACAGCAACGACCAGCTCGACTCCGCCATCGACGAACTCGCCGCATCGCGTACCGCGCTGGCCCGGATCGGCAACAACATCAACCAGATCGCCTTCGTCCGCAACAGCGGTTGCTACCCACGCGCCGGTGAACTCGAACACGCGCTGGGCGCGCTGACAGGACTTCTCGCCCGCGTCGACGACGCGGCGAACGACCTGGTGACCAGGCGGCTGTGATGGTTCCCGACATCGGACGCGGCTCCCGCACCCACGGCCTCCTCGTCTACCTGTACGGCCCCGGCCGGCGCGAGGAGCACACCGACGCGCACCTCGTCGGCTCCTGGGACGGCTTCGCCCCCGATCCCGGCCGCGACACCGGCCTCGACCCCGACCCGAAGGTCACCCTCGCCCGGCTCACCGCCGCCCTGGACCTGCGGGTCAAGCAGGCCGGCGACCGCGCGCCCGCCAAGCACGTCTGGCACTGCTCGGTCCGCACCGCCCCCGGGGACCGGCGGCTGGACGACGAGGAGTGGAACGCCGTCGCCCAGCGCATCGTCCACGCCACCGGCATCGCCCCCGCTGGAGAGCCCGACGGCTGCCGGTGGATCGCCGTCCGCCACGCGGAGGACCACATCCACATCGTCGCCACCCTTGTACGCGGCGACCTGCGCAACCCGCGCCTGAACTACGACTTCAACAAGGCCCAGGCCGAATGTCGCCGCATCGAGAAGGAGATGGGCCTGCGGCGCCTGAACGCCGGCGACGGCACCGCAGCGAAGAATCCCAGCAGCGCCGAGAAGTTCAAGGCCGAGCGCACCGGCCGCTCGGAAACCTCGCGCGAGACGCTCCGTGAGGCCGTTCGTCGAGCCGTGGCGGGAGCGGACTCGGAGGAGGAGTTCTTCACGCGGCTCCGCGAGGCGGGGGTGCGGGTGAAGCTGCGGCACGCTCCGTCCGGTGACGCGCTCGGCTACAACGTGGCACTGCCCGGCGACCGCAACCGCGACGGAGACCCGGTCTGGTACCCCGGCTCCAAACTGGCCCCCGACCTCTCCCTTCCGAAGATCCGCCTACGCCTCACCGACGGTGCCGCAGAGCCGAGCGCGCCCGCGGTCGCCGCTGACCGGACGGACTGGTCACCGCCCGCCCGTCAACGACGCAACGCAGTCGTCATCGCCGAGCACTCGGCCACGCTCCTGGAACGCGACGAGGACGGCGAGGCCGCCGCTCAGCTCGTCGGCGTCGGAGAACTCCTCGACGCGGTGGCCCAGACCTCACCGGCGTCCACCCGCGCTGAGTTGGCCGCAGCAGCTCGCGCCTTCGAGCGGGCGACCCGCAGCCATGTCCGCGCCGAAAGCGCCGACACCCGGGCCCTCCGTACAGCCGCCCGGGGCATCGTCCAGGCCGGCGGGGCGCTCGGCCGAGGCGAGGACGGCGGCACCACCGCCATGCTCGTCTCCACCCTCGTCCTGGTCACGCTCGCCGCCGCCCGCTGGCACTCCGCGCGTGGGCACGCCCAGCAGGCCCACGCCTCCCGACAAGCCGCCGCGCACCTGCGCACCGCCTACCGGCAGGCCGCTGCCGCCCCGATGCGAGTGCTGCACGACCAAGGCCGAGCCCTTCCAGAAGCCCAGCGCCGCACGCACGAAGCCACCCTTCGCGCCGTCCTGCCGGAGAAGGTCGTACGGGCAGGAGGCACGGAAGCGAGGACCGACGCCTTGATCGCCACTCTCGCCCAGGCCGAGCGGGCAGGCCACGACTCCGAAGCCCTCCTGCGCCAGGCCATCGACATGCGCGAACTCGACAGCGCCGATGACGTAAACGACGTCCTGGTCTGGCGTCTGCGGCGCGTTGCCCAGCTCCCGGCACACCCGGGCGAAGGTGCCCGTCGTCCGCAGGCCGCCACCCGTCAGGCCACCACGCCGAGCAGCCGCACCAGCGAACGGAACGCGACGGCAGCCGCACCGCTCGGGACTGTTCAAGACCCCAACCGCCGCTCGCCGGGTCGCTGACCAGGTCGAACCGGTAGTCGACCACCGACCGAGCGGACGCCGCGAAATGTATGGACAGCCGGTCTACCGGCTGTTACGGATGAAGACAGGACCGACAACCGGGAGATGACGCTCGTGCTCAGAACCACCACCCGCACCACGGAGCCGGCACCCGCGCTGCCAGTCCTCCCCACTGCTACCGACCCCCTGCTGCATCTCCAGACCGAGACGCGGCCAGCCGACGGACCCGGGGCGATTCGCTGCGTCGGCCACTCACGCGAATTCGCTCTCGGCGGCATTCCCGTGATGTGTTCCGCCTGCCGTGCCCGACGCGACTGGCTGCTCATCAACCATGGGCGTAACGTCTGGGTCCGCTGCCGGTGCGGCGACCAGTGGCTCGAGCCCGGGATCAGCCGCGCCGACTTCGACGCCCTGCTCGGCGGCCCGCACGGGACGACCTACCCGAGTGTCGAGGCGGGCTTGGCTGCGCTCGGGTTCGACGGCGTATTCGCCGGCATCTACCTGGAGTAGGCGAGCACCAGACGGAACGCCGAGGGGCGCCACCGGTGACGGGGATTCTTGAAAATGGCTCTGTCCGCAGTTCCGTGAACGGACATATGGCAGGGAGCGAACGTGCCGCATGTGGCACTTTGGCCAGATGGCAAAGAGCGACCGGGAACGCGCGGTAGAGGCTGGATCTGGAACGAGAATGTCCAGCCCTTCTTGGCTCTCTTGGCGCGTTACGCCAGCTATGACTTCGATAGCACCGATTGGCAGGTGGTCGAACTCGGCCTTGAAGCCACCGATGATGAGCATCTGGATCACTGGTACAGGTATCCACTCGTCGGATCGGGCCAAACCCTGAGCTGCTGCTGAGAGCGGACACCCTGATAGCGGCATTTTCCACCAGGCTCGTCGCACGAGGCGAGCGCGAGTCGCAACCCTCGATGCTGGGTGAGAATTCGGGTCCGGAGGAGGGCGAACGAGGCTCGGCCATACATGGCTCTCTTGAGAGTCTTCACCCGGTTCACGTGCTCTTCGACCGCCCCGGAGCTCCAGGGCAGCGTCAGACCGGCGGTCACCGCGTCGAGATCCTGGCGGAGGAAGCCGGCAAAGCCTCTTGTGGGTTTTGGTGCGTCCTGCTCCACCTGCCGGATCCACTCCTGCAGCAGGTATCCGCGCCGGTGACGGACCAGGTCGGCGAACGTCCGAGCGAGGTCGCAGGCTCGGGCGATGTCCGGGCAGGCGAGCCGGACTCGAAGGAGTCGCTCGTCCTGGCTTTCGGCGAGCGTCTCTCGGGGCCGCATGATCCACGAGGTGATCTTGCGAGGGCTCGGAATATCGGCCCGGACGGGCTCGGCGGTGCCCGCGCGGAGGGCGGCGAGGTGTTTGCGGACGACCTGGCGGCTGCCGCAGTAGCCGCGGGCCTGGATTTCCAGGAACAGGCGGGTGCCGCTGACCTGGCCTTGGGCTTCGGTGAAGCGGGCGCGTTGAGGTAGGTTTTGAACGGCTCCAGGACGCCGTCGGGGCGGCTCTCGCGGGCGGAGGCCAGCAGCTCGTCGAGCAGCGTTTCTCCAGCAGGCGGTGGATGCCTTCATAGCGGTGGCGGGTGCGTTCGATGACCTGGGTGCGAGGCAGTTCCGCGGGCGGTAACAGCATCGGGGGCGGCTCCGGAACCTCGGTCACCGTCTCCTCCTCGGCACGTTTACGCAGGCAGTCGCGGTGCTGGTGACAGGTCTTCTCAACTGCGGCGGACAGGTTCTGCAACAAGTGCCACCGGTCGGCCACTTCGAGGGCGTGAGGGGCGGCTTCCCTGACTGCCTTGGTGTAGGCGGTGGCCCGGTCCCGGCAGATGATCTCCGAGCTAGGATGATTCTTGAGCCAGGCCGCGAACGTCTTGGAGGTACAGTCGGGCAGCACGTCCACGACCCGGCCGGCCTCGACGTCGACCAGCACGGTGCCGTAGGTGCAGCCCTTGCGGAAGGCGAACCCGTCCACCCCCAGCACCCGCGGCGCACGGTCCGGCACCGTCGGCGCCGTTGACAGTCTGAGCAGTTGCGTCCGGCCCGCGGTCAGCCGCAGGCGGCGGCACAGTCGTGCGGCGGGACGGCCGCCGAGCTCGATCGCGATCGACCGCAGCCAGCCCGGTGCTGGAGCGGCGATAGCGCGTGGACAGACCCGGTACCTGCTCGACGAAGGTCGTGCGAGAGCAGCTCTTCCGGTCGCAGAAGTATGGGCGCACCAGCAGTCGGACGATGACCCGGCGTGAGCCCAACGGCCTTTCATATAGGTCGCGTTGATAAGTGCTGTGCACGCGGCGGGCCTGCTTGCGGCAGTTTGGGCACCGGCCCGGGCGGGCCGTCGACACCCCCCGCCACCAGGATGCCGGAGGAGTCGCTCACCTCCTCCACCCGCACATCGATCCCGGGAAAGAGCACAGCCTCGACCGTCTTGCTCGCCATGCTGGGGCGTACTCTGCCGAAACGATCCCTCGCTCACTTCGCTGACCTGGGGATTCACGGAACTGCAGACAGAGCCAGATTCAGATAACGCCATCAGCGGCACTCGGAGCCGAACCGCAGCCGCCCACCCGATGGAGTGATGCGCACTCATGAGACCGCGGCGCCGCGACCCCTTGTGACCTTGCCCTCGACGAGGCGGGGCCAGAGCCGGTCGTTCGACGGCCACCGCCCGAACCCGTGCAATACGCGGTCAGTTACTGCCCGGGTTGATGGCTCAGGTTGAGCCGGGAGACGAGCAGCCCGAGATCGTGCAGAAGGTTGGCAAGAAGCTCGCTCAGACTGATCAGCTCAGCGTCTTGACTCACGCTGTCAAAACCCATCGGGGTTCTCGTGGCGGTTCAGGTCTCGAAGGCGAAGGCACACGAAGTCTGTTGCAGTGAGAACGCCGAGGAGGTCCTCGTTGGCTATGACAACGCCCCTCACCCCGGCGCCGGGATGGATTCGGCAGGTCACGCGGTCGGTGTCGGCATCGATGAGGGACAGGCTCTCGTCGGCGCGCACGACCAGTGCGGTTGGGCGGCCGTGTACGGTCAGCAGACGCAGGATCGGCTGCTGGTTACGGGGCATCACGTCGTTGAAGCGCCACAGTGGTGCGCCGGTTAAAGCGTGGAACACCGAGACGCCCCCGTCGAACAGCAGGCCGATCGCCGGCTCGTCGCGCCACAAGCCAAGGTGGTGCCCCTCTTGAGTGAGGCTGGGCAGCGGAGACATCGAGAAACCGGACGTTCTTTCAGGGAGGCTGTAGACCGTCAGGCGGTCAGGGTTGTTGAACCGTACTGCTGCGAGCAGACGGTCCCCGTGGTCCAGGTACTGCACGTCGACTTCGCGGCTTACCGGGAGAGGCCACTGCCCGACCTGCTGTCCCTCCATCGACCAAGCGGCGAGCTCGTCGATGCTCCGTGCCACCACCACGGCTTCGCCTCGCATGCGGCCGAGTTGCGGTTTGAGTACTCCCCGGGCACCGGGGAGGCGGACGTCGCGGGGGGCGGGGTCAAGGAGGGTCACATGGGGATCACCCATCATCCCGGTCAGCCCGTCGTATTCCATGGGTGGCAGATCCCGGTGGCCGACGACGTGACGGAAAGGGGAGCCGTCGGAGACCGGTACACGTAGATCTTCGCCGGTGGCGGCGTCACGGAAACTGTTTCCGACAATGAATACCGGACGGCCGGCGAACTTCCCCGAGCTCAGGCTGGAAGGTGACCACAGGCCGGTGCGTTCGCGGTGTGCCCGGGTGCCCGTCGCTTCTAGGCGCCACACTCTGGGTGCGGGACCAGCGCCCTTCCACGAGAGGACCCGATATCCCTGGGCGTCCGGCTGGAGGTGGACGAAATCGCCAGGGGATCCGCTGATCTCGACGCGGGCCTGTTGCTGGCCGTCGAAGCCGATGACCCCGATCTCTCCGGCAGGGTGCTCCTGTCCGTACACCAGGACCGTGCTCTCGGGAGTCGTGACGAGTTCCGCCCAGCCCCACCGTGAGGCCGCCGTCCACTCCGTAAGGGTGGGGTGGTGATCGGTCAGGTCGCGTGTCCGGGACTGTTTCGCCTCGGCCTCGAGTCCTGCTGAGATCACCCACGTTCGGTCATTCCGCACCGCGACGGACAGCACGTCCGTGCCTGCGGAACGGGGGACATGATGGGTGGGATGAGCCCTCCACCCGGCGGCCGGGTCGATTGTCCACTCTCTGATCGGACCGGCTACCTCAAGGTGAAACTTTGGGCGGGTGCCTGCGAGCGTCACGATGAGCCGCCCTGCGCGGGTGCCCAAGCCGAGGTGCCAGCCCCGGGTTCTGTAGAGCCGGGACCACAGGTCGTCGAATTCACCTTCTCGCACGCCGATCCGGGTCAGTTCGCTCCCGGTCGCAGGATCCGCCAGCCGGATCGCTTCCGGCTCCAGCAGGGCCACCACGTGCCGGCCCTCAATGCAGGCGAGCGCCCACGCGACCGCCTGGTGTGGCGTCACGGGGCCGAGTGGCATGCGGTCGCGGAGGTCGAAGAGGCGCAGCATGCCATCGATATGTGTCCGGTCCTCAGTGGCGCAGGAAACGACGAGCAGCAGTGAAGTGCCTGTCCCGGGCAGGGGAACGAGCCCTCGCACCGCGTGCTCGGCGGCCCCCGGCAGGTCACCCAGCGTCGCCCCGGTCTCGAAGTCCCACATCCGTACGCGGTTTGGGGTCTCCGCCGTGACCACGACCTTGCGCCCGTCGATTTCCAGCAGGGTCACGGCGGTGACCTCGCCGTCGTAGCTGCCGATCGTCCGGTACTGCTTCGTGGCGTCCTCGAAGGGCAGGATCCACTGCGTTTCCCAGGGCAGGACCTCTCCCCGGTGAAGTATCGCGTTGCACAAGTCCCGTGCCTCGGACTGCAGCGCGGCCAGTTGGAGTTGGGCCAGCCGCGCCCGACGGTCCGGCTCTCGGAACATCTCCGCACCCACCCGCTCGTAGGCGCCTCTCGCCGCGAGTGCCGGACCGGTGCGCACCACGGGCAGAACTTGCTGCAGGGCTGTCGGCTCGGCGTTGATCAGGAATACCGGATCGCACACCAGGTCGTCGAGGAGGTCACTGGCGGCTGCGTGGGTGGCGAGGTGGTTCAGGATATAGGGATCAGCTGCGGACCAGTTCGGCAGTCCGGTTGCGGGGTCGGGCGGGACCAGTCGGGTCAGGGCGCGGGTGACGGAGGCCAGGTGTTCGGGGGTCACGTCGGCGCGGAGTTCGTCGGCGAACGACTCGTGGTACATCCGGTACACGGAACGCCCGTGGTCATCCAACGCTTCGACGATGTACGCCGCGGCCGTCCGCATCACCCACCGGATGTCGTCCGCGGTCACCCGGGTGCCGGTCAGGGCTGAGGCGATCGCAGGCCACAGGACGGCGGCTGGCAACCCGGAGCCCTCCGCGAGTGCGAGCGGACGAAGGAGGGAACGGCCGCGCTCGGTGTCCGCGCCAAGCTGGTCGCTCAGGGCCCACTCGAAGGCGGGACCGGTCGGGTGGGGTGCGGTGCGCTGCAGCCGCGGGATCCCTTCTTTCCAGCCGGGGAAGGACGTGTCGACGGGTACCGGTCGGTGTGCGAGAGCCCGGGCCACGAGGCGCGCGACGAGGTAGTTGCCGTCTGCGAGTGCTGCGATCTCCCCGGCGACGAGTGAGGCGGTGGAGGCCGGGTACGCGCTGGTGCTGCCGGTCCCGTCGGGAGCGCGGAGCAGCTGGCGCGCGTAGTCGGCGAGGTCTTCGTCTTTGCCCCAGCGCGGGTCGTCTAGGTCAAGCGGGACGAACTGGGGGCCCAGCGCCTTTACGACACCTGGCCGGGTACCGACGATCAGCCGGACGCACGGGATCGCGGCGAGCGGCGCCAGGAAGGTGACGGCGATGTGCTCCGCCTCTCGGTCCCCGCTCGCTGTGCCCGCCTCGTCCAGGGCGTCGATCACGAGGACGAGCGACTCCAACCGTTCGGATAGAGCCTGGAACAGTTGGTGAGGGGACGTGGTGTCCGGCAGTCCGGCGGCGTCCGCCACAGCGGCGGCGATGTCGGCCAAGAGCTTGTGGCGGGCGTGGATCGCCGCATGGACGGGGCGGTCGACGCCGTGGCCGGCCGGGAGGCGGTCATCGAACACGGCCCGGGGAGCGAGCAGGACGAGCCGGCCGAGCAGCGCGGACTTTCCGACGCCGGGGCTGCCGGTCACCACGATCTGGCGGGACGGAGGCAGGGTTTCACCCTGGGGCCCGGCCGTCATCCTACTGTCCAACCAGGCCATGAGGGCCCGCAGTGCCTCACCCCGGCCGGAGAAGTATGATCCCCGGTCGGTCGCCCGCTCCAGCCCTCGCCCACGCGGGCCGAAGTGACTGAGCAATTCCTCCCTCCGCCGACGGCCCTCAGCACTCAGCGCGGCCTGCTGTTCGGCGAGGTCGGCGCCTTCCTCAGGGACGTCCGGCGTGTAACGGGGATTCGGGAGGAACGGGACCTCGTCCCCGCCGCTGAGTGTCCCGAAGGTCGCGTGCTGGTCGGTACTCCTGCTTGCGAGGATCTCGTTGATGCGTTCGACGACCGGCTCGACATACAGCCTCCGCTGGCGAGGGCCGCCGAGGATCGCGTCGTCCACCGCATCCCGGAACGCTTCGGCGAAAGCCCCGTCCGCGGCCTCCTCCAGTGGGCGGGCCGCGGCGATGACGGAGAACGACGTGAGCTCGTGCTGGTTGGCTTCGCGGGTGGCGGTCAGGCTGCGGGCAAGTTCGCGGAGCACGTCGGCAACTCCCTGACCGGCGTAACAGGTGTCGAGGATCAGCAGCAGCCGCCGCAGGCCCGTTTCGGTGACGATGCCGACGATGTCTTCGGCAGCCAGGGCGCTGCCCTTCAGCTGACGGGGGTGACTGTCCCGACACAGCAGGTAGTGCCGGTCGTCTCTGCTGCGGTCTCCGTGGCCGGTGTAGTACAGGACCAGGACACCTTCGCTTCGGCCCTCGCCCTCGGCGGCGGCCCAGTCCACCAACTCCGCGCGCAGTTCCTGTGCCGTACATCTGGAGATGCGGCGCGGGTACCGGTATCCGAGCCGGTTAAGCACGTCGGCCATGGCGTTGAGATCGCTTTCCACGCATGGCAGTTGCTCGTAGTGCTCGTACTCCCCGTTGCCCGCGAGGACCCCCCACCGCGGTACGGAGGCGCCCGTCACGACACGTCCCGCGCAAGACCCGCGGCAATCGCGGCGCCGGTCTCGACTGCGGTCAGGTGGCGTTCAATGGCGTGGGCGCGCCAGCCGTTGTCGACGAGGACATCGGTGACCTCCCTCGCCTTGCCGGGGAAGAGCGGGGCGAGTTCTTTGACGAGAGCGACGACATCCGCGCGGTCGCAGAGGTTGGTCCAGTTACGCACCAGGCCAGGCCACGAGCCCTTCCCGGTCTGCGGTCTCGGGCGCAGCCGGTCGAAGACCAGGTTCGGGATGCCCAGCGGGGAGCCGATGGTGACCAGGGTCGTCACCGGCCACTCTGGGTGGGCGCACAGAGCCTCGTAGGCGATGAGGGATCCGAGGGAGTGACCGACGAGGACGCGGTTGTCGTCTGTTACGCAGGCGGCGATCTCACGTTGGATGCGGTCACGGACGCCACCATCATCGGTGAGGTAGCGGCGCACCTGCTTCAACACGCCGATGAGGAAGCGGTCGGCGGTGCCCGCCAGGAAGGATGACCTGGCGAGCGCGTGCAGCGCCCGCTGCACGGTGTACGGGACGGGGGCCTTGAGCTGCGCCGCACCAGTCTCCGGCGACGGCACGCGGCCAGGCTCCCGCCGGGCCGCCTCCAGCCATAGCGCCAGCAGCAGTTCGACCTCGAAGGGGTCAGTCACATCGCGATGGCTATACGCCGGCTCCCCCTTAGTCGGAGTTGAGCCGGGCGGTCTGAACCAGTGCCCGTAGAAGGCGACTTCGACATCTTCCGCCTTCACCGGCGGCCCTCCGGCCAGGCGTACCCCGTCGAGGAGCGCAGATGCGATGCCACCGTGGAGCGAGCGTGCGCCCAGGTACTGCTTGCCGATGCCGTGCACGACCACGATCGCTGCCATCAGCCTTCTTCCCCCGAAAATGCTCCAAACAGAGCCGAGATTCTACCGGCGGTTGCTCGGATGCGGGGAACTCGGCTTGTCAACGGCCTTTGCGTGCCGACTTCTCCTGCTCTCCTGCCGCTGACCTGGGGATTCACGGAACTGCGGATAGAGCCGTTTCCAAGAATCCCCATCACCGGCGAATCGGTGGCGCTCCTCGGCGTGTAGATGAGGGTCAGCCGCGTGCGGTGCCCTTTGACAGCCCGCCCCGGAAGTCACACCCCGGGCAATTCGTCCTCACCCTTGACGTGTCTCCTTCGTACCAGCCGTGGACCGCCGCATGCAGGATGGCCTCCTCTACGGTGGCCTCGCCGCTACGGACCGACTCGATGGCCCGGCTGACGATCAACCCGAGTACGGCGTTGTCGGTCGAGGGGAATGGGGGGCGAGGGCATCTACGAGTCGGGCGTCATGCCCGCAGCCTACGGGCGAGTACCCGCTCGGTCAGTTGGTCGGGGTGGTCTCCTGTCGGGGGAGCTGTGCAGGTCGCTGCGAAACCCCCGGCCGACCGGCCTCCAGTTCTGGAACGTGCACGACTTCCAGCGGGGACGGTCCGGCACGCTGTCGTCGTCGGGCGCGGGCAGGCTGCCCCGGCTCTTGCGGCTGCGGGTCGCGCCGACGCTGATACCCAGGTGGGCGGCGACCTCCGGGTATCCCCAAAGCATCTGGTCGTCGGTCATGGTGTCCCCCTTCGTTGGGTCGAGCGTACGCAACGCGCCGGTGGACGCACGACGAGGCCGCCCCTGCCTGAGCGGCATGGGGCGGCCTTCGACGGTCCTCGGTCAGACCCCGGCCTAGGGCCTGTTGCGAAAGTGACGGTAGTTGCCGCTGTGAGTGCTGATGTGGCTGGCTGCTACCTTCCGGAGCCATGACCGACAGCGTGT
>NZ_JBIWEF010000028.1:0-27040 GCF_044762405.1 Streptomyces sp. NPDC097107 | reverse complement strand
AGCGACGGGGAACCGGGCGTCCCAGTCGGGACAGAGCTGACCCACCGAACCGCGCCCAGCCCCGGCAGGGCGGCGGCCCCTGGCTGACCACGGACGTCAACGCAGGCCCTTGTAGGAGCTCACCTTTACCGCGAGAAGGCCGTCAACCGGCCCTGGCCGCGGCACGGGCACCGGTCGAGCGCGGCGTCGCCCGCTTGAAGGCCTGGCGGATCTTCCGCAGAGCGCGAGCAGCCCCAACTGCATGACGTCAATCGCCAAAGCCGTCCTCACCCTGGAGCGGCAACGCTGAAGAAGCTCAGTGAGCGTCGTGCGCGATCCGCGATCAGCCTGGGTCGAGGGCCACGGTCGGGGCGTCGCCGGCGCCGGTGGACCCGTGTCCCACACCGCGTTCAGGAGGGGTGCCATCCGACCCTGATGTAGGCGTAGCCCTCGCCCGCGCGTGGTGCCCGCGTCCATGACCGGGTGGTGAAGGTGCGCAGCCTTCCCCGGGTCAGCGCGAAGCGGGGGAGGGAGAGCCCGAGTTCGGTGTGCAGGGCCTCCAGCACGCTCAGTTCGCCGTCCGGCTCGGTGTCCTCCGGGCGGAACAGGTGTGCGGGTTCCAGGGCCTCCGGTATCGCGCCGGAGCGCTGGATCTCCGTACCCCGTACGGTGAAGGCGTAGAGCTCCTCGCCGTGTTCGGCAACCGACAGGTGGAACGCGGCGGGCTGGTCAGGCAGGGAAGAAGGCGCCGGCTCGCGCCACACCACGACCGCGCGGCCGGAGAGGGACGCGGCCGCTGCGGGGGACACGAACCGTTCGTTCAGGTGGTGGTGGGAGTGGCCCTCGAATGCGAAGGACCACCCTTCACCCGTGCGGCCGACAGCGACGACGGCCCGGTCCTCCCAGAGCTCCACGCCCTCGCGTTCATGGGGCTTGGGCGCCCGCCGGGAAGCCCTTTGCGGATTCACCGGTGCGCTCAGTTCGGCGCCCTCCTCGCCGATCAGGGAGGGCAGGCGGGTCGGGTCGATTCCGTCGGCCCAGACACAGCGGTAGCCGTCGAACGGCTGCCGGTTCGCGTCCGGGCCGGTCAGCCAGGCGAGGCCCGGCGGGTCGAGATCGGGTACCGGCGCGGGAGCGGGTCCCGTCTGTCCGGCTCGCGGTGTTCCGAGGAGCTCGCGCCCCCGTTCGGGCGTGACCAGCGGGCCCAGGACCGGATCGGCCAGCAGCCCGATCGGGGCGATCAGCAAGGGGCCCGGTGCCTCCCACACAGGGAGTGCGTTCCGCAGCAGCCGCCACGCCGCGTCGCCCGCGCCCCACAGGGCCTGCTCCCGGGCCTCGGCGACGGCTTCGCCCCAAGTGCCTGGCGGCGCGTAGCGGTAAGTGCCTTCGCGCATCGCCCTCAGTACGGCCTCCGCGGTCTCCCTGGCCACCCCACGGGCGGCCATCATCCCCAGCCAGTGGTCGTCCCCACCCAGCCGCCATGCGCCGCTCGCCGGACTCATGGCCTCCACGGGCAGGACCTCCGGCAGGTAGCAAGGGTCCGACGACAGGCTGTCGTAGCCGAAGGAGCCGAGCGGATCCAGGAGGTGCCGGATCTGGTGGAGCAGGGCGGCGCTTCGCGGCCGTCCGAAGGACAGCGCCTCCTCGAGCCGGGGCAGGGCCTCCTCGTACCGTCCACGCAGGGCCAGCCGACGGGCCTCCTCCACGTTGGCGTCCTGAGCGCGCGTGGTGGCGTTCACGAAGTCGGGTCTGTCCACCCGGGCGGAGTGGAAGCCGCGGTACATGGCCTCCATGTACGCGCGGAACGACGGGTAGCGGTTCGGCGCCTCACCATCCCAGCCGTGGTAGACGTAGAGCGCCCACTCGCCGTCCTCGTCGGTGTCGCCAGGGTCGAGCAGGGCGTACGACATGTCGGAATCCGTCTCGAGCCGCAGCGCCCGTTTCCACATCCCGGCCAGCAGGGCCTCCTCCTTGCTCGGATCGGGGCCCAGCATCTCCTCGTAGAGCGAGGTCATGTCGTGCGGATCCTGGAACCAGTCGATGTCCGAGGTTCCGCCGAGCTGGTAGATCCCGGCCGTCTGGTCGACGTGCCAGCCGTCACTCGCGGCCAGAAAGGCCCGGTACGAGGGAGGCAGGCGCCGCCCCAGTCGTCGTTCGGCTGTGGCTGTCGCCACTTCGTCCGCGCCGGGTCCGCCCAGGGGAACGAGGGCCTGTTCATCTCCCTCGCCCTGGTCGGCGTCCGTGCGCGGGACCCACTCCTCCTGCCACCGGCCGAGGAAAGCGTGCCAGTTGAAACCGTCGCTGCTCATGGCCGGATGGTGCCATCGGGCACTGACAACGGCGGCACCGTGGCCGCGCCGCCCGGCCTGCGGGCGTGGCGATGACGCGCTCGGCCTCCGAAGCCGTAGCGCGTGCAGACATCAGCCCCCTCGCCGCGATCAGCGAACGGCGCGAATCATCACGGTGAGGACCGGCGACGCCGGTGACGGCTGGCTGTGCCCGATGTCCTCGTACCCCCACGACCTGTAGAACACCACGAGCGTCGCCTGATCCGAGGCTCCACGTCTTCGCGAGCTGGTGCTGCCGCGCCGTGGGGCGGGTGCTTAAAAGATCATCCTCCGGCGGGAGATAGTCTGCCGGGGGAGCGGATGGGGAGCCTCCGGCGCGAACTCCCCGGACTCTCCCCGGGACCCGTCTCACGCGCTGACGACCGGTCCTCCCTTTCCGGCACGCGGACACAGCGAGGTGAGAGGCATCTTCACCACCCGGCTCACGCTTCAAGGAACCTTCGGCATGGTGTCGTCCACCCACTGGCTGGCCTCGCAGTCGGCCATGGCGGTGCTGGAGGAGGGGGGCAACGCCTACGACGCCGCCGTGGCCGGTGCCTTCGTGCTGCACGTCGTCGAGCCGCACCTCAACGGGCCCGCCGGTGAGGTGCCGATCCTGCTCGCCCCCGCGGGCGGCGAGGTGCGGGTGCTGTGCGGACAGGGAGTGGCACCGGCCGGCGCGACGGTCGCGTACTACCGGGGGCTCGGTCTGGACCTCGTCCCCGGCACCGGGCCACTGGCCGCCGCCGTTCCCGGTGCCTTCGACGCCTGGCTGCTCCTCCTGCGCGACCACGGCACCAAACCGCTGGCCGACGTGCTGAAGTACGCCATCGGCTACGCCGAGCACGGACACGCGCCCGTGGAGCGCTTCACGGAGACCGTCGAGACCGTGCGGGAGCTGTTCGAGACCGAGTGGACGTCCTCGGCCGAGGTCTACCTGCCGGACGGACACCCGCCGCACCCCGGCGAGCTGTTCCGCAACCCCGCCCTCGCCGCCACCTGGAAACGGCTGCTCGCCGAGGCCGCCGGAGCGGGGGGCCGGGAGGCGGAGATCGACGCGGCGCGGGAGGTCTGGCGCACCGGCTTCGTCGCTGAGGCCCTTTTGCGGCAGGCCGGGCGGCCCACCATGGACACCAGCGCCGAGCGCCACACCGGCACCCTCACCGCCGCCGACCTCGCCGGCTGGTCCGCGTCCTACGAGGCTCCCGCGACGTACGACTGGAACGGCTGGACCGTGTGCAAGGCCGGCCCCTGGAGCCAGGGCCCCGTCCTGCTCCAGCAACTCGCCCTGCTCCCGCCTGAGCTGCCCCGCTACGGTTCCGCCGACTACGTCCACCTGCTGGTCGAGGGGTGCAAGCTCGCCATGGCCGACCGGGAGGCCTGGTACGGGGACGCGGACGGCGCGGCCCGGGTGCCGCTCGACGACCTGCTGTCGCCGGAGTACAACGCGGCACGGCGGGCGCTCGTCGGTGACAAGGCGTCCTTCGAGCTGCGCCCCGGCAGCCCGGGCGGACGCGCTCCGCGGCTCAGCGCCCACGCGCGCGTGGCGGCCGTGGAGGGTGAGGGCTTCGACGCCCTGGGGGTCGGCGAGCCGACGGTCGCCAAGAGCCCGACATCGCCGGTGCCGGGTGAACCGGAGGTCACCGCCGACGGGGGCACCCGCGGCGACACCTGCCACCTCGACATCGTGGACCGCTGGGGCAACATGGTCTCGGCCACGCCCAGCGGCGGCTGGCTCCAGTCCAACCCCGTCGTGCCCGAACTGGGCTTCCCGCTCGGCACCCGGCTCCAGATGACCTGGCTGGAGGAGGGCCTGCCCAACTCGCTCACCCCGGGCTGCCGGCCGCGCACCACGCTCACGCCCTCCATCGCCCTGCGCGACGGGGTGCCCGTCATGGCGTTCGGGACGCCCGGCGGCGACCAGCAGGACCAGTGGCAGCTGCACTTCCTGCTGGCGGTCGCGCTGCGCGCCCCGGTGCGCGGCGGCCTCGACCTCCAGGGCGCGATCGACGCGCCGAACTGGCACAACGACAGCTTCCCCGGGTCGTTCTTCCCGCGCGGCATGCGGGCCGGGAGCGTCACTGTGGAGTCCCGCGTACCGGCGGAGGTCGTCGTGGAGCTGCGGCGCCGCGGGCACGACGTGACGGTCGGCGAGGCCTGGTCCGAGGGCCGGCTGTGCGCCGTCGCGCGGAACCCGGAGACGGGTGTCCTGTCGGCGGCGGCGAACCCGCGCGGAATGCAGGGCTACGCGGTCGGCCGCTGACCACCGGGCCTCAGCCCGTGGACGCCGCGCTTGGGCTCGTCGACCCCGGGCCCCGTGTTCGCGGACACCGGCACCGCATGTTCGTGCCGATTCCACCCGGAGTACACCACCCGGGTGGGGATTGTCAGTGGGGCGTGCTCTCATGGAGGCATGATCGAGAACAACGAAACCATCGACGAGTTTCTCGCCCGGCACGCCGACGAGGTGGAGGAGACCGTCCGCAAGGCGGCCGCCCTGGAGATCATGCCGCGCTGGCGCCGGCTCGCGGCACACGAGGTCGACGAGAAAGCCGGCCCGCACGACCTGGTGACGGACGCCGACCGCAAGGCCGAGCTGTACCTCACCGACGTCCTGTCCGCCCTGCTGCCCGGCTCGGCCGTGGTCGGCGAGGAGGCGGTGCACGCCAACCCGGCGTCGTACGAGGCGATACGCGGCGAGGCACCGGTGTGGATCGTTGACCCCGTCGACGGGACACGGCAGTTCGTGCACGGCGACCCGGGCTTCTGCACGCTGGTCGCGCTCGCCCACCACGGCGTCGTGCACGCCTCCTGGACCTACGCCCCCGCCGACGACCGGCTCGCCACGGCCGTACGCGGCCGTGGCGCCTTCCTGGACGGCGAGCGGCTGTACGCCGGCCCGCCCGAGCCCGGCCGCGACCTACGCGTCGCCACGTCCCACCCGGACTACACCACCGACGAGCAGAAGCACGCCCTGCGCGGCCTGCGCACCCCGGGCGTGGCGCCCCGCGCCTGCGGCTCGGCCGGACTGGAGTACCTCGCCGTCGCCCGGGGCGAGTCGGACGCCACGGCCTTCTCCTGGGAGGCCGCCTGGGACCACGCCGCGGGGCTCCTCCTGGTGGAGGAGGCGGGCGGGACCCACCTGACCCGCACGGGCGAGCCCTTCCGGATCACGGGCGGCAACGACCTGCCGTTCACCGCGGCCCGCGACGCGGCCACGGCCCGCCAGGTGGTGGCACTGCTGTCGGGCGAAGCCTGATCTCCAGGTCGGGGCGCTCCGGCCGGCCTCGGGCAGCGGGCCCGTGCGGTGGCGCGTGAGACGCCGGTGCCGCCTCGCCGTGTTCCAGGCCCGCTCGAACTCATCCCCGGTGACGTCCTCGGCGCCGGGCGGCACCTCGACCGGGCCGTCCGTCAGCACGCCGTACACGGTTTCGTGGAGCCGCAGGCCGCCCGGCGCGAACCGTTCCAGCGTGGAGCGGAGATCGTCGCGAGAGGCCGCCACCGACGCGCCGCCGTCGGCGATCCCGCCCGTGCGGCAGGCCCTGCGGCAGTCCGTGCGGCAGTCCGTGAGGTGAAAATGGTCCCCGGCGGGCCGGGCCGGCAGCGACCGGTCGAAGGCCGCCTGCCGCAGCGCATGCCCGTCCTCGCCGATCTCGTACCGGAGCCAGAGCCCCTCCCGGGGGCCGGGGAAGCGTGTGCGACGCGTCATCCGCCGGATCCCGTCCCACCGCCCCGCCCGTCCCGCCCGTCCCGCCCGCTCCCGGGCATATCCTGATCCCCAGTGGCCATCGGCTGACGAAGGGGTCCGAAGGTGGCGTCGATGCTCGATGCGGTCGTAGTGGGTGCGGGACCGAACGGACTGACCGCTGCCGTGGAGCTGGCCCGGCGCGGCTTCTCGGTCGCCGTGTTCGAGGCGCGGGGCACCGTGGGCGGCGGGGCCCGCACGGAGGAGCTGACCCTGCCGGGCTTCCGGCACGACCCGTGCTCCGCCGCGCACCCGCTGGGCATCAACTCGCCGGCGTTCCGCGCCCTGCCCCTGGAGCGGTACGGGCTGGAGTGGCTGCACGCCGGGCTGCCCATGGCGCATCCGTTCCCGGACGGCTCGGCCGCCGTCCTGTCCCGGTCGGTCGGTGAGACGGCCGCCTCCTTCGGAGCGCGCGACGCGGGCGCGTACCGCAGGCTGGTCGAGCCCTTCCTCCCCAGGTGGGACACGCTCGCCCGGGACTTCATGTCCCTTCCGCTCACCGCGCTGCCGCGCGACCCGGTCACCCTCGCCCGGTTCGGCCTGGCCGGCCTGCCCCCGTCGACGTGGCTGATGCGCCGCTTCCGCGACGACAGGGCCAAGGCCCTCTTCGCGGGGCTCGTCGCGCACGTCATGGCCCCGCTCGGCGGCTTCGCCACGGGCGCCATAGGCCTGGTCTTCGCCCTCGCCGCGCACGCCCGCGGCTGGCCCGTGGCCCGCGGCGGCTCGCAGGGCATCTCCGACGCCCTCGCCGCCTACCTCGAGGATCTCGGCGGCACCGTCCACACCGACTACGAGGTGAAGCGCCTCGACGATCTGCCGCCCGCGCGCGCCTACGTCTTCGACACCTCGCCCACGGCCCTGGCCCGCATCGCCGGCCTCGGCAACCACTACGCCGACTTCCGGTACGGCCCCGGCGTCTTCAAGATCGACTATGCGCTGGACGGCCCCGTCCCGTGGACCGCCCAGGAGCCCCGCACCGCCGGCACCGTGCAGATCGGCGCCGACAGTGCGGAGATCGGCGCGGCACTGAACGCGGCCTCCCGCCAGGGCCGGGCACCCGACGCGCCGTTCCTCATCACCGTGCAGCCGAGCGTCGCCGACCCCACCCGGGCCCCGGAGGGCAAGCACGTCTTCTGGGCGTACGGGCACGTCCCCAACGGCTGGACCGGCGACCTCACCGACGCCATCGAGCGTCAACTGGAGCGTTTCGCCCCGGGCTTCCGCGACCGCGTCCTCGCCCGCGCCACCGCGGGCCCGCCCGAACTCGCCGCCCGCAACGCCAACTACGTCGGCGGCGACATCGCCTCCGGCGCGGTCTCCGGCCTCCAGCTCCTGCTCCGTCCCAAGCTGTCCCTCTTCCCGTACGCCACCCCGCACCCGGCCGTCTTCATCTGCTCGTCGGCAACGCCGCCGGGCCCCGGAGTGCACGGCATGTCGGGGCACAACGCGGCGAAGGCCGTCTGGCGCAGGCTGCGGCAGACGTGACCGGCGTGTCCGGGGAACAGGCGTGACGACGAAACAGCACTGATCGGGGGAACAGCCATGACCACCATCACGCTCGTCCAGGGCGACATCACCCGCGAGAGCGCCGACGCGATCGTCAACGCGGCCAACTCCTCCCTGCTCGGCGGAGGCGGCGTCGACGGCGCCATCCACCGGCGCGGCGGCCCCGAGATCCTCGCGGAGTGCCGCAAGCTCCGCGCGGGGCACCTCGGCAAGGGCCTGGCCACCGGCCGGGCCGTCGCCACCACGGCCGGTGACCTGGACGCGCGCTGGGTGATCCACACGGTGGGCCCGGTGCACAGTGAGACCGAGGACCGTTCCGAACTCCTCGCCTCCTGCTACCGCGAGTCCCTGCGCCTCGCCGACGAGCTGGGCGCCCGCACGGTCGCCTTCCCCGCCATCTCCACCGGCGTCTACCGCTGGCCGATGGACGACGCGGCCCGCATCGCCGTGGAGACGGTACGCAACACCCCGACCGCCGTCGAAGAGGTCCGGTTCGTCCTGTTCGACATTCGCGCCCACGCCGCGTTCGCCTCGCGACTGGGCTGATGGTCGGTGCCCGCCTCCTCCGGCCGCCGGTCGGCCCGGCTTGACGCTTCAATTGCCATTGATGTGCAATAGCATTTCTTTTGCAGCAAGCGTGGGGGGAACATGAGAACCCGTCGGATACGAGCGGCCGCCGCATCGGCCGCCCTGGCCGCAGGCGTGAGCGCCTGCTCGGCACCCGGAGGCGGCGGCGACGCCAAGGCCGCCGAGTCCGTCGTGATCGGCGTGGCCTCCGAGCCGGACACGCTGAGCCCCCTGCTCGGCTACGGCAAGGACGGAAACTCCAAGGTCTTCGACGGGCTGCTCGCCCGCGACACCGACCTGAAGCTGAAGCCCGCGCTCGCCACCGCGCTGCCGAAGATCGCCGACGGCGGCAGGACGTACACGTACACCCTGCGCGACGGCGTGAAGTTCAGCGACGGCGAACCGCTGACGGCCCAGGACGTGGTCTACACGTACCGCACCGTCCTCGACGCGAAGACCAACAACACCGCCCGCAGTGAACTGGACGCCGTCGAGGACGTCCGCGCGAAGGGCGACGACACCGTCGTCTTCTCCCTCAAGTATCCGTACGCGGCCTTCGCGGCCCGCACGGTGCTGCCCATCGTCCCCGAGCACATCGCGGGCGAGCAGGACCCCAACACCGGTGCCTTCAACACCGAGCCCGTCGGCACCGGCCCGTACGTGCTCGCCGACTGGAGCAAGGGCGAGAAGCTCACCTTCAAGGCCAATCCGCACTACTGGGGCGGCAAGCCCGCGGTGAAGTCGTTCACCATGGCGATCATCGCCGACGACAACGTCCGCGCCACCCGGCTGCGCTCCGGCGACCTCGACGGCGCCGTCCTGCCGCCCAACCTCGCCGCGACCTTCAAGAAGGACGACGGCAGGCGCACGTACCGGGCCAGGTCCTACGACTTCCGGGCCGTCACCCTGCCCACCACCGGCAAGGTCACCGGCGACCGCGCCATCCGGCAGGCGCTGGACGCCGCCGTGGACCGCCAGGCCATGGTCGACAAGATCCTCGACGGCGCGGGCCGGCCGGCGTACGGGCCGCTGCCCGCCGACGACCCCTGGTACGTGCGCGGCATCGAGCGCCCGCACGACCTCGCCGAGGCCGAGCGCATCCTGGACGAGGCGGGCTGGAAGGCGGGCTCCGGCGGCGTCCGTGCCAAGGACGGACAGCGCGCCTCGTTCACCCTGTACTACCCCTCGGGCGACAAGGTCCGCCAGGACCACGCGCTCGCCTACGCCTCCGACGCCAAGAAGGCCGGCATCGAGGTGAAGGTGGAGGGCGCCACCTGGGAGGTCATCGAGCCGCGGATGAAGAACGAAGCGGTCCTGGCGGGCTTCGGCAGCGTCGGCGACCCGGACTTCGGCCTCTACACCCTGCTGCACTCCTCCCTCGCGGGCGACGGCTTCAACAACATGGCCGGCTACGACAACGAGGCGGTCGACGAGGCACTCGACGCCGGCCGCCGCAGCCAGGACCCGAAGAAGCGCGAGGCCGCCTACGACGAGATCCAGCGGGCCCTGGTCGAGAACCCCGGCTACACCTTCCTCACCCACATCGACCACCTCTACGTCCTCGCCGACCACTGGGACGGGCTGACCACGCAGCTGGAGCCGCACGAGCACGGCTTCGCCAGCGGCCCCTGGTGGAACATCGAGGACTGGCAGCCGAAGGAATGACCCGGTCTCCCGGACGGCTGCCCTGGGAAGCGATGGCACGCCTCGCGGGACGGCGGGCGCTGTTCGCCGTCCCCGTCGTCCTCGTCGTCACCTTCGGCGTATTCGCCATCGCCGCCGCCTCCCCGTTCGATCCCGTCAAGGCCTACGCCGGCACCGCCGCGCTCGGCGCCGACCAGGAGACCCTGGACCGGCTGCGGGACAACCTCGGCGTGGACCAGTCCTTCGTCGTCCGCTGGTGGAACTGGCTGGCCTCGGCGCTCACCGGCGACCTCGGCCAATCCGGGGTGATGCGCCAGCCGGTGGCGCAGGTCATCGGGGAACGCCTCGTGTGGTCCGCGCTGCTGTGCGCCGTCGCCTTCGCCGTGGCCGTCCTGGTCGGCACGCTCCTCGGTGTGCTGGCCGCCCGCCGCCCCGGGTCGATGCTCGACCGGGCCGTCACCTCGCTCGCCTACACGCTGGAGGCGGCGCCGGTCTTCTGGATCGCGCTGCTCGCCGTGTGGCTGTTCGCCCTCCAGTGGGACGTCCTGCCGGCCGGCGGCCTGACGGACACCGCCAGCGAACAGGTCACCCTCGGACAGGTCGCGAGCCACATCGTGCTGCCGGCCGGCGTGCTCGCCGTCTCCCAGCTGCCCTGGTTCACCCTCTACGTGCGCCAGGGCGTCGGCGACGCCCTCACCGAGGACCCGGTGCGCGGCGCGCGGGCCCGCGGCATCGGGGAGGGCACCGTCCTGTTCGGGCACGCCCTGCGCTCGGGGCTGCTGCCGGTGCTCACGCTGATCGGCTCCCGCGTTCCCGAACTCATCACCGGCGCCCTGCTGGTGGAGAGCGTCTTCAGCTGGCCGGGCATCGCCGCGGCCACCGTCGAGGCGGCCACCGCCGTCGACTTCCCGCTGCTGGCCGCCCTGACCACCCTCGCCACCGCCGCCGTACTCGCCGGCAACCTGCTCGCCGACCTGCTCTACGGACTGTTCGACCCGAGGGTGGAACTCAGTGAAATGTGAGTCCCATGGCTGAGATCACAGCCGAGAAGGCGGAACGGCCCACCGTGTGGCGGTCCCACGGCACGGACCGCCGCTCCACTCGTACCCTGCGCCTGCGCACCTCCGCGGCGCTGCTGACCGTGACCGTCCTCGCCGTGCTGCTCGTGCCGCCGCTGGTCCAGCTCGACCAGCAGGCCGTCGACCTGGCCGCCAAGCTGCAACCGCCCAGCTGGGAGCACCCGTTCGGCACCGACGACGTCGGCCGCGACCTGCTGCTGCGCTGCGTGTACGGCCTGCGCGTCTCCCTGCTCGTCGGGGTGGCGGCGGCGCTGACGGCCACCGTGGTCGGCACCGCGGTGGGCGCCACCGCCGGAGCGCTGGGCGGCTGGGTCGACCGGGCCGTCATGCGGGTCGTCGACACCATCGCCTCCGTTCCCCACCTGCTGCTGGGGATCTTCATCGTCGCGATGTTCCGGCCGGGCGTCTGGCCGGTGGTGATCTCCGTCGCGCTCACCCACTGGCTCTCCACCGCGCGCATCGTCCGCGCCGAGGTGCTGTCGCTGCGCTCGCGCCCCTACATCGACGCGGCCGTCTCCGGCGGCGCGTCCCGGTGGCGGGTGGCCGTACGGCATCTGCTGCCGGGCGTGCTGCCCCAGGCCGCGCTGGCCGCCGTACTGATGGTGCCGCACGCCATGTGGCACGAGTCGGCGCTGTCCTTCCTCGGGCTCGGGCTGCCCACCCACACCGCGAGTCTCGGCAACCTGATCCAGGAGGCGCGGGGATCGCTGCTCGCCGGGCAGTGGTGGCCGACCCTCTTCCCCGGTCTGTTCCTCATCGTCCCCACCCTCGCCGTCGCCGGTCTCGCGGGTGCCTGGCGGGAGCGGATCAACCCCCGCCGCCGATCGGAGCTGATGCTGTGACCGAGCGAGCCCCCGTGCTGTCGGTACGCGGTCTGTCGGTGCGCTTCCTGATGCCGGGCGGGCGCCGCGTCGCCGCCGTCACCGACGCCCAATTCGACGTGGCGGCCGGCGAGTGCCTGGCCCTGATCGGCGAGAGCGGCTGCGGCAAGTCCGTCCTCGCCTCCGCCCTGCTCGGACTGCTGCCCGGCAACGCTCGGACCGCGGGCAGCGCGCTGCTCGGCGAGCTGGACCTGCTCGCCGCCGACGAGCGGACCTTCGCCCGCACCGTGCGCGGCAGGCTGATCGGCCTCGTCCCGCAGAGTCCGGCCGCTCACCTCACCCCGGTCCGCACCGTTCGCTCCCAGTTGGAGGAGACGGTCGCGGCACACACCGCGGTCCGCGGCCGTGCGGCCCTGCGCGGGGCCGCGGAGGCCGCCGCCGAGCGCGCCGCGTTCCCGGTGGACCACCTCGACCACCACCCGCACGAGCTCTCCGGCGGTCTCGCCCAGCGCGCCGCCACCGCCCTCGCCCTGGTCGGCGACGCCCCGCTGCTGCTCGCCGACGAACCGACCACCGGACTCGACCGGGACCTGGTGGACCGCACCGTCGACGAGCTGAGGCGACATGTCGACAACAGGGCGGGGGGCGAGAACCGGGCCCTGCTGATGATCACCCATGACCTGGCCGCCGCCGAGCGCATCGCCGACCGGATCGCCGTGATGTACGCCGGCCGCATCGTCGAACTCGCCGAAGCCGGTGAATTCTTCGGCACCCCCGGCCCGCGCCATCCCTACAGCCGGGGCCTGCTCGACGCCCTGCCCGACCGCGCCTTCACTCCCATCCCCGGCCTGCCGCCCGAACTCGGCGCCCTCCCGGGCGGCTGCGCCTTCGCCGCCCGCTGCGAGCGGGCGACCGGCTCCTGCACCACGCTGCCGCCGCTGACCGGCACGGTCGCCTGCCACCACCCGCACGCAGCGCTCACGGAGGCCGCCGACCGTGCTTGAACTGAGCGACATCACCGCCGGATACGCCGGGAACGCGCCCGTGATCCGGGACATATCCCTGTCGATCACGCCGGGCGAGGCCGTCGGGCTGCTCGGTCCGAGCGGCTGCGGCAAGTCCACCCTCGCGCGCGTGGCGGCCCTGCTGCACCACCCCGACGCCGGCACCCTGGTGGTCGACGGCACGCCCGTACGGCGCTGGCGCCACCGCGCGCCGCGCGAGCAGCGCACCGCCTTCGGCGTCGTCTTCCAGCAGGCCCGGCTCTCCGCGGACCCCCGGCTGGCGCTCACCGGCCTGATCGCCGAACCGCTGCGCGCCACCGGCCGGCGCGAGGGCATCGCCGACCGGGTCGCCGAACTGGCCGCCACCGTCGGGCTGACCACCGACCTGCTGAGCAGGCGCCCGCACGAGGTCAGTGACGGCCAGTTGCAGCGCGCCTGCCTGGCCCGCGCCCTCGTGCTGCGCCCGCGCTGGCTGGTGTGCGACGAGATGACGGCGATGCTCGACGCCTCGACCACCGCCGCCCTGGTCCGCGTGGTGGAGGAGTACCGGGCCGCCACCGGCGCGGGGTTGCTGGCCGTCGGTCACGACCGCGTCCTGCTCGACCGCTGGTGCGACCGCACCGTCGAATGGGCCACTCTGACCGCTGCGGTCTCTGCCGACGATGCGGCCATCCGCTAGAAGGCGAAATGTGGGAGTGATCGAGTGAATATGGCGGGTGCTCGGGTGTAGCGGCAGTTCGGGTATCACGCTCGGATGGCACTGCCCCGCACAGGTCCGGGTCGTCGATGGCCAGGCGCACGCAGTCCGTGTCTCGTGGAACCTGCTCCGCGACTGGTGGACCACGCTGCCGAAGGACAGGCGTTCCCTGGCCGCAGCGGACGCGGCGATCCGCCGTGCCCACCAGGATCTCGATTGGCTCGCCGTCCCGCCCGCGCAGGCCGCGCAGGCGGCACCTGAAGACCTCGACGCCGGGATGAAGCTGCCTCTGGCCCCCTCCGACGGCCATCACTTCGACCATGGCCGGACCGCACACCAGGTGGACGGAACGGCGGACCGTGACAAGTGGCTGACCAGCGGGGAGAAGGCGCAACTTCTGTGCTTGGAACGGCGTGCCGCACATCGCAAGGCCTGCCGCGGACCGGGCGAGCGCATCTCGCGCCGGTTGCGTAACGCCTACGACCAGATCAAGCGTCTCCGCGGACCCCGCACAGGACACCTGAGACCCTCACCAGGAACCAACAAAGTCCGACGGGGTAATTGATTCGGTTGTGTTCGGGTTCTAGGGTGTGCCTGACTCAGTAGCCGCTGCGTCACCGGCAGTTGCGATCCACCCCCACCTCAACTGCTTTCACAGCACCGTGCGTTGAGCCGCCCCCGAAGCCCACGGAAGGCCACGGTCATGCCGCACTCGCCCGTGTCACCCGCCGGATCCCCGGCCCGCCCGTCCCGCCCGGTCGTCAGCCGCCGCCGTCTCCTGGAGGGGAGCGCCGCCGTCCTCGGCGCCCTCGCCCTGTCCGCCTCGCCCGTCGCGGCGCACGGGGCAGGCCGGCGCGTGGCGGCCGACGAGCCCCCGGAGTGGAACGACTTCGGTGTCTTCCGGCTCGGCACCGAGCCACCGCACACCACGCTCATGCCGTACGCCGACGTGAGAGCGGCCCTCGCCGGCGACCGCACCCGCTCGCCCTACCGGATCGGTCTCGACGGCACCTGGAAGTTCGCCTACGCCGACCGCCCCGAGGACCGGGACGCCGACTTCCACCGCACCGACACCGACGACCGCGACTGGGAGACCATCCCGGTGCCGTCCGTGTGGCAGCTGCACGGCCACGACTTCCCGATCTACCTCAACATCACCTACCCGTACTCGGGTCCCAACGGCCTCGGCGAGGACCCGCAGCCGCCCGCCGCGCCGACCCGCTACAACCCGGTCGGCCAGTACCGGCGCACCTTCACCGTCCCGCGGGACTGGACGGGCCGCCGCACCTTCCTGCACTTCGAGGGCGTCAAGTCCGCGCACTACGTGTGGATCAACGGCGAACTGGTCGGCTACGACGAGGACTCCTTCACCCCGTCCGAGTACGACATCACCGACCACCTGAAGCCCGGCACCAACCAGATCGCCGTGGAGGTGTACCGCTACTCCGACGGAGACTGGCTGGAGGACCAGGACATGATCCGGCTGAGCGGCATCTTCCGCTCGGTCTACCTGTACTCCACGCCGGCCGTGCACCTGCGCGACTTCAAGCTGGACACCCCGCTGAACGACACGTACACGGATGCCGAGCTGGCCGTCACCGCGAGCGTGCGGGCGTACGGCGACGGCGGCGACGCGGGCAAGTACACCGTCGAGACCCAGCTGTACGACGCGCGCGGCCACGCGGTCTGGTCCCGCCCGCTGAACCAGACGGCCGACCTCGGCACGGTCGGCGCCGGCCAGGACGTCACCGTACGGGCCACGAAGGCCGTACCGAAACCCAGGCTGTGGTCGGCCGAGCACCCGGACCTCTACACGGCCGTACTGCGCCTGCGGGACCCGGCGGGCAAGGTCGTCGAGACCCTGTCCCACCGGGTCGGCTTCCGGGAGTTCGCGCTCAAGGAGGGGCTGATGCGCATCAACGGCAAGCCCGTCTCCTTCCGGGGCACCAACCGCCACGAGATGCACCCGGACCGGGGCACGGCCCTCACCCGCGACGACCTGGTCGAGGACATCGGGATCATCAAGCGGATGAACATGAACAGCGTCCGCACCTCGCACTACCCGAACAACCCGCTGTGGTACGAACTCGCCGACGAGTACGGCCTCTACCTCGTCGACGAGACCAACCTGGAGACCCACGGCATCCGCGGGGAGTACCCCGGCGACCACCCCGATTGGACCGAGGCCTGCGTGGTCCGCGCCCAGAACATGGTGCACCGCGACAAGAACCACGCCTCGGTCGTCATCTGGTCGCTCGGCAACGAGGCGGGCGGCGGCAGCACCTTCACCGCCATGCACGACTGGATCCGCTCCTACGACCCCACCCGCGTCATCCAGTACGAGGGCGACGACCGGCCGGGCATCAGCGACATCCGCTCCGAGATGTACGACAGCCCGCAGCGCGTCGAGCAGCGGGCGAAGGACACCTCCGACACCCGGCCGTACGTGATGATCGAGTACTCCCACGCGATGGGGAACTCCAACGGCAACTTCAAGAAGTACTGGGACGTCGTGCGCGCCCACGACGTGCTCCAGGGCGGCTGGATCTGGGACTTCGTCGACCAGTCGCTGACCTGGCCCGTGCCGCGGCGCACGCTGCTGACCGAGGAGGGGCCGGCCGGCCTGCGCGGTGAGATCCTCGCCGCCTCCGGCACCTTCGAGCGCGGCAAGGGCCTGTCCGGCGGCACGGTCTTCGCCCGCGACGAGGGCCTGGACCTCACCGGCTCGCTGACCCTGGAGGCCTGGGTCACCCCGGACGTGACCGGCTACCACCAGCCGATCCTCACCAAGGGCGACACCCAGTACGCGCTGAAGCAGAACAACCGCACGCTGGAGTTCTTCATCCACTCCGGCGGTCAGTGGATCACCGCCACCTGGACGGTGCCGGAGGACTGGACCGGCCGCGAGCACCACATCGCGGGCGTCTTCGACGCGGAGGCCGGCACCCTCACCCTGTACGTCGACGGCGAGCGGCGGGCGACCCGCACCACCGACCGGCGGCCCACCAGTAACACGGCCTCCCTGGCCCTGGCCACCGACGCCGACAACCAGACCCGCGAGTTCAGCGGCACCATCCGCCGCGCCCGCGTCTACGCCCGCGCCCTCGGCGCCGCCGAACTGGCCGGCGCCGACCGCGGCCCCGGCGCCGACGGCGTGCGCTTCTGGTTCGACGCGGAGACCGTCGAGGTCGACAGGGAGCGGCCGAAGGAGAAGACCTTCTTCGCGTACGGCGGCGACTGGGGCGACAACCCCAACGACGGCTGCTTCGTCGCCGACGGCATCGTCCTCGCCGACCGCGGCCACACCGGCAAGGCCGCCGAGGTCAAGCGGGTCTACCAGGCGGTCGGCGTCGAGCAGCGGTCCGGCGGCGCGGGCGCGGTCACGCTCGTCAACGAGTACCTGTTCACCAACCTCCGCGAGTTCGACGGGCGCTGGGAACTGGTCGCCGACGGCGAAACGGTGCGGCGCGGACGGCTCGACCGCCGCCGGCTGGACGTGGAGCCGCTGTCCAGGAAGGACATCACCGTGCCCGTACGGCTGCCGAGCGATCCGGCACCGGGCACGGAGTACTTCCTCCGGCTGTCCTTCACCACCAAGGAGGCCACCCCCTGGGCGAAGGCGGGCTTCGAGGTCGCCAGGGCGCAGCTCGCCCTCCACGCGGACGTCCGCGCGGTGGCTCCCGTGCCGCTGGACCGGGTGCCGTCCCTGCGCCACCGGGACGGCGACGACGCGGTCACGGTCGACGGCCGGGGCTTCTCGGTCACCGTCGACAAGCGCGCAGGCACCATCACCTCGTACGAGGCGAAGGGCAGGCGGCTGATCACCTCCGGGCCGGTGCCCAACTTCTGGCGCGCGCCCACCGACAACGACCACGGCAACGGCCAGCACACCCGCAACCAGACCTGGCGGGACGCGGGCGCCCGGCGCAAGGTCACGGACGTCGCCGTACGCAACCTGGGCGACCGGGCCGTCGAGATCAAGGTCAGCGGCACCCTGCCCACCACCGTGGAGTCGGCGTACACCACCACGTACACCGTGTTCGGCAACGGCGAGATCAAGGTCGACAACACGCTGCACCCGGGGGCCGCGAACCTGCCGTACCTCCCCGAGGTCGGCACGATGCTGTTCCTGCCGCGCGGCCTGGACCGCCTGCACTACTACGGGCGCGGCCCCGAGGAGAACCACTGGGACCGCAACACCGGCACCGACGTCGGCCTGTACTCCGGGACCGTCGCCGAGCAGTGGACGCCGTACATCCGTCCGCAGGAGAACGGCAACAAGACCGACGTCCGGTGGATCGCCCTCACCGACGGCGACGGGGTGGGCCTGCTCGCCTCGGGCGAGCCCCTGCTGGAGGCCAACGCCTCCCACTTCACGCCGGAGGACCTGTCGGCCGGGGTGCGGCACGACTACCAGCTCACGCCGCGGGACGCCGTCGTCCTCCGGCTGAGCCACCGCCAGATGGGCGTCGGCGGCGACAACAGCTGGGGCGCGCACACGCACGACGAGTTCAAGCTCTTCGCCGACCGGGACTACTCCTACACCTACCGGCTGCGCCCGCTGACGGACGTGAAGGAGGCGATGGCGGCCTCGCGCCGGCCCACGGCGACCGGGTGACCGAGGGATGAACGGGGAGTCCGGGGCAACCCGGGCTCCCATGGGTGACGTACTGGTCGGAGCATGCTCCTGGACGGACCGCCAACTCCTCGGGAGCGGCTGGTACCCGCGCGGGCGACGGGACGCCGAGGGGCGGCTGCGGCACTACGCCTCCCGGCTGCCCGTCGTCGAAGTGGACGCCGGGTACTACGCGTTGCCGAGCCGGCGCAACAGCGAGCTCTGGGTGGAGCGTACGCCGGAGGGCTTCCGGTTCGACGTCAAGGCCTTCTCCCTGCTGACCGGCCATCCCACGCGCGCGGAGGCCCTGCCCGCGGACCTGCGCGGAGCCGACCCGGGCCCGCTGCGGCGCGGGCAGGCGAGTGAGGGCCTGCTGGACGAGGTGTGGGGGCGCTTCGCCGAGGCGGTCGAGCCGCTGCGCGAGGCCGGGCGGCTCGGCACCGTGCTGTTCCAGTTTCCCCCGTGGTTCGCCCCGGGGGCCCCGGCCGAGGCGACGCTCGAAGGGTGCGCCCTGCGCACGGAGGGCTGGCCGCTCGCCGTGGAGTTCCGCCACCCGGGGTGGTGGGAGCCGCGACGGGCGGACGCCACCCACGCGCTGCTGTCCGGCCTGGGCGCGTCGGCCGTCGGCACCGACATGGCCCAGGGCATGCCCGCGTCGCTGCCGCCCATCGCCCCGGTGACCCGTCCCGGCCTCGCCGTCGTACGGTTCCACGGCCGCAGCACGGCCTGGGGGAGGGGCGGCAAGGAGGACCGCTTCCGGTACGACTACGATGTCACCGAACTCGCCGCCTGGGCACCCTGGTTGCGGCGCGCCGCCCGGCGGACGGACGAGTTGCACGTGCTGTTCAACAACTGCTGCGCGGACGCCGCCGTACGCGCCGCCGAGACCATGCGCGGGCTGCTCACTCCGCCGCGTCGCTGATTCCCAGCCGCAGGTGCTCCACGTGGTACACGGCCTGGTCGAGCAGCCCGGCCACATGGTCGTCGTGCAGCGCGTACACCACCGACCGGCCACGTCGCTCACCCACCACCAGGCCCAGATTGCGCAGCAGCCGCAGCTGGTGCGAGCAGGCCGACTGCTCCATGCCGACCTCCGCCGCCAACTCGGTCGCGGGCAGCGGGCCTTCGCGCAGACGGGCCAGGATCAGCAGCCGGGAGGGCGTGGACAGCGCCTGGAGCGTGGTGGCGACCTTGGTGACGTTGTCCGCGTCCAGACGCAGGCGTGCGGTGGCGTCCTGCGCGGTGGTGGCGGCTCCGTGACCCATACGGTTCATCCTACTCGCCACACATGAACGCATGAATGAGTCTTCATCTGTTCCTGTATGGTGTGCCGCGTGTCCACCACGCTTGCCCCCACCCCGGTCCCCGCGCCCGTCCACCGGGTGCCCCGCAGCCGAACCCGCGTCCTCGCCCTGCCCGAGGCCCGCTGGGCGCTGGCGTCCCTCGTCACGTTCCTGCTGGCGTTCCCCCTCGATCTCGGCGGCGCCCCCGCCTGGACGTACGGCCCGCTCTACGCGGTCGCGTACGCCGCCGGCGGCTGGGAGCCCGCGCTGGAGGGCCTGCGGGCGCTGCGCGAGAAGACCCTCGACGTCGACCTGCTGATGATCGTCGCGGCACTCGGAGCGGCCTCCATCGGGCAGGTCCTCGACGGCGCCCTGCTGATCGTCATCTTCGCCACCTCCGGCGCCCTGGAGGCTCTGGCCACCGCCCGCACCGCCGACTCCGTGCGCGGCCTGCTCGACCTCGCGCCCCCCACCGCGACCCGCGTGCGGGGGGACCGCGAGGAGACCGTCCCGACCGCCGGCCTCGCCGTCGGCGACCTGCTCCTGGTCCGGCCGGGGGAGCGCATCGGCGCCGACGGCTCGGTCGTCGACGGCGCCGGCGAGGTCGACCAGGCCACCATCACCGGCGAGTCCCTGCCCGTCCTCAAGCGCCCCGGCGACGACGTCTTCGCCGGCACCCTCAACGGCACCGGCGCCCTGCGCGTCCGCGTCGAACGCGACCCCGCCGACTCGGTCATCGCCCGGATCGTCACCCTCGTCGAGGAGGCGTCCCGCACCAAGGCCCCGACGCAGCTGTTCATCGAGAAGATCGAGCAGCGCTACGCGGTCGGCGTGGTGGCCGCCACCCTCGCGGTCTTCGGTATCCCGCTCGCCTTCGGTGCCGACCTCACGGAGGCCCTGCTGCGCGCCATGACCTTCATGATCGTCGCCTCACCCTGCGCGGTCGTCCTCGCGACGATGCCGCCCCTGCTGTCCGCCATCGCCAACGCCGGCCGGCACGGCGTCCTCGTGAAGTCGGCGGTCGCGATGGAACGCCTCGGCGAGATCGACGCCGTCGCCCTCGACAAGACCGGCACCCTCACCGAGGGCACCCCCGAGGTGACCGCCGTACGCCCGCTGCCCGGCTCCGGGCTCGACCAGGACGCCCTCCTCGCGCTCGCCGCCGCCGCCGAGCACCCGAGCGAGCACCCATTGGCCCGCGCGATCGTCACCGCCGCCCGCGCACGCGGCCTGCGCATCGCGTCCGCACGGGACTTCACCGCGGCTCCCGGGCTCGGCGTCACCGCGGTCGTCGACGGCCACGAGGTGCACGTCGGCCGTGCTCAGCAGCCCGAGGGCGCCGAGACCACCGTCCGGGTCACCCGCGACGGCACCCCCCTCGGCACCCTCGCCCTCACCGACCGCCTCCGCGCCGACGCCGCCCCGGCCACCGCCGCGCTCGCTGACCTCACCGGCACCGCCGCCACCCTGCTCACCGGCGACAACGCGCCCGCGGCGGCCCGCGTGGCCACCGCGACCGGCATCACCGACGTCCGCGCGGACCTGCTGCCGGAGGGCAAGGTCGAGGCCGTACGGGAACGGGAGCGGGCCGGCCGCAAGGTGCTCTTCGTGGGCGACGGCGTCAACGACGCCCCCGCGCTCGCCGCCGCCCACGCCGGTGTCGCCATGGGCCGTGCCGGCTCCGACCTGGCCCTGGAGACGGCCGACGCGATCGTGGTGCGCGACGAGCTGGCGGCCGTACCCGCCGTCGTACGGCTGTCCCGGCGCGCGCGCCGACTGGTGCTGCAGAACCTGGTCATCGCCGGGACGTTCATCACGGCCCTCGTCCTGTGGGACCTGATCGGGCACCTCCCGCTGCCGCTCGGCGTCGCCGGGCACGAGGGCTCGACCGTACTGGTCGGCCTCAACGGCCTGCGGCTGCTGCGCGAGTCGGCATGGCGATCCGGGTGACCAGGGCGCTCGGGGCGACGAAGGCGATCCGGCGGAGCCCAGGAAGCGTGGCGTCCATGTCGGATTTCCGCCAGCCCCGGCCCGGCAGGTGGACCATCCTGGACGCATGCAGACGGGAATGCACACCGACACCGAGCGCTGCGCGCGCGCCGTCCGGTCGAAGGACGCGCGCTTCGACGGCTGGTTCTTCACGGCTGTCCTGACGACCCGCATCTACTGCCGGCCCAGCTGCCCGGTGGTGCCGCCCAAGCCCGAGAACATGACCTTCCTCCCGAGCGCGGCGGCCTGCCAGCAGGCCGGGTTCCGGGCGTGCAAACGCTGCCGCCCGGACACCAGCCCCGGCTCACCGGAGTGGAACCAGCGCGCCGACCTCACGGCCCGGGCCATGCGACTGATCGCCGACGGCGTCGTGGACCGCGAGGGCGTGCCCGGTCTCGCCGCCCGGCTCGGCTACAGCACCCGGCAGGTCGAACGCCAGCTCCTCGCCGAGCTGGGCGCCGGTCCCCTCGCGCTCGCCCGCGCCCAGCGCGCCCAGACCGCCCGGCTGCTCATCGAGACGACCCCGCTGCCGATGGCGGAGGTCGCCTTCGCCGCCGGCTTCTCCTCCATCCGCGCCTTCAACGACACGGTCCGCGAGGTCTACGCCCTCTCCCCGAGCGAGCTGCGCACCCGCGCCCCGAAGCACCGCCTCGCCGGCACCGCCCCCGGCGCCCTCTCCCTCCGCCTCCCGTTCCGCACCCCGCTCAACCCCGACAACCTCTTCGGGCACCTCGCCGCCACCGCGGTACCCGGCGTGGAGGAGTGGCGGGGCGGCGCGTACCGGCGCACCCTGCGCCTCCCGTACGGTCACGGCATCGTGACCCTCACTCCTCACTCCGACCACATCGCCTGCCGCCTCACCCTCAGCGACCTGCGCGACCTGACCGTCGCCATCAGCCGCTGCCGGCGCCTGCTCGACCTGGACGCCGACCCGGCGGCCATCGACGACCAGCTGCGCGCCGACGCGCTGCTCGCGCCGTTGGTCGACAAGGCACCCGGCCGGCGCGTCCCGCGCACGGTCGACGAGGCGGAGTTCGCCGTACGGGCCGTGCTCGGCCAGCAGGTCTCCACCGCCGCCGCCCGCACTCACGCCGCCCGCCTGGTCACGGCACACGGCGACACGGTCGACGACCCCGAGGGCGGCCTCACCCACCTCTTCCCGCCGGCGGCGGCGCTGGCGGCGGTGGACCCCGAGACCCTGGCGATGCCCCGCACCCGCCGCACGACCTTCACCACCCTCGTCTCCCACCTGGCCGACGGCTCGCTCAACCTCGGCGTCGAGTGCGACTGGGCCGAGACCCGGGCCCGGCTCCTCGCCCTCCCCGGCTTCGGCCCCTGGACCGCCGACGTCATCGCGATGCGGGCCCTCGGCGACCCCGACGCCTTCCTCCCCACCGACCTCGGCATCCGCCGCGCCGCCGGAGAGCTGGGTCTGCCCTCGACACCGGCGGCGCTCACCGCCCGCGCGGCGGCCTGGCGGCCCTGGCGGGCGTACGCCGTCCAGTACCTGTGGGCCACCGACAGCCACCCGATCAACTTCCTGCCCGTGTGAGGAAATGCCGTGGTAACCCTGAAACAGCACACCGTCGTCGACAGCCCGTACGGACTTCTCACGCTCGTCGCCGAGGACGGCGTCCTGTGCGGCCTCTACATGACCGACCAGCGCCACCGCCCGGCGGAAGAGAGCTTCGGAGCGGCCGACGACGGTCCGTTCGCCGAGGCGGAGGAGCAACTGACGGCGTACTTCGCCGGTGAACTGAAGGACTTCACCCTCGACCTGCGCCTGAACGGAACCCCGTTCCAACGCACGGTCTGGGACCAGCTGCGCGAGATCCCGTACGGCGAGACCCGCACCTACGGCGAACTCGCCGACGCCCTCGGCAACCCGGCCGCCTCCCGCGCCGTCGGCCTCGCCAACGGCCGCAACCCGATCGGCATCATCGTCCCCTGCCACCGCGTCATCGGCGCGAGCGGCGGCCTCACCGGCTACGGCGGCGGCCTGGAACGCAAGCAGCGCCTGCTGGACTTCGAACGGGGCTCGGCGCTCTTCTAGTCACCGCGCATCCCCGGGAGGGAGGGCTCTCGCGCAAGGCCGGCTGTCCGTGGACGGCGACGCGAACCGCGAAGACCAGGTCGAAGGGCCCCTCCCCGGGCTCCCGGACGAATTCCTCCGCCGCGACGCACCGCACACTGATACGGCCCGAGGCGATCTCCCGGGCCGAGCCGGCCTCCGACGGCGCGATCGCCCGCGCCGAACGGCCGGCGGCGAGGACCTCCCCGGACACCAGCCGTGCCGCCACCGCCCGCGCGGCGGCACCCGGCCTCGATCTCGTCGCGGACGGGGCGGACGGCCTCGACGCCCTGGCCTGCCGGATCCGCCAACCGCCAGTCAGCCGCGATCTCCAGGACCCGCGCCCCGGCGTCTGGGGCAGCGCGTCCACGACCTCGGTGAGACGGGGCGAAAGCCTTCCGGCCACGGACCGGTCACCTCACTCACTCGGTGGGCCGAGGTGTGCCGACCCGGAGGCGGTTGCCGTCCGGGTCGCGCAGCTCGACCTCGCGCGCCCACGGCGCCTCCTCGACCCGCCCGCCGAACTCGGCGGCGACCGCGTCGACGTCGGCCACCCGCAGATACACCAGGGTGCCCGGCCGGGCGTCCCCGGTGTGCTCCGACAGGAACAGCCGCACCCGCCCGCGCGCGACCTCCACGAACGCCGGCAGACCCGGCTCGAAGCGGTGCTCCCACTGCGCGGCGAAGCCCAGCCGCGCGTACCACCGCACGGCCGCGGCGGCGTCGGCCACGCGCAGGATCGGAATGACCTCCTCGTCCACGCGCTCAGTCACCTTCTGTGTCCCTCCCGGCGCCCAGCCCGCGCAGCAGCTCGGGCAAAGCGGTCCCGATCGGCTCCCGGACGACCTCGTCGGCGAGCTCGTCGTACGGGGTCGGTTCGGCGTTGACGACGACCAGACGCGCACCGTGGTCGGCGGCCACGCCGGCCAGTCCGGCCGCGGGCTGCACCTGGAGGCTGCTGCCGACGGCGACGAACACCTGGCACGCCTTGCTGATGGCGGCCGCCTCGCCGAGCACCACCGGGTCGAGCCGCTCGCCGAACATCACGGTCGCCGGCTTCAGGATGCCGCCGCACTCCAGGCACGGCGGGTCGTCCTCGCCGGCCTCGACCCGGGCGAGCGCGTCCTCCATCGGCTCCCGGGCGTGACAGCCGGTGCACACGCAACTCCGCGCGGTGCCGTGCAGTTCGAGGACCTTGCGGGCGGAGAGCCCGGCGAGCTGGTGCAGACCGTCCACGTTCTGCGTGATCACCCGGACCGGTACGCCGGACCGCTCCAGCTCCGCCACCGCCCGGTGCGCCGTGTTCGGCCGGGCCCGCAGCGCCCCGTTCGCGCGCCGCATCCGCCACGAGCGGCGCCGGATCTCCGGATCGCCCATGTAGTACTCGTACGTGACGAGTTTCTCGGCCTCCGGATCGCGCCGCCACAGCCCGTTCGGCCCGCGGTAGTCGGGGATGCCGGAGTCCGTCGAGATGCCGGCACCGCTCAGGATGGCGACGAGGGGCTTGCTGGTCATGCGGTCGAGGGTAGGACGCCGGGGTGCGCCCGGCGAACGGTTATCGGCCGACCCGGACTCCGTTCTCCAGCTCGGCCGCTCCGGACCCGTCCGCCAGCACGTCCAGTGCGGCCAGTACCCGGCCGCGCAGCGCGCCGAGCAGGTGATCGCCCAGTTCCTCGCGCGGCACCAGCCGCCAGGACAGCAGCTCCTCCTCCTGCAACCGGATCGCCTTGAGGTCGTCCTCGGTCAGGATCCCGCCGTCGTACAGGTACGCCACGACCGGCGGGCGGCCCGTCCCGCTCACCCAGTCCACCGCGAGCAGCCGGCCGAGCCGCACGTGCAGCCCGATCTCCTCGAGGGTCTCCCGCCTTGCGCCCTGCCGCGGGGTCTCCCCGTCCTCCGACTCGATGGTCCCGCCGGGCAGCACCCACCCGTCGCGGTAGTTGGGCTCGACGAGCAGCACCCGCCCCCCGGCGTCGCGGAAGAGAGCGGCGGCACCGGCGAGGACGCGGGGGAGCCCGGCGATGTAGGCGGCGTAGTCAGGAGTGGTCATCCCGAAAGCGTAACGAGCCCCGGTCCCGCCCCGCCCCGGCCGTTCCAGGGTGCGGGCAGGGCATGACGGCGTGGCCGTCCTCCGGTTAAGGTCGCAGCGGCGCGACTGCCTTGACGTGCGCAAGGCTCGAAGAGCAAGGGGAGAGCAAGGTGGCTGACGCTGCAGTGGACGGGACCCGCCGGGTGCTCGTCGCCGCGGACAAGTTCAAGGGGTCGCTGACGGCCGTCGAGGTGGCCGAGCGGGTGACGGCCGGACTGCGCCGTGTCGTACCGGACCTCGCCGTCGAGGCGCTGCCCGTGGCCGACGGCGGCGACGGCACCGTGGCCGCGGCGGTCGCGGCCGGGTTCGAGCGCCGGGAGGTACGGGTCGCCGGGCCCCTCGGCGACGAGGTGACGGCCGCGTTCGCGCTGCGCGGCGACACCGCGGTGGTGGAGATGGCCGAGGCCAGTGGCCTCCAGCGGCTGCCGGCCGGCGTCCTCGCGCCGCTGACCGCGTCCACGCACGGCTCGGGCGAGCTGCTGCGGGCCGCGCTGGACGCGGGGGCGCGGACGATCGTGTTCGGAGTCGGCGGCAGCGCGACCACCGACGGCGGCGCCGGGATGCTGGCGGCGCTCGGCGCGCGGTTCGTGGGCAGTGACGGGGAGCCGGTCGCGCCGGGCGGGGGCGGCCTCGCCGACCTGGCCTCGGCCGACCTGACCGGGCTGGACCCGCGGCTCGCCGCCGTCGAGCTGGTGCTCGCGAGCGACGTCGACAATCCGCTGACCGGGCCCAAGGGCGCCCCGGCGGTCTACGGACCGCAGAAGGGGGCCTCTCCTCAGGACGTGGCTGCCCTGGACGCGGCCCTCGCGCACTTCGCGAGGGTGCTGGAGGAGACGGAGACCGTGGGCGCGCGGGCGGCCGAGTACGCCGCCTCACCGGGCGCGGGCGCGGCGGGCGGCATCGGGTTCGGCGCGATGCTCCTCGGGGCGCGGTTCCGGCCCGGCATCGAGGTGATGCTGGACGTGCTCGGCTTCGCGCCGGCGCTGGAACGGGCGGACCTGGTGATCACGGGGGAGGGTTCGCTGGACGAGCAGACCCTGCACGGGAAGGCCCCGGCCGGTGTGGCCGCGGCGGCGCGGGCGGCGGGCAGGGAGGTCGTCGCGGTGTGCGGGCGGCTGGCGCTGCCGGCGGAGGCGCTGGGGCGGGCCGGGATCCGGCGGGCGTATCCGCTGACGGATGTGGAGCCGGACGTGGCGAAGTGCATCGCCGAGGCGGGGCCGATCCTGGAGCGGGTGGCGGAGCGCATCGCGCGGGACTTCCTGGCGTAGGGGAGTTTCGCTCCCGCCGCCCCCACCCTTCCCGTACCCGGGGGCTGCCGCCCCCGGACCCCCGCTTCGGCCCTGAACGGGCCTCGTCCGCAAACGCCGGACGGGCTGAGCGACCTGGTGTGGCCGCCTCTGTCCCAACCGAGTCGGGCGGTGGGTGGAGAACAGGCCGGGGGTCTGAGGGCGGAGCCCTCAGCAAGGCCCACACCGGCGCCGGGCGCACACGAACAGAAGGGCCCCGGACCCAACCCTTCAGTTCTAGTGGCAACGCCGTTCAGTTAGGGCGGGGGTTTGTTCGTCAAGGCCGGTGAACAAGGCAGCGGAGCTGCTGTAGAAGAGGGATGTCACTCCAAGACATC
>NZ_JBIWEF010000027.1:0-29367 GCF_044762405.1 Streptomyces sp. NPDC097107 | reverse complement strand
AGCGAGAAGTACCAGCTCAAACCACGCGACTGGGCCACCGCCGCCCGCGAGGGCACCACCATCGCCCCCCTCATCACCCAGCTCAACACCATCCGGCGGGAGAACCCGGCCCTCCGCCAACTGCGCGATCTGCACTTCCATCCCACGGACAAGGAGGAGGTGATCGCCTACTCGAAGCGGCAGGGGTCGAACACGGTTCTGGTGGTCGTGAACCTCGACCCCCACCACACCCAGGAGGCGACGGTCTCGTTGGACATGCCGCAACTCGGCCTGGACTGGCACGAGTCGGTGCCGGTGCGCGACGAGCTCACCGGCGAGACCTACCACTGGGGCAGGGCCAACTATGTGCGCCTGGAGCCGGGCGTCACGCCCGCCCACGTCTGCACGGTTCTGCGACCGTCCCACCCGCAGATCGGAGGGTCACCCACCACATGATCGTCAACGAGCCCGTGCCGGACACCTTCGAGGACACACCGGCCAAGGACCGTGACCCGGACTGGTTCAAACGAGCCGTCTTCTACGAGGTACTCGTCCGCTCCTTCCAGGACAGCAACGGCGACGGCGTGGGCGACCTCAAGGGCCTCACCGCCAAGCTGGACTACCTGCAATGGCTGGGCGTGGACTGCCTGTGGCTCCCGCCCTTCTTCAAGTCGCCGCTGCGCGACGGCGGTTACGACGTCTCCGACTACACCGCGGTGCTGCCCGAGTTCGGCGACCTGGCCGACTTCGTCGAGTTCGCGGACGCCGCCCACCAGCGCGGCATGCGCGTGATCATCGACTTCGTCATGAACCACACCAGCGACCAGCACCCGTGGTTCCAGGAGTCCCGCAAGGACCCCGACGGCCCGTACGGCGACTACTACGTCTGGGCGGACGACGACAAGCAGTTCCAGGACGCGCGGATCATCTTCGTCGACACCGAGGCGTCGAACTGGACCTACGACCCGGTGCGCAAGCAGTACTACTGGCACCGCTTCTTCTCCCACCAGCCCGACCTGAACTACGAGAACCCGGCCGTGCAGGAGGAGATGATCTCCGCCCTGAAGTTCTGGCTGGACCTGGGCATCGACGGGTTCCGGCTGGACGCGGTGCCGTACCTCTACCAGGAGGAGGGCACCAACTGCGAGAACCTCCCGGCCACGCACGACTTCCTGAAGCGGGTGCGGAAGGAGATCGACGCGCAGTACCCGGACACGGTGGTGCTGGCGGAGGCCAACCAGTGGCCGGAGGACGTCGTCGACTACTTCGGCGACTACGCCGCCGGCGGCGACGAGTGCCACATGGCCTTCCACTTCCCGGTCATGCCCCGCATCTTCATGGCCGTACGCCGCGAGTCCCGCTACCCCGTCTCCGAGATCCTCGCCAAGACCCCGGCCATCCCGTCCGGCTGCCAGTGGGGCATCTTCCTGCGCAACCACGACGAGCTGACCCTCGAGATGGTCACCGACGAGGAACGCGACTACATGTACGCGGAGTACGCCAAGGACCCGCGCATGCGCGCCAACATCGGAATCCGCCGCCGGCTCGCCCCGCTCCTCGACAACGACCGCAACCAGATCGAGCTGTTCACGGCCCTGCTGCTCTCCCTGCCAGGCTCGCCGATCCTCTACTACGGCGACGAGATCGGCATGGGCGACAACATCTGGCTCGGCGACCGCGACGCGGTCCGCACGCCGATGCAGTGGACCCCGGACCGCAACGCCGGCTTCTCGTCGTCCGACCCGGGGCGGCTGTTCCTGCCGACGATCATGGACCCGGTCTACGGCTACCAGGTGACGAACGTCGAGGCGTCCATGGCCTCGCCCTCGTCCCTGCTGCACTGGACCCGCCGCATGATCGAGATCCGCAAGCAGAACTCCGCCTTCGGCCTCGGCACCTACACCGAACTGCCCTCCTCCAATCCCGCGGTACTGGCCTTCCTGCGGGAGTACGAGGACGACCTGGTGCTGTGCGTCCACAACTTCTCCCGCTTCGCGCAGCCCACCGAACTCGACCTGAGCGCCTTCGGTGGGCGCCATCCGGTCGAGCTGTTCGGCGGAGTCCGCTTCCCGGCGGTCGGCGAACTGCCGTACCTGCTGACCCTCGGGGGGCACGGCTTCTACTGGTTCCGGCTGCGCGGCGACGCTCTCTAGGGCCGCCGGACCGGCCCGATCCCCGGGCGGGCGGTTTCTGCCTCCCCGCCCGGGGCACGCATCAGTAACACCCCGACGACCCGGGGAAAGGACGCGACGCCATGTCGGAAGCCGTCATACGCACCGTCACGAGCCCGCCAGGCCTTCTAGCGTCACTTGAGCCACTGCTGCGGGACTGGCTGCCGCGGCAGCGCTGGTTCGCGGGCAAGGGCCGTCCGGTCACCGGATTCTCGCTGGTCGCGGCCACCGAGCTACTCCCCTCCGACGCCCGTCTCGGCCTGTACCACGTGCTGGTCCGCGCCCACCAGCAGCTCGCTCCGGCACCGGGCGCGGCCGAGGAGCCCGGCGACTGCTACCAGCTGCTCATAGGCGCGCGCGAGGCGCTGCCACCCCGGCTGGCGCCCGCGCTCATCGGACATGTGGCCGAGGGCCCGCTGACCGGCCGCACCGCCTACGACGCCCTGTACGACACCCGGCCCGCCGAGGTGCTCCTGGAGGCGCTGCGCACCGGGGCCCGCATCGGCGGGCTTCGTTTCGAGCGGGGACCGGACCAGGAGATACGCACGGGCCTGGTGCCGCGGCTGATGACCGCCGAGCAGTCGAACTCGTCGGTCGTGTATGGAGATACGTTCATTCTCAAGTTGCTGCGCCGGATCGTGCCGGGCGTCAACCCCGATCTGGAGCTGCCGCTGGCGCTGGCCCGCGAGGGCTGCCCCCGGGTGCCGGCTCCGGCCGGGTGGATGGTGGCCGACCTGGCCGGCCGGTCCTGGGTACTGGGCGTGCTCCAGCCGTACGTACAGGGCGCGACCGACGGCTGGGAGCTGGCCCTGCGCGAGCTGGCCAAAGGGGAGGACTTCGCCGCCGAGGCCAGGGCGCTCGGACGGGCCACCGCCGAGGTGCACACCGCGCTGGCCCGCGCGCTGCCGACCGTCACCCTCGGCCACGGCCGGATGCGGCAGCTCGCCGACGGCATGATCGAGCGGCTGGAGGAGGCCGCCCACGCGGTGCCCCTGCTCCGGCCGTACGCGCCCGCGCTGCGCACGGCGTTCACGGCGCTGGACGACCTGGCCGCCGAGGGCCGCACCTGGACCGCCCAGCGCGTCCACGGCGACCTGCACCTCGGCCAGTGCCTGCGTTCGCCCTCCGGCCGGTGGTCGCTGATCGACTTCGAGGGGGAGCCCGCCAAGCCCCTGGCCGAGCGGCGGATGCCACAGCCGCCGGTGCGGGACGTCGCCGGGATGCTGCGCTCCTTCGACTACGCCGCGCACTCGGCCGACGCCGCGGTGCCGGGCTGGGCCGATTCCTGCCGGGCCGCGTACTGCACCGGGTACGCGGAGGTCGCCGGCAGCGACCCGCGCACCGACCCGGTGATGCTGCGCGCCCACGAGACGGACAAGGCGGTGTACGAGGTCCTGTACGAGGCCCGGCACCGTCCCGACTGGCTGGCGGTGCCCCTGTCCGCGGTGCGCCGCCTGTCCACGCCCGAACCGGCATGACACCCCCTCCCGATCCCACTTCGCCCAGGAGGCTCCACCCGTGACCCCCCGCCCCTCGTCCAGCGGTCCCGACCCGAAGAAGACGGCCGAGGAGAAGAGCGCCGCGAAGAAGGCGGCGCCGCCTGAGAAGGCGGTGGCCAAGAAGACGACCGCGAAGAAGGCGACCGCGAAGAACGCGACCTCGAGGAACGCGACCTCGAGGAACGCGACCTCGAGGAAGGCCGCCGCCAAGGCGCCGGTCGCCACCGGGACGACGGCCGCTAAGACGGCGGCGGCCGCTAAGAAGACCGTGGCCAGGAAGGCGGTCGGGAAGAAGCCGGTCGCGAAGAAGACGCCCGCGAGGAAACCGGCCGCCAAGAAGGCCCTGAAGAAGGCGGTGCCGGTCGAGGTCGCCGTCTCCCCCTCCCTGGACGCCGTCGACCGGGAGCGGCTGCTCGCCGGTACGCACCACGACCCGCACTCCGTGCTCGGCGCCCACTCCGTGCCCGGCGGAGTCGCCTTCCGGGCCTTCAGGCCGTACGCCCGGGCGGTGACCGTCCTGTCCGGGGAGCTGCGGGCCGAGCTGCACGACGACGGGGACGGGTTCTTCTCCGGACTGGTGCCGGTCCAGGAGGTCCCCGTCCACCGGCTCCTGGTGACGTACGAGAGGACGGCCCAGGAGGTGGACGACCCGTACCGCTTCCTGCCCACGCTGGGCGACCTGGACCTGCACCTGATCGGCGAGGGACGGCACGAGCAGCTCTGGCAGGCGCTCGGCGCGCATCCGGTGACCCACGAGGGCGTCGCGGGCACCCGCTTCACGGTGTGGGCGCCGAACGCGCGCGGGGTCAGGGTGGCCGGCGGCTTCAACTTCTGGGACGGCACCGGTCACCCGATGCGGTCGCTGGGCGGCACCGGCGTGTGGGAGCTGTTCCTGCCCGGCGTCGGCGCGGGCGAGCTGTACAAGTTCGAGATCACCCGGCCCGACGGCTCGCGCACGTTCCGCGCGGACCCGCTGGCCCGCCGTACGGAGGTCCCGCCCGCCACCTCCTCCGTCGTGCACGCCTCGGACTACACGTGGGGCGACGAGGAGTGGCTGGCCCGGCGCGCGGCAGCGCCCGCGCACGAGGCGCCGCTGTCGGTGTACGAGGTCCACCTGGCATCCTGGCGGCCGGGGCTGACGTACCGCGAGCTGGCCGAGCAGCTCCCCGCGTACGTCGCGGACCTGGGCTTCACGCACGTCGAGCTGATGCCGGTCGCCGAGCACCCCTTCGGGGGCTCCTGGGGCTACCAGGTCACCGGCTTCTACGCGCCCACGGCCCGCCTCGGCGACCCCGACGACTTCAAGTACCTGGTGGACCGGCTGCACCAGGCGGGCATCGGTGTCCTGATGGACTGGGTGCCGGCGCACTTCCCGCGCGACGACTGGGCGCTGGCCGAGTTCGACGGGCGCCCCCTGTACGAGCACTCCGACCCGCTGCGGGCCGCGCACCCGGACTGGGGGACGCTGGAGTTCGACTTCGGACGCCGGGAGGTGCGCAACTTCCTCGTCGCCAACGCCGTGTACTGGTGCGAGGAGTTCCACATCGACGGGCTGCGCGTCGACGCGGTCGCCTCGATGCTCTACCTGGACTACTCGCGCGAACCGGGCCAGTGGACGCCGAACGAGCACGGCGGCCGGGAGAACCTGGACGCGGTGGCGTTCCTCCAGGAGATGAACGCGACGGTGTACCGGCGGGTGCCGGGGGTCGTCACCGTCGCGGAGGAGTCGACGGCCTGGGACGGGGTCACACGGGCCACGCACCACAAGGGGCCGAGCGGGTTCGGCGGGCTCGGGTTCGGGCTGAAGTGGAACATGGGCTGGATGCACGACTCGCTCGAGTACATGAGTCACGAGCCGGTGCACCGCAAGTACCACCACGGCGAGATGACCTTCTCGATGGTGTACGCGTACAGCGAGAACTACGTGCTGCCGATATCCCACGACGAGGTGGTGCACGGCAAGAAGTCGCTGGTGTCGAAGATGCCCGGCGACTGGTGGCAGCAGCGCGCGAACGAGCGGGCGTACCTGGGCTTCATGTGGGCCCACCCCGGCAAGCAGCTGCTCTTCATGGGGCAGGAATTCGCGCAGGGCGCGGAGTGGTCCGAGGCGCACGGTCCCGACTGGTGGCTGCTCGACCCCGGGTACGGGGCGGCGGCGGACCACCGGGGCATGCGCGATCTGGTGCGGGACCTGAACACCGTCTACCGGGTCACGCCCGCTCTGTGGCAGCGCGACACCCATCCCTCGGGTTTCGCCTGGGTCGTCGGGGACGCCGCCGAGGACAACGTCCTCGCGTTCCTGCGGCTGGACGCCGACGGCACCCCGCTGCTCGCGGTGTCGAACTTCGCCCCGGTCGTCCGCCCCGACTACCGCCTCGGCGTCCCCGACGACGTCCCCGCCTGGCACGAGGTGCTCAACACCGACGCCGCGCGCTACGGCGGCGGCGACGTGGGCAACCCCGACCCGGTCAAGCCGGAGCCGCAGGGGTGGCACGGCCGGCCGGCGAGCGTCCGGCTGACCCTGCCGCCCCTGTCGACGGTGTGGCTGCGCCCGGCGTAGGCGGCGTGGGCTACGCGTCCACCAGCCCCGTCGGCAGCGGCCCGGTGTGCAGTACGCCGAGCCGCTGGGTGGCCCGGGTGAGGGCCACGTACAGGTCGCTCGTGCCGTAGCGGCCGGGCTCGACGACCAGGACGGAGTCGAACTCCAGGCCCTTGGACTGGCGCGGGTCGAGCAGGACGACGCTCCGTGTGAGGTCCGGCTCGGTGCCCGCCGTCACGCCGTCCAGCCGGGCGGCGAGCGCCTGGTGCAGCTCGCGCGGGGCGATGACGGCGAGGCGGCCCTCCTCGGGGGTCAGCTCCCGGGCGGCCTCGGCGACGGCGGCCGGGAGGTCGCCGGTGGCGCGGACCCAGGGCCGTACGCCCGTGGAGCGCACCGAACTCGGCGGTGCGAAGGCGGGGTCGTCGGCGCGGACGACGGCCGCCGCCATGTCCATGATCTCGGCCGGGGTGCGGTAGTTGACGCCCAGGCGGGTGTGCTCCCAGCGGTCCTCGACGTAGGGGGCGAGGATCTTCGACCAGGAGCCGACGCCGGCCGCCTCCGCGGTCTGCGCCGGGTCGCCGACCAGGGTCATCGAGCGGGTCGGGCAGCGGCGCATCAGCAGCCGCCACGCCATCGGGGACAGCTCCTGCGCCTCGTCCACGATGATGTGCCCGAACGCCCAGGTGCGGTCCGCCGCGGCGCGCTCGGCGGCACTGCGGTGGTCGTCCTCCTCCTGGCGCTCGGCGAACCGCTCGGCGTCGATGATGTCGTGCGCCGACAACACCTCCGCGTCCTCCTCGTCCTTGTCCTCGAACTCATAGGTCCGGGACGCGTACGACACGTCCAGCACGCCCTGCGCGTAGGCGATCTGCTGCTGCCGCTCGCGTTCGGCGCGCGAGCGGGCGATGCGGTCGTCCTCGCCGAGCAGCTCGGCCGCCTCGTCGAGGAGGGGCACGTCGGCGACGGTCCAGCGCCGGGTGACCGGACGGCGGACGGCGGCGGCGTCCCCGGCGGGGAGGTAGGCCTCGGGGGCGGCGAGGAAGTCGGCGACGAGGCGCTGCGGCGTCACCCGGGGCCAGAGCTGGTCGATGGCCGACCAGACCTCGGGGTTCTCGGCGAGTTCGTCGCGGATCTGGGTGATGTCGCTGGGGTCGAGCAGGTTGGTGCCGTCGTAGGGGTCGGTGCCGATGCGTTCGGCGACCATGTCGGTGAGGGTGTTGAGGATGTGGCCCTCGAAGTGCTCGCGGGACGCGTTGTGCGGCAGCTGCGCGGCGCGGGTGCGCTCGCGGGCGACGTTGACCAGGTCGTCGTCGAGCATGAGGACCTCGCGGTCGTGCTCGATCGCGATCACCGGGTCGGGCAGCGCCTGACGGTCGCGGACCACCTCGGCGAGGACGTCGGCCATGTCGGCACGGCCCTTCACCGCCGCCGCCTCGGGCGTGTCCGTCGCCGTGGCCTTCACACCGGGGAACAGCTCGCCGACGGTGGCGAGGAGCACGCCGGTCTCGCCCAGGGACGGCAGCACCTCGCCGATGTAGCCGAGGAAGGCCGGGTTGGGGCCGACGATGAGGACGGCGCGCTTGGCGAGCAGCTCGCGGTGCTCGTAGAGGAGGTAGGCGGCGCGGTGCAGGGCGACGGCGGTCTTACCGGTGCCGGGGCCGCCCTCGACGACCAGGACGCCGCGGTGCGGGGCGCGGATGATGCGGTCCTGGTCGGCCTGGATGGTCTGCACGATGTCGCCCATGCGGCCGGTGCGCGCGGAGTTCAGCGCGGCGAGCAGCACGGCGTCGCCGGACGGGTCCTCGTGGCCGGTGCGCGTCTCGTCGCCGAGGTCGAGGATCTCGTCGTGCAGGGCGGTGACCGTGCGGCCCTCGCTCGCGATGTGCCGGCGGCGGCGCAGGCCCATCGGGGTGTGGCCGGTGGCCAGGTAGAAGGGGCGGGCGACGTCGGCCCGCCAGTCGATCAGGACCGGGGTGCGTTCGGCGTCGTCGGCGCGCAGGCCGATGCGGCCGATGTGGTGGCCGGCCCCGGAGGTGAGGTCGATGCGGCCGAAGCAGAGGGAACCGTCCACCGCGTTGAGCGCGGCGAGCAGCCCGGAGCGCTCGGCGACCAGGATGTCCCGCTCCAGCCGGGCCTGCTGAGGGGTGTTGCCCTGCGCGAGCGCCTGGGTCACCGAGACCTCGGTGTCGCCGCGCAGCGCGTCCACGCGTGCGTACAGTCCGTCGATGAATTCCTGCTCGTGCCGCAATTCATCGTCCGGAAATTCGGTGTTTGACAATTCCACTCCCGCCCGGATATACTGTGCTCATTGAACCTCTTCGTGACCTCAATGCCTGAAGTCACGAATCAACGAATATACGCAAAGAAATCCCCCGAGCGCAATTGCTCGGGGGATTTCTTCGTATCGGAGGCGGGTCAGATCACGTCTGACAGCTCCTCGAGCAGCCGCCGCTTGGGCCGGGAGCCCACCATCGACTTCACCGGCTCACCGTCGCGGAACACCATGAACGTCGGCATGGACAGCACCTTGTACGCGTTCGTGGTCGCCGGATTCCGGTCGACGTTCAGCTGCACCACCCGGAGCCGGTCGCCCTCTTCCGCGGCCAGGGCGCTGAGCACCGGAGCCATCTGCCGGCACGGCGGGCACCAGTCCGCGGTGAACTCCACCAGCACCGGCAGCTCACTGCCCAGCACCTCCCCGGCGAACCCGGCGTCCGTCACCTCGGGCACCCCGTTGCTCGTCATGCGTGTCCTCCCAGTTCGCACTTGGGCTCCGGGCCCCCCGGAACCGCCGCCTCGGCTCGCGCCAGTTGCGCACCGACCTGCGCCCGCACCGACGCGAGCTGCTCGATCAGCTCGTCCAGCTCCGCCAGCTTGCGCCGGTAGACCACGAGGGAGGCCGGGCACGAGTCGCCCTCGGGGTGCCCGGCGCGCAGACACTCCACGAACGGGCGGGTCTCCTCCAGGTCGAACCCGAAGTCCTGGAGCGTTTTGATCTGCCGCAGCAGCCTCAGGTCTTCCTCGTCGTACGTCCGGTAGCCGTTGACGGCACGACGCGCGGACAGCAGGCCCCGCGACTCGTAGTACCGCAGCGTCCGCGTCGTGGTCCCGGCCCGTGCGGCCAGCTCGCCGATTCGCATGGGGACGAACGTAAACCTTGACGCGGACGTCAAGGCAAGAAGCCCCGCGCCACACGGGGCGCGGGGCTTCTCGGGGGGACCGGGCGGCTGAGCAACGGGGGGAGCACCTCAGCCGCCCGGCGCGTGTGGGCGTCGCGCCGGCCTGTCTCGGGCCGGCGCGGCCTGTCTCAGGCCCGGGCCAGCTCCTTCTCGCCGCCCTGCCCGGGCACCCCGGGCGTGCCGTCCGCGTCGGCGCCGTCGGCGCCGTGGTGGTCGTCCAGGAGGGTCTTCTCGTCGAACGGGGCGTGTCCGGCGAGCACCTCGTCCACCCGGCCCCTGTCGATCTCCTTGGTCCAGGTTCCGATCAGGACCGTGGCGATGGCGTTGCCCGCGAAGTTGGTGAGGGCGCGGGCCTCGCTCATGAAGCGGTCGATGCCGACGATGAGGCCGATGCCGTCCACCAGGGCGGGCTTGTGCGAGGAGAGACCGCCGGCCAGTGTGGCGAGCCCGGCACCGGAGACACCGGCCGCGCCCTTCGAGGCCACCAGCAGGAAGAGCAGCAGGGGGATCTGCTCACCGATCGACATCGGCGTGCCCATGGCGTCGGCGATGAACAGCGAGGCCATGGTCATGTAGATCATGGTGCCGTCGAGGTTGAACGAGTAGCCGGTCGGGACGGTGATGCCGACCACCGGCTTGCTGACGCCGAGGTGCTCCATCTTCGCGATGAGGCGCGGCAGCGCCGACTCCGACGAGGAGGTGGACAGGATCAGCAGGAACTCGCGGCCCAGGTACTTGAAGAGCGAGAGGACGTTGACGCCGGCGACGAAGCGCAGCAGCGCGCCCAGCACCAGGAAGACGAAGAGGAAGCAGGTGACGTAGAAGCCGAGCATCAGTACGGCCAGGCTCTTGAGCGCGTCGACGCCGGCCGAGCCGGTGACCGCGGCGATGGCGCCGAAGGCCCCGACCGGGGCGGCCCACATGATCATCGCCAGGACCCGGAAGACCAGCCGCTGGATGTGCTCGATGCCGCGCAGGACGGGCTGCCCGGCGGAACCCATGGCCTGCAGGGCGAACCCGCAGAGCAGGGCGATCAGCAGGGTCTGGAGGACCTCGCCCGACGTGAACGCGGAGACGATCGTGGTCGGGATCATGCCCATCAGGAACTCGACGGTGCCCTTGGCCTCCGCGTCGACCTGCGCCTGACCGGTCTCCTTGACGGCGTCGGTGACCGCGAGGCCCGTGCCCGGGTCCAGGATGTTGCCGACGACCAGGCCGATGGCGAGCGCCACCAGCGACATCACCAGGAAGTAGACCAGGGCGATACCGCCGACCGCGCCGACCTTGGCGGCCTTGCGCACCGAGCCGATGCCCAGCACGATCGTGCAGAAGATGATCGGCGAGATCATCATCTTGATCAGGTTCACGAAGCCGGTGCCCAGCGGCTTCAGCTCGGTCGCGAAGTCCGGAAAGATCAGGCCGACGGCGATACCGAGGGCGACCGCGATGATCACCGCGATGTAGAGATAGTGCGTGCGATCGCGCTTGGCTTTGGGTGCGGTAGCTGCCGTAGCGGCTTTGCTGGTCACGGCGGCCCTCCTTGACGACGTCGTCGGCATCACCGGCGTGCGGCTCACGTCCGGGAGTTTGTTTCGGGGATGCGGTGACTATCTCCCGCGCTGTGAGCGCGGTCACCCTTGCGTTCATTTCGTTCACAATCAGGCCAGGAGGGAGACTGACGGCATGCACCTCCGCGTCCCCCGCCCCCGCAGCCTGGCCGGTCAGCTCTTCGCCATGCAGGCCGTGCTGATAGCGGTCGTGGTCGCCGGGTACGCGCTGTTCACCTACGTCAGCGACCGGCGGCAGGCGGAGGAGGCGGCCGGGCGCCAGGCCAGGTCGGTGGCGCTCGCGATCGCCGACTCGCCGTCCGTGCTGGAGGCGATCCGCACGCCCGACCCGACGGCGCGGCTCCAGCCGTACGCGGTGCGGGTCATGCGGGACACCGACGTGGACTTCGTGACGATCATGAATCCGGAGGGCATCCGCTGGACCCACCCGGACCCGGAGCAGATCGGCCGTCCCTTCCGCGGTCACATCGAGCGCGCGCAGCGGGGCGAGACGTTCACCGAGACCTACACGGGCACGCTGGGGCCGTCGGTGCGGGCGGTGACGCCCGTGGAGAACGCCGGGCGGGTGGTCGGCCTGGTCAGCGCCGGGATCAAGGTCGAGGAGATCAGCAAGCGGGCGCAGGAGCAGCTGACGGCCCTGCTCGGGGTGGCGGCGGGGGCGCTGCTGCTCGGTGCGGTCGGCACGTACGTGATCAACGCGCGGCTGCGCCGGCACACGCACGGTATGAACGCGGACGAGCTGAGCCGGATGCACGACTACCATCAGGCGGCGCTGCACGCGGTGCGGGAGGGTCTGCTGATGCTGGACGGGCAGTACCGTGTCGCGCTGATCAACGACGGCGGACGGGAGCTGCTCGGTGTGACCGGTGACGTGGTGGGCGCCTCGGTCGCGGACCTTGGGCTGCCGGCGCAGCTGACGGGGGCGCTGCTGGCCTCGGAGCCGCGGGTGGACGAGGTGCACCTGGCGGCGGAGCGGGTGCTGGTGGTGAACACCTCGCCGGTCTCCGGCGGCGAGCACCGGGGCACGGTGGTGACCCTGCGCGACGTGACCGAACTGCAGTCGCTGACGGGCGAGCTGGATTCCGAGCGCGGATTCACCCAGGCGTTGCGCTCGCAGGCACACGAGGCGGCCAACCGGCTGCACACGGTCGTCTCCCTGATCGAGCTGGGCCGCACCGAGGAGGCCGTGGACTTCGCGACGGCCGAACTGGAGCTGGCGCAGGCGCTCACCGACCAGGTGGTGGCGGCGGTCGGCGAGCCCGTACTGGCCGCACTGCTGCTGGGCAAGACGGCGCAGGCCAACGAGCGGGGAGTGGAGCTGGTGGTGTCACAGGACGGCCGACTGGACGACGGGTTGCTGCCGCCGTCCCTGCCCGCCCGGGACCTGGTGACGATCCTGGGGAACCTGGTCGACAACGCGGTGGACGCGGCCCAGGGCGAGGTGCCCTCGCGGGTGACGGTGGCGGCGTACACCGAGGCGACCCGCGGACGGCGGACGGCCGGGGACGAGGACGTCTCCGGCACGGACCCGGCGGCGGGTGGCTCCGAGCTGGTGCTGAGGGTGTCGGACACGGGTGCCGGGGTCGATCCCGCCCATGCCGACCTGGTCTTCCAGCGGGGTTTCTCGACGAAGCCGGCCGGTGAGGGCGGCCGTGGCCTGGGGCTGGCGCTGGTCAGTCAGGCAGTGCAGCGGCACGGCGGCACCCTGACCGTGACGGAGGCCGAGGGCGGCGGCGCACGTTTCGAGGCCCGGCTGCCGTTGGACGGTCCCGGGGGCCACGCGCCGGCCCCGGACGCCCTGGCGGGCAGACATGAGTTCGGGGGCGCCGTATGAGCACCGCCCCGCAGCCGATCCGTGTGCTGGTCGTCGAGGACGACCCCGTCGCCGCCGACGCGCACATGATGTACGTCGGCCGGGTGCCGGGGTTCACGGCCGTCGGCAAGGCGCACACGGGAGCGGAGGCCCGGCGCGTGCTGGACCGTACGCCGGTGGATCTGCTCCTGCTCGACCTGCACCTCCCGGACGTGCACGGGCTGCAGCTGGCCCGTTCGCTGCGGGCGGCGGGGCATCACACCGACGTGATAGCGGTGACGTCGGCGCGGGACCTGACGGTCGTGCGGGAGGGGGTCTCGCTGGGCGTCGTCCAGTACGTGCTGAAGCCGTTCACCTTCGCCACCCTGCGGGACCGTCTGGTGCGGTACGCCGAGTTCCGGGGTGCCGCCGGGGAGGCGAGCGGTCAGGACGAGGTGGACCGGGCCCTGGCCGCACTGCGGGCTCCGGGCCCGGCCGCCCTGCCGAAAGGGCTGAGCGGGCCGACGCTGGAGCGGGTGACGGGCGCGCTGCGCGGCACCGAGGAAGGGCTCACGGCGGCCGGGGTGGCCGAGGCCGTGGGCATCTCCCGGATCACGGCCCGGCGTTATCTGGAACATCTGGTGGACTCGGGGCGGGCGGGGCGGAGCCCGCTGTACGGGCAGGTGGGGCGGCCGGAGTTGGTGTACCGGTGGGTCCGCGAGGCCGAGCGGGGCCGATGAGCACAGGTTGTCCACCGCACACGCATTGACCTGGCTGGACCAGTCCTCTTACGTTCGCCGAGCAGCCGTCCCGGCCACAGCGTCGTGCCCGTAGGAGGTCGTGCCCGTGCGTCCCACCGTCCGGTTCACCGCTCTGTTCACCCTCACCGCGCTCGCCTCCACCACCCTCGCCGCCTGCGGAAGCGGCTCCGGCAGTGACCCGGACACGGTGAAGGTCTCCTTCAAGCAGTCGACGGACAACTCCATCAAGGTGATGGACACCTATCTCGCCGGCATCAAGGGGCAGTTCGAGAGGGCCAACCCGGGCAAGAAGGTCGAGCTGGTCCCCATCAAGGCCCCGGACTCGGAGTACTACACCAAGCTCCAGCAGATGCTCCGCTCCCCCAAGACCGCGCCGGACCTGGTCTACGAGGACACCTTCCTCATCAACTCCGACATCACCAGCGGGTACTTGAAGCCCCTCGACGAGTACCTGGCGAAGTGGAAGGACTGGGACCAGTTCATCGACACCGCGAAGGCGGCGGCGAAGGGCGAGGACGGCAAGACGTACGGCGTACCGGACGGGACGGACACCCGGGGCCTGTGGTTCAGCAAGGACGTCTTCGCCAGGGCCGGCCTGCCCGCCGACTGGCAGCCGAGGACCTGGGCCGACGTGCTGGCCGCGGCCCGCGCCATCAAGGAGAAGGTGCCGGGCGTCGTCCCCCTCAACGTGTACACGGGCAAGCCGGCCGGTGAGGCGGCCACCATGCAGGGCTTCGAGATGCTGCTGTACGGCACGAACGACGGCGCCACCGACCCGCTGTACGACAAGGGCGGCAAGAAGTGGATCGCGGCCGGGCAGGGGTTCGAGGATTCCCTCGCCTTCGTCGAGACCGTGTACAAGGAGAAGCTCGGCCCGGAGGTCTCCGACGCGCTCGACCCCAACTTCGGCACCAAGGTCCGCGGCGAACTCCTCCCGCAGGGCAGGCTCGGCATCGCCCTGGACGGCTCCTGGCTGCCGCAGGACTGGCTGGAGGGCAGTGGGCACGAGTGGCCCCAGTGGTCGCGGGAGCTGGGGCTGGCGGCCATGCCGACGCAGAACGGCCAGGCTCCGGGCAGGGTGAGCATGTCCGGCGGCTGGACCTGGTCGATCCCGGCCAAGGCGGGCAACCCGGACCTGGCCTTCGAGTTCGTCAAGACGATGCAGACCAAGGCCAACGCCCAGAAGTGGTACATCGCCAACTCCGGCATCGCGGTCCGCGAGGACGTCGCGAACGACCCCGCGTACGTCGACGCCCAGCCCGGCATCGAGTTCTTCACCGACCTCGTCGAGAGCACGCACTACCGGCCCGCCTACCCGGCGTACCCGAAGGTCTCCGTCGCCATCCAGGAGGCGATGGAAGGCGTGACGACCGGTGACATGTCGGTCGAGGAGGCGGCGCGCGGCTACGACGAGGCGCTCAAGGAGGCCACCGACGACCAGGTGGTCCGCAAGTGACCGCGGCCACGCCGCAGCACACGGGTCCGGGTACGGGGCCGGGGCCGGAGGTCCGTAAGGCGCCGCCGGGACCGCCCGGCCCGGACCCGGCCCGTCGCGCGAGGTCCGCCACCACTCGCCGCGCCCTCTTCCGCGCCCTGCCCGTCTCCCCCGCCGTCGTCCTGCTGCTGCTCTTCCTCGCCGGCCCGATCGCGTACTGCGTGGTCATCGCCTTCACCGACCTCCAGCTCACCGGGCAGGCCGAGGAGTCCTTCGTCGGCTTCGAGAACTTCCGGCGGGCGTTTGAGGACGAGGCGTTCCTCAACGCCGTGTGGCTGACCCTGGTGTTCACGGTGCTGTCGTCGCTGATCGGGCAGAACACCCTGGGACTCGCGCTGGCCTCACTGATGCAGCGGGCCTCGAAGCCGGTCCGTACGCTCACCGGCGGCATCGTTGTCACGGCGTGGGTGCTGCCGGAGGTGGTGGCGGGCTTCCTGCTCTACGCCTTCTTCCGCCGTGAGGGCACCCTCAACGCCATCCTCGACTGGCTCCACCTGCCGTCCCAGAACTGGCTGTTCACGCTGCCGATCCTGGCCGTGTCGTTCGCCAACGTGTGGCGGGGCACGGCGTTCTCGATGCTGGTGTACTCGGCCGCCCTGAACGAGATCCCGAAAGAGGTCACCGAGGCCGCCGAGGTGGACGGGGCGAGCGGCTGGCGCCGGATGTGGCACATCACGCTGCCGATGATCCGGCGCTCCATCGGCACCAACCTGATGCTGAACACCCTGCAGACCCTGTCGGTCTTCGGCCTGATCTGGGTGATGACGCGGGGCGGCCCGAGCGGCAAGAGCCAGACGCTGCCGCTGTTCATGTACGAGCAGGCCTTCCAGAACAGCCTGATCGGCTACGGCACGGCGGTGGCACTGCTGCTGTTGCTGATCGGCTCGCTGTTCTCGGTCGTCTACCTGCGCCTGCTGCGGACGGAGGTCTGAGATGGCATCCACCTTCGCGTCCCGGCGCGCCCCCGCCTCCCGCCGTGCCCCCGCCTCCCGGCGCAACCGGCGCCGGCTGGCCGCCGACGCCGGGCTGCTGGTGGCCGCCGCCGCGTTCGTGCTGCCGCTGGCCTGGGTGGTGCTGTCCGCCCTGGACCCGCGCGCGAGCCTGCGGGTGAAGGTCCCCGACGGGCTGACGCTGGAGAACTTCGACGCGATCCTCACCCCGGAGATCACCTTCACCCCGCTGCTCAACAGCCTGATCCTGTGCGGCGGCGCGACCCTGCTGACGGTGGTGTGCGCGGCGCTCGCGGCCTATCCGCTCTCCCGTTTCCGGTCCCGGCTGAACCGGCCGTTCCTGCTGACCATCCTGTTCGCGACCAGCCTGCCGATCACCGCGATCATGGTGCCGGTCTACGCCCTCTTCGTGCGGGTGAACATGATCGACACCATGCAGGGGACGATCTTCTTCTTCGCCGCCTCCCAGCTGCCCTTCGCCATCTGGCTGATGAAGAACTTCATGGACGGCGTGCCCAAGGAGCTGGAGGAGGCGGCCTGGACGGACGGGGCGTCGTCGTTCCAGTCACTGCTGCGGATCGTGCTGCCGCTGATGGGGCCGGGAGTGGCGGTGGTGACGGTGTTCTCGTTCGTGATGATGTGGGGGAACTTCTTCGTCCCGTTCATGCTGCTGCTCTCCCCGGACCAGATGCCCGCCTCGGTGAGCATCAACGACTTCTTCGGCAACCGGGGCATGGTGGCGTACGGGCAGCTGGCGGCGTTCTCGATCGTCTACTCGACGCCGGTCATCCTGCTGTACGTGCTGATCTCCCGGCGGCTGGGCGGGGGGTTCGCGCTGGGCGGGGCGGTGAAGGGATGAGGGGGACGGTGGTGGGGTGAGCGGGACGGTGGTGGGGTGAGCGGGACGGCGGCGGGGTGAGCGGGACGTGTCCGCTTGCGCCCGCAATACGCCTGTCATACCCCCGTAGGTTCGTACAATCCGTATCGCTGGCTGAACAGCCCGTAGTCAGCACCGCACCGGACCCCTACGGTGTGGCCCGTGCGCCGACCCTCACCTCACCCGAACCAGTCGGGTCCACCGTTCAACGCCCTCGCCGCCCGCCGGCTCCGTGCCGCCCTGAACATGGGGCCCGAGCACGTCGCCCACGGCATGCGGGTCTCGTACGGGCTGCCGTACGTCACCCCGGATCTCGTCATCGCCTGGGAGCGGGGCGTCGTCTCCCCCCGGAACCCCGAGCTGACCGCGCTCGCGGGGGTGCTGTGGTGCTCGCCCGGCGATCTGATCGGCCGGCCGCAGACCCTGCGCGAGCACCGCATCGCCCGTTCCCTGGCGCCGGAGGACGTGGCCCGTGCCGTCGGGGTCGCGCTCCCGGTGTACCTGCGGATGGAGGAGACGGACGGCTGGCGCGGCACCGACCGCCAGTCGGCCGCCCTCGCCGACGTGCTCGGCCTCGCACTGCCCGACTTCGTGACCGTCACGGGACGCGAGGAGAAGCTCGCCGGCCTGCTGACGAGCGCCGTGACGACCCGGTGGCAGGGCTATGTGCGCCCGCTAGCCAAGGTGGCACCGCTGGACCGGCGGGTCCTGGAGAACGTCCTCCAGGTGCTCCACCAGGACTACCAGGGGCGCATGGCCGCCACCCTCAGCTGGGGCGGCGGCAGTGGTGACTCCCACGAGGCGGGCCGCGACTTCCTCGACCGGATCGTGGAGCACTTCTGGGCGGCGGTCGAGAAGCACCCCTGAACGCCGGTGTCCCGGGCTAAAAGACCGACTCCGCCTCGGCCATCCGGTCCTTCGGCACCGTCTTCAGCTCGGTCACGGCCTCCGCCAGCGGCACCATGACGACGTCCGTGCCGCGCAGCGCCGTCATCCGGCCGAAGTCGCCCCGGTGCGCGGCCTCCACCGCGTGCCAGCCGAAGCGGGTGGCGAGCACCCGGTCGTACGCGGTGGGCACGCCGCCGCGCTGGACGTGGCCGAGGATGACCGGCTTGGCCTCCTTGCCGAGCCTGCGCTCCAGCTCGTAGGCGAGTGCCGTGCCGATGCCCTGGAAGCGCTCGTGGCCGAACTTGTCGATCGCGCCCTTGCCGTAGTCCATGGAGCCCTCGGCTGGGTGGGCGCCCTCGGCGACGCAGACGACGGCGAACTTCTTGCCGCGGGAGAACCGCTCCTCGACCATCTTGACCAGGTCGGCGGGGTCGAAGGGGCGCTCGGGCAGGCAGATGCCGTGGGCGCCGGCCGCCATGCCGGACTCCAGGGCGATCCAGCCGGCGTGCCGGCCCATGACCTCGACGACCATCACGCGCTGGTGGGACTCGGCGGTGGTCTTGAGGCGGTCCATCGCCTCGGTGGCCACGCCGACCGCCGTGTCGAAGCCGAAGGTGCGGTCGGTGGAGGAGATGTCGTTGTCGATGGTCTTCGGCACGCCGACCACCGGCAGGCCGGCGTCCGACAGCATCCGGGCGGCCGTCAGCGTGCCCTCGCCGCCGATCGGGATGAGCGCGTCGATGCCGAAGCTCTGGATCATGTCGCCGGCGTTCTCGCAGGCCTCGCGGAGCCGGTCGCGCTCCAGCCGGGAGGAGCCGAGGATGGTGCCGCCGCGGGCGAGGATGCCGCTGACCGCGTTGAGGTCGAGGTTGCGGTAGCGACTGTCCAGCAGGCCCGCGTAGCCGTCCTCGAAGCCGATGACCTCGTCGCCGTAGTTGTCGACCGCTCGGTGCACGACCGACCGGATCACTGCGTTCAGGCCGGGGCAGTCGCCGCCTGCGGTGAGAACTCCGATACGCATCGTGCTGTGTCTCCTGCTCGCTGTTGACACCGGTGAGCCGATCCAATTGTTCCACGGCCGGAACCCCGGCGGGCACTGACGACCGCCGCCGGGCACCGGAGGACACTGACGGGCGCCTTAGCCACCGCCGGAGGTATTGTCAAGAGGGTTCTGCTCACCCCGGTGGGTGATTTTCTGTGCACGGGACAGCCGCCGCCGGACGAATCCATCAGACGAAACGGAGAGCACGCGTGACGCGCAGCGTGTACGTGACCGGTATCGACCGCGGCGACGGCCGCCAGGTCGTCGAACTGGGGGTCATGGAGCTCCTGACCCGGCAGGTCGACCGGGTCGGCGTCTTCCGTCCCCTGGTCCACGACGGGCCCGACCGGCTCTTCGAGCTGCTGCGCGCCCGCTACCGGCTCACGCAGGACCCCGCGACCGTGTACGGCATGGACTACCAGGAGGCGTCCGCGCTCCAGGCCGAGCAGGGCACGGACGAACTGGTGTCCGCGCTGGTCGACCGGTTCCACCTGGTGGCCCGGGACTACGACGTGGTCCTCGTCCTCGGCACCGACTTCGCCGACACCCAGTTCCCGGACGAGCTGTCGCTGAACGCGCGGCTCGCCAACGAGTTCGGCGCCTCGGTGCTGCCGGTCGTCGGCGGCCGCAAGCAGACCGCGGAGTCCGTACTGGCCGAGACCGTCAACGCCTTCCGCGCCTACGACGGGCTGGGCTGCGACGTCCTGGCCATGGTGGCCAACCGGGTCGCCCGCGAGGACCGGGACCGGATCGCCGAGCGGCTCGCGAACCGGCTGCCGGTGCCGTGCTGGGTCGTACCCGACGAGCCCGCCCTGTCGGCGCCGACCGTCTCGCAGATCGCGCACGCCCTCGGTGCCGAGGTGGTCCTCGGCGACGACTCCGGGCTCGCCCGCGACGCGCTGGACTTCGTCTTCGGCGGGGCCATGCTGCCCAACCTGCTGAGCGCCCTGACCCCGGGCTGCCTGGTCATCACCCCCGGCGACCGCGCCGACCTGGTGATCGGCACGCTCGCCGCGCACAGCGCCGGCACCCCGCCGATAGCCGGCGTCCTGCTGACCCTGAACGAGGTGCCCGGCGACGGCATCCTCACCCTCGCCGCCCGCCTGGCCCCCGGTACGCCGGTGCTCTCGGTGACCGGCACCAGCTTCCCCACCGCCGAGCAGCTGTTCTCCCTGGAGGGCAAGCTGGGCGCGGCCACCCCGCGCAAGGCGGAGACCGCCCTCGGCCTCTTCGAGCGGTACGTCGACACCGCCGACCTCCGCAAGCGGGTCTCCGCGCCGAGCAGCGACCGCGTCACGCCGATGATGTTCGAGCACACGCTGCTGGAGCAGGCCCGTTCCGACCTGCGCCGGGTCGTCCTCCCCGAGGGCACCGAGGAGCGGGTGCTGCACGCGGCCGAGGTGCTGCTGCGCCGGGGCGTGTGCGAGCTGACGCTGCTCGGCCCGGTCGAGCAGATCCGCAAGAAGGCCGCCGACCTGGGCATCGACCTGGAGAACGCGCAGCTGGTCGACCCCGCGGTGTCCGAGCTGCGCGACTCCTTCGCCGAGAAGTACGCCGCCCTGCGCGCCCACAAGGGCGTCACCGTGGAGCTGGCCTACGACGTGGTCTCCGACGTGAACTACTTCGGCACGCTGATGGTGCAGGAGGGCCTCGCCGACGGCATGGTCTCGGGGTCGGTGCACTCGACGGCGGCCACGATCCGTCCGGCGTTCGAGATCATCAAGACCAAGCCGGACGCCGCGATCGTCTCGTCGGTCTTCTTCATGTGCCTGGCCGACAAGGTCCTGGTCTACGGCGACTGCGCGGTCAACCCCGACCCGAACGCCGACCAGCTCGCCGACATCGCCACCCAGTCGGCGTCCACGGCGGCGCGGTTCGGGGTGGATCCGCGGATCGCGATGCTGTCGTACTCGACGGGCACGTCCGGTTCCGGCGCGGACGTCGACAAGGTGCGCGAGGCGACCGAGCTGGTCCGCTCGCGCCGCCCGGATCTCAGGATCGAGGGGCCGATCCAGTACGACGCCGCCGTCGAGCCGTCGGTGGCCGCGACGAAGCTGCCCGGCTCGGAGGTCGCCGGGCAGGCCAGCGTGCTGATCTTCCCGGACCTGAACACCGGCAACAACACGTACAAGGCCGTGCAGCGCTCGGCCGGCGCCATCGCGGTGGGCCCGGTGCTCCAGGGTCTGCGCAAGCCGGTCAACGACCTGTCCCGGGGCGCGCTCGTCCAGGACATCGTCAACACCGTCGCCATCACGGCGATCCAGGCCCAGCAGTCCCCCAGTGAGAAGGCGTCCGACCTGTGAGCCCGACCCCGTCCCGCGTCCTCGTCCTCAACTCCGGCTCGTCGTCGGTGAAGTACCAGCTGCTCGACATGCGCGGCGGCGACCGGCTGGCGGTGGGCCTCGTCGAACGGATCGGTGAGGAGACCGCACGGCTCAAGCACACCCCGGTGGGCGGCGAGAGCCGGGAGTGGAACGGGTCCGTTCCCGACCACGACGCGGCGCTGAAGGCCGTGGCGGCGGAGCTGGCCAAGGACGGCCTCGGCCTGGACTCGCCCGAGCTGGCCGCGATAGGGCACCGGGTGGTGCACGGCGGGAAGCGGTTCACCGAGCCGACCGTCGTGGACGACGCGGTGCTCGCCGAGATCGAGCGGCTGATCCCGGTCGCCCCGCTGCACAACCCGGCGGGCCTCGCCGGCATCCGTACCGCGCAGGCGCTGCGCCCGGACCTGCCGCAGGTCGCCGTCTTCGACACCGCCTTCCACACGACCATGCCGGAGTCCGCGGCCCGCTACGCGATCGACGTCGAGACCGCAGACGCGCACCGCATCCGGCGCTACGGCTTCCACGGCACCTCGCACGCGTACGTCTCGCGGGAGACCGCGAAGCTGCTGGGGAAGGCACCCGGGGACGTGAACGTCATCGTGCTGCACCTGGGCAACGGGGCGTCCGCCTCGGCGGTGCGGGGCGGTCGCTGCGTGGACACCTCCATGGGGCTGACGCCCTTGGAGGGGCTCGTGATGGGTACGCGCTCGGGTGACATGGACCCGGCCGTCATCTTCCATTTGATGCGTGTTGGTGGAATGTCCGCCGACGAGATCGACACTCTCCTCAACAAGAGGAGCGGTCTGATCGGTCTCTGCGGTGACAACGACATGCGGGAGATCCGCCGCCGGGTGGACGCCGGCGACGAGCGGGCGCGGCTGGCCTTCGACATCTACATTCACCGGCTGAAGAAGTACATCGGCGCCTATTACGCCGTTCTCGGACGGGTGGACGCCGTGGCCTTCACGGCCGGGGTCGGGGAGAACGCGGCGCCGGTCCGGGAGGCCGCGGTGGCGGGCCTGGAGGGGCTCGGCCTGGCGGTCGACGGCGAGCTGAACGCCGTACGCGGGGGCGGGGCGCGGCTGGTGTCGCCCGCGGACGCGCGGGTGGCGGTGGCCGTGGTGCCGACCGACGAGGAAATGGAGATCGCGACGCAGACCTACGCTCTGGTCGAAAAGGAAAGGTGAGGGCACCCGAGGACGGTTGAACAATTCTCTTGTGAGCACCGAGGCGCCCATTTGTATCTTCCGCCAGACGGAATATTCCGCAGCGAAACAAACCGATAGGATCGCCCCATGCGCCGTTCGAAAATCGTCTGTACTCTCGGCCCCGCGGTCGACTCCCACGAGCAGCTCGTATCGCTGATCGAGGCCGGCATGAACGTGGCCCGCTTCAACTTCAGCCACGGCACCCATGCGGAGCACCAGGGGCGTTACGACCGTGTCCGGGCCGCCGCCAAGGAGACCGGCAGGGCCATCGGTGTCCTCGCCGACCTCCAGGGTCCGAAGATCCGCCTGGAGACCTTCGCGGAGGGTCCCGTCGAGCTGGTGCGCGGTGACGAGTTCACCATCACCACCGAGGACGTGCCGGGCGACCGGACGATCTGCGGCACGACGTACAAGGGCCTGCCCGGTGACGTCACCAAGGGCGACCAGGTGCTCATCAACGACGGCAACGTCGAGCTGAAGGTCACCGAGGTCGAGGGCCCGCGGGTCAGGACGATCGTCATCGAGGGCGGCGTCATCTCCGACCACAAGGGCATCAACCTGCCCGGCGCGGCCGTGAACGTGCCCGCGCTGAGCGAGAAGGACATCGAGGACCTCCGGTTCGCGCTGCGGATGGGCTGCGACCTGGTCGCCCTCTCCTTCGTCCGGGACGCCAAGGACGTCGCCGACGTGCACCGCGTGATGGACGAGGAGGGCCGCCGGGTCCCCGTCATCGCCAAGGTGGAGAAGCCGCAGGCGGTGGAGAACATGGAGGGCGTCGTCGCGGCCTTCGACGCCGTCATGGTCGCCCGTGGCGACCTGGCCGTCGAGTACCCGCTCGAGAAGGTCCCCATGGTGCAGAAGCGCCTGATCGAGCTGTGCCGGCGCAACGCCAAGCCGGTGATCGTGGCGACCCAGATGATGGAGTCGATGATCACCAACTCCCGTCCGACCCGCGCCGAGGCCTCCGACGTCGCCAACGCGATCCTGGACGGCGCGGACGCGGTCATGCTGTCGGCGGAGTCGTCGGTGGGCGCGTACCCGATCGAGACGGTCAAGACGATGTCGAAGATCGTCACCGCCGCCGAGCAGGAGCTGCTCTCCAAGGGTCTGCAGCCGCTGGTGCCGGGCAAGAAGCCGCGCACGCAGGGTGGTTCGGTGGCCCGCGCCGCCGCCGAGATCGCCGACTTCCTGGGCGGCAAGGGCCTGGTGGCCTTCACCCAGTCCGGTGACACCGCCCGCCGGCTGTCCCGCTACCGCGCGGCCCAGCCGATCCTCGCCTTCACCACCGACGAGTCGACCCGCAACCAGCTGGCGCTCAGCTGGGGCGTGGAGCCGCACGTGGTGCCGTTCGTGAACAGCACCGACGAGATGGTCGACCTGGTGGACCAGGAGACGGTCCGCCTCGGCCGGTTCAACGACGGCGACATCGTCGTGATCACCGCCGGTTCGCCCCCCGGCGTGCCCGGCACCACCAACATGGTCCGCGTGCACCACCTGGGCGAGACCCGCCGCGCCTGACGGTCCCCGCACCCGGCTTCCGCCTGCTTCCGTACGGCGCCGAGGGCGCCCCCTGCGCACAGGGGGCGCCCTCGGTCGTGCCGCGGCTCCCGGCCGGGCTCGTGGACGCGCTCGGTCAGGTCGTGTACTGGTGCAGCCCCGGGACGTGGAGCGTGCCGCCGAACTGACCGGCCTGGACGACCGTCACCTTCGTGAAGTAGATGAGCGGGATGTCCAGCGGCGGCGGGTGCTCCGGGTCGAAGGTGATCGGGATCAGCCCGAGCAGGTTGCCCGAGATGCTCTCGGTGTACATCACCGTCTCGCCGTCGCGGATCGTGGACGTGGAGCCCTCGGCCGCCTGCACGTGGTACGTCTTGCCGGCCTGCTCGTCCTTCACCGTCTGGTGCAGGTCGCCGATGTCGGTGCCGTTGGATATGACGTACTTCAGCACCTTCTTGGTGGTGCCGTTGGCCGTCTTCACCTCGACGACGCCCTTGTAGGAGGTGCCCTTCAGCAGCAGCGAGCTGGCTTTGAGCTGCCAGGGATCGTCGGGCAGCGGCACCGCGTTGTCGACGCCGCCCTCCTCGTCCGTGGCGACCGGGCAGTCGTCCACGTCCGTGCCGGCGCTGTCGGAGGCGCTGGGCGTGGGGCTGGGCGAGGCGGCGGCCTCACCGGCCACTTCCTTCGCCTCCCCGGCCGCCTCGTCCACCGACCCCTCGGTGTCCTCGGCCGCCTCGGACGCCTTGCCGGTCGTGTCCTCGACGGCGTCCTTCGCCGTGCCGGTGACCTTGTCGGTGTCCTCGTCGGTGTCCTTGCCCGTGGTGTCCTTCGCGGGGTCGGACGCGTCGTCGCCGGCGCCGTCCGACGCCGAGGGGGTCGGCGTGGGGCCCGGGCTCTCCTCGTCCTTCCCGCCGCCGGTGAAGATGCCCTCGATGGCGTCGCCGATGCCCTCCAGCAGTCCGCCGCCGGACTCGGACGGGGACGGCTCCACGGCGCCCGCGCCGGCCGCCTCCTCGCCCTGCGGCTCCTTGCTCTGCGACTCCTGCGACGCGGAGGGGCTCGGGGCGGGGTCGGTCTGGTCGCCCGTGCCGCCCTTGTCACCCGTGTCGTCCGTTGCGCCCTCGTCGTCGGAACCTGAATCCGACGAAGAGGACTCACCGGTGCCCGTGTCCTTGCCGCTCTCCGCGGGGCTGGGCTCCGTCTCGTCGCCCTTGTCGTCGTCGGCCCCGTCGGTCGCCGAGGGCGACGGCGTGGGCGACTCGGACGTGCCCTTCTCGGCCTCCTCCAGGGCCGCCACGCAGTCCTTGTACTCGTCGGCCGTCAGGCTGTTCGAGGTCGGCTTCGCGGAGTCGTTGCCGTCGGCGAGGGCCAGCGTCGGCGTGAACCCCATGCCCATGAGGACGGCCGTGGGCATCGCCGCCAGGGCTACCGCCTTCCCGGCCGGCATGTGGAACCTGGTGAACAACGGCTTCTTGGGTGCCGCGTGGCGCGGCCCGGTTCTCACACGGGACGACTCCACGTCAGTCCCGCGGGTCACCTCGTCAGCCGGCACTGTGCCTCCCGTTCGCCCCGTTGGCCGGGCTCGTTCCTGACAGATCGTTCGCCCCCAGTGCCTCGAAGGTCTGGGTGGGACCACCCCCCTCCCTCCCCTCGCGCGGCCTCGGCACCGCGGCGTCGGACGCCGTGCTGCCGGGGGCCGGGATGCCGGGGAGCCCGGTGCCGGGGACCACGCCCTCGGGCGCGTCACCCGTGCCCTTGCCCTCCACCGGCGGCTCGTCCTGCGGCGGTTCGCCCGGCACCCACGACACGGCCATCGCTCCGCCGACCAGCGCGAGCAGGAAGCCGATGAGGAAGCCGCCGAGGTTGGACACGGGGATGGAGACCAGCGCCAGCAGGATCGCCGCCACACCCGCGAAGACGCGGACGTGCTTCTGGAACCACAGGCTGACGCCCAGGACGACCAGCAGCACACCGATGATCAGTGACCCGGAGCCCGCGGTGGTAGCCATCGCCAGCGTCAGGTGCCCGATCTGGAGATTCGCGTACGGGAAGTAGGCGATGGGAAGTCCGCCAAGCGCGATGAACAGGCCGGCCCAGAACGGCCGCCCGCCTCGCCAGGCACGGAACTGCAACCTCCGGCGGGTGAACTGGCCGGCTGCGGCAGGAGTCTCGGCGCTCATGGAAAACTACTCCCTGGTACGGCTTTGCTGTGGTGGAGATGTGGGCCGCGCGTGAAGGCGTGGCCGGGGAGTGGACGGGCGGGGGCGCCACCGGCTCCCCCGCCCGTCAGCGAGTGCTTAGTAGCACTCCTTGACACCCTTGGACAGCGACATCTTCAGTCCGCTGAGCTTGAAGGTTCCGGCAGTGGTGGCCCACGCCGTCTGCTTCACGTTCTTCAGCGTGGCCGAGTCGGCCTGCTGCGCGAATCCGTACGGGTTCGCGGTGTCGCCCTTCTTGATGCCTGGACCCTTGTTGGCGTCCTTGGCGGCCACGCCGATGTCGATGCCACGGAAGGTGGCATCGGCCTCGAGTTCCTCGACGTCGATGTACAGGTTCTCGGCTTTGACCGGCGTGTCGCCCCCGCCGGCCTTCAGCATGAGGCTGACGGAGCCGAAGAACGGGACGTCCGGGGTGACCACGGACTGGCACATGTTCGTGATCTTCGCAGACTTGAACGCCGACACCGCGACGGGGTGAGCCGTCTTCTCGCCCTTCAGCGTGTAACCCGAATCAATCGCCCCGTACTGGGAGAAACCCGTACCGTCGAGCCGGTCCGCCGTCACCTTGAACGACTGGCCGGAAACGCTGAACGACGCAGCGAGAGCGCCCTGCGCCAGCGCCACGCCTATCGCAGCCGTGGCGGCCACGCTGGGCACCATCACCACAGCGAACCGCTTCCATCTGGTCCCGCCACGCACCTGGGACTCCATATTTCCTCCTTCTCGGACGTACATCTCCTGGCCTCGGCCGGCCCCCGGATCGGCGGCACGGCCTGGCAGGGATGGGAGAAGTGCTACGTCCTCGGGAAGGAGAGCGCCCGAACTCGACGGCGCGTACGACGCGCCCGAATCACCGGCGATCACCCCCGAGCGACAACCACTGGTCGCGCCTGACACGCATCACGCACAACCCTGCTGGACAGGCTTCGCCGGGTGGACGAAGACCCCCCTGCCCAAGAGCCGGCTCCACTGCCGCCGGCCCTGCTCGGTGGGGACCCAGGAACCCCCGCGACCCGACTGGCTTTCGGGGTGCGGGAATGGACCGAGCGTCGCCGATCGTGGTGCATTCTCGCCGCCGACACAAGGGGGTTCGTTACTCACTAGTAACGGGCGGATAACCGCGGGCCGACACACCGGCTCCGAACGGCGACGCTCGGTGCGCCATGGGGGCGGAACAAAACAATTGATCGCTGGACAGAGTCCGACAGATCGACGCTGCCGACTTACTGGCAGTAACAGCGGCCGCGATTGCCAAGATTTGGCAAAGCGCGGCCGCACTGGCGTCCCGTCGACAGCTCTTTCACTCGGGCCCCACCCGGACGAACGGTCGGTGACCGGTCGGCGAGTGGGGCCCGGAGCGGCTTCTAGTACAGGGCGCGGGCCAGCGCCCTGCGCGCCACGGCAACCCGCGGATCGTCGGCGCCGACCACCTCGAACAACTCCAGCAGCCGCAGCCGTACGGCGTCCCGGTCGTCCCCGGCCGTGACGCGCACCGTGTCGATGAGGCGCCCGAAGGCGTCCTCCACGTGACCGCCCACCAGATCCAGGTCGGCGGCGGCGATCTGGGCCTGGGCGTCGCCCGGCTTGTCGGCCGCGTCCTGACGGACCCGCTGCGGGTCGGCGTTCTGCACGCGCTGGAGCAACTCGGCCTGGGCCAGGCCCAGTTTGGCCTCCGTGTTGCCCGGGTCCTCGCCGAGCACGTTCTTGTACGCCTGGACGGCTCCGGCCAGGTCGCCCGCGTCCAGCGCCTGCACGGCGGCCTCCAGGGCCGCGTCGTACGGACCGGCCGGACGCTCGGGGGCGGCGGCGGGCTGCGCGCCCGGCTCCGCCTCGGGGTCGACGGCGATACCGGTCAGGCCGAAGCGCTCCTCCGCGACCTGCACCAACTGGTCCAGGGTCTGGCGGATCTGCGTCTCACCGGCGGCACCCTGGAAGAGCGGCAGCGCCTGTCCGGCCACGACCGCGAACACGGCCGGGATGCCCTGGACACCGAACTGCTGCATCAGCATCTGGTTGGCGTCGACGTCGATCTTGGCGAGGACGAAACGGCCGCTGTACTCGACGGCGAGGCGTTCGAGTACCGGGCTCAACTGCTTGCAGGGCTCGCACCACTCGGCCCAGAAGTCGATGACGACCGGGACCTCGGTGGACCGCTGCAGGACTTCACTCTCGAAGCCGGCCTCGTCGACGTCGATGACGAGATCGGCCGGGGATACGGCTCCCGTCCCACCGTGCCGGGCCGCCTCGGCGCGCGCCTGCTCCGCCTTCGCCTTGGCCTCCTGGGCCTGCTTCACCGCGGCGAGGTCGACGACCCCGCTCATGGACATGTTCCGTGGCTGCATGGGTCTATCCTCCCCCGTACTCCGCGCGTGCGTGAAAAGCGGGTCGAAAGCCCGCCCTGAAGTGTTCCGCCGGCGCCGGGTCCCCACCCGCGCCCATGGTCGTCGCTGGGGCACGGGCGTGCGGGGCCCGTGCTTTCGCTACGACTCGTAGCGTAATGCCACGACGGGCCGCGGGAACAGCCCGCCCCCGTGATCTCCCTCACGGTCACTCGCGGGTTACCCGCCGGTTAAGGTCGGGGAATGCAGAGCAGTACCCCCGCCGGCCGTACCGGGCGCCCTCGCAGCGCCGCGGCGGACACCGCGATCCTGGCCGCGACGCGTGCGGCCCTGGTCGACCTGGGCTGGTCGAAGCTCACCCTGGGAGACGTGGCGACGCGGGCCGGGGTTGCCAAGACGACGCTCTATCGCCGCTGGGCGGGCAAGAACGAGCTGGTGGTCGACGCGGTCGCCGAGCTGTTCGACGAGCTGCGGCTCCCCGACCGCGGCACCCTGGCCGCCGACATCGAGGGTGTGGTGCTCCAGTTCGCGGCGATCCTGGCCCGTCCGGAGGCCAGGAGCGGCCTGATGGCGGTGGTCGCCGAGTCCACGCGGGACGACGCGCTGCGCGAGCGCATCCGCACGTCGATCGTGGAACGCCAGAAGCGCCTGGTCCTGGAGGGCAGGGCCCGCGCCCAGGCCCGCGGCGAGCTGCCCCCCGAAACCGACCCGGCCGAGGCCGCCCGCACCGCGGACCTCATCTTCGACGTGGTGGCGGGCGCCGTGGTCCACCGCACCCTGGTCAGCGCGGAACCGGCGGACGGGGAGTGGGTGCGGGGTCTGACGCAGGTGCTGCTGTGGGGGCTGGCCTCCCGACCGGCCGAGTCGGGCGGAGCGTGGGCACGGGCCGGGGGTCCAGGGGGCTGAGCCCCGTGGTGACGCCCGCACCGGCACCCTGCGCCTAGGTGTTCTGTCCCGGGAGGTTGTGGACGGGTGAGCCAGATCTCGGCTGAGGGATCTTGAACAGGTGAGGGCCTTCCGGTTCGGTGTGGATTGTGACG
>NZ_JBIWEF010000026.1:0-29862 GCF_044762405.1 Streptomyces sp. NPDC097107 | reverse complement strand
CGCCGCACCCCGACACGCACCGAACGCCGAATCATCAAGGTCCGCATCCTGCGCCACTGGGGACCGGCCCGCATCGCCCACCTGCTGCACCTGGTGCCCTCGACCGTGCACCGGGTGTTGACCCGCTTCGGCCTGGCCCGCCTCACCCACCTGGACCGGGCCACCGGCCGCGTCATACGCCGCTACGAACGCGAGCGGCCCGGCGAACTGGTGCACGTGGACATCAAGAAGCTCGGCAACATCCCCGACGGCGGCGGACACAAGGTGCTGGGCCGCCAGGCAGGCCGCAAGAACCGCAAGAACGCCGGCTACAGCTACCTGCATACCGCCGTCGACGACCACTCCCGCCTCGCCTACAGCGAGATCCACGCAGACGAGAAGAAGGAGACCGCCACCGGCTTCTGGACCCGGGCCCAGGCATTCTTCACCCAGGCCGGGATCACGGTCGAACGTATCCTGACCGACAACGGCTCCTGCTACCGCTCACGCGACTGGCGCGACCTGCTCACCGCGGCCGGGATCGCCCACAAGCGCACCCGTCCCTACCGGCCGCAGACCAACGGCAAGGTCGAACGCTTCAACCGCACCCTGCTCGACGAATGGGCCTACGCCCGCCCCTACCGCTCGGAGACCGAACGACGCGAAGCGTTCCCCGGCTGGCTGCACACCTACAATCACCACCGCGGACACACCGCGCTGCAGGGCCAACCACCCGCCAGCCGCGTCCCCAACCTCACAGGGCAATACACCTAGCCCTCGAATTCCGCGGGCCGCTCCGGCTCGGCCTCCGCCAGTGCCTTGGTGACGTCCTCGACGCCCGAGCGCAGGCCGTACACCGGGGTGTCGGGCTGCTGACGCCAGGACTCGTCGATGCCGCCGGCGTCTACGGTGTCGAAGCCGAGCTCGTCGATCAGGGACCTGACCTTGGTCTTTGCCGCCTCGTCGTCGCCGGCGACCGGCAGGGCCAGGCGGTCCGGGGCGCCGGCCGGGCGCGGGCGCTCCAGGATGTCCTGGGCGTAGGTGCCGTTGAAGGCCTTGACCACCGGGTGGCCGAGGTGGCGTTCGGTCCAGCGGCTCTCGGTGAGGCCCTCGTCCTCGATGGCCGCGATCCGCCCGTCGCGCTGCCGCGGGTAGTAGTTGTTCGTGTCGACGACCGCCGCGCCGTCGGCGGCGCCGTCGAGGACGCCGGACGGCAGGTCCGGGATCGCCTTCAGCGGGATGGTGACGACCACGACCTCGGCGCCACGCGCCGCCTCCTCGACCGGCACCGGGGTGGCGCCGGTCTCCCCGGCCAGTGCGGTGAGCGTGTGCGGGCCGCGGGAGTTCGCGACCGAGACGTCGTGTCCGAGGGCGGTCAGCCGTCGGGTGAGGTTGCCGCCGATGTTGCCCGCGCCGATGATGCCGATCTTCATGATGCTGACTCGCCTGGCCCTTCGGAGGTCGTGTCGTGCGGAGCCGGCGGCGCCGGTGATCAGCTCCAACCTCGGTCCGTGGCGGGCTATTCCACGGAGAGGCGCCCTCCGGGCGTGACCGGACGGGCGCCCCTCACGGCGTCGTCACTTGTCGAGGTGCGCCCAGAACTCGTCGAACGACAGCAGCTTGTCCCCGTCGAGGTCACGGCCGGCGATGATCGCCTCGGCCACCGACTCGGTGACGTTCCAGTCGCCGCCCTGGGCCAGCGCGGTCTTGAACTCGGCGGCGGTGACGAACCCGTCCCCGTCCGTGTCGATCCGCTCGAACTGCTTGCGTGCTTCCTCGATGTCCGCCACCGATCCGCCCCTCATCTCGTGCATGGGTCGTTCCGACCTTCTGACGCAGGTCAGATTAGCGGCCCGTCCGGGCACCCAGTGCGGCGACCACCCACCCGAACTCCTCCTCGTAGGCGGACGGAGGCTCCACGCCGTTCACGATCGCGGAGAGTTCCCGATAGCGGACGAGGCGGGCATTCGTCACCGACGTGAGGCGATCCCGCACGACGGCCGGGTCGGCGTCGCCGATCAGCGCGCGCAGGATGTCGCCGGCCTGTGGCGAGTGGGGCGGGACGCCCTCCCTCAGCGCGTCGCCCGCGAGCCGCACCAAGCGGCTCACGAACCACAGGGAGGAGCCGGCGGGCACCTCCGGCCCCCGGTCGACCGCGTTGAACTCGATCATCCTGCGCATCGTCGCCCGGAACTCGGGGTCCTGGATCAGCTCGGCCAGCTCCACCCAGGCGTCCACCTGCTCGGGGGTGGGGTCGTCCGGCAGGTCGGCCGCGGCGAAGCGCAGGCGGGTGCGGATGTCGGGGTCCGCGGTGTCGACGCCCTCGAAGACCTCCGCCATGAAGTCCTCGATGATGCGTCGTCGTTCGGCGGCGGACAGTCGCGCCAGTTTGTTCATCAGGGTCATCTCCTCGGCGGTCGAGCCGCGTCGTGCCACGGTCGACAGCACCGCACGGGTCACCCGCAGTGAGCTGATCTGCGCGTCCAGGGCGCTCACGTGCGCCGCCGCGACCTGCGCGACCGTCGTCTCGCCGGACAGGACGCGGCGTACGGCGTCCAGGCCGAGGCCGAGTTCGCGCAGGGTGCGGATCAGCTCCAGGCGGGCGGCGGAGGCGGCGTCGTAGAGCCGGTAGCCGCCTGCGGAGCGGGTCACCGGGGGCAGGGCGCCCTCGTCGGACCAGTAGCGGATGGTGCGCACCGACAGCCGGGTGGTGCGCGCCAGTTCGCCGATGGTCATGAGACCGGTGCCGTCTTCGATCATGTCTGGGAGTGTGGGCCTTCCAGTGGGTGGAGACTCAAGGAGCGCGGTGTGGCGGAGAGCCTGCGGGACATCCTGGACGCGGCGGCGCTGGGCCTCTTCCCGGCGGCGGACGGCGGAACCACCGTGGTGCCGCAGCACGGCGGCCGGGACGCCGGGGTGATCGCGTTCACGGCGCACTCGGTCGTCTTCACGGACGAGGACCCGCGGTGGGTGCGCGAGACGCTGGACGGACTCGGCTGCGACCCCCTCGCCGCCACGATGAACGCGCGGTTCCTGACCACGTTCATGGAGCGCACGGGACGGACGACCGACACGATCGACGTGCTGCTGACCGGCGCTCCGCTTCCGGGCCGCCCCGGGATCGCGCTGACGGAGGTCGCCGACCCCGGGCATCCCCGGGTGGTCTCGGCCCGCCGGCGGCGCGACGACGTGCGGGTGTGGGCGGCGGACGGCGGGGTGCTCGTGCTGGGCCGCGGGGTCGCCGGGCGGCTGGAGGCCGCGGTGGAGGTGACGGAGGGGGTACGGCACCGGGGGCTGGGGCGGCACCTGGTGACGGCGGCGCGGCAGCTGGCCGGGGGTGAGGTGGTGTGGGCCCAGGTGTCGGCGGGGAACGCCCGCAGTCTGCGGGCGTTCCAGGCGGCGGGTTACCGGCCGGTGGGGTCGGAGGCGCTGTTCCTCGGCCCTGAGTCTCTCCGGCCCTGAGTCTCTCCGGCCCTGAGTCTCTCCGGCCCTGAGTCTCTCCGGCCCTGAGCTTCTCCGGCCCTGAGCTTCTCCGGCCCTGAGCTTCTCCGGCCCTGAGTCTCTCCGGCCCTGAGTCTCTCCGGCCCAGGGTCAGAGCCTGCCCCGGGCCAGGGCCTGCCCCGGGCCGGGGCCGTCAGTGCCAGGGCTTGTAGTACGGGTTGCTCTCGCACTCGCTCATGATCTCCGTCTTGGTCTGCCGGTCGACCGGGCAGACGCCGATGACGTACTGCCGCTGGATGCCGCCGGGGAAGGCGACCTCGACCTGGTCGGCCCACTTGTGGGTGTCGCCGATGGTCTTGTTGACGTCGATGCCACCGGGGGCGTCGATGTAGTAGTTGTACCCGGACTTGTACCAGGTCTTGTAGAGGTCGTGGTCGTAGGTCGTCGAGACGTAGGGCGAGGGCTGGTTGACCAGGACGTACTGCTTGACGTCGTACTGGCCGTTCTGGACGTCCCTGGCGTGGAAGCCCTCCTCGAAGACGACCTGCGGGCCCCGGCTGTCGCTGCGGTAGAGGGTGCCGCACGTGGTGCGCCAGACCGGCTCGGGCGTGATGCGGGCGACGTCGACGCCGGAATCGGCGGCGGCCTTGAGCTTGTCGTCGAACTGGGGGCAGGCGGGGGCGGCCTTGGCCGGAGCCATCGCCGGGGCCGCCGCTCCGGGGACGGTGGCGGCCGAGGTGGCGAGGACGGCGGAGAGGGACAGGACGGCGGCGGCGGCCCGTCGCCGCAGGCGTGTGGTGATCATGCGGGTACGATCCCGGCTCGGCTGCGCCGGACCACGGATCCTCACCCGTAGGTGGCGTGTCCGCCGAACGGGGTTGCTTCCAGCGGCAGCTGGGACCTCAGCGGTCCAGGACCCGCAACTCGAACCAGGTGGTCTTGCCGCGCGGCAGCAGATCGACGCCCCACCGGTCGGACAGCTTGTCGACGAGGAAGAGACCGCGCCCGCTGATGTCCGTCTCCTGCACCGGCATCAGACACGGCAGCCCCCGGGAGGGGTCGCGGACCTCGACGCGGATCCAGCCGGGGCGGCGGCGCATGTGGAGGCCGAAGATGCGGGCACCGGTGTGGCGTACCGCGTTGCCCACGAGCTCGGAGACGAGCAGGACGGTGTCCTCCGTGACCTTGGGGCCGAGCTTCCACTGGCGCAGGGCCACGACCTGGGCCAGCCGGCGGGCGGTGGCGGCGGACTCGGGGCGGGACGGTAACGGAACCTCGCGCTCCGTCGGGTTTCCGAACAACTCCAGCGCCTTGAGCGCGCTCTCGTCCTCGACCGCCGGCGACCAGCGCGCCGCGGTCGCCCGTCCGGCTCCCCGCGGCTGTTCCGTACCCTCCAGCCCCGCCATGCCCCCATCATGGCCGCCCCCCGGGGGCTCCGTGGCCGTTCCCGGGGAATACGCCCCTGCCGAGCCCTGGCCCGGCAGGGGTCGATCGGCATATGCCGCGGGCAGTCGGGAGCCGGAAGCGGCCCCACTGACCTGCGCGGACGACTCGACCGGAGACAAGCGGCGGACTCCCTCGACAAGACGCGCTCAATGGTGCGTCAAGGCTGCCACACATCGCCCCATCGAGGGACCCGGAATCAGACACCGCGTCAACTGCGAGTGCCGCAAAACCACTTCATCGAGCGCACTCAGAGAAACTTCGCCTTCCCGGGGCCCTCCTCCACGAAGCTGCGCATCCCCCGCTCGCGGTCCTCGGTGGCGAACAGACCCGCGAACCAGTTCCGCTCGACGGCGAGGCCGGTGTCGATGTCCGTCTCCAGACCCGTGTCGATCGCCTCCTTCGCCGCGCGCAGCGCGATGGCGGGCCCCTTGGCGAGCCGTGCCGCCCAGGCGTGCGCCTGCTCGTAGACCTCGGCGGCCGGCACCACGCGGTCGACCAGGCCGAGTGCCAGCGCCTCGTCGGCCTTCACCTGGCGGCCGGTGAAGATGAGGTCCTTGGCCTTGGAGGGGCCGACCAGCCGGGAGAGCCGCTGGGTGCCGCCCGCGCCGGGGATCAGGCCGAGCAGGATCTCGGGCTGGCCGAGCTTGGCGTTCTCCCCGGCGATGCGGAAGTCGGCGCAGAGCGCGAGTTCGCAGCCGCCGCCGAGGGCGTATCCGGTGACCGCCGCGACCACCGGCTTGGGGATGCGGGCCACGGCCGTGAAGGAGTCCTGCAGGCCGCGGGCGCGCTGGATCATCGCCGCGTGGTCCATCACCTGCATCTCCTTGATGTCCGCGCCCGCCGCGAACACCTTCTCGCCGCCGTAGATCACCACGGCGCGCACGTCATCGCGGCGGGTGGCCTCCTCGGCGAGTTCCTTGAGCCGGTCCTGGGTGGCGACGTCCAGCGCGTTCATGGGCGGGCGGTCCAGGCGCAGCGTGCCAATGCCTTCGGCGACTTCCAGATGTACGGTCATGCTCCGCAGGTTAGCGGGCGTTCACCGCCGCGGGGGTTGCGGGTGTGTGGTCGGCCCACGGCCGGTGGCGGGTTGCTCGCGCCCACGCGGCGGAGCCGCACATCGGAGCAGCCCCGCGCCCCCGCAGGGGCGCGGGCGCATCGCCGGCTTACGCCTTCCACTTCTCCCAGGACATGTTCCAGCCGTTGAGGCCGTTGTCCGGGGCGATGGTCGCGTCGTTGGAGTTCTTCACCACGACCACGTCGCCGATGAGCGAGTTCTCGAAGAACCAGGCGGCCGGCGCCTTCTCGTCCCAGCCGCCGCGCACGTCGCGCAGGCCTATGCAGCCGTGGCTGGAGTTGCGGTTGCCGAAGGCGTCGCCGCCCCAGTAGTTGCCGTGGATGAAGGTGCCGGACGTGGACAGGCGCATGGCGTGCGGGACGTCCTTGATGTCGTACTCGCCGCCGTAGCCGACCGTCTCGCCGTTCATCCGGGTCACGGGGAGCCGCTCGGTGATGACCATCTGGCCGTTCCAGGTCTCGTAGCCGGGAGCGCCGGTGGTGATGGGGATGGTCTTGACGGTCTTGCCGTCCCGCACGACCTTCATCGTGAGCTTCTTGGCGTCGACGACGGAGACCTGGCTGCGGCCGACGGTGAAGGAGACGGTCTTGGCCTGCTCGCCGTAGACCCCGTCGCGGCCCTCGACGCCGTCGAGGTTGAGGTCGACGGTGACCTTGGTGCCGGCCTTCCAGTACTTCTCCGGGCGGAAGTCGAGGCGGTCGTTGCCGAACCAGTGGCCCGCGACCTCGACGGCCGGTTCGGTCTTGACGCGGATGGCCTTCTCGACGTCCTCGGGGTTGGTGATGCCCCGGGTGAAGCGGATCGAGAACGGCATGCCGACGCCGACCTTCGAGCCGTCCTCCGGAGTGAAGGTGCCGATGAAGGTGTTCTTCGGCGTCAGGGTGGTGAAGCGGGAGTCCTCGGCGGCCGTGCGGCCCTCGGAGTCCTTGGCGACCGCGTGCACGGTGTAGGTGGTGGCGGCGGCCAGGTGGGTGGACGGCGTCCAGGTGGCGCCGTCCGCGGATATCTTCCCGTCGACCTTCGCGCCCTCGGCGTCCTTGACCAGGACCTCCGTGAGCCTGCCCTTCGCGGCGGCGACCTTGAGGTCGCCGCTGGTGTCGACGGCCTTGGCCCCGTTCTTCGGGGCGATGCTGACGACGGCCTCGGACTGCTTGCTCTGTGCCGCGGTGGAGTCCTTGGCGTTCTTGCCGCCGTCGTCCCCGGCCCCGGCTCCCGAGCCGGACCCTCCCCCACCGCACGCGGTCAGCGTCAGCAGCACGCCCAGTGCCAGCGCCGGCAGTGTCCTGCCGCGTCCCCTGCCGCCCCGTCCCCGGCCCACCGCCGGCGACGCCCCCGATATCGGACGCACGTTCAACTTGTCTCCCCTCGCCGGGCCTGGTCGGGCCCGCGCCCCGGTGCGCCCGCGCGCACCGGCGCATCGTAACCGCAGGCCAGGGGCGTATGGGACAGAGGAATTGTCACCGTTCCGTACCGAGTTGGCGGCCGGGGGCCGGAATCACGCCGGCGTTACTTCACCGCACTGCCCGCTTTCCACTTCTTCCAGTTCATGTTCCAGCCACCGAGCCCGTTGCCGGGGGCGACCTTCTTGTCCTTGCTGTGGACCACCTCGACGACGTCGCCGATCAGGCTGCGGTCGAAGAACCAGCCCGCCGGGGTGTCGGAACCGCCGCCCTTGACGTCGCGCAGACCCACGCAGCCGTGACTGACGTTGGCCCGGCCGAAGGTGTCCTCCGGTGCCCAGTAATTGCCGTGCAGGAAGGTGCCGGAGCTGGTCAGCCGGATGGCGTGCGGAACGTCGGGGATGTCGTACTCGCCGCCGAAGCCGACCGTGCGGCTGTTCATGCGGGTGACGTCGAGCATCTCGGTGATCACCATCTTGCCGTTGTAGGTGGGGGTCTTCGGCGCCCCCGCCGTGATCGGCACGGTGGTCAGCAGCGTGCCGTCCCGGCGCACCTGCATGGTCCGCTTGGCCGCGTCGACCAGGGAGACCTGACTGCGGCCGACGGTGAAGGAGAACGTCTTGTGCTGGAGTCCGTACACCCCCGGCGCGCCTTCGACGTCCCGCAGGTGCAGGTCGACGGTGACCTCGGTGCCGGGCTTCCAGTAATTCTCGGGGCGGAAGTCGAGGCGGTCCTTGCCGAACCAGTGGGGGCGGACCTCGGTGGCGGGCTTCGCGGTCACCGAGACGGCGCGTTCGACGGCGGCGCGGTCGGTGATCTCCCGGTTGAACTCCAGCGAGACGATCATGCCGGTGCCGACGACCGAGCGGTTCTCGGGAGCGACGTACCCGATGAAGCGCTCCTCGGGGACGTAGGTGGTGAAGGTGGTGTGCCGGGCCGAGCGGCGCCCCTGGCCGTCCAGGGCGACGGCGTCGACCGTGTACTTCGCGGCGAGCGCCAGCCGGTCGGCGTCGGGTTCCCAGCGCAGGCCGTCGTCGGAGATCCGGCCGGGTACCGGGGTCTCCTGCGCGTCCTGCGACTTGACGACCTTCACCGATTCCAGCCGCCCGCCGGGCACCCGCACCGACAGTTTCTTCTCCTCCGGCCGGACGGCCTTGCTGCCGTCGTCCGGGGTGATGCGGATGACGTCCTCGGCTGCGGGGGGTTTGCCGAACACCCCGCCGATGCCGCCGCCGATGGCACCACCGTCCGAGGTGCATCCGGCGGCCCCGGCCAGCAGTCCTGCCCATGTCAGTACGGCGGCCAGAGCGGTCGCCGCGCGCCGTGCGCGCCCATGTACGTGCCTCACATCCACCCGTAACGACCGGTACGCGCTGGGGAAACGTGAGTGCGAGCCATGCGGTGGGCAGAACAGTGGGGAAGGACGACGCGACGGGGAGCAGCGGTCGGGACACCGCGCGCCCTTCTTCCGTCTTCCCGTCTCTGGCACGTCGTTCCACGAGCCGCAGGAGGCTGACAGGTGTCCAGCGCAGCCGAGCAGGAGGCGGTGGCCGGGAAGCAGGCCGCCGAGGACGGGCGCCCCGCCGTCGCGGTGAACGGCGCGCGGCGTGCCGCGCCGCCGCCCGCCGTGCCGGCCTGGCCGGGCACACCGGTGCCGCTGGGAGCCCGGTTCCGGACCGGGCCGGACCAGGTGGCGGGGACGAACTTCGCGCTGTGGGCGGGCGGGGCGGAGGCGGTGGAGCTGTGTCTGTTCGACGGGCCGGGTCCCGGCGGCAGGGAGAGCCGGGTGCGGCTGACCGAGCTGACGCACGAGATCTGGCACGGCTTCGTGCCGGGCGTGGGCCCCGGGCAGCGCTACGGCTTCCGGGTGCACGGCCGGTGGGACCCGTGGACCGGCGCCCGCTGGAATCCGGCGAAGCTGCTGCTCGACCCGTACGCGCGCGCGGTGGACGGTGACTTCGTGCTGCCCGCCGAGGTGTACGGGCACGTCCGCGACTGGCCCCAGCAGCATGTGGCGGACACCGTGCGCGACGACCGCGACTCGGCGCCGTACGTCCCGAAGGGCGTCGTCGTCCACGACGGCGGCCCCGACGACGAGTGGACGTACGACCGGCGGCCGAAGACGCCGTGGGCGGACTCGGTCATCTACGAACTGCACGTGCGCGGCTTCACCAAGCTGCACCCCGGCATCCCCGAGGAGCTGCGCGGCACCTACGCGGGGCTGGCGCACCCCGCGGCGATCGAGCACCTGACGCGGCTGGGCGTGACGGCGGTGGAGCTGCTGCCGGTGCACCAGTTCGCGCACGAGGGCCATCTCCTCGACCGCGGCCTGAAGAACTACTGGGGCTACAACTCGATCGGCTACTTCGCCCCCCACGCGGCCTACGCGGCCTCCGGCACCACCGGTCAGCAGGTCGGCGAGTTCAAGCGGATGGTGCGCGCGCTGCACGAGGCGGGCATCGAGGTCATCCTCGACGTGGTCTACAACCACACGGCGGAGGCGGGCGAGCTGGGCCCGATGCTGTCCCTCAAGGGCATCGACAACCGCGGCTACTACCGCCTCCAGCCGGACGCCCGCCGGTACGCCGACTACACCGGCTGCGGCAACACCCTGCACGTCGTCCAGCCGCACGTCCTGCGCCTGATCACCGACTCGCTGCGCTACTGGGTGACGGAGATGGGCGTGGACGGCTTCCGCTTCGACCTGGCGGCGGCGCTGGCCCGCTCGATGCACGACGTCGACATGCTCTCCCCGTTCCTCGCGGTGATCGCGCAGGACCCGGTGCTGCGGCGGGTGAAGCTGATCGCCGAGCCGTGGGACGTGGGCTCCGGCGGCTACCAGGTGGGCGCGTTCCCGCCCCTGTGGACGGAGTGGAACGACCGCTATCGCAACGCCGTGCGGGACTTCTGGCGGCACGCGCTGCCGGACGTGCGGGAGATGGGCTACCGCCTGTCGGGCTCCAGCGACCTGTACGCGTGGGGCGGGCGGCGGCCGTACGCGTCGGTCAACTTCGTCACCGCGCACGACGGCTTCACGCTGCGGGACCTGGTGTCGTACGAGCGCAAGCACAACGAGGCCAACGGCGAGGGCAACCGCGACGGCACCGACGACAACCGGTCCTGGAACTGCGGCGCGGAGGGAGAGACGGACGACGAGGACGTACGGGCGCTCCGGCGCCGCCAGCTGCGCAACCTGCTGACCACGCTGCTGCTGTCGACCGGCGTGCCGATGCTGGTCGCGGGCGACGAGCTGGGCCGGACCCAGGGCGGCAGCAACAACGCCTACTGCCAGGACAACGAGATCAGCTGGGTCGACTGGAGCCTGCTGGACGACCCGGAGTGGCGGCCTCTGTTCGAGCTGACCTCCCGGCTGGTCGCGCTGCGCCACCAACACCCGGTGCTGCGCCGCCGGGCGTTCTTCTCCGGCCGGGCGCACTCCGCGGACGGCCTGCGCGACCTGGCCTGGTTCACCGCCCGGGGCACCGAGATGACGGAGCGGGACTGGTACGCGCCCGCCGCCACCCTCGGCATGTACCTCTCCGGGCGGGACATCCCGGGCCGCGACGAGCGCGGCGACCCGATCGTCGACGACAGTTTCCTGGCCGTCCTGCACGCGGGCGACCGGCCGGTCTCCTTCGTACTGCCGGGCCCGCCCTGGGCGGAGCGGTACGAGGTGATCGTCGACACCGGCCGGGAGCGGCAGGCGGAGGCACCGGGCGGGACGCATCCGGCGGGGGCGGGGATCACGGTGCCGGCGCGGACGGTGCTGCTGCTGAAGGTGGGGTGAGTCCCCGCCCCCGCCCCGTCCCGTTCCCGCCCCGCCCCCGGATGACGACGGCGGCGGGCCGGTTCAGCCGAGGATGCCCCGGTCGTAGCCCACCGCCACCGCCGCCGCGCGGTCGTTGACGCCGAGTGACTTCGATGACGGGCATGGCACCAGCGTCCCGGGGTGCGCGGGTCCGGCACATCGGCCGTCGCGCTCGAAGGCGCATCAGCCGATCGGTCGATGCACCCGTACGACCCCCGGTGAGCTCGAAAACTCGGTGGGCAGTGTCAGTGGTGAACCGTAGGCTCGCTGCTGATGCCCACTACACCCGCCTTGGCCAAGGCCCCCACCGAGGACCGGTCCACCGTGCGCGCCCTGCTGCGGCTGTGGCCCTATGTCCGGCCCGTACGGGCGCGGTTGGCGACCGCCGCGTGTGTGGCGATCGTCGCCTCCTGCGTGGGGCTGGTGATCCCGCTCGTCCTGAAGTGGATGGTGGACGGGCCGGTCGCCGGCCGGGATCCGGCGGGCGTGTGGCTCGGGGCGCTGTACCTGCTCCTCCTCGGGCTGGTGGAGGCGCTGCTGTTCGGGCTGCGGCGGTGGCTGGTGGCCCGGCCGCTGGCGGGTGTCGAGGCGGGGATGCGGGCGGATCTGTACCGGCACCTGCAACGGCTGCCGGTGGCCTTCCACGACCGGTGGGCCTCGGGACAGCTGCTGTCCCGCGGGACGACGGATTTGATGCTGCTGCGCATGTTCCTCGCCTTCCCGCTGACGTTCCTCCTGGTCAACGGCGTGACGATCCTGGTCGGCGTGGGCATCATGCTGGTCCAGGACTGGACGCTCGGGCTGGTGATCCTCGGGCCCGCCATCCCAGTGATGATCACCTGCGCGGTCTTCGAGAAGAAGTACTCCGCGGTGGCGCGGCGCGCGCAGGACCAGGTCGGGGATCTGACGACCGTCGTCGAGGAGAGCGTCCTCGGCATCCGGATCATCAAGGGGTTCGGCCGGCACCGCAGCCAGGCACGGGCCTTCCACGAGCTGTCGCACACGCTGCGGGGGACCGAGCTGCGCAAGGCGCGGCTGCTGGCGGCCATCTGGGCGGTCATCGTGGCGCTGCCGGAGGTGGCGATCGGGGCGGCGCTGGTGGTGGGCACGGTGCAGGTGGCGGACGGGTCGCTGTCGGCGGGGACGCTGGTGGCGTTCCTGTCGACGGCGCTGGCCCTGCGGTGGCCCGTCGAGTCGATCGGCTTCCTGCTGGCGATGAGTCAGGAGGCGGCGACGGCCACGGACCGGTACTTCGAGGTGATGGACGCGGAGGTGGAGGAGGCGGGGGGTTCGCACGGGTCTGCGGCACGACTGCCCGCGGCTGCGGCAGGCGAGGGCCTGCGGTTCGAGGGCGTTCGCTTCCGGTACCCCGACGCGCCCCCCGGCTCCCCGCCCCTCCTCGACCGGGTCGACCTGCACATCCGCCCCGGCGAGTCCATGGCCCTGGTCGGGGCCACCGGCAGTGGCAAGACCACGCTGACCGCGCTCGTCCCCCGCCTGCACGAGGTGACCGCCGGACGGATCACGCTGGACGGCGAGGACATCGCCGCGCTGTCCCGCGAGGAGCTGCGTTCCATGGTCGCCGTGGCCTTCGAGGAACCCACGCTGTTCTCGGCGACCGTCGGCGAGAACGTCCTGATGGGGGCCGGTGGCGACGCCGGTGAGGAGGAGCTGGGGCGGGCGCTCGCCGTCGCGCAGGCCGACTTCGCCCACGCCCTGCCCCAGGGCACCGGCACCCAGGTCGGCGAGCAGGGCCTCAGCCTCTCCGGCGGCCAGCGGCAGCGCCTCGCGCTCGCCCGGGCGGTGGTCGGCACGCCGAGGTTCCTGGTCCTGGACGACCCGCTGTCCGCGCTGGACGTGCACACGGAGGCCGCCGTGGAGGCCGCCCTGCGGCGGGTCCTCACGGACACCACCGCCCTGATCGTGGCGCACCGCCCGTCCACGGTGCTGCTCGCGGACCGCGTGGCGCTGCTCTCGGGCGGCCGCATCTCCGCCGTCGGCACCCACCAGGAACTGCTGCGCACCAGCACCGAGTACGCCCATCTGATGTCCGGGCTCGACGCGCACGAGGGTCCCGAGGGACCCCGGGAAGGGGACGGCCGATGACCGCGCCCACGGCCACCGCGCCGGAGAGGGAACAGCCCGAGGGCGGGCCGGCGCCCGAAAACCCGGCCCGCGCGGCCGACGACCTCTTCGACCGGGACGTCCTGCCCAGTCCGCCGGGCGCGACCGCCGTGCTGCTGCGTTCCCTGCTGGCGCCCATGAGGGCCCGCGTCGCCCTCACCACCTTCCTCCTGCTGCTCCAGCAGGCGGCGGTGCAGGCGGGCCCGCTGCTGGTGGCGTACGCCATCGACCGTGCCGTCCCGGCGCTCCGGGACGACGACCACGGTCCGCTGATCGCGGTGGGCGCCGGTTATCTGCTCTGTTCGCTGGCCGCGGGCGCGCTCCAGTACGCGTTCGTCGCCGCGGCGGCCCGCGTCAGCCAGGACGTGCTGCTGGACCTGCGGGGCCGGATCTTCCGGCACGCGCAGGCGCTGAGCGTCGACTTCCACGAGCGCTACACCTCGGGGCGGCTGATCTCCCGCTCGACCACGGACGTGGAGGCGCTGCGCGAACTCCTCGACGAGGGTCTGCAGGAGCTGGTGACGGTCATCCTGTCCTTCGTCTACATCGCGGCGCTGCTGCTCTGGCTGGACCTCGGCCTGGGCTCGGTCGCGGTGGCGTCGTTCGTGCCGCTGTACGGGCTGGTGCGGCTGTACCAGCGGCGCGCGGGACGGGTGTACCGGCGGCGGTCCACGGCGATCGCGGCGGTGATCGTGAAGTTCGTGGAGACGCTGAACGGCATCCGGCCGGTGCGCGCCTTCCGCCGCGAGGACGCCAACGACGCCGACTTCGCCGTACTGAACCGGCGCCACGAGCGGACCAACGGCAACGCGCTGCTGGAGATGGCCCGCTATGTCGTCGGTTCCCGGCTGGTCGCCAACACGGCCGTCGCGGGGATCGTGCTGTGGGGCGCCTACCGCGTCGCGGACGGCACGCTGGCCCTCGGTGTGCTGGCGGCGGCGGTGCTGTACCTGCGCCGGCTGTACGACCCGATCGACCGGCTCGGCATGTTCCTGAACTCCTACCAGTCGGCGGCGGCCTCGCTGGAGAAGATCGCCGGGCTGCTGGCCCAGACGCCGTCCGTGCCCGAGCCGGCCGCGCCGAAGGAACTGCCGCCGCCTGCGTCGGAGCACCCCGGCCGCGAGGTCGTCTTCGACGGGGTCCGCTTCGGCTACCGCACCGGCGGCGAGGTGCTGCCCAGCTTCGGCCTGACGATCCCGGCCGGGCAGACGGTCGCCGTCGTGGGCTCGACCGGCGCGGGCAAGTCGACACTGGCCAAACTGCTCGCCCGGTTCTACGACCCCTCCGACGGGCGGGTCCTGCTGGACGGCACGGACCTGCGCGACCTCGCCGTGCCCGAACTGCGGCGCGGGGTGGTGATGGTGACGCAGGAGGCGTTCCTGTTCTCCGGCACGGTCGCCGAGAACATCGCCATCGGCCGTCCGGAGGCCACCCGGGAGGAGATCGAGGGAGCCGCGAAGGCGATCGGCGCCCACGACTTCATCGCCGCGCTGCCCGACGGCTACGACACCGACGTCCGCAAGCGGGGCGGCCGCATCTCCGCCGGGCAACGGCAGCTCGTGGCGTTCGCGAGGGCGCTGCTCGCCGATCCGGCGGTGCTGATCCTGGACGAGGCGACCAGCTCGCTGGACATCCCCGGCGAGCGGTCGGTGCAGCGGGCGATGGCGACGGTTCTGAAGGGCCGTACGGCGGTCGTGATCGCGCACCGGCTGTCGACCGTGGAGATCGCCGACCGGGTGCTGGTGATGGAGCACGGCCAGATCGTGGAGGACGGCACGCCTGCCGAACTGATCGCCGGTACGGGCCGGTTCGCTGACCTGCACCGTGCCTGGCGGGACAGTCTGGCGTGAGGACGGGACTGTAGGTTCCGCGATTCGGTGCGCACTGTACCCGTGAGATGCGCACCGAATGCGCAATTCCAAGGATCTGTGCGCACTGACTCCGCAGGGTAACTAGCTTCCGGCCCATGGCCATTCTGAGTCCAGCCCGGGTACGTGGGAAGTACGAACAGCCGATGGCGTCAGTCCGCTACGACGACGCGTCGGTACGGAAAGTCCCGTTCAAGGATCTGCGGTTGGCGGATTTCACGTGGTCGGTTCCATGGCGGAAGTTTCGCTCCGTCCACGGCCAGGCGCACTACTCAGGGCGGTACTCGTCGGCGACGATGGCCGGGCCCGTGGTCTATGAGAGCCGTTTGGAGCTGGCACGGCTTCTCCTGGCTGACATGGATCCTGCCGTGCGTGGGATCTATGCCCAGCCGTGCCATCTGACCGCCCGGGTAGGTGATCGGGTGCGTCGGCATGTGCCGGACTTCCTGCTGGTCATGGAGTCGGGAGTGGTGCGGGTGGTGAACGTCAAGCCTGCGGATCGGCTCACCGATCCGAAGATCGCGGAGGCGTTGGCCTGGCCGGGTGAACTGGTCGAACGGCACGGTTGGGAGTACGAGATCTGGTCCGGAGCGGACCGGGTAGTCCTGGAGAATGTCCGGTTCCTCGCGGCCTACCGTCGCCCGGGCGTGGTCCCGGAGGACGAGATCGAACGCGCTTGGGAAAGCATGCAGGACGGTGACCGACTCGGTGTCGCCGAGCGACGGCTGGCGGCTGGGCGTCCCGACCACGAGGCGCGGCCACCGCTCTTGGCGCTGGTGTGGTCTGGCCGGCTGACCACTGATTTGTCCCGTCCGCTGAGTGGCAACTGGGTTCTGCGGAGGTCAGTGTGAACGCCTGGACAACGACTCTTCGGACAGGTCTGCCGCTCACCTATGACGGCGAGCAGTTCACGATCGCGGAGATCGAGGGCCGCCGCATCCTCCTTCAGCAGATGTCGGCAGAGGGCCGCCCTACGTGGCGGCAGGTCGATTTGTCGGTGCTGCTGGCACACCCCTCTACCGAGTTCCTGGTGGAGACCTCGCCTGCGGAACCGGCAGCCGCAGCGTTGCTGGGCGGTCTCAGTAGTGCCGAGGACGATGCGCTCACCGTTCGGTTCCGGCATGTGCAGGAAGTTCGCTTCGGCTATCAACTGGGTTCTCCTGAGCTGGCTTTGGAGGGGGAGCCACGGCCGGACTATGCGCCAGGGATGCCTTTGATGCACCGGTACCGAGCAAAGGCCGCCGAGCTCGGAGTCGACCCAGCGACGGTCCGCCGATGGGTGTCCAAGGTCGAGAGGGGCGGGCCAGCCGGGCTGGTGAGCAGGCGACAGCCCAAGAGCGTGCTGGATCGGGTGGATCCGCGCTGGTTGGAGATGGCACGCACGGTGATCGGGGGCCTGGAGAAGTCCAGCCGCCCGGTCCGTGGCCTGGTGCTGATGGAGATCGAAGAACGAGTGGCCAAGAAGTACGGCCGCGATGTGGTGAGCGTTCCGAAGCAGACCACTGGCTACGAACTGCTGAAGGAGCTCAGCCGGGGGACCAACGCGTTCGAGGGCAGCACGAAGGGGAAGCGGTCGATCGCGAACCGCCCGCAGGGAGTCTTCGGCAAGCTGCGGGCGACGCGGCCGGGTGAGTACATCGTGCTGGACACCAACAGTCTGGATGTCTTCGCGATGGAGCCGGTGACCTGCCGGTGGGTGCAGTGCGAACTCACCGTCGCGATGGACCTCTACAGCAAGGTGATCACTGGGCTGCGGCTGACGCCGGTGTCGACGAAGTCGACCGACGTGGCCGGTGTCCTGTTCGAGACGATCCGACCGCGGGAGGTGTCGTCTGCCGGAACGGGCGAGCCGCTTCCGTACTGCGGGGTTCCTTCCACGGTGGTGTTCGACGCGGAGAAGCTGGTCGACGCGCAAGGCCAGCCGCTGCTGCCCGCAGTCGCGGCGGAGACGATCATCTACGACCACGGCAAGATCTACGTCTCGAACCACATCGCGAGCGTCAGCGCGAAACTGGACATCTCCCTGCAGCCGGCTCGCCCCTATACGCCCACCGACAAGCCGGTGGAGCGGTGGTTCAAGACGCTGAACCAGGGGCTGCTGGCGGCACTCCCCGGCTACAAAGGGCCGGACGTGCACAGCCGGGGAGAGAACGTCGAGAACGAGGCGTACTTCTTCCTGGACGAGCTCGAAATGATCATCCGCGAATGGATCACTTTGATCTATCACAGGCGGCACCACCGGGGGCTGACAGTCCCGGAGGTTCCCGGCCTGAAGCTGAGCCCGTTGGAGATGTTCGAGCACGGCGTGAACCGGGCGGGACCCTTGCGTATCCCGTCCAGGCCGGGCCTCGCGTTCGAGTTCCTGGAAGAGGAGTGGTGCCCCATCCACCACTACGGGGTGGAGATCAACGGGCTTCGCTACAACGGGGACGGGCTCGACGACTACCGCAATCAGATCAGCCCGCACCGCGGCGAACATGCCGGCAAGTGGCCGGTCGCGGTGGACCGCGCCGACATCAGGAAGATCTACTTCCAGGATCCGGAGCAGCCACACCTGTGGCACACCCTGGACTGGGAACATGCGCCGGCATTGAACGGGCCGGCCAGCTTGGAGGCGTTGAAGTACGCGCGCCGGATCGCGGCCAAGGCGCATCGTTTCCCGGACACCAAACGCGCCCTGATCGAGTTGCTGGAACGCTGGGGCGCCGGGCTGACCGAGGACCGGACGGAGCGGCGCATGGCGGTGCGCTTGTCGCAGGACCGTCTGCGGCTGGTCGGCGAAGACGACCCCGAGGCCGACGAGATCGCCGAGCTTCCCTCCGTGCGCCGTCTGGCAGCGCTCAGTTCGCCGGACGCGGGAGCGGGCCAGGGGGCGACACCGGATTTGCAGGTGGTCGCGTCTGGGGATGAGGACCTGGGCGGGGACGACGACGAGGACGAGGAGTGCGAGGCGGTCCCGGCAGACGAGGAGACCGCTGTCCTGGTCGATGACGATGATTACTACGCCGACGTCTGGACCAGCCGTTGAGTACGGCCGAGGGCATGGAGCCGTTCGAGGGCGATGACCGCCAGTACTCGCCCACCCGGCTTCGGGGCTGGCTGCAGGAGGTCAACGGCCCGGACCGCATCCAGCCCCCAGCGTTCACACGGGCTCAGCTCGCAGATCTCTCGCGGCGGGATCTGCTGGTACATGACGACAACCGGGAGGTCTGGCACGCCAACATCGGCCCGATCGACACGCCCCAGCTCCTCGCGCTGCACGACGCCTTGGCCGAGATCGTCGAGTCGAACCGGCAGGACGGCGACAAGACCAAACCCGCGGCCCTGGTGGACGCCTACCCGGGGCTCGGCAAGAGCACGGCGGTGCGTGACTATGGCCGCAAGCTGTTCCGCAAGCAGGTCGCCCTGCGCGGAGAGACGACACCGAGCGGCGACCGCCGCGTCCCGGTCATCTACATTGCTCTGAGCGGGAACACACAGATCCGCGGGCTGAACGCGGCGATCTGCCGCTTCTACGGCCTGCCCACCTCCGGGAACGCCGACACCCTGGCCGAGCGGGCCGTGGACGCCGTGTTGTCCATGAAGACGGCCGCGATCATCATCGACGACATCCATTTCCTCGCCGGGGCGAACTCCAACTCGGTCCGCATGGCGAACCAGTTGAAGTACCTGGCGAACGTCTTCCCGGTCACCCTGATCTACGTCGGCGTCGGTGTCCAGCAGCGTGGTGTCCTGCGCGAGGGCTTCTCCGGCAAGCAGACCGAACTGGCCCAGTTCGGGCGCCGCACCACCCCACTGACGCTGCCGCCCTTCCAGATCGAGGACGACGAAGGCCGCCAGCACTGGCACACCCTGCTCAAGACGATCGAGCAGAAACTCGTCCTGGCGGAGAAGTACCCCGGAATGCTCGCCCAGGACCTGTCGGACTACCTCTTCGCACGCTCCACCGGACACTTCGCCTCCCTCATGGCACTGATCAACCGCGGCTGTCTGCGCGCGATCCGCTCCGGCCACGAACGTCTCGATGAGGACCTGATGAATCAGGTCAAGAACGACGCGGCCGCGGAAGCGGCCCGCAAGGAACTCGAAGCCGAGATCGAAGCCGGCCTGCTGACCAGCCGGCCGACGCAGTCTCCGCAACATCGCAGGAAGTCGGCATGACGGGGTGGACCGACGGGCGCATCCCCCTCTGGGTTCCGCCCATCGAGGGCGAAGCCCTCGACAGCTGGATCGAGGCATACGCCCGCCGACTGGCCGTCACCGGTGGAGAGTTCACCCGGTTCCTCGGGCTGTCGGGGACGGACCCGAGGTTCATGGTCCGCAGGCTGACGAACGCCGAACGCGACACCCTCGCCCGACGCACCGGGCTCACGCCCGAAGCCTTGGCCGCGATGACGCTCGGCCGGTTCGACGGTGTCATCGTGACCATCGGCCCCCACGATCGCACCATGGGCAGGCCGCCGGCCTGGCGGCACTACGGCTCACGCAGCCGGTTCTGTCCCGCTTGCCTGGCCGACGACCACGGGCGGTGGCCGCTGTTCTGGCGACTGCCCTGGTCGTTCGCCTGCACCCGCCACAATCTGCTGCTTCGCGACCACTGCCCGGCCTGCGGACACCCTCCGCCGGTCAGCACCCGGGGACGGGGCAGACCCTCGGCTCCCGGCGTCTGCCTGCACGCGACACAAACCGGACGTGCCATCCGCTGCGGCTACCCGCTCACCGAGTCCCCCGCCCCGGCACTGCAGCACGACGGAGCGGTCCTCGCCGCTCAACTCGCCGTCAGCCGCGACATTCTGGGCACATCGCTGGCAGAGGAGACCCGCACCCGCGCTCAGGAACTCCACGCCCTCGCCCGACGGGCTCTGCGCGGCGTCCACGAGTTTCCCTCCACGCCATCAGTGGTCAACGCGATCCTGGACGACTGCGGCGGCACTCTGCCTGCCCTGGCCGTCCGCGACGAGGCCAACGACGCCCACAACACAGCCGTCGGCACCGCAGTGGCCATGATCGCCACCGACCGCGGTCATCCAGCCTGCGACGAGGTCTTCGCCTGGCTGCTGTCCACCGACCGCCCGCGGGTTCCCCGAAGCAACTACGCCACCAGCAAGATCTCCGAGTGGCTGCCCGCAGGGCCCCGCGTGGTCAACCGCATGCTCTCAGCAGCCGACTCCGAGCTCACCTTCATCGCCCGCCTGCGCTACGCCACCGCCACCCCCGCCCCGGGCTGGCCCAACCGCAGTGACGAAGACGTACACCACCGGGCATCGAAGCTGCCCGCCATGATCTGGCCGTCCTGGGCCTTGCGCCTCCTGCCCGCCGAGACCAACGCCCCCGTCGCCGGGTTCCGGCGGGCCTGCGCCTCTCTGATGCTGCTGCCCGGCACGAACTGGGACTACCCTCAAGCGGCATCACTCCTGGGCAACACCAGCCCCAAGAGCAACCGCCGGGCACTGGACACGGCCGTGGCATCCTCAGGAACCGAGACCCTGCTCACGATCCTGCCCGCGTTGGCCAAGGCCCTGGACAGCCACCCCGTCCCGATCGACTACGACCGCCGCCGCCAACTCTTCAGCCCCGACAGCCTCGACTTCGATCACAACGCATACCAGACACTCTGCCGACGCCACGGCTGGCGGCAGCATGCACCCGTCCGGATCAACCGGCTGCGCTGGCACCTGGCACGACTGCTGCTGGGCGCCGACCCCGGCGCCGCCTCGCACACACCCGCCGGGCACCTGACTTTCCGCTACCGGCTCCATCCCGACCTGCGTGAACTCCTGCACCAGCAGGCAGCCGCGAACCTGGAAGCCCACGGCATCGACGAGCCCGTGTCCTGGGAACCCCCACCAGACTGGATCACGGATCCCGGCCTTCCGCCCGGCCCCGAGACGATCAACCTCAGCCAGCTCGCGCAGCATGCCGCAGACGGACCGGTGCCCGCCGAACTCGCCCGCCTGCTTGGTCTGGACGACGTCCGTCTCCTCCTCGCGGTCGAGACCTTCGGAATCACTGCACCGCAGCCCGACCGGCAGCGGCCGCCCACCCCGGGCCGACGCACCCCGCGACGGGGAGTCCTGGCCCCATCCAGCCTCAAACGGCTCTACCAGGAACGGCAGTTACTTCAGCACCAAATCGCCGAGCTGGCAGGTTGCAGCATCAGCACCGTCCGGCACGCACTCGACGAAGCGGGCATCCCGATCCGCCGACGCCGCCCAGCCGGCCACCTCGCGAAGACCATCTCTCGCGCCTGGCTGGAGAAGGAGTACCACCACAAGGGACGCTCGTCACCCGACATCGCGCGCGAACTCGACGTTCGCAAGACCGACGTGATGCGACTCGTGACCAAATGGGGCATCCCTCGAAACCCTACCGGTCAGTTCACCAACCCCTTCGCATCGCTCGACACCGATCTGTCCCCCGCGATGCACGCCGCCAGCCGGACGAAGAACTGCATCCAGCGCCTACGGCACCTCACCGTGACCTCCAGGCACCGCACTCTTCAGGACGCCGCCGCCGAACTCGGGGTGACCTGGGGCACTCTCAACTACCAACTGAAACGGATCGAGGAGACCGTGGGCTTCACCATCATCGGCACCGGACGGTCCCGGCCCCTCACCATCACGGAAGACGGACGCCGCTTCCTCAACGAAGTCACTCGTCTCCTCTCCCTGCTCGACGACCACTCACCATGACCCCTGCACGGTTGACAGCGCCGAATCTCGGATGCAGTGCGACGCTGTCCCGTGGTGGGATGCGCCACATGAGCAACTCGCTACGCGCTCGCATCGAGCAGTACTACGCCACCGTGCCCTTACTGTTCGCCGATGCCGAAGAGTTCGGTCCGTTACGGCTGTTCGTGCGGAGGAAACCAGGCGCCCCGTATTACGGCGGCCCCGGGCATGCCCAACCCACCGCGGAGGGAGCCTCGGCCGTGGCCGCCGCCGACATCGCCCAGGTGCGGGCGCGACAGCGCGAACTCGGCGTTCCAGAGGCGTTCGAATGGCTGGCCGAGGTCGCGCCGGGCCTGCGTGCTCGTATCGAGGCCGCCGGCCTGCCAGTAACGGAACGCCCGCTACTGGTTATCGATCCACACCACCCGGTTGCTCAAAGACCGGTGCCGGACGGCGTGAAACTCCACGTGCTGACGGCCGACGACCCTGCACTGCCCGCAGCCCTCGCCCTGCCCCGCCTTGCTTTCGCCGAGGAAGGCACCGCCGTGGGATCAGCGGGCCATGAAGAACTGTCAGTGGTGGCCGACGAACTGGCCAAGGACGGCACCGTGACATCGATCCGCCCAACGATCCGCGCCGGGCACAAGACGATCATCGCTGCCCTTGCCCCCGACGGCACCCCGCTGGCCGTCGGCCACTACCACCCCGCGAACGGCACCACCGAGATCGGCGGCATCGGCACCCTCCCCACCGCCCGCCGTCAGGGCCTGGCAGCAGCCCTCACCACAGCCCTGGTCGGCCACGCTCGCGACCATGGAGTGAGCACCATCTTCCTCGCCTACGCAGAAGACGCCGTCGCACGCATATACACACGCCTGGGCTTCCGCCCCGCCGACAGCACCCTTCTGATCGCGAACCAACCCGCACGTTCGTAGGTCCGTGAGTCCGAGGCGTTCGAAACGCTGAGCAACGTCCACTCCCAGCACTCACCGAGATGCCCAAGGACAACTCACAGTGACCACAAGGAGCAGACGCCATCCCCGGATTGCGCACGAACAGCCCTCACACCCGTTGCGCATCACGCGCGGATTCCCGCCTTTCCGCAGGAGCCACTGCTCACGACCAAGCGGAACCTACAGGGACGTCGGGAGAGCCGTACGGAGAACTGACGGGGGAGCCACCGATGATCGACGCGTACGAGGAGCCCGGCGCGCCCGACCGCCGGGGCGGCTGGCGGTATCTGTGGTGGCTGGTCCGGCGGCAGTGGCCGCGGTGTCTGGCGGGGGGCGTGTTCGCCAGGACTGAGTGGGCAGTCAGTAGCACCCGGAAAGCGTCCCTTCCGTATATCGAACATGAACGCCCGGACAACGAACCATTTCTGGCCAACTTTCTGACGCGCTCCTGACAGAAGGCGCGTTCTCCTGCCACTCTTCCCACGGCCGCTCCACAGCGCCCCCACAGCTTCCCGACCAGTGCTGCGCGGCGGTCAGCTCCTAGCACGTGGTTTCTGCGTACCGAACCAGTACCGCCCGGCCGGCCCACCCGCCGGCCGGTCTCCCCTGGCCGCGCGACCCGCGGCCACGCAGAAGGAGTCAGTGTTGAGCAGCAGCACTCCCCTCAGACGCGCCTCCCACACCGCGTCCCGCACCACCCACCGCCGCGCCGCCGCCGTCGCCCTGGCCGGTGTCGCAGCGCTGATCGCCACGGCGGTCCAGTCCGGCGCCGCCACCGCGGCTCCCCGGCAGGCCCCCGTTCCGGGCGCCGAGTCCGTCAAGCTCACTCCGGCCCAGCGCGCCGAACTCATCCGTGACGCCGACGCCGCCAAGGCGCACACCGCCGACGAACTCGGCCTGGGCGCCAAGGAGAAGCTGGTCGTCCGCGATGTGGTCAAGGACCGCGACGGCACCGAGCACACGCGCTACGAGCGCACCTACGACGGACTGCCCGTCCTCGGTGGCGACCTGGTCGTCACCACTGACGCCGGGAAGACCGAGCGGGTCGTGAAGGCCACGCCGAAGGCGATCAAGCCGGCCACCGTGACGCCGAGGATATCCGCCGGCAAGGCCGAGCAGCAGGCCGTCTCCGCCGCGAAGGCCGCCGGCGCCGAGCGGGCCGAGGCCGACCGCGCCCCGCGCAAGGTGATCTGGGCGGCGAACGGCACCCCGGTCCTGGCGTACGAGACGGTCGTCGGCGGCCTCCAGGAGGATGGCACCCCGAACGAGCTGCACGTCGTCACCGACGCCGCCACCGGCGCCAAGCTCTACGAGTACCAGGCGATCCACAACGGCACCGGCAACACTCTGTACAGCGGGACGGTGACGCTGGGCACGGCGCAGTCCGGGTCGTCGTACACGCTGACCGACACAGCACGCGGCAACCACAAGACGTACAACCTCAACCGGGGCACCTCCGGCACCGGCACGCTCTTCTCCGGCCCCGACGACGTGTGGGGCAACGGCAGCCCGTCCAACGCGGAGACCGCCGCCGCCGACGCCCACTACGGGGCGGCGCTGACCTGGGACTACTACAAGAACGTCCAGGGCCGTTCCGGTATCCGCGGCGACGGTGCGGGCGCCTACTCCCGGGTCCACTACGGCAACAACTACGTCAACGCCTTCTGGTCGGACGGCTGCTTCTGCATGACGTACGGCGACGGTTCGGGCAACGCCAACCCGCTGACGTCCATCGACGTGGCCGCGCACGAGATGACGCACGGACTCACCTCCAACACCGCGGGGCTCATCTACAGCGGCGAGTCCGGCGGGCTGAACGAGGCCACCTCCGACATCTTCGGCGCGGCCGTCGAGTTCCACGCGAACAACTCCTCCGACGTCGGTGACTACCTCATCGGCGAGGAGATCGACATCAACGGCGACGGCACCCCCCTGCGCTACATGGACAAGCCCAGCAAGGACGGGTCGTCCAAGGACTACTGGTACTCGGGCATCGGCAACGTCGACGTCCACTACTCCTCCGGCCCGGCCAACCACTTCTTCTACCTGCTGAGCGAGGGCAGCGGCACCAAGACCATCAACGGTGTCACCTACGACTCGCCCACCTCGGACGGCCTCCCGGTCACCGGCATCGGCCGCGAGAAGGCGGCGAAGATCTGGTTCCGCGCGCTGACCACGAAGTTCACGTCGACCACCAACTACGCGGCGGCCCGCACCGGCACCCTCGCGGCCACCGGTGAGCTGTACGGCACCGACAGCACCGAGTACAAGGCGGTGCAGGACGCGTGGGCCGGCATCAACGTCGGTGCCCGCTCGGGCGGCGGCGGTGGCGGCGGCACCTCCTTCGAGAACACCACCGACGTGGCCATCCCGGACAACGGCGCGGCGGTCACCTCGTCGGTCGCCGTGACGGGGCGGGCCGGCAACGCGCCGGCCAACCTCCAGGCCGCGGTGGACATCAGGCACACCTGGCGCGGTGACCTGGTGGTCGACCTGCTGGCCCCGGACGGGACCGCGTACCGCCTGAAGAACTCCAGCTCCTCCGACTCGGCGGACAACGTGATCCAGACGTACACGGTGAACGCCTCCTCGGAGACCGCCAACGGCACCTGGAAGCTGCGCGTCCAGGACGGGGCCTCCCGGGACACCGGGTACATCAACTCGTTCAAGCTCACCTTCCCGTAGGCCCCGCGCGGGGCTCCACGGTCAGGGCGCCGTCCCGGTGGTTCGAATCCCCGGGACGGCGTCCTCCCCATGGCCTGCCGGCGACACCCGGAACGCCAGGTTCCAGGGTGTCGCCCTACTCTTGGTGCCCATGTCCTTCACGTACGACGACGTCGGCGCCACCCGCGAGCAGGGCCACTGTCCGCCCGGCTTCCGCCCCATGCACGTACGCACGCGCCTCGGGGAGGGCGAACCGGTGTTCCGGCGCGCGGTCGAGGCCGTGCTCACCTGGGAGATGCACCGGGAGATGGGCGTCGGCATCGACGCGAGCGCCGAGCGTGCCGCGCCCGGCGTCGACGTCACCGTCACCCTCGCCGGGATGATCAAGGCGCCCTGCCGGGTGGTCTGGACCCTGGACGAACCCCGCCGGGCCGGCTGGGCCTACGGCACCCTGCCCGGCCACCCGGAGTCCGGGGAAGAGGCCTTCGTGGTGGACCGGACGGGCGACGGCACGGTCTGGCTGACCGTGACCGCCTTCAGCCGCCCCGCCAAGTGGTACGCCAAGGCCGGCGGCCCGGCCGCCCGCGCCTTCCAGCACGCCTACGCCCGCCGCTGCGGCACCGTCCTGCGACGGCTGAGCGGCGGCGACGAGGGGGACTGACCCGCGCTCCACGGCCGGTCCCACGTCGTCCTCCGGCCGGTCCCACGTCGTCCTCCGGCCGGCCCCACGTCGTCCTCCGGCCGGCCCCACCTCAACCTCCGGCCGGCCCCACCTCAACCTCCGGCCGGTCTCACCTCATCAGCAGCCCCGCCGCCTCCGCCAGCTCGTCCGACGGCACCGCGACCAGTCCCGCCTCCGCGCCGGACGCCAGCAGCCGGTGCGCGGGCAGGATGCGGACCGTGTAGCCGAAGGGCCCGGTGCGGTCCAGGGCGAGCGGGCCCTCGTACAGCCAGCGGCCCTCCAGGTCGGGGCCGCCCACCGGTTTCAGCGGCACCGTCGCCGCGTCGGTGATCCGGTCCTCGGAGTCGACCCGGCCGGAGACCGCCTGCACCTCCACGTCGTCCGGGGCCAGGTCGCCGAGGTTGACCCGGACCCGCAGCCCGAGCGTCGAGCCCAGCTCCGCCGTGGCGCTCGCGGCGGACGTCTCCACGTGGTCGACGCTCACCCCGGGCCAGGCCGCCCGCACCCGGGCCTTCCACTCGGCCAGCGAACGGGCGGAGTCCGGGTCCATCGCGCGATGCGCCTCGGCCGCGGGGGCGTAGAGCCGCTCGACGTACTCGCGGACCATGCGGCCGGCCAGCACCTTCGGCCCGAGCAGGCTCAGGGTCCTGCGGACCATCTCGATCCACCGGTCGGGCAGCCCGCTCGCGCCGCGCTCGTAGAAGCGGGGGGTGATCCGCTGCTCCAGCAGGTCGTAGAGGGCGGCGGCCTCTATGGCGTCGCGCCGGTCCGGGTCGGTGCCCGCGCCGTCGGCGGTGGGGATCGCCCAGCCGAAGTCGGGCTGGTACCACTCGTCCCACCAGCCGTCCAGTACCGACAGGTTGAGGCAGCCGTTGAGCGCCGCCTTCATGCCGGACGTGCCGCAGGCCTCCAGGGGGCGGAGGGGGTTGTTCAGCCAGATGTCGCAGCCCGGGTAGAGCTTCTGCGCCATCGCCATGCCGTAGTCGGGCAGGAACACGAGGCGGTGCCGCACCCGCGGGTCGTCGGCGAACCGCACCAGCTCCTGCACCAGCCGCTTGCCGCCCTCGTCCGCCGGGTGCGCCTTGCCCGCGACGACGATCTGGATCGGCCGCTCGGAGTGCAGCAGGAGGTCCATCAGGCGGTCGCGGTCGCGCAGCATCAGCGTCAGCCGCTTGTACGACGGGACGCGCCGCGCGAACCCGATGGTGAGCACGTCCGGGTCGAGGACGTCGTCGATCCAGCCCAGCTCGGCGGTGCCGGCGCCGCGCTGCCGCCAGGAGGCGCGCAGCCGCTCCCGCACCTCCTCGACGAGCTGCTCGCGCAGGGTGCGGCGCAGTTCCCAGATGTCCTGGTCGGGGATGTCGGCGACCGAGTCCCAGCGGTCCGAGCCGCCGACGGTCAGCGCGTCCTCGGCCCGCTGGACGCCGATCTGCCGGGCTCCGAGCCGGAAGACCTCCGGCGCGACCCAGGTCGGGGCGTGCACGCCGTTGGTGACGGAGGTGATCGGCACCTCCTCGGCGTCGAAACCGGGCCAGAGTCCGGCGAACATCCCCCGGCTGACCCCGCCGTGCAGCAGGGAGACGCCGTTGGCGCGCTGGGCCAGGCGCAGGCCCATCACGGCCATGTTGAACAGGTTGGGCTCGCCGCCGGGGTAGGTCTCCATACCGAGCCGCAGGACGCGCTCGACGTCGATGCGCGGGAGTTCGGAGTCGGGGCCGAAGTGGCGGGCGACCAGTTCGCGGTCGAAGCGGTCGATGCCGGCCGGGACGGGGGTGTGGGTGGTGAAGACGGTGCCGGCCCGGACCGCCTCGAGTGCGGCACCGAACTCCAACCCCTGCTCGCACAGTTCGGAGATGCGCTCCAGGCCGAGAAGACCCGCGTGGCCCTCGTTGGTGTGGAACACCTCCGGCGCGGCGTGGCCGGCGAGCCGGCAGTACGTCCGTACCGCCCGGACACCTCCTATGCCGAGCAGCATCTCCTGGAGGAGCCGGTGTTCGCTGCCGCCGCCGTAGAGCCGGTCGGTGACGCCGCGTTCGCCGAGGTCGTTCTCCTCGACGTCCGAGTCGAGCAGCAGCAGCGGCACCCGGCCGACCTGGGCCAGCCAGATACGGGCGCGCAGCTCCCGGCCGCCGGGCAGCGCGAGGGCGACGTGGGCGGGGGTGCCGTCGGCCTCCTTGAGGAGGGCGAGGGGCAGCTCGTGGGGGTCGAGAACGGGGTAGTGCTCCTGCTGCCAGCCGTCCCGGGAGAGGGACTGCCGGAAGTAGCCGTGCCGGTAGAGCAGGCCGACGCCGATGAGCGGTACGCCCAGGTCACTGGCCGCCTTCAGGTGGTCGCCGGCGAGGATGCCGAGGCCGCCGGAGTACTGGGGCAGGGCGGCGGTGATACCGAACTCGGGTGAGAAGTAGGCGACGGCGGCGGGGAGTCGGCCGGACTGGGCCTGGTACCAGCGGTCGCCGGTCATGTAGTGGTCGAGGTCGTCGGCCACCGCGGTCAGCCGGCGCAGGAAGCGCCGGTCCTCCGCCAGCTCCGCGAGGCGCGCGGGCGGGACGGTGCCGAGCAGCCGTACCGGGTCGCGGCCGGAGGCGGCCCAGCACCCGGGGTCGACGGACTGGAAGAGGTCGCGGGTCTCCGGATGCCAGGACCAGCGCAGATTCCGGGCCAGATCACTGAGCGGCCGGAGGGGGTCGGGGAGAACGGGACGGACGGTAAGTCGACGAATCGCCTTCACCCCGACGACGTTACCGGCGCGATGTGTCCCTCGCCGGGGCCTTCGCCCTCAGACCTCCGATTCGGCCTGAACGGCGTCCTCCTCGGTCGCCGGTCGGGCTAATAACCACCGGCGTGTCGATCTCCGGGCGGGGAAGGTGTCCGGTCAGGTCGTCGCGAGTGTCGACATACGCATGAGTAAGTAACAAAGTGCCGGATTGCCCACCCGAAGAGTGTGGGAAGGCTCCTGCGGTACACCCCACACGCACCCCCGCAGGACCCACCTCCCCAGAGTCATCCGCCCACCCTCGTTGACGCGGACAGGAGCGGTCATGCCCGCCACGCACCACTCGTCAGCACCCCCCGCGGCACCATCGCAGGCACCCCCCGCGGCACCATCGCAGGCGCCACCCGGGGCACCCCCCGCGGACGGCACCACCGTCGTCGGGCGCATCCCCGTCCTGGACGTCCGCCCGATGGTCCGGCAGGGGCGCAGGCCCGCCAAGGCCGTCACCGGCGAGTCCTTCGAGATATCGGCCACCGTGTTCCGGGAGGGGCACGACGCGGTCGCCGCCAACGTCGTCCTCAGAGATCCGCGGGGCCGGCCGGGTCCGTGGACGCCGATGCGGGAGCTGGCCCCGGGCACCGACCGCTGGGGGGCCACCGTCACCGCCGGTGAGCCGGGACTCTGGTCGTACACCGTGGAGGCGTGGGGCGATCCGGTGACCACCTGGCGGCACCACGCGCGGATCAAGATCCCGGCGGGGATGGACACCGACCTGGTCCTGGAGGAGGGCGCCCGGCTGTACGAGCGTGCCGCCGACGACGTGCCCCGGAGCGCGGACCGACGGGAACTGCTCGCCGCCGCGGACGCGCTGCGGGACGAGACCCGGGCGGCCGCGTCTCGTTTGGCGGCGGCGCTGACGCCGGAGGTGGACGCGGTACTGGCTCGGCATCCGCTGCGGGAGCTGGTCACCACCTCCGACCCGCTGCCCCTGCTCGTGGAGCGCGAACGCGCCCTGTACGGCGCCTGGTACGAGTTCTT
>NZ_JBIWEF010000025.1:0-32255 GCF_044762405.1 Streptomyces sp. NPDC097107 | reverse complement strand
AACGACGCGGTCTCCGAGGTGAAACGGTCACCGGTGAGCTGCATCCCGTCACCCGAGTCCCCCGCGAACCTGATGATCACCCGGTCCAACCGGCGGATCCGCTTGTTCCGTGCCCGCTCGTCGGCACGCGGTGGAGTGGTCTCGCTGTACACCTCGGTTGACTCCTCTTGGACATGACCCGGGACGTGACCCGCGGATGGGGCCCCGGCCGCCCGTCGGGGGCGTACGGGGGAGGGGCGGCAGCGCTCAGGCCGCGGCGTGCTCGCGCACCGCCCGCACCAGCGCGGCCTGCCGCAGGATCACGGGATCCGGCGCGGCCCCGGCGCGTACGGCCTCGACGAACGCGGCGACCGTGCGGGCCACCTGGTCGTCGGCGGGCAGCGGGATCTCCTGGACGCCGGTACGGCGCTCCAGGCGGACGCGCGGTACGAGGTCGGCGGGCGGGGTGAAGGCGCGGTCGACGGTGATCCGCCCCTCGCTGCCCCAGATCTCGTACGTCGAACGGTAGGCGTGGGCGAGGCCGAAGGTGAGCTGGGCACCGACCCCCTCGGGGCCGGTCAGCAGCGCGGTCCCCGCCGTGTCGACCGTACGGCCGGGACCGCTGTTCAGGGTGGCACCGACGACCCGGAGCCCGTCGCCCAGGAAGTGGAGTGCCGCGCGCACCGGGTAGACGCCGGTGTCCCACAGGGCGCCGCCGCCGAGGTCGGCACGGTGCCGGATGTCGTCGTCGGGCAGCCCCGGGATCGCGAACATGGCGTGGAAGGCCCTCGGTTCACCGACCGCCCCCTCGGCGACCAGCGTGCGTACCGCCTCGTGCTGGGAGTGATGGACGAACATGACGTTCTCCATCAGGGCCAGGCCCGACCGCTCCGCCAGCTCGACGAGCCGGGCCGTGGTGTCCGGGTCGGTGGTCAGCGGCTTCTCGGCCAGGACGTGCTTGCCCGCCCGCAGCGCGGCCTCGGTCCACTCGGCGTGCAGAGCCGCCGGCAACGGCACGTACACCGCGTCGACGTCGTCGCGCTCCAGCAGCGCGGCGTACCCGTGGACCGGACGGGCGGCGAAACGCTCCGCCAGCTCCCGGGCCCGCTCGGCGTCCCGGCTGGCGACCGCGGCGACCTCCAGACCGTCCGCGGCCGCCATGGCGGGGAGCATGCGGCGCCGTGCGATGTCGGCGCAGCCGAGGACCCCGATGCGTACCGGTGCCATCAGATGCGCACCCCGGTCGCGTTGAGGCAGGCCAGCAGCGTGCGCGCCTGCACATTGAGGTAATGGCCGTGCCGGACGAGCGACGTGAGCTGGCCGGGGGTCGCCCAGCGGTAGCCGGGCGGCGGGTCGAGCGGGGCCTGGTCCTCGTCGGCGTCGACGATGAGGTAGCGGCTTTCGGCGTTGAGGAACCGGCCGCCCTCCTCCGAGTGCACGGCCTCGTACCGGATGCGGGAGGGGTCCGCGTCCAGCACCAGGTCGAGGAAGGGCGGCCGGTCCTCCGCCGCCACGTGGGCGTAGTTGCCCGGCGTGTACTGGACGGTGGGGCCGAGTTCCACGGTGTCGAGGAAACCGCCCTCGACCCGGGCGTGCACCAGGACGTGGGGCACACCGCCGATGCGCCGGGTGAGGAAGGCCGTGACGCCCAGGCCCAGTGGCTCGAACAGTGGCTGGGTCCAGCCCGCGACCTCCCGGCTGCCGGCCTGGACGGCGACCGCCACGACCCGGAAGTACCGGTCCTCCTCGTGGTCGATCGTCCACTCGCTCCGCTTCCAGCCGGGCAGCCGGTCGAGGGGGACGCGTTCGGCGCGTACGTCGTGCCGGGAGCGCTCGGCGGTGAACCACGACAGCAGATCGGTGTCCGCGTGCAGAGCGCCGTGGTCCCCGTCGGGGAACGGGGCGCAGGCGAGCACGGTCCGGGAGTCCATGTTCACGACGTTGTCGAGGCGGAGGAGCTCGCCGATCTGGCCCAGGGTCAACCAGCAGAAGTCGTCGTGGAGGGGCACTTCGCCGACGGCTTCCACGATCATGTTCCGGTTGCTCTTGCGGAAGAACCAGGAACCGTGCTCGGACTGCAGCACGTCCGCGAGGACCCGGCCGCGGCCCGGCCGGGTGAAGTACTCGATGTACTTCACGTCCGCGCCCCGGTGGACCTTGGTGTAGTTGCTCCGGGTGGCCTGGACGGTGGGGGAGAGCTGCAGCAGATTGCGGTTGCCGGGCTCCATCTTGGCCTGCATCAGGAAGTGCAGCACCCCGTCGAACTCCTTGGCGAGGATGCCGAGGATGCCGACTTCCGGCTGCTTGATGATGGGCTGGTACCACTCTTGGAAGGGACCGGTGTCGGCGGTGACGTGCAGGCCCTCGACGGTGAAGAACCGGCCGCTGCGGTGCACGAGGTTTCCGGTGGCCGCCTCGAACGACCAGCCCGCCAGCTCGCCGAACGGTATGCGGTCGACCTGGAAGCGGTGGGCCGCGCGACGCCCTTCGAGCCACTGGGGGAAGTCCTCGGTGGGCAGTCGGGCGCCGGTGGTCTCGGCGGCCGACCGGGCCATCCGGGTGGCGACCGAGGCGTCGGACCGGGGGCGCAGGGTGCGCGGCCCGGCCGGGGGCCGGGCGACGGTGGACGACATGATGTACTCCTGGTTGCTCGGGCTCCTGGTCGGTCGGGCGGACGGAGACCGCCCGGGGGGTCAGCCGCGGCCGGCCACGAACTCCTTGACGGAGGAGACGATGTAGTCGGTCATCTCGTCGGTCAGCCCGGGGTAGATGCCCACCCAGAAGGTCTGCTCGGTGATGACGTCGCTGTTGCGGAGGTCGCCGACGACACGGTGCGGCTGGTCGATGTAGGCGGGGTGCCGGGTGAGGTTGCCGGCGAAGAGCCGGCGGGTGCCGATCCTGCGGCCCTCCAGGAACTCCACCAACTCGGCCCGCCGGAACGGCGCCTCGGGGTCCACGGTGAGGGCGAAACCGAACCAGCTCGGGTCGCTGCGCCGGGTCGGCTCCGGGAGGATCAGGTGCGGCAGCCCGTCCAGGCCGTCCCGCAGCCGGCGCCAGTTCCGCTTGCGGGCGTCGATGAACCGGTCCAGCTTGTCCAGCTGGGTCAGCCCCAGAGCCGCCTGGATGTCGGTGGCCTTCAGGTTGTAACCGACGTGGGAGAAGATGTACTTGTGGTCGTACCCGGCGGGGAGGGTGCCCATCTGGTAGTCGAACCGCTTGAGGCACTTGTTGCTCTCCCCCGGCTCGCACCAGCAGTCGCGGCCCCAGTCGCGCAGGGACTCCACGATCCGGGCAAGCGCCAGGTTCGAGGTCAGCACGCATCCGCCCTCACCCATGGCCAGGTGGTGGGCGGGGTAGAAGCTGACGGTGGTGATGTCACCGAAGGTGCCGGTCAGCTGTCCGTCGTAGGTGGAGCCGACCGCGTCGCAGTTGTCCTCGATGAGGAACAGGTCGTGTTCCTCGGCGAGCTGGGCGATCTCGGCGGCCTCGAAGGGGTTGCCCAGCGCGTGCGCGATCATGATGGCGCGGGTCTTCGGCCCGATGGCCTGCGCGACCCGGTCGGCCGTGGTGTTGTACGTGCCCAGCTCGACGTCGACGAAGACCGGAACGAGCCCGTTCTGGAGGATCGGGTTGACGGTGGTCGGAAAGCCCGCGGCCACCGTGATCACCTCGTCGCCCGCCTTCAGCCGGCGGTCCTGGAGCAGGTGCGAGGTGAACGCCGTCATGGCCAGCAGGTTCGCCGACGAGCCCGAGTTGGTCAGGTGCGCCTTGCGGCGCTTCAGCCGGCGGGCGAAGCGCGACTCGAACTGCCGGGAGCTGGGCCCGGCCGCGATCCGCATCTCCAGTGCCGCCTCGACCAGCGCCAGCCGGTCCTCCTCCTCCAGCACGGCGCCGGAGGGCCAGATCTCGGTGACCCCGGGGACGAAGGGTTCCTTGTCGCGCTGGTCCTCGTGGTACTTCCTGGCCGCATCGAGGACCAGGGCCTTGTGGTCGCTCATGACCGCTTCCCTTCTCGGCTTCCGGTTCCGGCGTCGTCGCCGGGATGCTTGACGGGCTTCCACCAGTCGGTGTTGTCGCGGTACCAGGCGACGGTGTCGGCGAGGCCCTGCTCGAAGGGGATCCGCGGGGCGTATCCCAGCTCCTCCCTGATCCTGGTCTCGTCGAGCGAGTACCGCAGGTCGTGGCCCTTGCGGTCGGCGACCCTGCGCACCATGGAGCGGTCGGCGAAGCACAGGTCCAGCAGCCGCTCGGTGATGTGGAGGTTGGTTTGCTCGTTGCCGCCGCCGACGTTGTAGACCTGGCCCGCACGCCCCTTGTCCAGGACGAGGGCGATGGCCCGGCAGTGGTCGTCGACGTGGAGCCACTCGCGGATGTTGCGCCCGTCCCCGTACAGCGGCACGGGCACGCCCTCCAGCAGGTTCGTCACGAACAGCGGGATGAGCTTCTCCGGGTGCTGGTACGGGCCGTAGTTGTTGGAGCAGCGGGTGATGGACACGTCGAGCCCGTGGGTGCGCCAGTAGGCGCGGGCCATCAGGTCGGAGGCGGCCTTGGAGGCGGCGTAGGGCGAGTTGGGCGCGAGCGGCCACTCCTCGGTCCAGGACCCCTCGGTGATCGAGCCGTACACCTCGTCGGTGGAGACGTGGACGACGCGTCCCACACCGGTGGCCAGGCAGGCGTCCAGCAGGGTCTGCGTGCCGCCGACGTTGGTCCTGACGAACTCAGCGGCGGACTCCACGGACCGGTCGACGTGCGACTCGGCGGCGAAGTGCACCACCGCGTCGTGCCCCGGCAGCAGGGACATGAGCGTCGGCAGGTCGCAGATGTCGCCCCGCACGAACTCCAGCCGGGGGTGGGAGGCGGGCAGGTTGGCGCGGTTGCCGGCGTAGGTGAGCTTGTCCAGCACGGTGACCCGCGTCCGCTCGTGACCCGGGTAGCCGCCGTCCAGCAGGGTGCGCACGAAGTGCGAGCCGATGAACCCCGCGCCCCCGGTCACCAGGAGCCTCATGCCGCCACCTCGACCCGGGTGAAGTCGCCCACGACCAGCCGGTGGTGCGGTGCCGCCCAGTCGCCCGTGCCGACCGTGGCGTCCCGCCCGATGAGGGAGCTGCGCAGGCCCTGGACGCGGGAGATCTGCGCCCGGTCGAGCACGATGGAGTCGGACACGGCACTGGCCCGCAGCACGCAGTCGCGGCCGATGGAGGTGTACGGGCCGATCTCGCAGTCCTCGACGACCGTGTTCTCGCCGACGATGACCGGGCCCTGGATGCGGGAGCGGACGATGCGCGCGCCGGCCCCGATGACGACCTGGTCGTCCACCTCGCTGGCGTCGTCGACGTCCCCGGCGACGTGGGCGTCGAGCCGGTCGAGCAGGTGCCGGTTGCACTCCAGCACGTCGTCCACGTTGCCGGTGTCCTTCCAGTAGCCGGCGTACTCGCTGGCGCGGACGTCGGCTCCGTTCGCGACGAGCCACTGGATGGCGTCGGTGATCTCCAGCTCGCCACGGGCGCTCGGCTCGATCGCGGCGACCGCCTCGTGGATGGCCGGGGTGAAGAAGTACACCCCGATCAGCGCGAGGTCGCTGCGCGGCTGCTGCGGCTTCTCCACCAGACGCTCGACATTGCCGTCGGCGTCCAGCTCGACCACGCCGAAGGCGCGCGGGTCGGGCACCTTGTGCACGACGACCTGGGCGGTGGGCCGGTTGGCCGCGAACTCCTCGGCGATGGAGGTGATGCCGTCGGGCAGCATGTTGTCGCCCAGGTACATCAGGAAGTCGTCGTCGCCGAGGAAGTCGCGGGCGATCTCCACGCAGTGCGCCAGGCCCCGGGGGTGGTCCTGGCGGATGTAGGTGACCCGGGTGCCGCACCGGGCGCCGTCGCCCATGACATCGGCGATCTCGGGCGCCCAGTCGCCGACGATGACGCCGATCTCCCGCACACCGAGGTTCTTGATGTTCTGCAGGACGTGCGCAAGGACGGGCTTGTTGGCGATGGGAACGAGCTGCTTGGGCATGGAATAGCTGAAAGGTCGGAGCCGGGTTCCCGCCCCGCCCGACAGCACCAGAGCCTTCATGGGGACATCTCCTCGCGTGGTGGTTACTTTTGACGTGCTTCGACGGCTTCGCGCAGAGCGGCGGCCACGGTCCGTACCTCGTCGTCGGCGAGCCCCGGGTGCAGGGGCAGGCAGAGGGTCTGGCCGGAGGCCTTGTCCGACGCGGGCAGCACCTCGTCCTGGGCGCGGTACGCGGGCACCTTGTGCAGCGGTGCGTAGCGGAAGGTGGTGTAGATGCCGGCCGCGTACAGCTCGGAGGCGACCTCGTCGCGGATCTCCGGGCTCATCTGGACCCAGTAGAAGTAGTAGCTGGACTCGTGCCCCTCGGGCAGCGGCGGTGGCGTCCTGACCCCGTCGAGGCCGGCCAGCTCCCGGTCGTAGAGTTCGACGATCTCCCTGCGGCGGGCGACCAGTTCCGGCAGCCGGCGCAGCTGCACGGAGCCGATCGCGGCCGTCAGGTCGTTGCCGATGACGCGCCGGCCGATCTCCGGGACGTCCAGCTCCCACCAGCGGTGCGAGACCTTGGCGTGGCCGAAGCCACTGGGCTGGGCCAGCCCGTGGTAGGCGAGGCGCCGGGCCCGCGCCGCCAGCTCCCGGTCCCGCACGTACAGCATGCCGCCGTCGCCGGTGACCATGACCTTCATGGCGTCGAAGCTCCACATCGCGAGGTCCCCGAACGAACCGACGGCCCGGCCGTCGACGCGCGACGCCGGAGAGCACGCCGCGTCCTCGACGAGCGCGATGCCCCGCTCCCGGCACAGTCGCTCGATGCGGACGATGTCGCCGGGGTAACCGCCGTAGTGCAGCACGATCACCGCCTTGGTCCGCGGGGTGAGCGACCGCTCCACGTCCTCCGCGGTGGGGTTGAGGGTGCGGGAATCGACGTCGCAGAAGACCGGACGGGCTCCGGTGGAACCGATGGCGTTGGCCGCGGCGACGAAGCTGAGCGACGGCAGGACCACCTCGTCGCCCTCGGCCAGGTCCAGCGCCTCCAGGGCGAGGAAGAGGCCGGCCGTGCCCGAGTTGATGAAGACGACCAGCTCGGCGTCGACGCCGATGTGTGCCGCGAAGTCGGCCTCGAACGCCTTGGTACGGGGGCCGTGGCCGAGCCAGTGGCTGTCGAACACCTCGGCGACGGCGTCGAGTTCTTCCTTGCCCACTTGCGGCTGGAAGAGATTGATCACGTCTGACTCCTGGATGAGAGGGGCGGGGCGGGCAGACAGAAGGCCCTGTCCGGCCGGGTGGCCGGACAGGGCCCGGGGGGCGAGGGGGAGCTCGGCTCAGCCGCGGCCCCGCGCGGCGAGCTTCTCCAGCGGGCCCACCATCTCCGCGGGCAGCGGCATCGTGGCGATCTCCCGGGACAGCTCCAGGGCGCGTTCCTTGAACGACGGGTCGGACAGCAACTGTCCGCACGCGTCGGCGACCCGCTCGGGGGTGGCCTCGGCCGGCGACAGCACCAGGGCCGCGCCGAAGTCCGCGATGCGCCGTGCGGGCGCGTCGAAGACCACGGCCTCCGGAATGATCAGGTGGGGCACGCCCGCGTTCATCGTGGTCATGGTGGTGGCGCCGCCCGCGTGGTGGACCACGAGGTCGCACGTCGGCGCCAGGACGTCGAGCGGGATCCACCCGGTGCGTACCCCGTCGAGCTCGGCGCGCAGGTCGGCGGCGAGGGCGTCGGGGGCCGGGACGACGATCTCCGCGTCGAGCGGGGCGATGTTCTCGACCAGGCCCCGCAGGAAGGCGAACGTGCGCTCCGGGGTGGCCCGGCTGCCCGCGGTGACGCACACCCGGCGGCGGTCGCCGCGGGTGAACATCCACGGCTCCAGGCCGCGCTGGAGGTTGCCGGGGAGCCAGCGCATCAGCCGGGCAGGCGGCGCCTCTGGCGGGGTGAGGCTGGGCGGGCAGATCTCGATGCGCAGATCCGGTTCGGGCAGCCGGCTGAGGCCGAGGGCGCGCAGTTCCGGCTGGAGTTCGCGCTCGGCGCCCCGGTCCTGCGCGTTGGAGTCGTCGGTGTCCCAGGCCTGCCGTACGTACGGGATGCCGAGGTGGGCGGCGAGCAGCGGGGCGGCGTACGACATGGATCCGCCGACGACGAGGTCGGGCCGCCAGCCGCGGGTGATGTCGAGGAGCACCGGCAGGCCGTCGGCGCCCATCTGGGCGAACCACCGGCCGACGAACGGCCCCTGTCGGGGCAGGTCGCCGGGGATCTCCTTGAGATTCCCCTCGCGGTCCTTGGTGATGTAGTGCCAGATGTCGTGCGGGGTGACCGCGATGCCGGGGACGCCGGTGCCGGTGACGACCGGCATCATGTCCTCGGTCGACGCCATCAGCACGTCGTGCCCCGCGCCGCGCAGGGCCTGTGCGAGCGGGACGAGGCCGAAGACGGTGGCCGGGCTGCCACCCGGGATGAACAGGATCTTCATGGTTCCTCCTGGGGCGCGGGCTCAGGCGACGGCCTGTTCCGGCTCTCCTTGGTCCTGGGGCGCGGGCGCCGGGTCGGTGATGCGTACCGGCAGCAGGGCCAGCAGCAGGACGGCGGCCGCTCCGGCGCACGCCAGGAACCCGGTCTTCACGGACGTGCTGTCGACGAGGGGGCCGAGGATCAGCGGGGAGCAGAACTGCCCGGCGAAAGAGGCGGTACCGGACAGGGCGGTGGCCTGGCCGCGCAGTGCGGGTGGCGCCGTGTCACCGATCAGGACGGTCACGGCCGGCATGAGGATGCCCATGCCCAGGCCGAACAGCCCGTTGCCGACCACCACGAGCGCGGCGTGACCGGTCAGGCCGAGCAGGGCGAAGGCCAGCGTCCAGCACACGGCCGTGATCCGCAGCAGCGGACCGTAGCCGAGGGCGGCGCGCAGCTTGGCGTACCAGAGGCCGACGAGGCTCATGGTCACCGACGCCGTCGTGCTGATCAGCGCCACGAGGAACGGCTTCTCGATGCCGATCTCGGCCAGCCGGAACGGGTTGAACACGGCCAGGCCGTACAGCAGGAGCGACGCCACGATCAGCAGGCCGTAGTAGCCGAGCAGTGCCGGGCGGCGCATCAGCAAGGGCAGGATGCGCTCACCGCCGTCACCGGTGCCGTCCATGGCCGGGGCCGGATCGGTGCGGGGCAGGGCCAGCAGCGCGAGCAGGCCGAGCGGGACGCCGATGAGGTAGATGGCGAAGGGAGCGTGCCAGGACAGCCCGCCGATCGCGCCGGCCAGCAGCGGCCAGATGACGCCGCCGAGGCTGATGGCGGTGGACCGCCAGCCCATTACGGTGTCGCGCTGCGCGCCCTGGTAGTACGAGAGGAGGGCCACGGTGGTGCCGGCGAAGACGGCGGCCGCGCCGACACCGAAGGCGATACGGGTGGCGATCAGCGCCGGGTAGGAGCTGAGGAACGCCCCCGCGCCGCCGGCCGCGCCGTACAGCAGCAGTCCGGTGGCCAGCGGCACCCGCACGCCCCAGCGGTCGATCAGCCAGCCGACGACGGGGCTGGTGACGGCGATGGACAGCCCGTGGGCCGTGAGGATCATGCCGGCCGCGGTGCCGCTGAGGCCGAGATCGCCGCGTATCACCTCCAGGACGGGCGCGATGACGGCCCCCGCCATGACCGTGAGGGTCGAGGCGAGCAGAAGGACGGGCAGTACGGCGCCGCGGCCGGCGCTCGTGGGGGCTTTCATGTGCGACTCCTGGTTCGGCGATGCGCGGTCGGAAAGGAGGGGGCGGGGCGTCCGTCCCGCGGTCAGGCGGTGGGGCGCTGCCCCCAGGCGGAGAACAGCAGGGTCGTCGTGTCCCGAGCCCGGGGGTCACCGAGCGATCCGACGAAGGCCGCGAGTTGTTCCGCGGTGACCACCCCGTTGTCGACGAGGACATGCCCCTCCTGGCGCATCCGCAGGGCGATCAGCTCGTCGTCGGCCGTGGACTGGCCGGGGCCCGCGGGAGTGACGCGGGACGCCACGGACGTCAGCCCCGCCGAGGCGAGGGAGGCGGGCAGCCGGCGGCCCCACCACAGGTCCGCCCCCTGCGCGCGCATGCGCCGGAGGTAGCCCTCGATGAGCGTGCGGCCGACCTCGCTGGTGGAGTCCTCGGGCGGCAGGTAGTAGAAGTCCTCCACCACCAGCCAGCCGCCGGGGGCCAGCCACTGGACCGCCCGGTCCAGGACGGCCGCGGGCTCGGCCAGGTGCTCGAACACCGCCCTGGCGAGGACGAGGTCGAACGAGCCGGGCGCGAAGTCGGCGTCGGCGATGTCGGTCTGCCGGACCGTGAGGTTGGCCGGCGGCTCGGCGTGCACGGTGGTGAGGTGGGAGGTGTCGACGTCCACGGCCAGGACGCTGCCCCGGTCCGCCCGCCCGGCCAGCCAGCCGGCCATCGAGCCGCCGCCCGCGCCCAGCTCCAGGCAGCGCCAGGACCGGTCGAGGGGCAGTGCCCCGATGATGTCCCGGGTCAGCGGGTCGTACTTCCTCTCGAACAACTGGACCTGGTCGATCGGGGATGTTCTGCCCCGGCTCAGGGACCCGGTGCTGTGGTTCCTCTGCGTGGTCGTTTCGGTCATCTGTCTTCCCTTGTCCTGGGCCCTCGGCCGCCGTCGCGGCTCAGCGATCCCTTGCCGGCGCCCCGATGTCGGCGGCCACGGTGCAGAGCAGGAACTCGGGCGGTGCCACTTCCAGCCGGGCCACCTCCTCCAGGCCCTCGGCGATGTCCGGATGCTTCATGTAGGAGTCGTAGGCGTCGCGGTCCACCCACATCGGGCAGTTGACGAACGTCGTGCCGTCCGGCCCGATGTACGGGCTCGCCGAGATGAACCCGGGCGACGTCCTCTTCCACTCGCCGCTGCGGGCGAGCAGGCCGAGGACGGCGCGGGCGGACTCCGGTCCGGTGAGGCGGCGGACCGCGAAACCCACCAGACCGGGCGCGCGGCCGGCCGCGGGCCCCCGCACACCGGCGGCGGGAAAGCCGCTGAACCCGCTCGCGGCGCGCACCTCGGGCCGCCCGCCGAGCGTGTGCAGCACCCGGCCTTCGGGATGGCGCAGGAAGGAGTCGCGGTAGCGCTTCTCGTCGGCCCAGCGGCCCGACTGGACCACGGTGGCGCCGTCGAGGCTCACGTGGGTCCGCGCGGAGTGGAAGCCGTCGGTGTGCCGGACCCACCGGTCGACCTCGCCGGTGATCAGACCGACCAGTCGGCGGGCGGCCTCCGGGGAGTCGGTGCGCAGCACACCGAAGGTGACGAAGCCCGGTTCGGGCGTGTTCGCCGAAGTCATGGGGCAGAGCTCCCGTGGTGCGGCGGCTGTACGGCACGAGGCGAGCGGACCGGCCCGGCGTGGCCGGTGTGCCCACGCGCCCCGTGCCCGGCCTTCGCCGCGTACTCAGCCGACCTGGATGATTTCGTAGTGCCCCTTCTTGAGGAGCATGCGGCCGTCCTGGGCGTCGCTGAGCCAGTCGATGATCACGTACCGGCCGGGCTGCAGCGGCAGCTGAAGCACCGAGGAGACACCCGCGGACATCGGCAGCCCACCGGGGCCTTCACCGAGCGGACCGGGGTCCTCCGGGAACTGGCCGCTGTCCCCGAACTTGTCGAACCAGGCGACGAGCTCCTCCTCCGTCACGCCGTCCGGCACCGGGAAGAAGATCGCCTCCGCGGGCTGGCCGACAGGCATGGAGTTCCTGAAGACCAGCGGCCGGCCGGCCTTCACCGTGCCGGTCACCTCGTACCGCGGTGCGCCGTCGACGAGCTTGGCGGTCACGGCCGCGTGGGCGGCCGGCGCCGAACCGGGGGCCCACCCCGTGACGTCGAGGGTGCGGTAGCGCGGCTGCGCGTCACGGATGTGCTTGTAGTCGAAGAGGAAGTAGCGGCCGGGGTTCAGCCGCTGGGTGAACGCGGCCGGCTGGTCCGGGTAGATGACCGTGCCGCCGAGCAGGTCGGCGGTGGACAGCATCTCCTCGCTGCCTTCGATGATGTCCGGACCGTTGGCGTTGATGATCTTCATCAGGGTGGTGCGGAACTGCTCCCAGGTCACCCCGGGGCGCGGACGCGCGAGCCCGATCCAGCCGGACGCCGTGTCGGTGGTCGTGGTCCGGAACCGTACGGTTCCGCCGGGGATGGTGCTCGGGGCGTTCAGAGCGGTCGCGGTGGAGCTGACGTCCACGGTGCGGACGCCGGCGGACTCCTCGGCGGCGGCCGCCACGGCGGCACGCGGCTCCTGCGCCTCGGCCGGGGATTCCTGGGCGGCGGCGGGGACGGTCAGGGCCGTCGTCAGCAGCGCGCCCAGGGCTATGCCGATCCGGGCGCGACGGAAGGACGTGAACCTCGTCTTCATACGGAGAACTCCCAGGAATGACACCGAAGTAGTGGCTCGGCAGGAGAGCGGGAAGGAGTTGGAGGGAAAGAAGAGGCAGGTGGACAGAAAGGACCGGGCGACGGCCGGTGTGCCGACGCCCGGGCGGGTCGGCGCGGGACCGGTGCGGTCCCGCGCGGAGCCGGTCTCCTCAGCGCTTGTACGGGCGCTTGTCGCGGGCCTCGCGCAGACCCTCGGCCCACCAGGCGAGCTGATTGAGCAGGTTCCCGGCGGCGTCCTCGCTGCCCGCCGGGCTGACCGGCCGGCCCTCCTGCTCGAAGTCCGACCAGGCGTTGTGGAAGCTGAGCATGTCGCGCACGGTCGTGGCGTGGACCTCCGCGAAGACCTGCCGCAGGTGCTCGGACGCGCGCAGGCCGCCGCCCATGCCGCCGTAAGAGATCAGGCCGACCGGCTTGGCCATCCACTCGTCGAAGAACCAGTCGATGGCGTTCTTCAGGGACGACGGGAAGGTGTGGTTGTACTCGGGCGTGACGACGGCGAAGGCGTCCGCCTCGTGGAGCCGGGCGCTCAGCCGCTCCTGGATCACGTTCGTCTCGGGGTCGGGGTCCTCGCCGAACGCCGGCATCTGCACGGGCAGCGGGAACTCGGCCAGGTCGATGAGGTCGACGGTGAAGTCGCCGTGCTTCTTCGCCTGCTCCACGAACCAGTTCGCCACGGTCGGACCGAAGCGTCCGCCGCGCACACTGCCGATGATGACGGCGAGCTTGATGGGATTCTCGGTCATAGTGAACCTTTCACATGCGATGGAGCTTCGTTTACCGGATTTCGAGTAATTACCCGAACGCCGGGAATTCAGTGGTCTTCGGTGACCGGGGGATTGTCACGCCATGTGCGCGGTCCGCGGAATCCGGACTGCCGCTCCGGGCGGCGCCAGCCGGCGGTGTGCTGCTCACCCCGCGCGATATCACTGCCATGCCCGGCGCGCGCCGCGGCCAGGGCGACCACTACCGTGGTGAGGGCTGCCAGTTCCTCGGCGTTCGGAGAGCCTTTTTCCACACGAATGAATTGGTCCGGGACGGACGTATCCATTACTGACTCCCCTTTGCAGCAGACAAGACACATCAGCGGAATCTAACAACTAGCTTCTTCGACCGGGTGCGGAACTTCAAGGCCCGCAGGTTCAGATCTCGGTGAAGTTCTACAAATGCCGGTGAATTCATGTCGGAGTGTCAGGAGGGAGTGAGGCGGGCGTCAACTCCCCGGCAGCCGCGCGACGCACCCTCACGCGGCGTCGACCTGGACCGCCACCCTGCACAGCACGTACTCGGGCGGGGCCACTTCCAGGCGCGCCAACTCCTCCTGCCCCTCGGAGATCCGGGGGTCGGCCATCCACGCCTGGTAGGCGACCTCGTTCACCCACATCGGGTAATTCACGAAGGTCACGCCCTCCTTGTCGATGTAGGGCGTGGCCGAGATGAAGCCGGGATGGTGCCGCTTCCACTCGCCGCTCTTCGCCAGCAGGTCGAGCACCGCGTCGGCAGACGCGGGCCCGCCCAGGTGCCGGGTCGCCACACCCACCACGCCGGGCTGCGCGTCGGGCTCGGGCCCTTCGAGCGGGGCGGCGGCCGGGGCACCGCTGAAGACGGTCGCCGCGAGCACGCCGGGCCGGGTGCCCAGGGCGTGCAGCACCCCGCCCGAGGGGTTCTCGCGGAACGAGGTGCGATACGCCTCCTCGTCCGTCCACTCGCCCCGGTTGACCACCGTGGTGCCGTCGGTGCTGACGTGCACGCGCGAGGAGACGAATCCCCTGACGTGCCGCACCCATCGGGTCACTTCCTCGGTCAGGACCCCCACCAGGGCCGAGGCGGTCTCCGGACCGTCCACCCGCAGGACGCCGAAGGTCACGAAGCCCACCTTCGCGGCCCCGGGTTCGCGCTCAGATGCCATGGAACACTCCGTCGTTCTTCTTCGTCCGTCGGTGCCGCGTCCCGCGCTCTTCGGCGGGAACGCTGCCGGGAGCCGGTGCGGTCACCGGAAGGCGTCGGCGTGCTCCTGGGCCCAGGAGCGGAAGGTCCGGGCCGGCCGGCCGGTCACGTCCCGGACCACCGTCGAACCCAGCTCCGGCTTCTCGGTGATCGTCGCGAAGTAGTCCAGGGCACCGTCCGCGTACGCCGGCGGCCAGCCGGAGGCCACCATCGCCGCCCGCGCCGCGTCGTGCTCGACGTCCTCCCAGTCCACCGCACGGCCGATGACCTCGCCGATGATCCGCGCCTGCTCCCGCTGGGACAGCTCCTCGGCGCCGGTGACCAGGTACTTCTGCCGCGCGTGCGCCCCGGTGAGCAGCGCGGTGACCCCGACGGCCGCGAGGTCGGCCTCGTGCACCGAGGTGCGCACGGCCGCTCCGTACGGGAAGCGGACCACGCCCGAGGCACGGATCTGCTCGGCGAAGCCCAGGGCGTTCGCCTGGAAGCCGGTGGTGCGCAGGAACGTCCAGTCGACGTCCGTCGGCTCCAGCAACTCCTCGATGTAGGCGTGGCAGTTGTTGTCCACGCGCTCCAGGCCGATGTGCACGCCGACCGAGGAGACGAAGGCCACCCGGCGGGGACGTGCCGCGATCTTCTCGATGACGGCCGGCGCGGTGCTCACGTCGGTGGTGAAGAACGGCCACATCAGGAACACGCCGTCGACGCCGTCGAGGGCCGCGTCCAGGGTGTCCGGTTCGGTGAGGTCACCGTGGAAGATCTCGGTGCCCTCCGGCAGCCGGCCGACGTTCGGGTCGTCCTTCAGAACCAGGGCGCGCACGGTGGCGCCGGCCTCCAGCAACTGCGCGACCGCGTGCGGTCCGACGTTGCCGGTGGGAGCGGTCACCAGGAAGGTGTTCTGCTGCGACATGGATGCATTCCTCGTGTGGTGGGACGGGTGCGGGAAGGGGGAGGGGTCACTGCGGGGGGTTGCCGTGCTTGCGCGAGGGCAGGTCGGCATGCTTGGCGCGGAGCATGGCCAGGGACTTGATCAGGACCGTCCGCGTGTCACGGGGATCGATCACGTCGTCGATCAGCCCGCGCTCGGCCGCGTAGTACGGGTGCATCAGCTCGGACTGGTACTCCTTGATGCGCTGCTGACGCACCGCGTCCGGGTCGTCGGCGGCGTTGATCTCACGGCGGAAGATGACGTTCGCCGCGCCCTCCGCGCCCATGACCGCGATCTCGTTGGTGGGCCAGGCCAGTGCCAGGTCGGCGCCGATCGAGCGGGAGTCCATGACGATGTACGCGCCGCCGTACGCTTTGCGCAGCACCAGCGAGATCCGCGGCACGGTCGCGTTGCAGTAGGCGTACAGCAGCTTCGCGCCGCGCCGGATGATCCCGTTGTGCTCCTGGTCGACGCCGGGCAGGAAGCCCGGCACGTCCACCAGCGTCACCAGCGGGATGTTGAAGGCGTCGCAGAGCTGCACGAAGCGGGCGGCCTTCTCGGAGGCCTCGATGTCCAGCACGCCGGCCATGGCGGCGGGCTGGTTGGCGACGACGCCGACGACGTGCCCGTCGAGGCGCGCCAGGGTGCAGACGATGTTCGTCGCCCAGGCCGGGTGGATCTCGAAGTGCTCGCCGTTGTCGACGACCTCCTCGATCACCGCCCGGATGTCGTACGACTGGCCCGGCTCCACCGGTACCAGGTCCAGCAGCGCGTCGGTGGCGCGGTCGGCGGGGTCGTCGCCGCGCTCGACCGGCGCGAGTTCGCGGTTGTTGGACGGCAGCAGCGAGAGCAGGAAGCGCACGTCCTCCAGGCAGCTCTCCTCGTCGTCGTACGCGAGGTGCGCGACGCCGGACGTGGTGGCGTGCACGTCGGCGCCGCCGAGCCCGTTCTGGGTGATCTCCTCACCGGTCACCGCCTTGACCACGTCCGGGCCGGTGATGAACATCTGCGAGGTCTCGCGGACCATGAACACGAAGTCGGTCAGCGCGGGCGAATAGGCGGCGCCGCCCGCGCACGGGCCGAGCATCACGCTGATCTGCGGGATGACGCCGGAGGAACGGGTGTTGCGCTGGAAGATGCCGCCGTACCCGGCGAGCGCGGTGACTCCCTCCTGGATGCGCGCCCCGGCGCCGTCGTTCAGTGACACCAGTGGCGCGCCGGCGGCCTCGGCCAGGTCCATCACCTTGTGGATCTTCTCCGCGTGGGCCTCGCCCAGTGCGCCGCCGAAGACCCGGAAGTCGTGCGCGTACACGAAGACCGTGCGGCCGTGCACCGTGCCCCAGCCGGTGATCACACCGTCGCTGTACGGCTTCTTCGCCTCCAGGCCGAAGCCGGTCGCGCGATGCCGGCGCAGCGGCTCGATCTCGTTGAACGAGCCCTTGTCCAGCAGCAGTTCGATGCGCTCGTGAGCGGTGAGCTTGCCCTTGGCGTGCTGCCGCTCGGTGGCGGCCGGGTCGACCCCCTCACGCGCCGTCTCCTTGACGGCGCTCAGTTCGTCGAGGCGGTCCTGCAACGGTTGTGCGGTCATGATGGTCCCCCACTTCGATGTCGGTGAATGGGTCAGACGACGGCCGCGGTGACCGCGCCGAGCGCCTGGTCGAGCCGCCGGGCGTCGTCCGTGGTGCGCACCCGCGCCTCGGGTGCGATACGACGGCACAGACCGCCGAGGACCCGGCCGGGCCCCACTTCGACGAACCGGTCCACGCCGGCCGCCGTCAGGTTGCGTACCGTGTCGGTCCACCGCACCCGTCCGGTGAGCTGGCGGCGCAGGACGGCCGCGGCCTCGGCCGCGGTGGTGACCGGACCCGCGGTGGCCGCCGAGAGGACGGGGACCGAGGGGGCGCGGAAGGCCGTCTCCTCGAGGGCTTCGGCGAAGTCCGCCGCGATCCCGTCCATGAGGGTGCTGTGGAACGAGACCGGGACGTTGAGGTCCACGACGCGGCGGGCGCCGGCCAGCCGCGCCTGCCGCATCACCTCGGTCACGGCCTCGGTGCGGCCGGAGACCACCTGCTGCGCGGGGTCGTTGTCGTTGGCCACGTCCACGGCCAGCCCGGTGGCCGCGGCGATGTCGGCGCAGATGCCCTCCAGGGCCGAGGGCGCGAGACCGATGACGGCCGCCATGCTGCCCGGCGCCCGGTCGTTGACGGTGGCCATCAGCTCGCCGCGCAGGCGCACCAGCGCCAGCGCGTCCTGCCAGTCCAGGGCGCCCGCGCAGACGAGCGCCGCGTACTCACCCAGGCTGTGCCCGGCCACGACGTCCGGCCGCACGCCGTGCCGGCCGAGCACGTCGAGCGTGACCAGACTGGTCAGGAACACCGCGGGCTGGGTGACCGGGGTGTCCTGGAGGCAGGCCTCGGGGCCCTCCCAGCACAGCCGGGACAGCGGGAGGCCGAGCAGGTCGTCGGCCGGCCGGTAGTAGCGGTCCACGAGGTCGGGCCAGCGCTCGACGAGATGGCGCCCCATGCCGACGCGCTGGGAGCCCTGGCCCGGGAAGACGAAGGCGGTCCTGGTCATGACGGTGCGTCTCTCCTTCGGTGAGGGGCTGCCGTACGGGACGGGCGCGAGCGCACCAGCTCGTCGAAGAGCCCCCTGGCGTCGTCGGCGTACAGCCAGTCCATGGGCAGCCGGCGGACCGAGGCCCGGGCCGAGGCTTCGCCCTTCAGCGCGACGGCGGCGGAGTGCCGGGGCCCGCTGGGGATGTCGGTGATCGTCCAGCCCGCCGGCCGGCGGGCCGGATCGGAGCCGAGGTAGTCCGCGGACGGGGAGCGGCTCAGGCCGGTGCCCAGTCCCTTGAGGTAGGCCTCCTTGCGGGTCCAGAGCCTGCTGAACAGTTCCGCCCGCTCCGTCTGCGGCACGCGCGCCAACTCGGCCCGCTCGCCGGGGTGCAGCGCCTCGGCGCAGATGGCGACGGTCTCGGCGCCCGGCAGCTTCTCCAGGTCCGCGCCCACCGTGGTGGGCGCGACGGCGACGAGGGCCAGTCCGCCGCTGTGCGACAGGGAGAAGTGCAGGGGAGGGTCGGGGGTGGCGACGGCGGGCCTGCCGTGCGGCTTGCCGCATCCGGGGCAGGGCTCCCGGACGAAGGGCACGTCCTGGGGGGCGACCCCGAGATACGAGCCGAGCAGCCGGCGCAGGGCGATGTGCGCGGCCGCGTAGAGCAGTCCGTCGGCGGGACGGACGAACGACGCCGCGCGGTTGCGTTCGTGGCCATCCAGTTCGGACAGGTCGAGCGAGGCCGCGCGATCGGCCTTCGGGGCCTTGAGCAGCCACAGATCGAGTCGGCCGGGCGCCACCGCGGACGAGGTGAGGACCGCGGTCGGGGCGGTCATGCCGTGACCGCTGCACCGGCGGGCCGGGGCCGTGCCGGGCCGGTGTGCGCGGTACCGGAGTGCGGGTGGGAGTGTCCGTCGGCGCCCAACTGCCCGGCGAGGCAGTCGATCAGCTCCACGGCGCTGTTGGCGAGCAGCAGCCGCTGCAGGTTCACCTCCAGGCCCAGGGCGGCCTCCATGCGGTGCTGCAGTTCCATGCCCGTGATCGAGCCGACGCCGAGGCTGCGCATGGGGCGGCCGGTGGTGTCGACGAGATCGGGGGCCATGCCCAGCGCGCGGCCGAGCTCCTCGCGGACGTACCGGTCGATGATGCGGGCGCGTTCGGCGGGCGGCGCGACGGCCAGTTCGGCCGCGTCGGGGGCCGCGACCTCGACGGGCGGGCCGGGTTCGGGCTCCGGGTCCCAGTCGTCCCAGCCCCGGTCGTCCCAGCCCCGGTCGTCCCAGTCCCGGTCGTCCCAGTCCCGGTCGTCCCAGTCCCGGTCGTCCCAGTCCCGGTCGGCCCGGGCGCTCAGGTGACTCATCTCTCCTCCAGAGTTCGGTTGCGGTCGGGGAGTACGCCGCCGACGGCGATCAGCAGCCCGAGCACGCCGACGGCGGTGACCAGCAGCAGGGCGGCGCGGTGGCCGGCCGGTTGCACGGCCGCCACCAGGGCGAGCATCAGTACGGCGCCCATCTGGACGCCGGTCTGGTAGAGGCCGCTCGCCTCGGCCTGCCGGCCGGCCGGGACGGCCGAAGTCGCCTGCATGTGCAGGGCGGTGAAGGAGAGCACGAAGCCGGCACCGACCAGCAGCATCGAGGGCAGGACGTCGACCGCGTAGTGCACCGGGGTGTCCAGGCGCAGCAGGAGGACGTAGCCGAGCGGCGGGAAGACCGCGCCGACCGCGATCAGCCGGGCGGCCGTGAAGCGGCTGACGAGACGTCCGGAGTGCAGGGCGGACAGGGCGAGCGGGAGGCTCGCGGGCAGCAGGGCCAGTCCGGTCTGCAGCGGGGACCAGCCGCCCGCCCGCTGGAGGTGGAGTGTGCTCACCAGCAGCATTCCCAGGTACGAACCGTTGAGGGCGGCCGCGCCGAGGGCGGAGCGGATCAGCGGCCGGCCGGCCGGCAGGTCGGGCCGGAACAGCGGCGCGCGGGCGGTCAGCTCGATCCGTACGAAGGCGGGCAGCAGCACGGCCGCGCCCAGGAACGCCGCGATGGTGCTCGGATCGGCCCAGCCGGTCGCGGGGACGGAGGTGACGGCGTGCACCAGGAGCAGGGTGCCGCCGGTCAGCGTGAGCGCACCCGCCGCGTCGTAGCGGCGCGGCCGGTCCGGGGCCGGGGTGTCGCGCGGGATCAGCCGCAGTCCGCACACGAACAGCATCAGCGCCACCGGGGCGGGGAACGCGAAGGTCCAGCGCCAGCCGGCTTCCGTGAGCAGGCCCGACAACAGCAGACCGGCGGAGAAGCCGCTCGCGCCGAAAAGGGTGTAGACCGACACGGCGCGGCCGCGCGGGCGTCCTTCGGGGAATACGGAGGCGATGATGGCGAGGCCGGTGGGGGCGGTGAGCGCGGCGCAGAAGCCTTTCACCAGGCGCGTGGCGACGAGCGGGACGAGACTGTCGGCGAAGGCCGACGCCAGCGATGCCGCGGCGAAGACGAGCATGGCCGCCAGGTAGACGGGACGGCGGCCGAGCAGGGCGACCACACGGGTGCCGAACAGCATCAGGGCGCCGAACCCGACCGCGAAGCCGGTCACCACCCAGTGCAGCCGGTGCGGAGCAAGGTCGAGGTCCTCGCCGACGGCGGGCAGGGCCACGATCGCGACGGAGACTTCCAGGGCGTCGATGAGCATGTTCCCGGCGAGGACGAACAGCAGACCCCACAGCGCGGGGCTCCAGGTCGCGCCGGCCGTCGCCTGACCGTGGTGCGAGGGGCTGGTCGGAAGCGTCATGGTCCTCTTCCAGGGAGTCCTGTTCCTCGGCGATGGGCGCCGGGAAGTGGGGTGCCGGAGGGGGTGGCCGGCCACGAGCGGAAGCTCGCGGCCGGCCGGGCCGGCGCGCGACGGGGGAATGAGAGCGCGCCGACGTTTGTCAGCCGAGCAGCGTGCCGCCGCTGGCGTCGATGAAGGCGCCGGTGATCCAGCGGGCGTCGTCGGTGGCGAGGAACGTCACCACGTCGCCGACGTCCTGGGGTTCACCGACGCGGTTGAACGTGGACAGAGCCGCCATCTGCTCCACGACCTCCGGGATGTCGAAGGCCGGGTTGCCGTTGCGGGTGATGCCCGGGGCCACGCTGTTGACCGTGATGCCCCGCGGGCCCAGCGCCTTGGCGTAGTGCAGGGCGAGCATCTCCACGGCACCCTTGGTCATCGCGTACGCGATCTCCTGCGGGTTCGCGAAGCGGGTGAGGCCGGAGGATATGTTGATGACGCGCCCGCCGTTCGGCATGATCTTCAGGGCGCGCTGGATGATGAAGAACGGCGCCTTGGCGTTGACCGCGACCAGGCGGTCGAACTGCTCGGGCGTGGTGTCCTCGGGGGCCACTCCGCCCATCACACCGGCGTTGTTGACCAGGATGTCGAGGTCGGTCGTCCCGGTGCGCTCCTTGAGGCCCTGCTCCAGCCCCAGGAACAGCTCGTGGACGTCGCCGGTGACACCCAGCTCCGCGCCGACCGCGAAGGCCCGGCCGCCGTCCTTCTCGATGGAGGCGACGACCTCGTCGGCGGCGTCCTTGTTCGAGGAGTAGTGGACGGCGACGAGTGCGCCCTCCCGCGCGAGGCGCACGGCGGTCGCCCGGCCGATGCCCCGGCTCGATCCTGTGACGAGCGCTGTCTTTCCGGTGAGCCTGCCCATGTCGTGTTCTCTCCGCTTCGTTGACGTGTGGGACGTGGCCGGGACCGCGCCGGCCCCTGCCGGTGCGGCGGCCGTGGTACGAGCCGGGACGGACGCCGGGCCGGCTGCCGTGGTGGTGGTCGCCGGGGCCCCGAACCATCGGTGCAGGGCGGTCGCGAGATCCGTCTCGCCGTCGGATCCGGTCCACGCGATGTGACCGTCCGGGCGTACGAGGACGGCCTCGGTGTCTCCCAACGGGCCCCGGCCGAACGGGACATCGGCGGACACCATGTCCACCTGGGCCGCCCAGGGGGCAGCCGTGGCGCGCAGCCCCGCGCGCCGGGACCCGTCGCCGGACAGCGCGAGCAGCAGACCGCGGCCGGAACGCAGCAGCGCCGGGGTGCTGGTCCGTCCGCGGTCGCCGTCCAGCTCCGTGTGGGGGAGACGGGCACCGAGCAGCGGGTGGCGGCCCGGTCCCACGTCGTAGCGGACGTCCAGGCCCGAGATCATGCCGGCGAGGTGGACGCGTACGTCCTCGTGCGGGACCAGCTCCGCGAGGACGTCCCGGGCCGACTCGACCTCCGCGCCACCGAGCAGCAGCATGGCCTGGGCCGCGATGTTGCCCAGGGTCCGCCCACCGACCGCGTGCCGTTCGGCGTGGTAGCTGTCGAGCAGGCCGTCCGGACCGCGCTCGCCGACCTGGGCCGCCAGTTTCCAGCCGAGGTTGACGGCGTCCTGCAGACCCAGGTTGAGGGCCTGGCCGCCGATCGGCATCTGGGCGTGGGCGGCGTCGCCCGCGAGGAACAGCCGGTAGTCGCGGTAGTGCGCGGCCTGCCGTGAGACGTCGCCGAAGGCGTTGACCCAGAGCGGGGTGCCGTCGCCGATGTCCTCGCCGGTGACGCGCCGCCAGGCCTCGGCGAGCTCCACGAACGTCGGCTCGGCCGCGGACCCGGGAGCCGCCGCGCGCGGCCGGGCGGTCCGCCCGTACTCGTGCAGCATCACGCGCGTCACTCCGTCGGGACGGCGTGCGGCGATGGCCAGGCCGCGCTCCAGCCGCTGGAAGCGCCGGTTCGGGATGTCGATGCCGGCCACGTCGGCCCGGATCAGCTCCCGGGTCGCGTCGGTGCCGGGGAAGTCGAAGCCGCCGAGACGACGGACGGTGCTGTGCTCCCCGTCGCAGCCGACCACGCACTTGGCGCGCAGCCGCACCGGTCCGTCCGGGCCGTGCACCTCCGCCTCGGCGTGGTCCCGGGTCACGGTCAGCCCACGGAGCTCGTGGCCCCGCAGGACGACCGCGCCCAGGCCGGTGGCCCAGTCCCCGAGCAGTTCCTCGGTGCGGACCTGCGGGACCTTCCACTGGCCCGGGTACGGGCCGGGGAGGGTGAGGTCGAGGGGGACGCCGCCGAAGTGGCCCATGACGTCGTTCGGCACCGGGCCCAGTTCGTCGAGCAGGCCGCGGCTGTCGAGGATCTCCATGGTGCGGGCGTGCAGGGTGGACGCCCGCGACTCGGTGGTGGGGGCGGACAGCCGCTCCACGACGACCACGTCCGCACCGCCCAGCCGCAGCTCGCCGGCGAGCATCAGCCCGACCGGCCCGGCACCGACCACGACCACCTGGGTTTCCCTGTAGTCGCGTGCCATGGTCAGCGCTGCTGCTCGGCGTGGCGCTTGGCGTGACCGAGGGTGGCCCGGCTGTTGGTGCTCAGGGCGTTGCGCACGTACTCCCTGGCCTCGGCGACACCGGCCTCCGGGCCCAGGATCCGGGTGATGTTCGCGGTGTTCAGCACGACGGTGTGCTGCGAGGAGGCGGCGACGCCGTCCTCGTTCTCCCCGAAGGTCCAGTAGCCCGTGTGCAGGGTCATCAGCGCGGGCAGGGTGACCTGCTTGTACGCGATCCTGTGGTGGGGGAAGCAGACCCGGTACGACTTGGTGGTGTGCGTGGAGCCGTCCTTGGCGCGGGTGTCCATCTCCAGGATCTGGAGTCCGGGGGAGACCTCGTCCAGCCGTACCGTGGCCACGTGCGGCAGACGCTCCTCCCAGCGGTCCGCCTCGTTGATGAAGTCGTAGACCTCCTTGGCGGAGCCGTTCACCTGGACCGTGTCCTCGAAGGAGAAGGTCACCTCCTCGCTGGCGCGGGCCAGTTCGACGTTGGACTTGAGCGCGGCCAGCTCCGAGCGGGAGTTGCGGTCGACGGCCTCGTCGATCCACTTCAGGCCCTCGGGGTCGTCGTCGATCGCCCGGTAGTCGTGCAGCAGCCGGATCCGCGACTCGTCCGCGGAGAGCGGCTCGATGATCCAGGTGCCGCCCATGGAGGCGACCGGCGGTGCGGAGACCTCCTGGCGGAAGGTGATGCGCAGTGCCCCGGGGTCGAGGGTGCGGCGCGAGGTCCAGTTCTTGACCTCACCGTTGGCGGTGGCCCAGATGCGGATGCGCTCCTCGCCGGCGCCCCGCTCGACGTGGTCGACGTACACCGTGGGCGGGAAGATCCGCGGCCAGTTCTCCACCTCGGCGATCAGGCGGTAGACCTCGCCCGCGGGGGCGTGGACGGTGATCTCGTGCTCGACCTCTTTGGTCATGGGGTTCGGGTCCTTTGGGTCGCGTCGGTCCGGTCAGAAGTTGCCGAGGCCGCCGCAGACGTTGAGCGCCTGCGAGGTGATGGATGCGGCGGTGTCGGAGGCCAGGTAGCCGACGAGTCCGGCCACCTCCTCCGGCGTGGAGTAGCGGCCGAGCGGGATCTTGGCCTGGAACTTCTCGAGGATCGCCTCCTCGGAGGCGTCGTAGGCGGCCGCGTAGCCCTGGCGGACCCGCTGGGCCATGGGGGTCTCCACGTAGCCCGGGCACACCGCGTTGACGGTGATGCCGGTGGGCGCCAGCTCGTTGCCGAGGGCTTTGGTGAAGCCGACCACGCCGTGCTTGGAGGCCGAGTACGGGGCACCGAGGACGACGCCCTGCTTGCCGGCGGTGGAGGCGATGTTGATGATCCGGCCGCGGCTCCTGTGGCGCATGCCGCCGGTGTTCAGCACCTCCTTCGTCATGCGGAAGACGCTGTTGAGGTTGGTGTCGACGACGTCGTGCCACAGCTCGTCGTCGATGTCGGCGGTGACGCCGCCGCCGCTGCGGCCGGCGTTGTTCACCAGGACGTCGACGGCGCCGTAGCGGTCCACGGCGGCCTGGACGAAGTCGCGCGCGTTCTCGGAGGAGCGCACGTCCAGGGTGGCGCCGTCGACCTCCAGACCCTCCTCACGCAGTTGCTTGACGGTGGACACGACGTTCTCCGCGTTGCGCGCGCCGATGAAGACCCGGTGTCCCTGGCTCGCCAGGAGACGCGCGACGGCGAGGCCGATTCCGCTGGTGGCACCGGTGACGAGGGCGACGCGCTGGTCCTGCTGCGACATCTGTTCTCTCCAAAGAGGGTGGGCGGTACGGGCGGCGGCCGCCGTGCCCGGCACGGCGGCCGCAGGGTGTGGGGGGTGGGTGCCGCGGCCGGCTCAGGCGGCGAGGGACTCCCGCATCTGCGCGTTGACGGCGGTTATCAGGCCGCGGGGGGTGGGGTTGTCGGTGAAGACGTCGTCGTCCAGGGCGATGCCGTACTCGCGCTCGATCCGGCCGGCGGTCTCCAGCAGGGCCAGCGACTCGTAGCCCAGCTCCTCGAAGTCGGTGTCGAGGATGTCGCCGTCGAGGTCGACGCCCTCGTCCGCGCCGGCGCCCTCGAGCAGGATGCGCCTGAGAACCTCGAGGGTGAATTCCTTGTCGGACATGTGGTTTCCCCTTCATGGGTGTGGTGGGTGCAGCGGTGTGTGCGGCCGTGGCGGCGGCCGGTCGCGGACTAGTCGACGGCCCCGACGACGACGGCGGAGTTGAAGCCGCCGTAGCCCCGGGCGAGGACGAGCGCGGTGCGTACCGACGCGGTACGCGGCTGGCCGGTGACCAGGTCGATGTCGTACTCGGGCGACAGGGTCACGTTCGTGGTCGGCGGGATCAGGCCCTCGCGCATGGACAGCACCGCGGCGACCACGTCCACCGGCGCGGCGCCGGAGTAGAGCCGCCCGATCATCGTCTTCGGCGCGGTGACCGGGACCCGGCCGGCGCCGAAGACGGCGGTGACGGCATCGGCCTCCTCGCGGTCCAGGCCGGGGGTGCCGGCGGCGTCGGCGAAGACCACGTCGATCTGGCCGGGTGCCACGTTCGCGTCGGCCAGGGCCAGCTCGATCGCCCGCCGCAGACCGGGCTCCCGGCCCGAGCCCGGCTTCGGGTCGAACGTCGCGCCGTACCCGGAGATCTCGCCGTAGACGTTGCGTGCCCCGCGCCGGCGGGCGGCCTCGGCGTCCTCCAGGATGAGCAGCGCCCCGCCCTCGCCGGGCACGTAACCGCAGGCGTCGGCGTCGAAGGGCAGGTAGGCCCGCTCCGGCTCGGTGCGGGTGCTGAGGCGGCCGTTGGCGAGCTGCGCCACCCAGCCCCACGGGCAGATGGAGGCGTCGAAGCCGCCCGAGAAGATCAGCTTGCTGCCCTTGCGGATCTGCCGCCGGGCCTGCGCGACGGCGTCCAGACCGCCGGCCTGGTCGCTGACGACCACACCGCTCGGTCCGCGCATCCCGTTGCGGATGGAGATCTGGCCGCTGTTGACCGCATAGAACCAGGCGAAGGACTGGTACGCGCTGACGTACTGGCTGCCCTGGCTCCACAGCTTCTTCAGTTCGTTCTGGCCGAACTCGAAGCCGCCGGAGGTGCTGGCGGTGACCACGCCCATGTCGAACTCGGGGATGTCGCCGGGCCTGACGCCGGCGTCCTCGAAGGCGCAGTCGGCGGCCACCAGGGCCAGCCGAGTCATCCGGTCGGTCTGCGGGATCAGCCGGTTCGGCAGGTGGTCCTCGGCGACGAACCCCTGGATCTCTCCCGCCAGCGTGGCCGGGTACCGGCTCGGGTCGAAGCGAGTGATCCGGCCGATGGCGTTCTTGCCGATACGGGTGGCGGCCCAGAAGTCGTCCACGCCGAGCCCGTTGGGGGTGGCGACACCGATGCCGGTGACGACGGTCCTGGTGGGGGTACGCGCGCTCATGCGGCGCTCCTTTCGGGACGGGCCAGCACCATCGCGCTCTGGAACCCGCCGAATCCGCTGCCGACCGTCAGCACCGCGTCGGTGGTGTGCTCACGGGCGGTGAGCGGCACGTAGTCGAGGTCACACTCGGGATCGGGGGTGTGCAGGTTCGCGGTGGGCGGCACCACGTTGTTCTCCATCGCCAGCACGGACGCGGCGATCTCGATCGAGCCGATCGCGCCCAGCGAGTGCCCCACCATGGACTTGATGGAGCTGACCGGGGTGCGGTAGGCGTGCTCGCCGAGGCTCAGCTTGAACGCGGCGGTCTCGTGCCGGTCGTTCTGCTTGGTGCCCGAGCCGTGCGCGTTGATGTAGTCGATGTCCTCGGGGTTCATCCGCGCCTCGTCCAGCGCCACCCGGATCGCCTCGGCCATCTCCCGGCCGTCCGGGCGCAGGCCGGTCATGTGGAAGGCGTTGCAGCGCGAGGCGTACCCGGCGATCTCGGCGTAGATGTGGGCGCCGCGCCGCCGGGCGGCGGTCAGCTCCTCCAGTACGAAGACCGCGGAGCCCTCGCCGAGCACGAACCCGTTGCGGGTGCCGTCGAACGGCCGCGAGGCGTGCTCGGGGTCGTCGTTGCGCGGCGTCGTCGCCTTGATCGCGTCGAAGCAGGCCATCGTGATCGGGGAGATCGGCGTGTCCGTGGCTCCGGCGATCATCACGTCGGTGCTGCCCTCGCGGATCAGCTCCACGGCGTGGCCCACCGAGTCGAGCCCGGACGTGCAGCCGGTGGAGACCACCGTGTTGGGGCCCTCCGCGCCGACCGCCCACGCGACCTCGGCCGAGAACGAGCTGGGCACGAAGTGGTTGTACAAGTGCCTCGGGGCGTAGGCGTAGTCGACCAGGTCGAGCCGGCCACCGTCACTGACCACGCGGTACTCGTCGTCGAGCCCCGTGGTCGCGCCGACCGCGCTGCCGATGGTCACCCCGGTGCGGTGCGGGTCGATGCCCGCCAGGTCCAGCCCGCTGTCGGCCAGCGCCTCGCGCGCGGTGACGACACCGAACTGCGCGGCGCGGTCCATCCGCCGGATCTCCTGCGGGCCCAGGCCGTGCAGTTCGGGGTCGAAGTCGGCCTCGGCCGCGACCTGGGAACGGAACGAGGAGGGATCGAAGAAGGTGATTCCCCGGGTGGCCGTGCGGCCCTCGCTCAGCAGGCTCCAGAAGTTCTTGGTGCCGACACCGCCCGGTGCCAGCACGCCGATTCCCGTGATTACTACCCGGCGCTCCACTAGAGGGTGCCTCCCATGATGTCGGTCGACGGCTTCACGAGGAGGCCGTCCAGTTGTAGAAACGGGTGGCCATCGCGTCGGCCGGGGACCGCCAGGTCGCCGGGTCGTAGGCCTGGATGAAGGGCTTGAGGTCCTCGCTGATCCCGACGAAGCGCGGGTCGGACTTGGCCTCCTCGATGAGCTGTCCGCCGTTGTCCGAGTCGAAGTCCTGCAGGTGGAAGTACAGGCCGCGGTACGCGAACAACTGGCGGCGACGGGTGCCCATGCGGTGCGGCATCTCGGTCGCGTCGAACTCGCCGAAGAGCTTGGCCACGTCGACGCTCGACTCGGCGTCCATACGGGCCACGATCAGGGTGCTGTGCATGCGTTTCTCTCTTCCGGTGGGCGGATGGCAGCGGCCGGACGGAATCAGCCGGCCGCGGTGGGCCGGTACAGGCGCAGGAAGTCGCGCACACCCTGGGTGACCAGTTCGTCGGTCTCCTCGTCGGTGAGCGGAAGCGCGCCGTGGAACGACCGCTGGGCGACCGGGGTCGCCACGAGCAGGACGAAGTGACCGGCCGCGCGGCAGGGGTCCTCGACGTCGAGGAGCCCCCGCTCGGCGACCTTCGCCAGGCCCCGGGCCAGCGCCTGCTCGGCGCGCTGCGGCCCGGCGCTGCGCCACACCTCCAGCACGTTCGCGGGCAGCCGGGCGATCTCCGCGTTGAGCTGCCGTACCAGGGCGAAGTGCTCGGGGAACTCGGTGAGCGGCCGCTGCCACGCCCGGCCGAAGGCGATGAGGTCGGCCTCCAGGTCGGTACGAGTGCTCAGCCGGCGTTCCGCGATGTCCGCCAGCGCGGCGGCGACGGACGCGGCGCTGTTGAGGACGACCGACAGGAGCAGCCGCTCACGGTCCGGGAAGTGCTCCAGCAGGGTGCTCTCGGCGACACCGGCCTCGGCGGCGACGGTGTCCAGCCGCGCCCGGGTGCACCCTTCGCGGGCGAACACCCGCAGCGCGGCGCGCTCGATGGCCCGGCTCTCCTCGGCCGGGCCGGGCCGGGGCACGTTGGGCAGGACGACGTGTGCGGTCATACGTGGCTCCTGGACGGTCGAGTGGACTCCTCGGGCCTTGCTTCCGCACCGCGAGGGGCGCCGCGGCGGGGGGACCCGGCGGGCGTCGTCGCACGGGGCGGTCGGTCGCGGGCCCGGCGCGGTCGGCTGCATGGCGGGTGCGGTGGTCGGCGGTACGCCGGGTGCGGTTGGTCGTGCGGCCGACGCGTTCGTCGGCCGTGCGCCCGGCGCGGTGACGCGGTGGTCGGTCTTGCGGCCGACGTGGTCGGGCGTGTGTCTTGCGGCTGGTGTGTCGTGTGGCGTGTGTCTTGCGGCTGGTGTGTCGTGTGGCGTGTGTCTCGTGGCTGGTGTGCCGTGCGGCGTGTGTCTCGCGGCTGGTGTGCCGTGCGCCTTGCGGTGTGGGCCTCGAGCTGGGTGCGCCGGGCCGCGTGCGCCTGTTGGCCGGTGCGCCTCGAACGGACCCGTGCCGGACGCTGTCACACCGTGCGGTGGGTGGACGGTGTGCCGAACCAGCGCTCCAGGGCCATCGACAGGTCGTGGTGGCTGCCGGGCGCGGCCCAGGCGACGTAGCCGTCGGGGCGGACCAGGACCGCGGAGGTGCCGTGCAGCGGGCCGTCCTCGGCGACCCCGTGCGGGGCGGCGGTCACGATGTCCAGGCGTCCGGCCCACGCCGCAGCCCGCTCACGCAGGGTGGGGTTGTCCTCCAGGTCGAGCAGGACGCCCCGGCCGGCGTGCAGCAGCTCGGTGCTGCTGGTCTTGCGGGTCTCGCCGACCAGTTCGAGGTGCGGCATGCGCTTGCCCAGCAGCGGGTGGCGGCCCGAGCCGACGTCGTACGTGATCTCCAGGCCGCTGACCATGCCCGCCAGGTGCCGGCTCACGTCCCGGTAGGCGATGAGTTCACTGAGTACGTCGCGCAGCGGCTGCACCTCGGGGCCGCTGAGGAAGAGCAGCCCCTGGGCGCGGGTGTTCATCAGCAGGCGCCTGCCGACCGGGTGGCGCTCGCCGTGGTACGTGTCCAGCAGGTCGGCGGACGCCCAGCCGTTGACGGCGGCGGCCAGCTTCCAGCCGAGGTTCGCCGCGTCCTGGATGCTGGTGTTCATGCCCTGCCCGCCGGCCGGCAGGTGGATGTGCGCGGAGTCGCCCGCCAGGATGACGCGGCCGCGCCGGTACTCGGTGACCTGCCGGGTGGCGTCGCCGAAGGCACTGACCCACACCGGTTCGCCGTGTGAGATGTCCGTGCCGGTGAGGCGCTGCCAGGCGGCCGCCACCTCCTCGAACGTGGGCGGCTCGGTGCGCCGCTGCGGCGGGGTGCCGCGCTCGCAGACGATGAGACGGGTGATGCCGCCGGGCAGCGGGCCGACCATGACCATGCCGCCGGGCAGCGTCTCCCCGATCATGCGGGGTTCGAGGTCCAGCCCCTTCACGTCGGCGAGGAACATCTCCAGCGTGGAGGCGGTCCCAGGGAAGTCGAAACCGGCGGCCTTGCGGATGGTGCTCCGCCCGCCGTCACAGCCCACCAGGTAGGCGGCCCGCAGGGTGTGGACGCCCTGGGGACCGCGCACCTCGACCTCGACGCTGTCGCCGTGGTCCGTCAGGGACAGCAGCTCATGACTGCGCCGGATGTCGGCGCCCAGGTCGGTGGCCCACTCCTCCAGCTTCGTCTCGGTGACGGACTGGGGGACGGTCTTGGCCGCCTGCCAGGCGCCTTCCAGCACGCCGAAGTCCACCGGCAGGCCGCCGAAGTGCCCCTGGTTGCTGGTCTCGATCTCCCCGAACCGGGGCAGCAGACCACGCTGGTCGAAGACCTCCATGGTGCGCGCGGTGAAGCCCAGCCCGCGGGACTCCCCGGTCCGCTCCGCCAGTCGCTCCAGGACGATGACCTCCACTCCCGCGAGCCGAAGTTCACCGGCGAGCATGAGCCCGGCCGGACCGGCGCCCGCGATGATGACCGCAGCGTCCATGTACGTCTCCTTGGGTGTGGTCGAGAATGCGCGACAAGGCAGCCGGAAGTCGGCTGCGAAACAAGTGAAGGCCGAAGTCGAAGGCGACCGGAGAACTGGTCGAAAAGGATCGGCGTAACCGCCGGACCGGAATTCGTCACAGTTCAGCGGAGGCTATGGAAGAGCTTCTTCGTTTCCGGCGCGGGAGTCAACCAGCCAAGATGCAGATCTCTGTCACGTTCCGTCAGAGCAGCTACAGAGAAAGATAAAACTGTCTCGCATCGGCAGGTACGGCACAGATTCGCCAGCCGTAGCCGAAATCGACTACACAGGACTCACAAATAGGAGGCTCTTGCCTTGTCCCTGACTCAATGACCGAAATAGCTTGGCTGGCAGTTCGATGAAATGGGGGAACTGATGAGTCAGGGAACGATTCGAACAGTCATGGTGCTGACGGCGTGCGAGGGCACGGGTTGCCGCCGTCAGGAGGCGACGGGCGGCCGGTCCCGCCGCCTCGCCGAGCGGGGAACGCGTCTGTGTTCCTCGTGCGGCAACCGCCTCGTCGCGGAGCTGAGGAAACTGCCCGGCCTGTACGAGGAGTGCGGGCTGCTCCTCGGCGGGTCCGATCAGCCCCGCGAGAGGACGACCGGCGGACCACTGCCCGGTATGCCCTTCAACACCGCTGCGGCCGAGGCGCGCGCGGCCGTCGTCGGCGTCCTGCGGTCGTGGGCGGCCGTGGTCGTCGACGGCCGGCGCATCCGCCTCCCGCGGGGGACGGCGCACCGGTCGTCGGTCATGGTGGGGGAACTCGCCGGCTTCCTGGCCCGGCACGCCGAATGGCTCCTGGCCCACGAGGCCGCGGGGGACGTCTCGGAGGAGGTGGCGCGGCTGGTGCGCAGGGCACGCCGGGTCATCGACCCGGAGCCGCTGCGCCGGGTGACGATCGGGACCTGTGTCGAGCCGGACTGCCGTGGTGGGCTGACGGCCACCGTGCAGCCGAGCCGGCCGCAGCTGCCCGCGGAGATCACCTGCGACGCCGATCAGTCCCACCGCTGGCTGGGGCACGAGTGGCTCCAGTTGAGCCGCCGGCTCGCTCAGGGGCGTCGGTCCACGACCGTCCCCGCGGCCTCCGCGCCGGCCGAGGCGGAGAGCGTGCGCTGGGTCACCGCGGGCGACGTCGCGCAGCTGTGGGGCATCGCCACCGGCAGCGTCTACCGCCACGCCAGCGAGCAGCAGTGGCGCCGCCGTTCCCGCGGCGGCCGCACGTACTACCACGACGCCGACGTCCACCGGACCCTCGGCGGACGCGGGCCGGGCCCGGGGCCGGGCGGGCGAGGGCGTGGCGCGTAGTGCCGGGCCGCCGCACCGCCCCGGTGCGGCGGCCACCGCCGAAGGCCCCGCCCGGATGGGCGGGGCCTTCGGCCGTCGTCGTACGGGGCCGACGTCAGTCCTTGATTTCGCAGATGGGGGCGCCGGAGGTGACGGAGGCGCCGACTGCGGCGCCGAGGCCCTTGATGGTGCCGGATTTGTGGGCGTTGA
>NZ_JBIWEF010000024.1:0-61764 GCF_044762405.1 Streptomyces sp. NPDC097107 | reverse complement strand
CGTCGTCAACGGCCCCGGCGAGGCCCGCGAGGCCGACCTCGGCGTCGCCTCCGGCAACGGCAAGGGCCAGATCTTCGTCAAGGGCGAGGTCGTCAAGACCGTCCCCGAGTCCAAGATCGTGGAGACGCTGATCGAGGAGGCCATGAAGATCGCCGAGCAGATGGAGGCCGACGGCGTGGCCTCCGGCGAGCCCTCGGTGGCCGTCGCGGGCTGATCCACCCTGCTCCTGCCGCGTCGCCCTGGGGGGCGGCGCGGCATATTCGTGGCAGGTACAGTGCGGGGACCAGCAGATCTCAGGGTGAGGCCCCCGCACGTGTTGACGCAGACCACCTCCCGCGTGCTCGAACCGAGCGACCTGGACGCCGCGCTCGCCGTCCTCGACCGCGAGCCGGTCGCGAACGCCTTCGTGACCGCCCGGGTGCAGATCGCCGGCCTCGACCCGTGGCGGCTCGGCGGCGAGATGTGGGGCTGGTACGAGCACGGCATGCTGACCTCCCTGTGCTACGCGGGCGCCAACCTCGTCCCCATCTGCGCCACCCCGCGCGCCGTCCGCGCCTTCGCCGACCGCGCCCGGCGGGCCGGCCGCCGCTGCTCCTCGATCGTCGGCCCCGCCGACACGACCGCCCAGCTCTGGCGCCTGCTCGAACCGGGCTGGGGCCCGGCCCGCGAGGTCCGCACCCGCCAGCCCCTCATGGTCACCGGCCGCGTGCCCGCCGGCATCACCCCCGACCCGTACGTCCGCCGCGTCCGCAGGGACGAGATGGAGCGGATCATGCCGGCCTGCGTGGCGATGTTCACCGAGGAGGTCGGCATCTCCCCGATGGCCGGCGACGGCGGCCTGCTCTACCAGGCCCGGGTCGCCGAACTCGTCGCTTCCGGCCGCTCCTTCGCCCGCTTCGACAGCGCCGGCAGGGTCGTCTTCAAGGCCGAGATCGGCGCCGCCACCGACCGCACCTGCCAGATCCAGGGCGTATGGGTGGCCCCCGAGTACCGGGGCACGGGCCTCGCGGCACCCGGCATGGCGGCGGTCCTCCGCCACGCCCTCACGGACGTCGCCCCGGTGGCGAGCCTGTACGTGAACGACTTCAACACGGCGGCACGACGGACGTACCAGCGGGTGGGCTTCCAGGAGGTCGGCGCCTTCATGAGTGTGCTGTTCTGAACGCTGCGGGAAAACGCCGGCTCCGGTCCCGCCGTGAGCGGCGCCTGTGCCACCGCACCGGCGCTGACCGGCGAAGCACCCGGGTAGGCTCCCCGCCATGGAGCTCGTGATCGGCCCCTTGGACCTCGCCGCGCACGTGGACGAGGCCCTCGCGGTCCAAGCCGCCGCGTTCGGACTCGGCCCCGACGAGGTGGCCGTCCGACGACAGATCGTCCTGCGCCACCTGACCTACCCCGGCGCGAGAGCCCTCGGCGCCACCGTCGGAGGCGACCTCGTCGGCTTCGTCTACGGCATGCCCAACGACCGCTCCCACTGGTGGTCCACCGTCGTCGAGCCCTACCTCCGCGCCCAGGGCAACGACACCTGGCTCGACGACTCCTTCGTCATCACCGAACTCCACGTCCACCCGGCCCACCAGAACCGAGGTCTGGGCCGCTCCCTGATCACCACGATCACCGACGCGGCCGCCGAACCCCGCTCGATCCTCTCCGCGATCGACCGGGACAGCCCCGCCCGCGGCCTCTACCGCTCCCTCGGCTACCAGGACCTCGCCCGCCAGGTCCTCTTCCCCAGCGCCCCCAAGCCGTACGCGGTGATGGGCGCCCCGCTGCCCCTGCGCAGGCAGGCGGCCGGTCGTTAACCGATTTCCACCGCACCGGACCCCCCGGCTAACCTCCTAGCACCACCCTTACGCAGCAGGAGACACGAGAACCATGGCCAACGCACCGGTCCAGCGCATGTCGAAGTTGATGGCGAAGACGCTGCGCGACGACCCGGCGGACGCCGAGGTCCTCAGCCACAAGCTGCTGGTCCGCGCCGGCTACGTGCGCCGCACCGCCGCCGGCCTCTGGAGCTGGCTGCCGCTCGGCAAGAAGGTCCTCGGCAACGTGGAGCGCATCGTCCGCGAGGAGATGGACGCCATCGGCGCCCAGGAGGTCCAGCTCCCCGCCCTGCTGCCGCGCGAGCCGTACGAGGCCACCGGCCGCTGGGAGGAGTACGGCCCCGAGCTGTTCCGCCTCCAGGACCGCAAGGGTGGCGACTACCTCCTCGGACCCACCCACGAGGAGATCTTCACCCTGCTGGTGAAGGACCAGGCGTCCTCCTACAAGGACCTGCCGGTCATCCTCTACCAGATCCAGAACAAGTACCGCGACGAGGCCCGTCCCCGGGCCGGCATCCTGCGCGGCCGCGAGTTCCTGATGAAGGACTCCTACTCCTTCGACGTCGCCGACGAGGGCCTCGCCGAGTCCTACGCCCTGCACCGCGCCGCCTACCAGCGCGTCTTCGAGCGCCTCGGCCTCGACTACCGCATCTGCGCCGCGACCGCCGGTGCGATGGGCGGCTCCAAGTCCGAGGAGTTCCTGGCCCCGGCCGAGGCCGGCGAGGACACCTTCGCGGACTGCCCGAACTGCGACTTCGCCGCCAACACCGAGGCGATCACCTACGCGCTCAGGCCGGTGGACGCGGCGGACGTGCCCGCCGCCGAGGACATCCCGACCCCCGACACCCCCACCATCGAGACCCTCGCCGCGTCGCTCGGTGTCCCGGCCTCCGTCACGCTGAAGAACCTCCTCGTCAAGGTGGACGGCGAGATCGTCGCCGTGGGCGTTCCCGGCGACCGCGAGGTCGACATGGACAAGGTCGAGGCGCACTTCGCCCCGGCCGCCGTCGAACTGGTCACCGCCGAGGACTTCGTGGGCCGCCCCGACCTGGTCCGCGGCTACGTCGGCCCGCAGGGTCTGGGCGAGAAGGTCCAGTACATCGCCGACCCGCGCGTGGCGCCGGGCACCGCCTGGATCACGGGCGCCAACAAGGAGCACACGCACGCCCGGAACGTGGTGGCGGGCCGTGACTTCGAGGTCGACGCGTACGTCGACGTCGTCGTGGTCCGGGAGGGCGACCCCTGCCCGAAGTGCGGCACCGGTCTCAAGCTGGACCGCGCCATCGAGATCGGCCACATCTTCCAGCTGGGCCGCAAGTACACCGACGCCCTGAAGCTCGACGTCCTCGGCCAGAACGGCAAGCCGGCCCGCGTCACCATGGGCTCCTACGGCATCGGCGTCTCCCGCGCGGTGGCCGCCCTCGCCGAGCAGCACGCCGACGACAAGGGCCTCGTCTGGTCCAAGGAGGTCGCCCCGGCCGACGTCCACGTCGTCGCCGCCGGCAAGGCCCTGCAGACCGAGCTGGCCCTCGACGTCTCCGAGAAGCTGTCCGCCGCCGGCGTCCGCGTCCTGGTGGACGACCGGGCCGGCGTCTCCCCGGGCGTCAAGTTCACGGACGCCGAACTCATCGGCGTACCCCGGATCCTGGTCGCCGGACGCCGCTCCGCCGAGGGCGTGGTCGAGCTGAAGGACCGCCGTACCGGTGAGCGCGAGGAACTGACGGTCGAGGAGGCCGTCGCCCGCCTCACGGCCTGACGCCCCGGGCCGACGGCGGCCCATGACGCGGAGGGGGCGGCGTACTCCGGCGCGGTGCCGGCGTACGCCGCCCTCGGGCGGAACGGGTTGCGGGAGGTGGCGATCGGGGCGGGCAGCGGTGCCCGGAGGCAGGCTCACTCAGCAGGAACGTCAGCGGATCGCACTCGGACTGGCCGACGGCCTCGCCTACGCGGAGATCGCCAGACGCCTCGACCGCCCGACCTCGACGATCACGCGCGAAGTGATGCGCAACGGCGGCCCCACCGCCTACCGTGCCGACCTCGCCCACCGCGCCACCGAACACCGCGCCCACCGGCGCAGGCAGCCCGCGCCCCGGGGCCCGAAGGCGCCGCCGCAGGCCCACGGACGCGACGCCGACGCCGTGCGTGAGTACGAGGAGGTGTCCGCCACCGTCCTCATGGCCTCGGGCATGCCCAAGATGATGGCCCGGGTCATGGCCTGTCTCACCCTCACCGACTCCGGCAGCCTCACCGCGTCCGAACTCGTCCAGCGCCTCCAGGTGAGCCCGGCGTCCGTCTCCAAAGCGATCGCGTTCCTCGACGAGCAGGCCTTCGTCCGCCGGGAACGCGACGAACGCCGCCGCGAGCGCTATGTCGTCGACGACGACATCTGGTACCAGTCGACGGCGGCCAGCGCCCGTTCCATCGCCCAGGTCGTCGAGACCGCACGGCAGGGCGTAGGCGTCCTCGGCTCCGGCACTCCGGCCGGCACCCGCCTGGAGAACGTCGCCCGCTTCCTCGACTTCGTCAGCGAGAGCACCGCCCGCGCCGCCGAGCGGGCCCGCGAGGTCCTCCACACGAAAGCCAAGACGCCCGGGCCCGTGGCGCCGGACGCGGAGACGACGCGGTAGGGAGCCGGGACAGCGTGTTCAGGCGCCGCGTCGACTCCCCACCCCGCCCTCCGGCGCCCTACAGCCAGCTCGCGAACTCCAGCAGCAGTTCCGCGTCCTGCTCCCGGCCCACCCGGCGGGCCCGTACGCCCGACTCGACAGCGCGGAACAGCGTCCAGCCGCGCAGCCGTTCCTGGTCGACCTCCAGCGACTCCGCGAGCCGCTTGACCCGCCGCCGGGTCGTCGAGGCGCCCGAAGGCTGGGCGATGAGGTCCTCCACCCGGTCCCGCACCAACCGCGCGAGGTCGAAGGCGCTCTCGCCGACCACCGGGTCCGGGCCCACGGCGAGCCAAGGCATCCGGTCCCCGGCGAGCACCTTGCTCTGCCGGAACGTGCCGTGCAGAAGCCGCGCTCCGGGTGGCGCGGCCAGCAGTTCCTCGCGGGCCGCGAGCGCCGCGTCGACCAGCGGCGCCACCTCGGGGCCGGCCACCGCGCCCGCCCGCATGGCCTCGGCCTGCCGCCCGGTCCGCTCGGCCACGGTCTCGAAGGGGTGACCGGCGGGCGGCTCGACCCACAGCCGCCGCAGCGTCCCCGCGGCCTCCAGCAACGCCTTCGCCTCGGGCAGCGACCGTACCGACACGTCGGGATGCAGCCGCTCCAGCAGCAGTACGCCCTCCGCGGTCTCCGCTTCGAGCAGCTGTACGGCGCCCAGTCCGCCCCAGTGGGAGAGCGCGGCCCGCTCGCTCTCCGGGCGCGCCCGGCGCGGGGCCAGCTTCAGCACCGCGGGCGTTCCGCCGGCCGTCCGCACCAGGACCACCAGGCTGCTGCGCCCGCCGGGCACCTGCACCCGCTCCGCGGTCAACTCGCGCAGCGTCACGGCCCGCTCCGCCGCTTCGGGCAGCTTCTCCAACCAGTCGTCACCGTCCGGTGCCGTCTCACCGAGCGCCCTGACCAGACGCCGCGGCGGTTCGAAAGCCATGCGCGAGCCGTTCCCTTCCCGTACGGGCAGCCGTACGTGTTACGCGGTCGGTGTCCCCGAAGCCGAGGCAGGAGCCGGGTCCGGGGCCGGGCCCTGGTCCGACGCCGCGTCCGGGGTCGACGGGCCGCCGGCCCGCTCGGCGAGCCCAGGGAAGGCTACGCTCCCGCCCCGCCAGCGCACCGCCCGGACCGCCGCCTCCCGCAGCGCCCCGGCCGCCGCGGCCCGGCGTTCTCCCTCGGCCGCCCGCACCAGGTCCGAATAGACACCGGCCACGCGCTCCTCCAGCTCTGCCGCCAGCCGCGCCGCCGCCGCCGAGTCCGGCACCTCGAAGGGCAGCGCGTACCCGGCCGAGGCGGCGACCGGCTTGCCGCCGAGGTCGCGCACCTTGCGCGCCAGCGCGTCCCGCCGCGCCCGGTGCGCGTCGTAGGCCGTCCGCGCCTCGGTGCGCCGTTCCTCGCCGACCCGGCCGCCGACGACGCCGTAGCCGTACACGGCCGCGTGCTCCGCGGCCAGCGCCGCCTGGACGGCGTCCAGTTCCCGGTCCTCCGCCTCGCTCACCCGTCACCCTCCGTCAGCAGATACACGTGCGCGGATCCGGCCGCCGCCACCGAGGCCAGCAACCGGGCGAGCTCGCCCGGCACCTCCAGCAGCGCCCCGGCCCGCCGGTCGGCCAGCTCCCGCTCGGCGGCGGCGAGCAGGGCCAGGGCGTCCTTCCCGGCCGCCGGTACGGCAGCGGAGCCGTCCTGCGGCCCGGCGGCCCGCGCGGAGACCGAGGGCGACGCCTTCGGCGAGGCCGCACGCACGGCACCGAACGCCTCCGCGTGCCGCACCACCTCCGTGTGCAGGGGCCCCAGCCGCTCCGCCAGCCCCGGATGTGCGGTGATCACCGCCGCGTACCGCCCGGCCAGTTCTTCGCTGTCCCGGGCCGCACGCGCGCGTGCCCGGTCGGCGGCCGACGGAGTGCCCTCCGTGCCGCCGTCGCCCGGCCCGCCGGAACAGCCGACGAGCAGGGCGGCCCCGGCGGCCGAGGCGAGCAGGGTCCTTCTGCGCGGCCCCGAGGGCAGGCGCGGCGATGAGGAAAACGACACGGCAGACGTCCTCGACAGGCTCGTACGGAAGCGACGGCAAAGCGACGGGCGAGCGGCGGGAAACCCGCGATGCGGCCTGCCCGTGATCACGGTACCCGGGCCCCGGCCGGGCACCGGTCATCGGCGCCGCCGGTCCCGGGTGGACGGCAACACCCCCTGGGACCGGATACCCTTTGACCAGACACGCGCCCCATCCCACAACAGCACACGCGGCCGAGGAGTCACCCGGATGAGCACCACCCAGAGCGAGAGGCTGCGAGAGCTGCTGGAGCCGCTCGTAGCCTCCCAGGGCCTGGACCTCGAAGAGATCGCGGTGGACTCGGTCGGCCGCAAGCGTGTGCTGCGTGTCGTCGTCGACTCCGACACCGGTGCGGACCTGGACCGGATCGCCGATGTGAGCCGCGCGCTCTCGGCGAAGCTCGACGAGAGCGACGCGATGGGCGAGGCCGAGTACACCCTCGAGGTCGGCACCCCGGGCGCGGAGCGCTCCCTGACCGAGCACCGCCACTATGTGCGCGCCACGGACCGCCTGGTGCGGTTCCAGCTCCACGAGGGCGGCGAACTGGTCGCACGCATTCTCGGCGTGGACGACGACGGACTCGACCTCGAAGTGCCCGGAGTGAAGGGCCGCAAGGCCACCACCCGCAGACTCGCCTTCGCCGACATCGACAAGGCCCGCGTCCAGGTGGAGTTCAACCGCAAGGACGACAGCGGCGACAAGAACGACAAGAACACGACGGAAGAGGAGGAGGCGTAGCCGTGGACATCGACATGAGCGCCCTGCGGGGCTTGGTGCGGGAGAAGGAGATCTCCTTCGACCTGCTGGTCGAAGCGATCGAGTCGGCCCTCCTCATCGCCTACCACCGCACCGAGGGAAGCCGCCGACACGCGCGCGTGGAGCTCAGCCGGGACACCGGGCATGTGACCGTGTGGGCGAAGGAGGACCCCGACGACCTCGAAGAGGGCCAGGCGGCCCGGGAGTTCGACGACACCCCGTCCGACTTCGGCCGTATCGCCGCCAGCACCGCGAAGCAGGTCATCCTGCAGCGGCTGCGCGACGCCGAGGACGACGCGACGCTCGGTGAGTACGCCGGCCGTGAGGGCGACATCGTCACCGGCGTGGTCCAGCAGGGCCGCGACCCGAAGAACGTGCTCGTCGACATCGGCAAGCTGGAGGCCATCCTGCCGGTGCAGGAGCAGGTGCCGGGCGAGACCTACCCGCACGGCATGCGGCTGCGTTCGTACGTCGTCCGGGTGGCCAAGGGCGTGCGCGGCCCCTCCGTGACGCTGTCCCGCACGCACCCCAACCTGGTGAAGAAGCTCTTCGCCCTGGAGGTGCCGGAGATCGCCGACGGGTCCGTCGAGATCTCGGCGATCGCCCGCGAGGCCGGCCACCGCACCAAGATCGCCGTACGCTCCACCCGCTCCGGCCTGAACGCCAAGGGCGCCTGCATCGGCCCCATGGGCGGCCGGGTGCGCAACGTCATGGGCGAGCTGAACGGCGAGAAGATCGACATCGTCGACTGGTCGGACGACCCGGCCGAGATGGTGGCGAACGCGCTCTCCCCGGCCCGCGTCTCCAAGGTGGAGGTCGTGGACCTGGCGGCCCGCTCCGCACGCGTGATCGTGCCCGACTACCAGCTGTCGCTGGCGATCGGCAAGGAGGGCCAGAACGCCCGCCTCGCGGCCCGGCTGACCGGCTGGCGGATCGACATCCGGCCGGACACCGAGCAGCCGTCCGAGCAGTCGTCCGACCGCCCGTCGGCGGGGCGCGGGGAATAGATCCAAGCCGCACGGCGCTGAGATCACGACAGTTTTGCGTGCGGTATGTGTTCGATACTTGCCCCGAAGGGGTGAGGTCGGTCCGGGGAGGTAGACTTAGCTGTGTCTGGCCGGACACGTACCCGAGCATGCCCCGAGCGCACCTGCGTGGGGTGTCGGGAGCGAGCGGTCAAGAGCGAGCTGCTGCGCACTGTGGCGGTCGAGGGTGATTGCACCCCCGATCCACGCGGTACGCTGCCCGGCCGGGGTGCCTATGTGCACCCCGCACCGGTCTGTGTCGACCAGGCAGTGCGCCGCAAGGCGTTCCCGCGGGCGCTCCGCGTCCCGGGGCCGCTCGACGTAAAGGCGTTGCGCCGCTACGTCGAGCAGGCACAGGGTTGCCGACAGCAGCTGTAGGCAACGTGCCAATGAAGACGAGCCGTACGGAACCCCGTGCGGCCTGGTACCTCGCGAAGTGAAAGCAGGTCGAGATTGCGATGAGCACTCGATGAGTACGCGATGAGTACGCCCATGAACTAGCGACGGTCCGGACGCAACCCGGACCTCAGAGGAGCGAAGTGGCTAAGGTCCGGGTCTACGAACTCGCCAAGGAGTTCGGTGTCGAGAGCAAGGTCGTCATGGCCAAGCTCCAGGAACTCGGTGAGTTCGTCCGTTCGGCGTCTTCGACGATCGAGGCGCCCGTAGTACGCAAGCTGACAGACGCGTTCCAGCAGGGCAGTGGCAACGGCCGGTCCGCCGGTCGCCCCGCGGCCCCCAAGAAGGCGGCCCCCAGGCCCGCCGCGCCGTCCCCGGCGCAGGCTGGGAGCCCCTCCGCCAAGGCAGTGGGGGACCGTCCGGCCGCCCCGCGGCCGCCGGCCGCCCCCAAGCCCGCGGCTGCCCAGCAGCCCGAGGCTCCGTCGGCCCCCGCGCCGGCGCCGTCCCAGGGCCAGTCCCAGGGCCAGCGTCCGACGCCGGGCCCGAAGCCCGCGCCGCGTCCGGCTCCCGCTGCCCCGGAGTTCACCGCTCCGCCGGCCGCTCCGGCCGCGCCGGCCGCCTCGACTCCGGCTCCGGCCGGACCGAAGCCCGGTGGCGCCCGTCCCGGTGCTCCCAAGCCCGGCGGCAGCCGTCCGTCCGGTCCGGGTCAGGACCGCGGTCAGCAGGGCGGCCAGGGCCGTCCCGGTGGCCAGCGCCCCGGCGCTCCGGCGCAGCGTCCCGGAGGCCGCCCCGGCGGTCCGCGTCCGGGTAACAACCCCTTCACCTCCGGCGGCAACGCCGGCATGGCGCGCCCGCAGGCGCCCCGTCCGCAGGGCGGCCCGCGCCCGGGTGGTCCCGGTGCCCCCGGTGCCGGTCCCCGTCCGCAGGCTTCCGGCGGCCAGGGCGGCGGTCCTCGTCCCCAGGCTCCGGGCGGCAACCGTCCGAGCCCGGGCTCGATGCCGCGTCCGCAGGGCGGCGGCGCAGGTCCCCGTCCCGGCGGCGGCCCGCGTCCGAACCCCGGCATGATGCCGCAGCGTCCCGCTGCCGGCCCGCGTCCCGGCCCCGGTGGCGGCGGTCGCGGTCCCGGCGGTGCCGGTCGTCCCGGTGGCGGTGGCGGCGGCGGTCGTCCCGGTGGCGGCGGCGGCTTCGCCGGTCGTCCCGGTGGCGGTGGCGGCGGCGGTCGTCCCGGTGGCGGCGGCGGCTTCGCCGGTCGTCCCGGTGGCGGTGGCGGCTTCGGCGGCGGCGGTGGCCGTCCCGGCTTCGGCGGTCGTCCCGGTGGTCCGGGTGGCCGTGGTGGCACGCAGGGCGCCTTCGGTCGCCCCGGCGGTCCCGCGCGTCGCGGTCGCAAGTCGAAGCGGCAGAGGCGCCAGGAGTACGAGGCCATGCAGGCCCCGTCGGTCGGCGGCGTGATGCTGCCTCGCGGCAACGGCGAAGCCATTCGCCTGTCGCGCGGTGCCTCGCTCACCGACTTCGCGGAGAAGATCAACGCCAACCCGGCGTCGCTCGTCGCGGTCATGATGAACCTCGGCGAGATGGTCACCGCGACCCAGTCCGTCTCCGACGAGACGCTCCAACTCCTCGCCGGCGAGATGAACTACACGGTTCAGATCGTCAGCCCGGAGGAGGAGGACCGCGAGCTGCTCGAGTCCTTCGACCTGGAGTTCGGAGAGGACGAGGGCTCCGAGGAGGACCTGGTCGTCCGTCCGCCGGTCGTGACCGTCATGGGTCACGTCGACCACGGTAAGACCCGACTGCTCGACGCCATCCGCAAGACGAACGTCATCGCGGGCGAGGCCGGCGGCATCACCCAGCACATCGGTGCCTACCAGGTCGCGACCGAGGTCAACGAAGAAGAGCGCAAGATCACCTTCATCGACACCCCGGGTCACGAGGCGTTCACCGCCATGCGTGCCCGTGGTGCGCGGTCGACCGACATCGCGATCCTGGTCGTCGCGGCCAACGACGGCGTCATGCCGCAGACGGTCGAGGCGCTCAACCACGCCCAGGCGGCCGACGTCCCGATCGTCGTCGCGGTCAACAAGATCGACGTCGAGGGTGCCGACCCGACGAAGGTGCGCGGTCAGCTGACCGAGTACGGCCTGGTGGCCGAGGAGTTCGGCGGCGACACCATGTTCGTCGACATCTCCGCCAAGCAGGGTCTGAACATCGACTCGCTGCTGGAGGCCGTGGTCCTCACGGCCGACGCCTCGCTCGACCTGCGTGCCAACCCCACGCAGGACGCTCAGGGCATCTCGATCGAGTCCCGTCTCGACCGCGGCCGCGGTGCCGTGGCGACGGTCCTCGTGCAGCGAGGCACCCTGCGGGTCGGCGACACGATGGTGGTGGGCGACGCCTACGGCCGCGTGCGCGCCATGCTCGACGACAACGGCAACAACGTCGCCGAGGCCGGCCCGTCGACTCCGGTCCAGGTCCTGGGCCTGACCAACGTCCCGGGTGCGGGCGACAACTTCATCGTCGTCGACGAGGACCGTACGGCCCGTCAGATCGCCGAGAAGCGCGCCGCCCGTGAGCGCAACGCCGCGTTCGCCAAGCGCACGCGCCGCGTGTCGCTGGAGGACCTGGACAAGGTGCTCAAGGCCGGCGAGATCCAGCAGCTGAACCTGATCATCAAGGGCGACGCTTCCGGATCCGTCGAGGCCCTCGAGTCCTCGCTGCTCCAGCTGGACGTCGGCGAAGAGGTCGACATCCGCGTCCTGCACCGCGGCGTCGGTGCGGTCACGGAGTCCGACATCGACCTGGCGATGGGCTCCGACGCCATCGTGATCGGCTTCAACGTGCGCGCCGCAGGGCGTGCCGCGCAGATGGCCGAGCGCGAGGGTGTGGACGTCCGGTACTACTCGGTCATCTACCAGGCGATCGAGGAGATCGAGGCGGCCCTCAAGGGCATGCTCAAGCCGGAGTACGAAGAGGTCGAGCTCGGTACGGCGGAGATCCGCGAGGTCTTCCGCTCGTCCAAGCTGGGCAACATCGCGGGTGTGCTCATCCGCTCCGGCGAGGTCAAGCGCAACACCAAGGCGCGCCTGCTGCGCGATGGCAAGGTCATCGCGGAGAGCCTCAACATCGTGGGCCTGCGTCGCTTCAAGGACGACGTCACCGAGATCCGCGAAGGCTTCGAGGGCGGTATCAACCTCGGAAACTTCAACGACATCAAGGTCGACGACGTCATCGCGACGTACGAGATGCGCGAGAAGCCGCGGGTGTAACAGCCCCGACTTCCGAGACGGTGCGGTCCGGGGCCGGTCGGCGGAGCACAATATCCGTCGATCGGCCCCGGCCGTTCGTTGTACGGTTCTGATGTCCCCGCCACATGGATGGCGGGGCCATCGATCCCGAACCGGCGGGTGAACCGGTTGCACACATGTATGTGGGGACGCTGTCCTTCGACCTCCTCCTCGGCGACGTACATTCGCTGAAGGAGAAGCGCTCCGTCGTCCGCCCGATCGTCGCCGAACTCCAGCGGAAGTACGCGGTGAGCGCGGCCGAGGTGGAGCACATGGATCTGCACCGGCGGGCGGTCGTCGGCCTGGCCCTGGTGTCCGGTGACGCGGGGCACCTGTCCGACGTACTCGACCGGTGCGAGCGGCTGGTGGCCGGCCACCCCGAGGTGGAGCTGCTGTCCGTCAGACGGCGCTTCCACGGCGACGACGACTGACCAGAAAACGCTGAAGAAGCGCAGACGAGAAAGAGAACGGGAGACGGACCAGTGGCCGACAACGCGCGGGCGAAAAGGCTGGCGGACCTCATCCGAGAGGTGGTGGCCCAGAAGCTGCAGCGCGGGATCAAGGACCCGCGGCTCGGCTCGCACGTCACCATCACGGACACCCGGGTCACGGGTGACCTGCGGGAGGCGACCGTCTTCTACACGGTGTACGGGGACGACGAGGAGCGCGCGGCCGCGAGCGCCGGCCTGGAGAGCGCCAAGGGCATCCTGCGCTCCGAGGTCGGCAAGGCGGCGGGCGTGAAGTTCACGCCGACCCTGACCTTCGTCATGGACGCCCTCCCGGACACCGCCCGGAACATCGAGGACCTCCTCGACAAGGCGCGGCAGTCCGACGAGAAGGTGCGCGAGGCGTCCGCGGGCGCCGCGTACGCCGGTGAGGCGGACCCGTACCGCAAGCCGGACGAGGACGAGGACGAGGCCGGGGCCGCCGGGGCCGACGAGACGGACGACACCGCTAAATGACCGACAAGCTCCCCACGCCCGACGGCCTTGTCATCGTCGACAAGCCGTCGGGCTTCACTTCGCACGACGTCGTCGCCAAGATGCGGGGTATCGCCCGCACCCGGCGCGTCGGGCACGCCGGCACGCTCGACCCGATGGCGACGGGCGTCCTGGTCCTCGGTGTGGAGCGGGCGACGAAGCTCCTCGGGCACCTCGCCCTCACCGAGAAGGAGTACCTGGGCACGATCAGGCTCGGGCAGACGACACTGACCGACGACGCCGAGGGCGAGATCACGGGGTCGCAGGACGCCTCGAAGGTCACCCGCGACGCCGTCGACGCCGCCGTCGCCAAGCTGACCGGCCGCATCATGCAGGTGCCGTCCAAGGTCAGCGCCATCAAGATCAAGGGCGTGCGCTCCTACAAGCGGGCGCGCGAGGGCGAGGAGTTCGAGATCCCCGCCCGCCCCGTCACCGTCTCCTCCTTCGCGGTGTACGACGTCCGGGACGCCGTCGCCGAGGACGGCACCCCGGTACTGGACCTGGTGGTCTCGGTGGTCTGCTCCTCCGGCACCTACATCCGCGCCCTCGCCCGCGACCTGGGCGCCGATCTGGGCGTGGGCGGCCACCTCACGGCCCTGCGCCGCACCCGTGTCGGCCCGTACAAGCTGGACGCGGCCAAGACGCTGGACCAGCTCCAGCAGGATCTCACCGTCATGCCGATCGCGGACGCGGCCACCGCCGCCTTCCCGCGCTGGGACGTGGACGCCAAGCGGGCGCGGCTGCTCACCAACGGTGTACGGCTGGAGATGCCCGACTCCTACGCGGGGGCCGGTGCCGTAGCCGTCTTCGACCCCGAGGGCGGCTTCCTCGCGCTCGTGGAGGAGCACAAGGGCAAGGCGAAGAGCCTGGCCGTATTCGGCTGAGCCGGCCTGCCGTCGGGCTCCGCCCGTGGAGCGGCGATCACGGGGACTTCCACCGTCGCCGCTCCACGGTCCCCCCTCGGTTCCCCCACCACATAGGGTCTATCCAACTCCCCCTTCCTGTTCACCCGTCCGGGCAGGCGCTCGGAGTGAACCGGGGGTGTGGAGGGGGGCGCGTTCGCCACGGGATCTGTCCCATTGATCATCACGCGCCTACCGTCGAACACACAGCACGGGTGTACGGCGGGGAGGTTCGACGATGGCGTCGCGGAACCGGTCCCGGGAGGCGGCGGGCGGCAGGGCAGGACTGCGGTCCCGGGACGGCTTCCCGGAGGCGCGCGGCGGGCCGCCGGCCCCGCCGACCGAAGCGCCACGGATCGCGCCAGACGACGCGCTGATCCGTGTCCACGACCTCGCCGGCCGCCCCCGAGGCACCGGTTTCCTCGCCGACCACCACGGCACGCTGATCACCAGCCATGAAGCGGTCGACGGTCTGTCCCGACTGGTGCTGAGCGGCGCCGGGGACCGCCGCCGTGTCGTGGCCGCCGCCGACGTGACCCCGCTGCCCGGCCTCGGCCTGGCCCTCGTACGCACCGAGGGCCTCGGTGCCGAGCCGCTGCCCGTCGCGGCGCGCGGCAGGGTCGAGGCCGGGACGTACGTCCGGATCGCCGCCGGCGGCTGGCGCGAGGCCCGGGTCCTCGGCGCCACCGACGTCACCTACGCGGCCACCGACCGCTTCCATCGCCTCGGCGACGCCCTGGAGCTCGCGCTCGGCACGTCGGGGCGGGACGCGCTGCGGCTGGGCGGCGGCGCGGCCGGCGGACCGGTGCTCGACATCGCGACCGGCGCGGTCGTCGGCGTCCTGGGCACCGCCCTGAGTTCCGGACACAGCGACGTCGGCTTCGCCGTGCCGTTGCTTCCCGTCCCCGGCCCTCTCGCCGACCTGCTCGCCGAGAACGCGGCGACGGTCCCGGCCTACGGCGCCGACCTCAATCTGGCCGGTGTACTCGCACTCACGGCGACCTCGGTGGGGCAGGACGGCCCGCCGGGGGCGGCAGCAGGAGGTGGGCGCGGGGGTGTGGGCGAGGGTGTGGGTCACGGGTCAGGGTCCGGGTCCGGGTTCGGGTCCGGGTTCGGCCTCGGGTCCGGGGCAGGGTCCGGCTTCGGGGCAGGGTCCGGCTCCGGCCTCGGGTCAGGGTCCGGGTCAGGGTCCGGCTTCGGGTCAGGGTCCGGCTTCGGCGCCCGGAGCGGTCCGGGTGTCGGGGAGGGGGGCGGGCCGGGCACCGGCTGTCCCGCTGATCCGGTCGAACGCGCGGCTGTGGTACGGGAGTTGGCCGACTTCGCCGCGAGCCGCGCCAGTGTGCTCGGCCTGGTCGGCGCACCCGGCAGCGGCCGTACGACCGAGCTGGCGGCCCTCGCCTCCCGTCGCGCCCTGGGCGCGGAACCGGCGCCCACACTGTGGCTGCGCGGCGCCGATCTGCGGGACGACGACATGTCGCTGGCGGACGCGGCACGCAGGACGCTGGCCCGGGCGGCCCGCATCATCGCGGCCTCGGACCGGTCCCGCCCCGCCGGCCTCGGCGACATCACCCCGGACCGCCTCGCCCACCTCGCCCGCGCCGCCGGACGCCCCCTCCTGTTGCTGCTCGACGGCCCCGAGGAGATGCCGCCCGTCCTGGCCCACCGCCTCCCCGAGTGGACGGAGGGCACGGTGACGTGGCTGCGGGACACGGGAACGCGGCTCGTGGTGGCATGCCGGGCGGAGTACTGGGAGCGGGCGGGGGCGGAGTTCCCGCGGGAGCTGTTGTACGGGGCGGTGGCGGGGGCGCCGGCGTCCGGCTCGGTCGCCGGAGTGTCGGGGCCGCCCGGCTCGGCTGCGGGGGAGTGGCCGTCCGGGCAGGTCGCGGGCGTGCCGTCGCCTCGGCCGATCGCTGCCGGGGAGCCGTGGCCCGGGTCGGCGGGCGGTGGCGGGCGCCTCGGGGCGGGCGGTGGTGTGCCGCTGTCCGGAGCGGCCGGTGGAGAGCCGTGTTCCGCGCCGGCCAGTGGTACGTCGTGTTCCGCGCCGGCCAGTGGTGCGTCGTTGCCGGCGCCGGGCGGTGCAGTGCCCTCGCTCGGGACGCCCCTCGACGAGGCGCTGAGGGAGCCGACGGCAGGGCCGGCAGGCAGAGCGCCCACGTCGAAGTCCGCCGATCGCGAAGCGGAACCGCCGTTCGGAGCGGTCGGCGCAGCGCCGAGGCAGACGGCGCCGACCTCCGGGGGGACGAGCTCCGGCAGCGCCTCCGGCAGGACGTCCTCCGGCAGGACGACCTCCGGCAGGACGTCCTCCTGGACAGCGGCCGCTCCGGTTCGGTCGGAGTCCGCCGGGCCCCGGCCCGGAGCCCCCGGCGCTGGGCTCCCGCCCTGCGTCCGTCTCGGCGATCTGCGCGGCGACGAGGCCCGGGAGGCCCGCGCACGCTACCGCCTGCCGGAGGGCGTCCTCGCGGACCCGGACGGCCGGCACCCCCTCACCCTCCGCCTGCTCGCGGAGGTCCACGACGCCCTCCCCGGCTCCCCGCCCACCGTCGGCGTCGAGCGGCACGCGGTCTTCGCGGCGTACCTGGACCTGACGTGCCTGCGCGTCGCCAACCGCCTGGCCGCGGAGAACGGCCTGCACGGCACCGCCGTACGACGACTCGCGGCAAAGGTCTCCGGACAGGTCCACGAGGCGGCCCGGCGCAGTCTCGGCCCGGGCCAGGGCGAGCTGGACCGGGAGTCGTTCGAGGCGCTGTTCCCGTGGGGGCCGGCCCCCGCCCGGCTCGGCGGCGGCACCGGCTGGGCAACGGCCGTACTCGGCGAGGCCCTCCTCGTACCCGCGGGCAGCGGCTACCGCTTCGCCCACGAGGAACTCGCCGACTGGATCCAGGGCACGCACCTCGACCTGGACGAAGCCCTGCGTGCCCTCGTCCACCACCGCGGCACCCCGCCCCACGCCCACACCCTCCCCGTGCCGCACCACCGCATCGGCCCCGTCGTCGAGGCCCTGCTGCTCCTCGCCCGCCAGTACGGCGTCCCCCAACTCGCGCTGACTCTCGAAGAGCTGGTGAACGCGCTGGACACCGACCCGCACTCCTGGTGGGCCGCCCGGCTGCTCGCCGAGGTGCTGACGCGCGTGCCCGACGCCACGCCGTACACGGAGGTGCTGCGGCTGCTCGCCGACGGCATCGTGGAGCGGAGCGGCGAAGGGCGGGCCGCGCCGGGGGAGTTCGGGCCCGCCTTCTGGACGGCCGTGCGACTGCCGGAGGCCACGCGCCTGGACCTGCTGCGCCGCCTCGTCCTCGCCGACGGCCCCCCGCACGAGCCGGGCCCCCGCCACCTCGACACCGTCGCCGGACGGCTCGCCGCCGACCCTACGGCCGTGCGACCGCTCCTCGTCCGCTGGTTCGACGACGAACGGCCGCTGCCCGCAACCCCGCACGCCACCGTCGCGACGGCCGCACAGGCGCTGCTGCACACGCACCGCCACCGCGGCCCGGGCGGCCTGGACGGCCTCACCGAGGTACTCGTGGAGAGTGCCCACCGACGAGCCGACGAACTGCTCGCCGTCCTGGCCGAGGAGGAGCCGTCCGCCCTCTGCCGCGCCGTCGAGCGGTGGGCGCGCGACGAGCGGCCCGCCCGGCGGACGGCGGCGGTGACCCATGGCCTGCGCACCGCACCGCACGCACGCACCGGCGCCGACCGCACCCTGCTCCGCCACGCCGCCCTGGTCCTGCTCGCCGACCCCGCCGACAGCGCCCTGCGCGGCGGCGCGCTCGCCCTGCTCGTCCAGGACCCGGGCAGCCGGGACCGTCACCTCCCGCGGGCCCTGAGCCACTTCGCGGCGGGCGACCCGTACCTCCCGCCGAGCGCGGTGGCCGCCGCCCTGCCGACCCACCCGGAGCCCGTCCTCGACGCCTTCCGGGCCAGGCTGCGCGGGCCGGACGCCGGGGAGGCGCTGCGCAGGCTCGCCGACGCCACCACGCCCGCGCTCGCCCGCCGGGTGGCCGTACTCGTCGGGGAGGCGGTGGTGGAACGCCCGGAGACCGCCGGGCACGTGGCCGCGTACGTCGACCGGCGCCTCGACCGGGACCCCGCGGCCCGCGCCGTACTCCACCCCCTGGTCACCGGCCTGCTCGACGACGGTCCCGAGCCGGTGCGCGCCGCGCTCGCCGGTGTCCTCGCCGGCGACGGTGCCCCCGGCAGCGGCGCTCCCGGCGACGGCGCTCCCGGCAGTGGCATCCCCGGCAGCGGTCCGCTCCGCCGCGAGTTGCGCGAACACCTCCTGGCGCACGAGCAGGACCCCGCCGTCCTGGACGCGCTGCTGCACGCGGCCGCCCGGTGCGGCGGCGACGACCTGCCCGCCCTCGTCCAGCGCACCGGTCTCCTCCTGGTCCGCACCCCGGACGGCGCCACCCGCTTCGACCGCGGCCTGGTCGACCTGGCCCGTCACCTCCCGGGGTTCGCCGCCAGGGTCACCGGCTGGCTGGCCGACGAGCCCCAGGACTGGGCGGCGCTGGTGGGCCCCAGCGCACGCCGCACGATCGAGAACCTGGCGGGCGCCCGGGTCCCGGCGTGAGCCGGATCCGGCGCACCGGGCGTGCACCCGGTCACAGCGCGGATGCCGATGCGGGCGGGAGCCGGACGGCATGGCACCCTTAGACCTGCGTAAGAGGCACCACGGAAACCACCAAGGAGCAGACACAGTGCAGCGCTGGCGTGGCTTGGAGGACATCCCCGAGGACTGGGGACGCAGCGTCGTCACCATCGGCTCCTACGACGGCGTTCACCGCGGACACCAGCTGATCATCAAGCACGCGGTGGGCCGCGCCCGCGAGCTGGGCGTCCCCGCCGTCGTCGTCACCTTCGACCCGCACCCCAGCGAGGTCGTCCGCCCCGGCAGCCACCCGCCGCTGCTCGCCCCGCACCACCGCCGCGCCGAACTGATGGCGGAACTGGGCGTGGACGCGGTGCTGATCCTCCCCTTCACCAAGGAGTTCTCGAAGCTGTCCGCGGCCGACTTCGTGGTCAAGGTCCTGGTCGACCGGCTGCGCGCCAAGGCGGTCGTCGAGGGCCCCAACTTCCGCTTCGGCCACAAAGCCGCGGGCAACGTCGAGTTCCTCATCGAGCAGGGCAAGGTCTACGACTTCGAGGTCGAGGTCGTCGACCTGTACGTGACCGGTGACGCGGGTGGCGGCGAACCCTTCTCCTCGACCCTGACCCGCCGCCTGGTCGCCGAGGGCGACGTCGCCGGCGCCGCGGAGATCCTGGGCCGCCCGCACCGCGTCGAGGGAATCGTCGTCCGGGGCGCCCAGCGCGGCCGTGAGATGGGCTTCCCCACGGCCAACGTCGAGACCCTCCCGCACACCGCCTTCCCGGCCGACGGCGTCTACGCCGGCCGGCTGCACGCCCAGGGCGAGGCGATGCCGGCCGCGATCTCCGTCGGCACCAACCCGCAGTTCGAGGGTACCGAGCGCACGGTGGAGGCGTACGCCATCGACCGCGTCGGCCTCGACCTGTACGGCCTGCACGTCGCCGTGGACTTCCTGGCCTTCGTACGGGGCCAGGCGAAGTTCGAGACGCTGGAGGCGCTGCTCGTCCAGATGGGCGACGACGTCGACAAGTGCCGGGAGATCATCGCGGCGGACGACGCCCGGCAGCCCTGACGACCACGCCGACACCGTCGGCGGCCGTACCGTCGCAGCCATCCCGGGCGGCGGGCGCGTCCTTGCTCCGCCGGTGCCCGGGTGGGTCGTTTCGGCTGTACGGCGGCCGGGGCCCGGCCATGTCCCAAGGCCGCGGTGTCTCCCAGCGGTCCGGAGGCGGTAGGCGCACTCCCGCCCGGGCCGGATGGGTCGCTTGCTGCCGCATGGCAGCTGCGCCCCGCCGTCGCCGTCCGCCCGGCCGTCCAGCGGGGTGGTAGCGCGTCCCCCGGCGGACGGACCCGCCCGGGTCAGCCCGGCCGTACCGCGGCCGTGTCCCCCGCCCCCGCCGCCGACCGCTCCGTCAGGGCCCAGTGGCAGGCGACCCGGGCCGTGTCGCCGCCGGCCAAGATCTCCAAGTCCTGATGGCGGCACGCGTCGGCGACCCCGGCGCGTGCCGCCTCGCCACCGGCCAGGATCTGGCAGCGGACGTGGAAGCGGCAGCCGGCGGGGACATGCGACGGGTCGGGAGGTTCACCGGAGAGCACGACCGGGGCGCCGGGCGCCTCCGGCAGGACGGACAGCAGGGCCTGGGTGTACGGATGGCGGGGCGCCGTCAACACCTGCTCCACCGCACCCGTCTCGACGATCCGGCCCAGGTACATCACCGCGACCCGGTCCGCGATGTTCCAGGCCAGCCCCAGATCGTGGGTCACCACCAGCGCGGCCAGGCCCAGCTCGGTGCGCAGCCGCAGCAGCAGCGCGAGGATCTCGCCGCGCACCGACGCGTCGAGGGACGCCACCGGTTCGTCGGCGACGAGGAGTTCCGGTTCCAGGACCAGGGCGCCCGCGATGACGACCCGCTGGCGCTGGCCGCCGGACAGCTCGTGCGGGTAACGCAGGAAGAAGCGTTCCGGTGGCCGCAGCCCGGCACGGGACAGCGCCTCGTCGACCGCCGTCCGCTCGTTCCCCGCGTGAGCGTGGATGCGCAGGCCCTCGGCGACGATGTCGTACACCGTGTGCCGCGGGTTCAGTGAGCCGCTCGGATCCTGGAGGATCAGTTGGGCCCGCCTGCGGTACGCCTTCAGCGCGCGGCCGGAGCGGGCGAGCGGGGCGCCGTCGAAGGTGACGCGGCCGGCGGTCGGCGGGACCAGGCCGAGCAGGCAGCGGGCGAGTGTGGTCTTCCCGCAGCCCGACTCGCCGACCAGCGCGACGGTCTCGCCCCGCCCGATGTCGAGATCGACCCCGTCCACGGCCCGGGCGGCGGGCGCGCCGCGCCGACCGGGGAAGACGACCTCCAACCCCTGAACGCTCAACAGCGAAGGTGCGGTGCCCGTCGTCGGAGTGCCCGTCGCCGGAGTGCTCGTCATGGGTTGCTGCTCCTCACTCCCTCGTCCCGCGCCGGCGGTGTGCCGCCGGCCGCCGCGCCGTCGGCGGGCGGTGTGCGGGTGCTCTCGGACCCCGCGTGCACGCACGCCGCCCGCCGGTCCTCTCCCGCCGCCCGCAGTGCCTGGTCCTGTGTGGCGCACGCCTCCAACGCGACCGGGCACCTCGGATGGAACGCGCACCCGGACGGCACCGCCGCCGGGTCCGGCGGGTCACCCGGCAGCCCGCGCGGCGCGAACCGCGACGCCGGGTCGCCGATCCTCGGGAACGCCCCCGACAGCGCCCGGCCGTACGGATGCCGGGCGTCCTCGTAGACCTGCCGTGCCGGTCCTTCCTCGACCACCCGCCCCGCGTACATCACCGCCAGCCGGTCGCAGGTGCCGGCCAGTACGGCGAGGTCGTGGCTGATCATGATCAGGCCCACGTCCTGCTCACCCACCAGGGTCTCGATCAGCCGCAGGATCTGCGCCTGAATCATCACGTCGAGTGCCGTGGTGGGCTCGTCGGCGACGATCAGACGGGGATCGCAGGCCAGCGCCATCGCGATCATCACCCGCTGCCGCTGGCCACCGGACAGCTCGTGCGGGTAGGCGCTCGCGCGGGTCGCCGGCAGCCCCACCTGCTCCAGCAGCTCACCGGTCCTCTTCCGGGCGTGTGCCGGCGTGGCCCTGCGGTGCAGCAGGATGGGCTCGGCGATCTGGTCGCCGACGCGGTGCACGGCGTTCAGGGAGTGCATCGCGCCCTGGAAGACGATCGACGCCCTCGCCCAGCGGACCGCCCGCACCCGGCCCCACTTCATCGTCAGCACGTCCTCGCCGTCCAGCAGGACCTCCCCGTCGGTCCGGGCGCCGGGCGGCAGCAGCCGCAGCAGCGCCAGTGCCAGGGTGGACTTGCCGCAGCCGGACTCGCCCGCGATGCCGAGCTTCTCGCCCGCGGCGAGGCTCAGACCGGCCCCGCGCAGCGCGGCCGCACCGCCGGGATACGTCACGTGCAGGTCGCGGACCTCGAGCAGACTCAACGCGACACCCCCAGCCTGGGATTGAGAACGGCCTCCACCGCGCGCCCGCACAGGGTGAACGCCAGCGCCACCAGTGCGATCCCGACGCCCGGCGGCACCAGGTACCACCAGTCGCCCGAGCTCACGGACCCCGCCTCCCGCGCGTCCTGCAGCAGCCCGCCCCAGGAGACGACCGCCGGGTCCCCGAGCCCGAGGAAGGCCAGGGTGGCCTCGGCCAGGATCGCGGAGGAGATGATCAGGGTCGTCTGGGCGAGGACCAGCGGCATGACGTTGGGCAGCACGTGCCGGGACATGATGTGCCAGTGCCCGCCCCCGAGCGCCTTCGCGCGTTCGATGTACGGCCGCGACTCCACCGCCAGCGTCTGGGCCCGGACCAGCCGTGCCGTGGTGGGCCAGGTGGTCACGCCGATGGCCAGCACGATCGTGCCGAGCGAACGGGACAGGACCGTCGCCAGCACGATGGCGAGCACCAGCGTCGGCATCACCAGGAACCAGTCCGTGATCCGCATCATCACCGTGGCGTACCAGCCGCGGAAGTGTCCGGCCGTGATCCCGATGAGCGCCCCGATCGTCACCGACAGCGCGGCCGCGAGCAGCCCGACGAGCAGCGAGACGCGCGAGCCCCAGACCAGCAGACCCAGCAGATCACGCCCGAACTGGTCGGTGCCCAGGAGGAACCGGCCGCTCGGGCTCTCCAGCGGCTGCCCGGGCGCGTTGGTCACGCTCTCCACGTCCGACCCGACGGTGAGCGGTGCGGAGAGCGCGACGAGCACGAACAGCGACAACGCCGCCAGCCCGAACACGCCCGCGCGGTGCCTGCGGTACTCCCTCCAGAAGCGCGCGACGGTGGCCCGGCGCCGCCGCCGGGCGAGAGCGCGCGGCCCGGGTGCCGCGCCTTCCGCCGGGGACTCGGGGCTCTCGGTGCCTTCGGCACCTGTGGTGCTCTCGCTGCCTTCGGTGGTCTCGGTGGTCTCGGTGGTCTCGGCGGTCATCGGCCCACCCTCGGATCGAACAGTGGATACAGCAGGTCGGCCAGTGTGTTCATGAGGATCACCGCGGCGGCGAAGACGAAGAACAGCCCCTGCACCAATGGAAGATCGGGCACACTGAGCGCCTGGTAGAACAGCCCGCCGAGCCCCGGCCACGAGAAGACCGTCTCGACGAGGATGACGCCCGCCACCGTCCGCCCCAGGTTGACGAAGACCAGCGTGACGGTCGGCAGCAGCGCGTTGGGCACCGCGTGCCGGCGCCGTACGAGATCGTCCCTGAGCCCCTTGGCGCGCGCCGTCGTCAGGTAGTCGCCGCCCATCTCGTCCAGCAGCGCCGACCGGGTGACCAGCAGCGTCTGCCCGTACTCCACGGCGACCAAGGTCACCACCGGGAGTACGAGGTGGTGGGCGACGTCGACGACGTGGGCGAAGCCCTCCTCCCTGCCCGACTCCATGCCCCCGGTCGGGAACAGACCCGGGATCGGGTCCACGCCGACCGACAGGACGATGATGAGCAGCAGCCCCAGCCAGAAGGACGGGATGGAGTAGAGCGTCAGTGCCAGACCGGTGTGGAGACGGTCGCCGAGCCCGCCGTGCCGCCATGCCGAGCGGGTGCCGAGGAACACGCCCAGCGCGGTGTAGAGCACGAACGCCGTGCCGGTGAGCAGCAGGGTGTTCGGCAGTGCCTCGGTGATCTTGTCGACGACCGGCGCGCGGAACTGGTACGACGTGCCCAGGTCCCCGGTGAGTGCCTTGCCGCAGTAGTCCGTGAACTGTCGCCACAGCGGCAGGTCGAGACCGAACTCCCGCCGATAGACGGCGATCTGCTCCGCCGAGACCGGCCGGCGGCCGGTCATGAACTTCACCGGATCGCCGGGGATCATCCTGAAGAGGAAGAAGCTGGTGACGAGGACGGCGAGCAGGGAGACGGCCGCCCCGGCCAGCTTGCCCGCCACGTACCGCGGATACGCGCCGACGGAGAGCCCGCGGGCGCGGGGCGACGGCCGCCCCGCGCCCGCGGCCCCCGGCCCGGGCGCCGCACCAGCCTCCGCGGTCGTCGGCCTGCTCACGCTACTCACGGTCGTCCGTCGTCGCCCGGCGGCGGACCAGGAAGAGCACCCCTAGCCCGACGAGGATGACGGCGCCCGCAGCGACCCCGATCACGGCACCGGTCGACGACGAACCGCCGGAGGAGTCACCGGAGTCCGCGGGGACCGCCGACCACCAGCTCCAGTAGCCGTCCTGGCCGTAGATGTTGCCCGCCGCGGAGGGCATGGTCGTGATTGACTCGATCTGGTCCGTGCGGTAGGCCTCGACCGCGTTCGGGTAGGCCATGACGTTCATGTACCCCAGGTCGTACAGCCGCGACTGCATCTGCTTGACGATGTCCGCCCGCTTGGCCGGGTCGTACTCGGCCAACTGCCGGGCATACAGCTCGTCGTACGTCTTGTCGCAGATGAAGTTGTCCGTGGCGCCCGTGTCCTTCGGCGTGGCCGGGAGCGCGTCGCAGGTGTGGATGGAGAGCACGAAGTCCGGGTCGGGGTTGACGGACCAGCCGTCGAAGGCCAGGTCGTACTCGCCGGCCAGCCACGGGTCGGTCACGTTGTCCAGGCAATTGAGGGTGATCGAGATGCCCAGCTCGCCCCACCACTCCTCCAGGTACTTGCCGACCGCCTTGTCGTTCGGGTCGGTGGCGTGGCACAGGACGCGGTAGTTCAGCGGCTTGCCGTCCTTGCCCAGACGCTCGCCGTCGGCGTTCGTCCGGTAGCCAGCCTCGTCGAGCAGCCGGGCCGCCTCGGTGGGAGCGTATGCCAGCTTCTGGTCGGCCGGCGGCTCGAAGAAGTACTGCGGGAAGCGCGGCGGGATGTAGCCCTCGCCCTCGACCGCGTGCCCCTGGAACACCTTGTCGACGATCGCCTTGCGGTCCACCGCCATGAACAGCGCGTGCCGCACCCGCTGGTCCAGCAGGGAGGGGTGGCCGTCACCGAACTTCGTGCCGTCCTTCGCCCGTGCGCCCGGGTTGGTGGCGAGGGCGTGGAAGCGGCGGCCCGGCGCGTCGTTGACGTGGATGTTCTCCTCGTCCTCCAGCGAGGCGGACTGGGCGGGCGTCAGCGACGGCGAGCCGGACACGAACGACACCTCGCCCTTGCGCAGGGCGGCCACGGCGGCGTCCTGGTCCTTGTAGTAGCGGAAGACCAGCTCGTCGAACTTGGGCGCGCCCCGCCAGAAGTCCTTGTTGGCCTTCAGCCGTACATAGCTGTCCGGTTCGTAGTCCGTGAGGACGAACGGGCCGTTCCCGACGACCGGAAAGTCCTTGTCGTTGTTGTACTTCGAGAGGTCGTCGACCTTCTCCCAGACGTGTCTGGGCACGATCGGGACGTCGAGCGCGGTCATGGTGGCCTGCGGCTGCTTCAGCCGGATCACCAGCTGGGTCGGGCTGGGCGCGGTGACCTCCGCGAAGTTGGTGACGAAGCTGCCGTTGGCAGTGGCGGCTCCGTCGTCGGTCATCATCTTGTCGAACGTCCACGCCGCGTCCTCGGCGGTGGCCTGCTGCCCGTCCGACCACTCGGAGTCGGAGCGGATCGTGTACGTCCAGGTCAGCTTGTCCGGCGACGACTTCCACTTGGTGGCCAGCCCCGGGACGACGCGGTTGTCCTCGGGGTCGTAGTTGGTCAGGTACTCGTACGTCAGCCGGTGGATGCTCGTGCTGAGCAGCCGTACCGCCAGGAAGGGACTGAGCGAGTCGACGCTCTGCGCCACGGCGACGGTGAGCACCTTGTCGTCCTCGGCGGCCGCAGCCGACGGGGCGGCGGTCCCCGATGCGAGGAGGAGCGCGGTGGCGCCCGCGGAGGCGAGCAGCCGGATCCTCCGCGGGTGGGTGCCGGTACGTCCACTGCCGTGCTGATCGTGTGTGCTCATGACTACCTGACCTCGCGTCATCGCATGCGCGGGATGCCGTGGGCCCCCGCGTGAGGCGGGCTTGAACAGATGGGAACGGGCTGGAGCGATCCGTGAATGGCTTCGAGCGGACTCGAGCGGGCTTGTCCGGGTGGCGCAAGCGGAATGAAGTGTGTGTCTACCAGCGGCAGTCTGCGCGCGTCAACGGTGCGTCAAACCCCATATGGCCTGCGGAAACAATGAGTTGGTGAAGTATTCACTCCCATTGGCGGAGACCTCTGGCGCCTCCCTGGTGAGAGCCTGACGGCCGAGCCCCACCCGTTCTGCCTGCGAACGTGCGAAGGCCCGCGCCGTCCGGGGACGACGCGGGCCTTCACGCGGTGGTGGACCTACTGCTGCGGCGGGGGAGGCGTCTGCCCCGGCTGCGGATATCCGTAACCGGGCTGCGGGTACGGCTGCTGCCCCGGCTGTGGCGGGTACGGCTGCCCGGGCTGCTGCGGGTAGGGCTGTCCCGGCTGGTGCTGTGCGGGCTGTGCGGGCTGTGCGGGCTGTGCGGGCTGTTCCGGCTGGGCGTACTGGCCCGGCTGTGCGGGCGTACCGGGCTGACCCGGTACGGGCTGTTGTCCGGGCATGGGCTGCTGTCCGGGCATGGGCTGGCCCGGCAGCGGCGGTGCGGCCACCGGCGGCGGGTTGCCGTTGGACGTCCACAAGCCGTGCGACTGCTGGTGGCGGACGAAGTCTTCGGCGACCATCGCCGAGAGGTTGAAGTACGCCTCCCGCACCTTCGGCCGCATCATGTCGAGGTCGACCTCGGCACCGGCGGCCAGGTGCTCGTCGAACGGCACCACGACCACGCCCCGGCACCGGGTCTGGAAGTGGCCGACGATGTCGTCGACCTTGATCATTTTGCCGGTCTCGCGGACCCCCGAGATGACGGTGATGGACCGGGAGACGAGGTCCGCGTACCCGTGCGCGGACAGCCAGTCCAGCGTCGTACTGGCACTGCTCGCACCGTCCACGGACGGCGTCGAGATGATGATCAGCTGGTCGGCGAGGTCGAGCACACCGCGCATGGCGCTGTAGAGGAGACCCGTGCCCGAGTCGGTCAGGATGATCGGGTACTGCTTGCCCAGCACGTAGATCGCGCGCCGGTAGTCCTCGTCGTTGAAGGTCGTGGACACGGCCGGGTCGACGTCGTTGGCGATGATCTCCAGCCCGGACGAGGCCTGGGAGGTGAACCGCCGGATGTCCATGTACGAGTTGAGGTACGGGATCGCCTGGACGAGGTCGCGGATGGTGGCCCCGGTCTCCCGGCGCACCCGGCGGCCGAGCGTACCGGCGTCCGGGTTGGCGTCGATCGCGAGGATCTTGTCCTGCCGCTCGGTGGCGAGCGTGGAGCCGAGGGCGGTGGTGGTGGTCGTCTTGCCGACGCCGCCCTTGAGGCTGATGACGGCGATGCGGTAGCAGGAGAGCACGGGCGTGCGGATCAGCTCCAGCTTCCGCTGCCGCTCGGCCTCCTCCTTCTTCCCGCCCAGCTTGAACCGCGAACCGCCGGCCGCCGGGCGGCTGCTCTTCGCCTTCTGCCTCTTGTTGTTGAGTAGCCGGTCGGACGACAGCTCCACGGCGGCCGTGTAACCGAGCGGTGCGGCACCCGGGTTGGTGGGCTGACGCTGGTCGTGCTGCATGGGCTGCGGCCAGGCGGCGCCGAGGCGGGGATCGACGGGGTGCTGCTGAGGCTGGTGAGGCGCCTGTGCCTGGGGCTGGGCCTGCTGAGGTTGCTGGGGCTGGTCAGGCTGACCGGGCTGCATCGGCTGGGGCGCAGGGGGCGCGGCCTGGTACGGCCGCTGGGCAGACGGGACCGGCGGGGTCTGGGGAGCCTGCCCCGGCTGAGGGGCCATCGGCTGGGCGGCCATCGGCTGGGCCTGCGGATCCTGCGGTGCGAAGCCCTGCTGAGCGGCCGGCGGCGCGGTCGGCGGGGTCTGTGCGTCACCCTGCGGCTGCCTCTGCTGAGGTACACCGGGGTGCGGCTGCGGCTGCGGCTGCGGCTGCGGCTGCTGCTCCGGCGACCGACCGTGCGGCGCGGGCGCCTGCGGGAAGCCGTAACCACCGGGCTGCGCCGGGGGGTAGGGCTGCGGAGCCGGTGCACCGGGCTGAGGGAACCCATAACCGGCGGCGCCGGGCGCGGGAGCACCGCCAGGCTGCTGGACCGGAGGCTGCTGGGCCGCCGGAGGCGTGGCGCCCGGCTGCGGGAAGCCGTAGCCGGCCTGCGGAGCGGGCTGCGCGGGCACCTGGTTCGGCGGCATCGGCGCGGCGGCCGGCTGCGGGTTCCACGCGGCGGGCGCGGGCTGCGGAGCCTGCGGCTGGAACGGAGGCTGCTGGTCCGGTACGCCCTGCTGCGCCGGAGCGGCGGGGGCCGACTGCGGCTCTGCGGGCCACTGGTGCGCCGGGGCGGGTGCGACGGGAGGGTACGACGGAGGCAGGGGCGGTACTCCGCCCTGCGCCACGGGCGGTGTGTCGGCCGGCACGGAGTCCGCCGCCGCGCTGTCCGCGGGAGCGTCGGCCGGAACGGCGTCCACGGGCTCCGCGGCAGACGGCACGGCATCCGCCGGGGGCTGGGCGTCCCGAGGACGGGGCACCGCGTCCTCGGGCTCGTCCTCGGCCGGAGTGCTGTCCTCGGGGGCGGGCTCGGCCACCGGAGCGGCGGGAGCGAGCGGGGCGACCGAAGCGGGTTCATCGTCCTGAGCCGGACCGGCGAGGCGGGCCCCGTCCACGTCGTCCGTCGGGTCGGACACGTCGACGGGGGGCGTACCAACCTCGTCCGTCTCCTCGTCCCGCTCACCGTCGTCGGCGCGTTCGGGACCGCCGCCTGCGACTGCGAAACCGTCGGCGCTCTCGGGTTCCACGGCGTCGTCCGCCACGGCGGAAGGCTCGTCCGGCGCGTCCTCACCGGTCCCGTGGCTTTCGTCGGTCTCGTCGGAAACGGTCACCGCGTCGTCCACGGCGGTGACTTCGGGCTCGTCGACCGCAAGCTCCGGACGCTCGTCCGGCCCGGTGCCGTCCGCCGCGGCACGCCCGGCGATCTCCCGCTGCAGGGCGACGGCGGAGAAGCGCATGGTGGCGCCGCTCTCCAGATCACCGTTGTCCGGCTCCGCTTCCGGCTCCGGCCCCGGCTCGGGCTCGGGCTCGGACTGTGCCTTCGGCTCCTCGGCCGGCGGGGGAGCGGGGGCCTGAAGCTGGAACCCGCCGGCCGGAAACGCCGGTACGGCCGTGGGAGAAGCAGGGTCCGCGGCAGGCGCCGGGGCGGGCACGGCCTCCGGCTCGGCTCGCACCTGCGGTGCAACCTCGGGCTCGCGCGCGGGTTCCGGCCGTGCCTGCGGCTGCTGCGGCTCGAACCCGCTCCCGACCGGCAGCCTGGGCACCCCGGCCGGCCCACCGGTCGGCGGCGCGGGCGGAGTGAAGGGCGCCCCCGGACCCGGCGGCGGAGGCGGCGTGAACGCGGCCCCCGGAGCAGGCGGCGGAGGCGGCGTGAAAGGCGCCCCCGGGGCCGGGGCCGGAATGGAGGAGGAGCCGTTGGACGGAGCCGCGTGCGGCGGCGGAGTCAGCCCCGGCAGCGGCGGAACCGGACCACGGGGAGCAGGCGGAGTGGACGGAGCGGAAGAACCAGAGGCCCCGGCGCCAGAGCCCGCCCCATGCCCCTGGCCCTGCCCCTGCCCCTGCCCCTGATTCTGAGTCTGGCCCTGCCCCTGCCCCTGCCCCGAATCGCTCGACGCGTTCTGCGTGTACCAGGCGGGCGGAGCGTAGTCGATGGTGAACTCGCCCGTCGTCTCGATGGAGGACTCCGCGTCGGGTTGGTCATCGCCGGGTGTAGCCCAGCCCCCGCGGATCCCGTCCCGATCGCTGCTCACAGTTCCTCCTGGTGTGGTCGAGCACCCTCATGCCGTGCTGGGGCGACCGTTTTTGTCGTCCGACGTTGTCCGAATGAAACGAGGTCGTCCGATCGTCGGCCCTCCCCGTACGACGCCGACGCCCGGTCCACGGGTTCTGGCGTCGCGCCAGACACCAGCCTAATCACGAGTGGCCCGACATCGTCAGGCCCCTTCCCCGAGCGCACTCCAGCGCCCAACGTCACAACTCCCAGCAAAAGGCATCGCCTTTCACGCCATACATGGTGAAATCAGGCAGAAAGACCAGGGTGCCGATGTCAGTCCATCCGCCGAGGCGTGCCGAGGAGGCCGATCTCCGTATCGGTCGGCTGCGTCATCACGTACTGCCGGTCCCTGTCCGTGCACCACATGGTGACTCCGTCGGCGAGTGTCGGCAGCGCTTCGTACTCGGAACGGGACAGGCCGGTCAGACGTCCGACCTCGACCGCCTCGTCCGGCGAGATGCGCTGGACGCCCACCAGGCGTGCCTGGCGTATCAACCGCGGCGCAACCGGACTCAGATAGGGAAGCAGCGTCAGGACCGACTGCCAGGGCGTCGAGACCACTCGTCCACGTGGCGGCCGCATACCGCAGTCCCGTACGACCAGGACCGGACCCGTCGGGGTGGCGCCCTGTGGAGGCACCCGGCCGACATCGTGCACGGTAATGCCCGCCTGGCCGCCTCCGACTGTCTGCAGCACTTGGGCCCAGTGCCCCGGGCGACCGGTCTCTACCACCACTCTCGCTCCGGTCGCCGCCACCCGCAGCGCCAGGACCTGCGCTGTCCAGAGGCCCCCGATGAACAGGACATCGAACGGCGTGGGACGGTTCACCCCGAGCACGGCCGGCTGGCCCTCGCTGTTGACGCCCACCACGACACCGTCGTCCCCGGTGGGCAAGGCGAGCCTGTCGATCTGGTCCTTGGGCAGTGTGTGCCGTGAGTGACGAGGGCCCAACAGACCGAATCCGGTGCGCAGCCGCTCCCGCAGGTGCCGGGCCGACTGCCCGGAGGCAGCCGGAGCGGTAGGCGGTGACGGGGTCATCAGCGGGCACCCCCGAGCGGCAAGGTGGCGAGCATGCCGGGCAGTTGCTCGCGATCCAGACGCACGATCCCGGTCCGCGCCTGGCGCGCGACGTTCTCCAGGCCCCGCCGGGCGTCCGCCAGTTCGGTGCTGCTGCGGCCGGTGACCCGTACGTGGCCCGTAATCGTCACATCCTGGCGGCCGTGCGGGGCCAGGGTCAGGCTGAACGTGGTCGCCAGCGCAGGCACCGCCGTCAGCTGGGCCACCAGCTGCGGCAGTCCTGCTCCCGGGCCGCCCAGCTGAGGCCAGCCGCGCACCCAGTACGTGGTGTGCCGTCGGTTGTCGCATCGCCAACTGCGGCCTGACTCCTCCGTACGTCGCCGGGGAGCCGCACCCTGCCCGGTCTGGACCGTGACCATCGGGTTCGCGCACATCGAGGTGGCGAGGGCGGACGACAGCTCCTCCTCGGTCAGAAGGCTCACCCGGAACCCGGCCCCCGTCAGCCGGCTGGACAGGTGTTCCGCCGACCGCACCAGGCACCTCTGGGTCCCCGCCAGCCCGCCGCCGCGCGCGGCCACCGCGTCCGGGCACAGCTCGGGGTCGAGCTTCAGAGCGATCCACGTGATGCGGACCGCGGGAGACGCTATCTCGGACTGCAACTGGGTGTAGTTGGTCACCACCACCGACTGCCGCGGCAGATGGGGCGCGGGTGCAGTCTGCGTGTGCAGCACGATCTGTGCAGACTCCAGGTGGATGCCGTCCACGTCGAGCACATCCCGGACCAGAGCGAGGGGGAGCGGCATGCGTGCCCGGTCGGCTCGCAACGCCCCGGCGTCGGCCTCCACCTGCAGCACGGCGGTGAGAAAGCTTCCGTCGCCCACCATGCCCACCGGCCGCCGGTCACGCTCGTCGCGGTGGACGAAGCTGTACGTGCGCAGGTTCGGTTCGCATTCCACGGCCGGGGCCAGGCCAGCGTCGACGCCCTCCGGCACCGCGGTGTGCGGGGCAGTGCGGAGGCGGGCACGCAGTGCTAGGTGGCTGGCCAGCCACTCCGGTAGGGAGCGCCGCCGGCGACGTACCACCGCGAGAAGTACGAGTACCACGGCTGCAGCCATCGTCGGCACCAGCGCGACCGATCCGGCCAGCCAGCCGCACACCAACAGCGCGGCGGCCAGCTCCAGCAGCACCAACCGCTGCAGCGCGGAAGAACCGCCCAGCGCCGGACGTGCCTGCAGATGTGGTGTGATCGGGGCCTGGGCGGGGAGACCGGGCCCCTGGGCGCCAGGCGTCGCGCCGGGCCGACGAGGCTCCGATTGCGATCGTGACCGGGTCCGCGTTGCGGAAGCCATTACTCAAAATCCCCCGAACTCTCACCAAAAACACTGTGCTCAGCGCACGGCAGGCTTCGGCAGCCTACCCGTGCCCTATGCACCATCCGGCAACAGGCATAGTAGGGGCCGGGTATGACAGCCGAGGTTCCGGAGGCAACCGGAGCGGGAGAGGGATCAGCGGTCGGCCGCTGTGCTTCCCTCGACCGCCGCGCCCTCGTACGGGGAGAGAACGAAGACACATGGCATCACGGCGCGATGAACTGAACGCCTACACCTTCGCGAAGCGCCGCACTCTGGCGTCCTTCCTGCAGCCTTCTCCCGCGGGCTCGGAGGAAGGCGCCCCCAGACCACTGCGGGCGATCGTGCCCGGTGTCGTCGTCGGCATCGTCGTCCTCGCCGTTTTCGCAGCGATCGGACTGTTCAGCCCGAAAGCGCCCAAGGGCTGGGACAAGGTCGGAGAGCACGTGATCGTCGCGAGTGACTCCACGACCCGGTACGTGGTGCTGGAGACCGACGGGACGGAGCAACTCCACCCGGTCCTCAACATGGCCTCCGCCAAACTTCTCCTGGATCCCGGCAAGGACAGCGTCATCACGGTCGACGAGGGCGTCCTCGACACCGGCAAGCCACCGCATGGCGCCACCATCGGCATACCCTACGCCCCCGACCGGCTGCCCGAACCCGACGAGGCAGGGACCGCGAAGCGCTGGGCGGTCTGCGAACGCCCGGGGCCCGGCGGCCGGGCCATCCAGAAGGCGGCATTCGTACTCGCCGAGAAGGAGTGGCCGAGGACGGAGGGCAAGAACAAACTCTCCGGGGGCGACCTGATGTACGTCGTCGGACCGGACGGCACGTCCGAGTACGTAGTCGACTCGCGCGGCTACGCCTACCCCTTGGCGAACCCGGCCGACAAGGAACTCCTCAAGGCCCTGGACACCCAGGCCCGCGCTCCGCAGCGCGTATCCCAGGAATGGCTGGACACCCTCCACAAGGGGGACCCGGTCGGCATCCCGGAGATCGACGGCACGCCCGGCGCGGACGCCGGAGCATCCGACATGCTCGGGCAGTACGACAAGGTGGGCATGGTCATCAAGGCTTACGACGGCCGACACATGCAGTACTACGTCGTCCTCAGCGGCGCGGTTGCCCGTGTCTCGGAGTTCACCGCGACCCTGCTCCTCAACAGCGGTGACCTCGTGGAGGTCGGGCAGGCCGGCGAGGCACAACAGGTCAGCCCTGGCGCGGTCGTCGACAGCTCAGAGTTCGAGGGGCAGCGCAACTGGCCGTCGTACCGCCCGAAGACGGTCAACGACGGCTCCTCCGCCTCCGCCGGCCGCAACACGCTTTGCAACGTGCTGCGCTCGGTGAACGCCAAAACCGGCGAGACGACCCTGTCCACCTGGGCGAGCACCCATTTCCCCGCCCAACTGCCCACCGGATCCTCCAGCGCGTACGTCACGCCCGGCTCCGGACAGCTCTTCCGCCAGTTCCAGGGCACCGAGACCAATGCGGGCGGCATTTTCCTGGTCACCGACACCGGGCTGCGCTACGCCCTGCAGTCCAACAGCGACAGCGCTGGCGACGACAAGGGCATCGGCACCTCCGACAAGAAGCGCGAACAGGAACTGAGGGAGTCCCGGATCGCCCAGACCCGGCTCGGCTACAAGGACGTGGACCCCTCACCCGTCCCGGTGCAGTGGTCGTCGTTCCTGCCCACCGGCCCACGCCTGTCCGAGGCGGCCGCGCGCCAGCCTCAGGGCTCGTGACGACCGTGACCCCCCGGGAGGGCGAGACCATGCGACAGCGGACCGGAAGCCACTCCTGGCGGCGCGGAGGCCGCGCCCGGGTCTTGACGAGGACCGTGCTGGCCGCTTCCGTACTCGCCGCACCGACACTGAGCGCGCTCTCCGCCGCCCCCGAGGCGCGCGCGGCCGACGGCGGCCAGTGCACCTTCCCCTCCGAGAAGTACGAAGGCAGACCCTGGGCCCTGCAACGCGTCAACCTCGACGCGCTGTGGGCACGGTCGAAGGGCGAGGGCGTCCAGGTCGCGGTCATCGACACGGGCGTCGACGTGAAGCACCCGCAGCTCGCCGCCGCCGTCGACGCCTCCAGAGGCAAGAACCTGCTGCCTCCCAAGAACGACAAGGGGGAGAAGGTCGAGCGCGGCAACGCCAGCGGTACCACGGACACGGTCGGCCACGGCACGCGCGTGGCCGGCATCATCGCGGCCCGCCCCGCTGAGGGCACCGGTTTCGTCGGCCTGGCTCCGGAGGCCACGATCATCCCCATCAAGCAGAACGACGCGGAGGGCAACGGCACCGCAGACAGCCTCGCCGACGCGATCCGGTACGCAGTGGGCGCGGGCGCCGACGTCATCAACGTCTCCCAGGACACGGCGAATGCCGTCAAACCCGACGCGACCCTGAAGTCGGCCGTCGACTATGCCCTGGGGGAGCAGGTCGTGGTCGTTGCCTCGACAGGCAACGACGGCCTCGGCGGCGAGGGCAAGACGACCTACCCGGCCTCCTACAAGGGAGTCCTCGCCGTGGCGTCCTCCGACCGCAACAACGAACGCGCCCCCTTCTCCCAGGCAGGCGAGTTCGTGGGCGTGGCGGCACCCGGCGTCGACATGATCTCCACCGTCCCCGGCGGCGGCCACTGCTCCGACAACGGCACCAGCTTCTCCGCCCCGTACGTGGCAGCGGTCGCGGCGCTCCTGAAGGCCGAGTACCCCAAGTGGACGGCCGCCCAGATCGTCGCCCAGATCGAGCAGACGGCCGAGCGTTCGATCCCCGGCCACGACCGCCTCGTCGGCTGGGGCGTGATCGACCCGGTCAAAGCTCTGAGCGACGTGGAGCCGGCCCACCCGGTGGAATCCCCCACGGTCGAGAAGGCCGACGCGCGAGCGCAAGCCCCCGACGTGGCGCCCCTGAACCTCGGAGAGACGGCCGAGGAACGCAACACGCGTCTGGGAACCTACGTGGTCATCGGCGGCCTGGTGCTCGCCGCGGGCCTCGGCGGCACGGCAGTGGCCGTACGGGACTCGCGGCGGCGCGGGGGACGGGGAGAACACGTATGACCGAGTCGTCAGTCATCACCTTCGCCCCCGCGGGAGATCCCGGGACGGCCACGATCCTGAGCTGGTCGTACGGCACGGCCAGCCGGACGGGGTCCTGCTGATTCATCGCTCGTCGTCGTACCGGGGAGTCCTCTGCGGGGAGCTACCGCGCACCTGCCGTATATCCAGGAGCGTCCTCGACCCTCTCCGTGTAGTCGGCGATGAGGCGCTTATAGCCAATCGCGGCCATGCACGTTCTGGACCAGTGCGGGAGCCCGACCACCGAGCCCGGCGGGCGAACTGCTAGGTGCGGACGGACTGCTCGCGGCGATGAAGGAGGACGTGGCCAAGGCCCGCTACCCGAAGAAGGCGCGGGAGCCGGCCCGGCTGAAGGCCACGGCGGTGGAGATCGGGCTGTACGTGTGCAATGGCATCCCCGGTCTGCTGCGGACGCTTGAGCGAGCCCGGGCCCTGCTGGAGTGCGTCGGAGGCACAAGGATGCGGCGGTGGCAGTTCGAACGTCTGCTAGGAACGAGGTGGGCGGAATCGAGGCGCTGAAGTTCGCGGACGGGACGACGGCCGTCCGGTCCATAAACCGAAGCAGCTGCGGATCCTCGAACCGCGGTATGGCACCATCCGGGCCCTCGCGCTCCCACGGGGGAGTCGCTGGCCTTCATCGAGCAACTGCTGGGAGAGACATGATCCGCAAAACCAACGCCGGGGACGCCCCGAGCTGGCGTGGTTCAAGAGCAGTTACAGCGACGGTCCTGACGGCGAAACCTGCGTCGAGATCGCGCACGCTCCCGGCGTCGTCCACGTCCGTGATTCGGAGGACGCCGACGTGCCCAGTTCCGTAGTGGGCAGCCAGGCCTGGGGCGCCTTCGTGACGTACGGCGCGGACGTATGAGGCTCCGGGGGCACCTCGGCCGTGTCCGTGTCGGTAACGTCACGGGTTGATACGGCGCCCCGGTCGGCTCGCCAAGCCCCGGTCGCGCCCCAGTGCGCTGGATCCCCGCTGACCGGCCTCAGCGGGGACGTCCTGTACACGAGGCTCACGGAACTCATGAAGGACTCGACGACCAGGACCTCACTCGCTCCGACCGGCGGACGCGCATGCACCGGCGGCTACGCGGGGTCCAACACGGGCTTGGCGGGAAGCCCGCCGTTCTTCTCACAGCCCAGTTCCTTGGCCATGGCCAGCGAGAAGGAGTGCGCCACGGTCGCGTAGGCGTCCTTCAACGCCTCCACGTTGCCTTCGGGCTCCGTCGGCATGCCCCAACGCTCCACGCCGATGGCGACGTGAGCCGCTTCCGTCGAATCGGGGAAGGTGTCGCTGCGGCACGCGAACCGGACCGACGCCCTGTTCGCCGCCGCCAAGGTCCGCTCCCCCATCTGCAGCACGGTGAAATCCGGGGCCGGGGCCCCCGTAGGGGGGCCGCCCTCCAGCCCCCAGGTGACTCGGAGCGCGAAATCCGGCGTGCCATCGGCCGTGTAGATACGGCAGACGTCGTCGCGCCCCCCGGTGGAGTTCGGCCACGCCTCGACGAGGTCCGTCGCGGCATGCGAGACGGTGGACTGCTCCGCCGTCGTCCCGAACCGAGACGCCCCCGTGATCACCTTCAGCGCCTTGGACGCGTCGGCGGACACAGCATCGCCACCACAGAGTCGCGTCCCCGCCACATCCTTGTCGGCCACCTTCTCGTCCCCGTCCCCACCACAACCGGCGGCCCCGAGGCACATCAAACCGACCACGGCCGTGGCAAGGAGTCCCGCGCGCACCGGCCTACGACTGATCACTATCCGCATCCTTACGTGTCCACGGCCGTCCACCGGCATCAGCCGGTTTCCGGGCGGTTGCCCTGCTGGGTCGTCCTGTCGTTTCCGACCCCGTAGCCGATCAACATCGATTCGCGTAGGTCCTGCACGAACGTGCTGTTGTCGGGTTCCGTGATGTGCGACCGCAGAAAATCCTCCATCGGGGCCTCGGCCAGGGCCTCACCGGCAGAGAAGATCGCTATTCTCTCCTCGTCGGTGAGTTCCTCCATCTTCTGCTTGTGCTCGTCCACCGATTTGTCGGAGATGTCGCCGACCATCTGGCCGATGAGCTGTTCGGCAGCGCCACTGGCGGTGTCGGTCGCCAGCGGGATGAGTACCGCGGCTGTGCCCACGGCCGCGGTCGCGGGCAGGAAGGCGACGCCCGCCGCGATGCCCGCCGCGGCGCCGAACTCGATCCAGCCCGCCCGCTCGGCGACCGCCTTCTCGTAGTCCTCGTGGGTTTTGAGGTTCGTCGCCTCCACCTGGTCGGCCCGGGACTGGTCGAGCATGCCCTGTACCTCGGCGCCCACACGCACCGCCGCCCTTGCGGGGCCCTCATTGATCCCGTCCGGGCCCACGGTCCCTTCCAGCACACTGCGGGTGTAGACCTGCTCCGCGGCCGAGACCGTCGCGTAGGCGTCCGGATGCTGGCCCAGGGTGCTGAGGAAGCCCCGGACGACGCTCCGCCCATTCCCGTCCACGGTGTCCGAGAAGTTGACGTGCCCCTCCGGGTTTTTGCCCGGCGCGAACACGCTCTCGTAATCGTTCTTGTCCAACGCCCAGTTGATGTCGTCGATGTAGCCGGCGCCCATGACGCCCAGGCTGTCGGCCATCGCCTCGTGGCGCTCCTTGAGGAGGCCGGGGTCATCAGCGTACTTCTCCATGATTTTCTGCATGACCGCGGCGTTGTTCTCGTCCCGAACCACGTCGGCGTCCGGGTGCCCGGCCGGGTAGCCGAGGGTCGCTGCCTCCAGCGCGTGCCCAAGTGCGTCGGGCATCTGGTCGAGCGACGCCTCTAGCTCCTTCGGATCGAGCGAGTTGACGTCGGCGAAGGACTCCCACTTCTCGTTGGTGAAGAAGTCGAGGTAGTTGCCGATCGCCGCGCCGTCCTTGTCCTGGCCGAGGTTGGCCGTGGCACCGTGGTTGACCGTGCCGTCCTCGTTGTACGCGGTCGGGGGGTCGGTGAAGAACTTCTTCGCCGCTTCCGGACTGTTGCCGAGCGCCTCCAGCATGGCGGTGGCCGGGTCGTAGCCGGCACCGTTCACGCCGGAGGGGTTGTATGGGTTTTTGAGCCAGCTGTTCACCATCTTGGTCTCGGCAAACAGGCCCGGGTCCTTCTGATGCAGTTGCGCCACGTGTTCGGCGATCGGGTTGAGGAACTTCGCGTCGTAGTTCCCGTACCGCATGATCCCGCCCAGCAGCTGGTAACCGAACGGCCCACCGGAATCGTACTTGGACAGCTGAATGTGCTCCGTACCCAACTTGCGCAGCTCAGGACCCCACTTGTCGGTGAACGCCTTATCATGGGAGGCCGTCGCCAGGTTGAGGCCGAGGTTCTTCTGGAGCTCCTGGACGTCCTTGAGGCGCTCAGAGTCAACTTTGCCGTACTCCTGCGTGTCCATGGAGAGCTGGCCGAAAAAGGCCAGCGACTTCTCGGGGCCCAGCCTCTCGTAGAAGCTCGTGGCAAACACCGCCGATGAACTGTTGTCCTTCAGCAGCTCGTTGAGCTTTTCAATGTCCTTGTGCGTGAGGTCCCGGCCCTTGGCCGCCAAGGCGGCGGCACGGGCAGCCTCCTCCTGGTCCAGCTTCGTGTACGTCGGAGCGCCGAAGTCCTTGCGGTTTGTGACGTTGGCCTCGAGGGTGTTCTTGAGTGCGACATCGGTGTCGTTGCAGTTGTCGACGATGAGGTCGATCTTCTTCTGCCACGACTCGATGTTCTTCCTCTCCTCCTGAAGGAGCTTGCTGTAGTCGGGGTCGTGGCGCGCCGCGGGAATTTCGCACAACGGTTTCTTCGCCGTGACCTTGCCTTTGCCGTCCACGCGGATGCCGGCCTCGGGCCCCTCGTGGTCCCGGATGTTGACCAGGTCGTCCTTGGCCTTCTTGATGGCCGAGTAGCCCTCTTCCAGGATCCGGTGTACACCCTTGGCCTCGGCCACGGCGTCCGCGAACTCCTTGGCGGTCTTACCGATGAACGTTTTGGTGACTCCTGCGTTGACGCCCTTCCAAGCCGCTTTGTCAGCCTTGGCCTTCATCCCGTCGGCGGCGTCGGTGGCGAGCTTGTCCAGCTTCCCCGCCATCTCCGACCAGTCGTCGACGGCGGTCTTCAGCTTCCCCATCGGGGCGTCGACGATGTCCTCGTACTTCAGCATGCTGCGATGCTCCCCCGAGCCCTACTTCATGTATTCCGTGAGCACGGAGATCCCGGTCAGATCTCCCTCGACCTTCGCCTCGTCCTTGGCGTGCCGAGCCTTGCTGTAATCGAGGTGATTGGAGATCTGCCCGCAGGCGTCGAGCAACGTCCTCAGATGGGTCTGCCAGTTGTCGTGCACCTTCAGTACGGCCGATCCGCTCACGAAGTTCCCGTTGGTCAGCGCCGTCGCCGCGTCGAACGTGGAGGCACGGGCGATGTCGCCCTCCTTCGTCAACCGTCCCAGCAAGTCAAACGCGTCATTGCCGATGGCGCCGAGGTCGTCCCGATGCACCACCAAGTCCTTCCCGCCACCACCGCCGCCCTCGGCCGGAAGGCTGTCGATCTGCATGGCAGTTCGTTCGGCCGCCGCCGCGCGCAGTTGGGCCCATTCTTGCTCGAACGTCATGAATTCCCCCAAGTCCATCCGGGCAGGTCACAGCACCTCACTCGTGCGACCACCGACCTGATCACCCATCGCTTATATCATCACTCGCTCACGGGGCGGCCGGCATCCGCAGGCTGCGGTGGGCCGGAACCGGACGAGGGCAGCGCCTCCCGGCCTGCGGACACCGCGCCGCCGAAGAGCGGCAAGGAACTTCACGTTGCGATCGACTCGGCCGAGCCGCTGCGAAAAGGTGCCGGACGTTGCACTCGTCGCCCGATGAGGCGGCGGCCAGCCCCATCCTGAGTGGCAGCGGTGTTGCCTGGTGGTGTCGCACACGGGAGCCCGACGCCGCCCTGCCGGTTGAACGTTGTAACCACTGTGTCGCAGCAATGAGGCTGGCGTGAATGGCCGTTGGGCATGGCCAACCCGGTGACTACAGTGACGATCTCTTGCGGTTACGATCAGTTGTGCGTGCGAGCGGTTCAGTCCGGCTCGGGCGATGGGTGTACGCGGAAGCGGGGGAGGTAGCAGCATGCTTCCGGTGGAAATGGTGGGAGGGGCGTCCGCCGCAAGGGCGGCCAACCTGGAGGTCACGGGCGAGGCGCTGTCGACGTTCGTGAAGCGGGTGGACAGCGCACTCCGCAATCTCGAAGGTTCGGCGGGTGACCCGACGCGTATCGGCGTACAGAAGATCAAGCCCACTTCGCTGAACAGTGGCAGCATGGCAGCCTTCCCCGAGGCCCACGCGCTGTACCTGCAGTACAACAGGGTTCACGAGGAGCTCACCAGCCTCTCCAGAACGCTGCATCTTCAGGTCGAGGCGATCGGTATCGCCGTCAAAGGAGCACATGTGGGCTTCGACAACCTCGAAGAGGAGCAGCGGCGCCGCTTCGCACAGATCCAGACGCAGCTCAAGCAGATTGAGGATGCCAGGGGCAGCGAGAAGCGCGCCGATCCGACAGTCAGCGGGGGCCTTTAGGCATGTCTGACAAGCAGCACGAGGCGGACCACGACCGAGTGTCTCAGCAGAACGCCGTTGCGGATCTGACACGAGGTCTGGAAGAGCGCCCTTCGTTCGGGATCTTTGGCAGGATGCTGCAGTCGGCTGTCGAGTCGACGCCACTGGGTTCGGCCTTGCGGGGCCGAACGAACTTCGAGAGCCACGACCTCAACGAGATGGTCGACCTCGTCGAACAGGCGAATCCGGAGGACCTGGAGAGCTCCGGCAAAGCGCTGTGGGATGCGCGGGACGCCATCAAGGAGGCCGCCGAGGAGCTGGACGGCCATATCGGGAATGTTCGCTGGGTGGGCGAGGCGGGCGAAGCTTTCCGCAAGTGGGGGCGGTCTCTGGTCACCAGTACGCACGGCCTGAGTGCCTTTGCCGGCGGGGTGGGGGACCAGATCACTGCTGCCGCCGTGGGCCTGGCGGATGTACGCAAGGCCATGCCGAAACGCGATACGAGGCCGACGAGCAAGGCGCTACGCCCCGAGCAGCTCCCGGCGCCGATGCAGGTCGAGGGCAACAGCGATTACGAAGCAGCGGTCATCGTCGAGAAGAACCGCCAAGAGGCGATCAACCAGATGAACCGGCTGTCGTCCTACTACGCCGTGTCGGAGGAGCTGCTGGCGGGGCTGGAGCCGCCGACTTTCACGGCTATGCCCGATGTGGGGGTTCCGAAGCCCAGCAGAGGTTCCTTCAAGACGCCGTCCGCTGCCCGTCACGTCAGTGGAGTGCAAGGAGGCGGGGGCGGGAGCCCAGACGGTACCTCCAGCACAGTCTTGGAGAATCGGGCCGCGCCACAGTACGCGGATGGCAGGGGGAATTCTCCTGACGGCGTCACGAGGCAGACCGTCTATCCTGATGTGCCCGTTTCGACGACCATCGACAGTGTTGGCACGCCGACACTCCCCACAGCTCCCTTCTCTGGTCACTCGTTGCCGACCACGCTGCCTCCGGCCGACGGCGCTGGGCCGACCGGACCGTTCGGTTCGGGTTACGGCACTCCACTGGCCCCCGGACGCCCCGGTCGGGCCGCCGGTGGGTCTGACCGTGTCAGGACGCCGTTCTCCGCACAGGGGCCAGTGACTCCCGGCTCGGGAGGCGGCGGAGGCTCGGGCCCGGGTCGTCCGGGCAATCAAGGTTCCTTCAATCAGGTGGGACGTCCGACGCCCACTGGCCAGCATGAGGCCAAGGGGGGCACGTCAGGAGCCAAGTCGCCCCCCTTGGGGCACGGAGTGAGCGGCGGCACGCCGCGTGCCAATCCCACGATGGCGCCGGGGCCGACGAGTGGCCCGGTTACCGGTGCCGGCCGGGCCGGTGGTGTGGTCGGTGGTCGGCCGGCGAGCACTCCAGGCAGGGCGGGGCAAAGTGGTCCGAGGCTTCCACATGGCACGGTCGTCGGGGCTCAAGCCGGATCCCAGTCGGGCAAGGGCCGATCCGCGACGACGCCTGGCATCACAGGTGTACCTGCAGGGCTGAGGACCGCTGCCGGCGCCGAGCGGAATGGTATGACCCGTGGCGGTGCGGGGCTTGTACGGGGGCCCGGCGGACCTAGGCACCGTGGTGACGAACGCAGGGAGGAAGGGACGCGGCGTCCCGACTACCTGGTCGAGGAGGAAGAGACACACCTGCCTACGAACCCGCGGCGCGATGTGCCGCCGGTTGTCAACTGAGCGCGAGCGAGGACTCACCCCATCATGAAGTCAGCAACACGCCGCGGGCTGCGAGTACGCGTCGGGGGCGCTGTCGCGAGCGCCCTGGTCGTCGTCGGCGTGAGCTTCGCCCCGGGTGCCACTGCCGCCGACGTGCAGTCGGAGCAGTGGTACCTGGGGCCGATGCAGGCCGAGAAGATGTGGAAGGTAAGTACGGGGGAGGGCGTCAAGGTCGCTGTAATCGACACGGGAGTGAACCCCGAAACGCCCTCCCTCAAGGGGCAGGTCCTGGCTGATGAGGTACCCAAGCAAGTCGCGTACGGTGCGATGGACGACTACGAGGGTCACGGCACGACCATGGCGGAGTTGATCGCGGGCACCGGAGCAGAGGGAGGAATCCAAGGGCTGGCACCCGGTGCGGAGATCGTGCCGTACCGAGTCGCACTGGGAGACTTGATCGATGCCAAGGAAGGGAAACTTGCGCCCACCCCGTGGGCGGCGATCAAGGCAGCTGCGGACAGCGATGTGCGCATCATCAACATCTCCATGGGGAGCCCGGCTTACGAGCCAGAGTTTGAAGCTGCGGTGAGGTACGCGGCGTCCAAGGGGAAGTTGTTGATCGCGGCCGTGGGGAACGAGGGCCGGGACAGCGGATACATCGCCTATCCCGCCGCTTATCCGTACGTCATTGGTGTGTCGTCTATTGACGAAAAGAGCAACATCTCGGGCTTTGCCCAGTCAGGCAACTATGTCGATTTGGTGGCGCCGGGCGAGGACATTCCCGGCTATTGCAAGCCGAGCTTTGACAAGTACTGTCCCGACATGCCGGGCACCAGCTCCGCCACCGCCATCACCTCTGCCGCAGCCGCCCTCATCTGGTCCGCACACCCGGACTGGACGGCGAACCAGGTCACCCGCTCTCTGATCGACACAGCCGGCCGCAAGTGGCCCAAGGACAAGCCGACCGCGACCGCCGGTTACGGAACCATCCGTCCCCGGTCGGTGCTGGCGAACCCGGCCTACGAGGCCGGTGAGCCGTACTCCGACCCGCTCCGGAAGGAGAACACGCAGGAGGGCGAGAAGCTGGTGACGGAGATTCCCCCGGCAGCCGCCTCCTCGAAGCCTTCCGAGCCGTCCGAGGCCTCCGAGTCGTCCGCAGGTGCGACAGCCGCGTCACAAGGCGCGGAAGGAGCGTTCGGGGACAATCAGGCGGCCGCAGGATCGGACGGTGCGAAGGCCGTGGCGGCCGCCGCGTCGAGTGACAGCAGCAGCACATTGTGGATCGCGCTCGGCGCCGCCGCAGCCGTGGTCGTGATCGGTGGCGGTGCCTTCGCCGTGCTGCGGGCGCGGCGCGCGAACTGACACCGGCGTCGTCGGTGTCGTATGGAGAGAAGTATCAGGGAGGGCAGGGGCGGATCATGGCCGTCGACCAGAAGCTCGAAGACGCAGCGGTGGTCAAGCTGCAGAAGGACATGTACGAGAAGTTCGAGAACATCCGCAAGCGGGTGCACAACCTGCAGGGTGTGATCGACAGTCTCGAGGGCCAGTGGCAGGGCATCGGCCGTGCCGCGTTCGACAAGAAGCAGTACGAGATCAACACGTCGCTGCAGAACATGGGCCGCATCCTCGCCGATGTTGTGGACGCGATGACCGCGACGCGCAACATCAAGGACAGCAAGGAAGACGAAGTCCTTGCCGCCGTGAACAAGATCAACGTCAACGACGGTGCTCCCACGGTGCAGTCGTCGCCCCTCAACTCGTTCTGAGTCGAGCGGTCAACAGGCGCCGGAGAGCCGTTTGGCCAAGGCTCGCGGGTGCAGACATCAGCCACAGCCGGAGCACATCCGGGAGAAGAAGGGGTAGGCACAGATGAGTCGTAACGCCGATGGTCTGCAGGTGGGGTACGACGGGCTCGACTTTGCGGCGACCAACCTCGCCAACGAGGCGAAGTTGCTCGACGAGGACATTCAGCAGCTCACCAAGATGGTGGAAGGCAGCAGGCAGTACTGGGCGGGCAAGGCCCAGGACGCCTATGCGGTCAAGCTGGAACTCTGGCGTAAGGAAACCAGCGACATCCACCAGGCCCTCATGAGCATCGGACATGTCGTCGGCTCGTCCGGTGGTACGTACATGGAGGGCGACCTGGCGGCGTCCAGGTACCTGCAGTAGTCGTAGATGCCGTAGGTGTTGTGGCTGTAGCAGCCGCAGGCGGTTCGAGCCGCCGCGGCGACGAGGGTGGGCGTGCGCGGGAGACGCCCACCCTCCTTCGTGCCCGAGACACCTTCACCACCCGCTGCCGTTCTCCACCAATCCCACCTGAACCAGGGGCCGCCCCCGCCGTCGCGACACGAACACGCCCCGGCCCGGCGGCATCGGGCGCGGGCGCACCCCGCCCAGCAAGTCGCCCTCGGCCGGGTCGCCGCTGAGGACGACGCCCTGGGCGCCGAGTTCCTTGAGGCGCTGCATGAAGGCCTCGTAGCCGGCACGGCCCGCGCCCGCGGTCGAGCGGGCGATGATGAAGCGCACGCCGACGTCCCGGGCAAAGGGCAGGAGTTCGGTCAGGCCCGCCAGCGGGTTGCCGCTCGACGTGGCGACCAGGTCGAAGTCGTCGATGATGATGTACACCGTCGGGCCCTGCCACCAACTGCGGTCGCGCAGCTGCTCGGGTGTGACGTCGGCGGTCGGTGTACGGCGCTGCATCAGCTCGGCCAGCGCGTCCATGTGGTGCTGCATCTGGTTCGACATGGGAACGTACTCGGCCAGGTGCGACGCCGGGGTGACTCCCAGCAGGGAGCGGCGGTTGTCGATGACGAACAGCTTGCAGGAGTCACCGTCGTAGCGCTCGGAGAGCCGCTGGATGAGGAGTCTCAGCAGGTTCGATTTGCCGGACTCACTCTCGCCGAAGATCAGGAAGAACGGGTCCTGCTCGAAGTCCACGAACACCGGTTCCAGGTTGTCCTCGTCGAGTGCGAAGGACACCCCGCGCGGTGGGAACCGGTCCCCCGGAGGAAGCTGGTGTGCCGGGAACTCGCGCGGCAGCAACCGCACCGCGGGCGCACCCGGCTGCTGCCAGTGCCGGGCGACCTCGGTTCCCAGTGCCTGTGTGGCCTCGGCGAGGTCCGTGTCGGAGGACAGCCCGTCGATGCGCGGGACCGCCGCCATGAAGTGCTGCTTCTGCGGGGTCTGGCCCCGCCCGGGCACGCCCGTCGGCACGTTCGCCGCGACCTTCCGGTCGAACTCCGAGTCCATGGTGTCCCCGAGCCGCAGTTCGAGGCGGTTCATCAGGTGGTCCTTGAGGTTGCTGCGGACCTCCATGGAGCGGGACGCGGTGAGGAGCACGTGGACGCCGTAGCCGAGGCCGCGTGCCGCGATGTCCAGCACGAGAGACTCCAGTCCCTCGTAGTCCGCACGAAAGTTGCCCCAGCCGTCGATGACCAGGAAGACGTCGCCCCACGGCTGGTCGGTCACCGAGATGTCCCCTCGCGTGCGGCGCGCGCGGAACTCCGCGATCGACGAGATGCCGGCCGTGCGGAAGTACTCCTCGCGGCGGGTCAGCACGCCGAAGACCTCGGCCGTCGTACGCCGGACCTTCTCGGGGTCGAGTCGTGAGGCCACACCTCCGACATGGGGCAGACCGGCCACCGCCGACAGGCCGCCGCCCCCGAAGTCCAGTCCGTAGAACTGCACTTCGTGCGGCGTGTGCGTGAGTGCGAAGGATGCGACGATCGACCGCAGCAGCGTCGACTTGCCGGACTGCGGTCCGCCCAGGATCTGCATGTGGCCGGCGGCGCCGCCGAAGTTCACCCAGAGCGGGTCCCGGCGCTGCTCGTACGGTTTGTCGACGACGCCGACGGGCACGACGAGTTGACCCGCGCCCTCGTAGCCGGGCTGGGTCAGACCGCGCCCCGCCACCTGGACGAGGCCGGGCAGTAGCGTGTCGAGCGACGGCGGGCTGTCCAGCGGAGGCAGCCATACCTGGTGGGCTGCCGGGCCCTGCGCCTCCAGCCGCCGGACGACGACATCGAGCACGGTGTCGGCGAGGGCGTCGTCGCCCGTCTCGCCCCGACTCTCCTCACGCTGCGGCGGCACCGCCAGGTATCGCACCGGGACCTCGGCGGCGGTGAACAGTACGGGCCGCCGGTCGACCGGTCTGGGGCCGCCGGAGGTCGCCGCCTGCTGAGCACTCGTGCGGTACACGCCCGAAACATACGCGGCCTTGAAGCGCACCATCTCGTCCGTACCGAACTTCAGAAAACCGGAGCCGGGGACGTTCGGCAGTTCGTAGGCGTCGGGGACGCCGAGCGCGGACCGGGACTCGGCTGCGGAGAAGGTGCGCAGACCGATGCGGTACGACAGGTAGGTCTCCAGGCCGCGCAGGCGGCCCTCCTCCAACCGCTGTGAGGCGAGCAGCAGATGGACGCCCAGGGAACGGCCGATCCGGCCGATCTGGACGAACATCTCGATGAAGTCCGGCTTCGCCGTGAGCAGCTCGCTGAACTCGTCGATCACCAGGACGAGGGAGGGAATCGGCTGCAGCGCGGCGCCGGCCGCGCGGGCCTTCTCGTAGTCGTGGATGTTGGCGTAGTTGCCCGCGTCCCGAAGCATCTCCTGACGGCGGTTGAGCTCGCCGCGGATCGAGTCGCCCATCCGGTCGACCAGGGTCAGGTCGTCGGCGAGGTTGGTGATCACGGCTGCGACGTGCGGCAGCTGCGCCATACCGGCGAACGTCGCTCCGCCCTTGAAGTCGGCGAGTACGAAGTTGAGGGTTTCGGAGGTGTGGGTCACGGCAAGGCCGAGGACCAGGGTGCGCAGCAGTTCCGACTTGCCGGAACCGGTCGCGCCCACGCACAGACCGTGCGGCCCCATGCCCTCCTGCGCCGCCTCCTTGAGGTCGAGCATCACGGGCCGGCCGTCCTCCCCGACACCGATGGGCACCCGGAGCCGTTCGGACTGGGAGCGGGGCCGCCAGGTCCGACGCGGATCGACGGAGGCGGCGTCGCCGAGGTTGAGGAGATCGGTGAACTCCAGATTGGCCAGAAGCGGCTCGTCGTCGTCCCCGCCCGTTCCCACGCGCAGCGGCGCCAACTGCCTCGCCAACGCTTCCGCGCTCTCCTGGGAGAGGATGTCGGGGGTGCCCTCGTAGACCGCACCGTGCGCCGCCTCCAGGCGCAGCTCCTTCGGCTGCACGACGAGTGAGAGGTCCCCCCGTCCGATGGTGAGGGTGCCGGGGACCACCTCGACGACGGTCACCCCTTGCAGACCCTCCGCACTCGCCAGAAGCGACGTCGGAGGAAGGGATACCCCGTCGAGCACGATGACCAGGTGCGGTTGTTCGGGTACCGGACGCCCCTGCGGATGAAACCGGGGGCGGCCTTCGAGACGGGCGCCGAGCAGTTCTTCGAGCGTGGTCGGGTCGGCTGTCATCAGACGCCGGGAGCCGGCGCCGTCCGTGACGCCTCCCGCCTGTGCGTGCGGCAGCCACTTCACCCACTCCCATTCCGCCGCCGACTCCCGACCGGTGGCGACGGCGATCACCAGGTCCTCGGGGGAGTGCAGCGCGGCGAGCGATGCGGTGACGGCCCGGGCGGTGCCGCGTACGGTGACCGGCTCGCCGCTGATCGTCAGGTGGTAGAACGCCCGCAGGGAGACCGCCATCGGGAGTTCATCGAGGGTGCTGTGTGTGGCGAGGAAGCGGTGCATGGCACCCGCGGTCAGCGGTTCCAGCTCGTCCACCGGAGCGGTATGAGGCGGCACCAGGGGGGTGGCCAGGGACTGCGGGCCGAGACCCACCCGAACCTGGGCGAAGTCCTCGTCGCCCGTACGCCGCTCCCACAGGCGGCTGCCCTCGGCGACCAGCGCCCACATCTGGTCCGGCGAAGGATGCAGGTAGTACTGCGCGTCACGCTGCGCCTTCGCCGTCTCATGAGCGGTGCGCCTGGTCTGCGACAGGTAGCGGAGGTAGTCCCTGCGAATGTCGGCCATCTGCCCCTGGTTGCCGCGGCGGTAGCGCACCAGCATCGCGACGCCCATGGCGATCGTGGACGCGATCATCACCATGCCCATGATCTTCATGATGGGCTGGGCCGAGGGGTTGAAGAAGAACACCACGGACCCACCCATGCCGAGCATGGGCAGGAGTTGCATCCACGCGCCCTCCTGCTGCCCGCGCGGGAGCTCCGGCGGGGACTGCAGGTGGACCTCCTCCGTGGGCACGTTCTTCGGCAGCGCCCGAGGTGGGCGCTTGACGACGATGTGGCTCACTCCGCACCAATTCCCTTGCAGGCCGGACCTGTTCCGTCCACCGTCCGTCTCCCGGTGCACGTCGATCGCGAAGAGCGATCCTACTGACACATACGGACAGCAGTGAGCGGTAGGGTGCCGACGAGACGCGTGAGCAGTTGCGAACCCACCTGGGACCAAGTGAACTCCGCGGACAGCGCAACGCTGGACATGAGCAGCCCTACGAGGGGGACAACGGGTGAGCATGACGGCCTCCGCGCCGACCGGCGCGACAGGCGGAGCACGCACGGGGGCCGGAAGCCCGGCCGCAGCGGGTTCGGGGCTCGGTTTCTGCCGGGTCACGATCGTGGCGCCCGACAGCCGCATCGACGTAGCCCTGCCCGATGACGTGCCGGTCGCCGATCTGTACCCGGAGATCCTGCGGTTCTCCCGGCAGAGTCCCGCCGAGGGCGCGCCGGTTGGTTATCACCTCGTTCGCCGTGACGGGGCCGTCCTCGACAGCGCCCGGTCTTTCGCAGCGCAGCGCATCCTGGACGGCGAGCTGCTCACGCTGCGTCCGTTCGCCGATTCGCTGCCCCCGGCCGTCTACGACGACGTCTCGGAGGCGGTTGCCTCCGCCGTCGCCCATGACCGCATGTTGTGGGACGACGCGCTCACGCGCGTGGCCGGCCTGGTCGGGGCGGGGGTGCTCCCCGTGCTGCTGGCCTTTGTGGCCTGGAGCTCCCATGTCCGCCATGACATGCACAGCGTGCAGGGCGTACTCGCCGCGGTCGCCAGCGTCCTGCTCGTCACCTTCGCGTGCCTCCGAGCGCGTGTGTACAAGGACCGGGGCTCCGCGGTCGCCCTCGGACTGGGCGCGCTCCCGAACGTCGCCGTGGCGGGTTCCGGACTGGTCCCGCTCGCCCAGGGGCAGGGCATCGGACGGCTCCAGTTCCTCCTCGCGTGCGCGGCGGTTCTCGTCGTTTCCGTCCTGCTCACACTGGTGTCACCGAGCGGCGACAGTGCTTTCGTGGCGTTCGTCTTCGCCGCCGCTGTCGGCCTGCTCGTGACGTTCGTAGCGATACTGACGCACCTGGAGCCCATGGAGACGGCCGCGGTCGGCGCGGTCCTGGCAGTGTGCGCCCTCGCCTTCCTGCCCGGACTGTCCCTGCGCTTCGCACGGCTGCCCATCGGCTGGGAACCACCCAACCGACCGCGTGCCTCCTACGCGGCGGACGAGACCGACGCCCCGGAACCAGTGGACGTCGATCGCATCGCCGCCCAGGCCCGCCGCGGCCACGAACTCCTCGCGGGGCTGGTCGGAGGCTGCGCGCTGGTCTCCGTGGGCGCGTCGATCGTCCTCGCCTTCACCGGAAATGTCTGGGCGCAGCTGTTGACGCTCGCTACCGGCATCGCGATGGTGATGCGGGCGCAGCTGTTTCGCTACACCACACAGGTCGCAGCCACGCTGGCCGCCGGGCTCGCCTGTCTGGTCGCCCTCGGCCTGGGACTGGCGATGACCCCGCCGGCGGAGGTCTGGCACGACGCGCTCAAGGGCGACACCGGCGCCCTCGACATTCGCAGCGTGTGGCTGGTGGCGGCAGTCGCCGCAGCGGTGGCTCTGGTCACCACGGTTGGCCTGATCACTTCCCGCCGCGGTGTAACGCCTTTCTGGGGGCGTTTCATGGAGATCGCCGAAGTCTTCGTGCTCCTGACACTGATTCCCCTGGCCCTCGCCGTCTTCGACGTCTATGCCGCAGTACGGTCGATGACAGGCTGAGGATGCTTCGCGCGGCGCGGTGAGAGCAGCGGGCGACCCGGCACCGTGCCGTACCGATGGTAGGACGGGCGGCGCGTGGCGGGCCGCCCGTCCGCGCTCTACTCGGCGCCGTTCCCGGCGCCTCGCGGCGCCGGCTCCAGGTCGAACTCCCCGTCCCGCGCACCGAGCACGAACGCCCGCCACTCCGCCTCCGTGTACCGCAGCACGGTGTCCGGGTCGAGCGACGACCGCATCGCGACGGCGCCCTCGGGGAGGTAGGCGATCTCGACCCGTTCCTCGTGCTCCTCGGTGCCGGGCGCGCTGTGCCACTCGACGCCGGAGATGTCGAGGGAGTAGAGCTCGTCCCGCTCCCGTTCCTTGCGCGCCTTGAGTTCCCGGTCCTCGGCATCGACCATGGTTGCTCGGTCCTTCCTGCACTGCGGCGGTCTGTGCGGTCACCCTACTGGCCGTCGTTCTCCCTGCTCAGCGGTTTGTGGATGTCCGTCACCGCACGGGCGACGGCCCGGTCACCGAGCCCACGGGAAGGGGCCCTGGTCCCGCGGTGAAGGCCCGCCGGGCCTGCGGGAAGGGACGTCCGCCCAGGCTGGTACGCTGTGTGACGGCCGTATGTGTACGCGCCCCCGGAGCCAGGAGCCCTGGAGGACGCGCCCAGCGGATCCCCGCCTTCCGAGTCACGGAAGATCCCCCGAGACGTAGACCGGGGGCACTCGGTTGGCATTCTCAGACCAAGAGGAGTACGCGTGTCGCTCGACGCCGCAGTGAAGAAGCAGATCATCACCGAGTTCGGTACCAAGGAGGGCGACACCGGCTCCCCCGAGGTCCAGGTCGCTCTGCTGTCCCGTCGGATCTCCGACCTGACCGAGCACCTCAAGACCCACAAGCACGACCACCACTCCCGTCGTGGTCTGCTGATCCTGGTCGGCCAGCGCCGCCGGCTGCTGCAGTACCTCGCCAAGAAGGACATCCAGCGCTTCCGTGCGCTGGTCGAGCGCCTCGGCATCCGCCGCGGTGCGGCGGGCGCCAAGTAAGACGCCGTGAAGGGAGCGGTTCCCATCGTTCGGGGGCCGCTCCCTTTGCTGTACGTGCGCTCTGTCGCCGCCGCTTTGTAGTGTGGTAGCAGAAGACAAGACGCACGATGTAAGACGCACGACGTACACGACGTACGACACAACGAACGAGAACGAGGAGAAGCGCGCCCAGCCGCCGCCGGTCCTCGGTAGTGGCCCCCGGGGGCAGAACCCCGGGTGCTTCGATCGAAGACCGGCCCGCACTGCACGGAGCGCTTCTCCGCCACCGTCCCCCCGCCACACGGGCGAGGAGGGACGAAAGACGACAAGTAACGGAGAAAATGCTAGTGGAGAACGAGACCCACTACGCCGAGGCCGTCATCGACAACGGCGTATTCGGCACCCGCACCATCCGCTTCGAGACGGGCCGGCTGGCCAGGCAGGCCGCCGGTTCCGCCGTGGCGTACCTGGACGACGACACCATGGTGCTGTCGGCCACCAGTGCCTCCAAGAACCCCAAGGACCAGCTCGACTTCTTCCCCCTCACGGTGGACGTCGAGGAGCGGATGTACGCCGCCGGCAAGATCCCCGGCAGCTTCTTCCGCCGTGAGGGCCGGCCGTCCGAGGACGCCGTCCTCACCTGCCGCCTGATCGACCGGCCGCTGCGCCCGTCCTTCAAGAAGGGCCTGCGCAACGAGATCCAGGTCGTCGCCACGATCATGGCCCTCAACCCCGACCACCTGTACGACGTCGTGGCGATCAACGCCGCCTCCGCGTCCACGCAGCTGGCCGGCCTGCCCTTCTCCGGCCCGATCGGCGGCGTCCGCGTCGCGCTGATCCGCGGCCAGTGGGTGGCCTTCCCGACGCACACCGAGCTCGAGGACGCCGTCTTCGACATGGTCGTCGCGGGCCGCGCCCTGGAAGACGGCGACGTCGCGATCATGATGGTCGAGGCCGAGGCCACCGAGAAGACCATCAAGCTGGTCGAGGGCGGCGCCGAGGCGCCCACCGAGGAGGTCGTCGCCGCCGGTCTGGACGCCGCGAAGCCCTTCATCAAGGTGCTGTGCCGCGCCCAGGCCGACCTCGCCGCGAAGGCCGCCAAGCCGACCGGTGAGTTCCCGGTCTTCCTGGACTACCAGGACGACATCCTCGAGGCGCTCAGCGGCGCCGTCCGCCCCGAGCTCAGCCAGGCGCTCACCATCGCCGGCAAGCAGGAGCGCGAGGCCGAGCTGGACCGCGTCAAGGCGCTCGCCGCCGAAAAGCTCCTGCCGGAGTTCGAGGGCCGCGAGAAGGAGATCTCCGCCGCGTACCGCTCGCTGACCAAGTCCCTGGTCCGTGAGCGCGTCATCAAGGAGAAGAAGCGCATCGACGGCCGCGGTGTCACCGACATCCGCACCCTGGCCGCCGAGGTCGAGGCCATCCCGCGCGTGCACGGTTCCGCGCTGTTCGAGCGTGGCGAGACCCAGATCCTGGGCGTCACCACCCTCAACATGCTCCGCATGGAGCAGCAGCTGGACACCCTCTCCCCGGTGACCCGCAAGCGCTACATGCACAACTACAACTTCCCGCCGTACTCCGTCGGCGAGACCGGCCGCGTCGGCTCCCCGAAGCGCCGCGAGATCGGCCACGGCGCCCTCGCCGAGCGCGCCATCGTGCCGGTGCTGCCGACGCGCGAGGAGTTCCCGTACGCGATCCGTCAGGTGTCCGAGGCCCTCGGCTCCAACGGCTCGACGTCCATGGGCTCGGTCTGCGCCTCCACCATGTCGCTGCTGAACGCCGGTGTGCCGCTGAAGGCCCCCGTCGCCGGTATCGCCATGGGCCTGATCTCCCAGGAGATCAACGGCGAGACGCACTACGTCGCCCTCACCGACATCCTCGGTGCGGAGGACGCCTTCGGCGACATGGACTTCAAGGTCGCCGGCACCAAGGAGTTCGTCACCGCCCTCCAGCTGGACACCAAGCTGGACGGCATCCCCGCCTCCGTCCTGGCCGCCGCCCTCAAGCAGGCCCGTGACGCCCGCCTCCACATCCTCGACGTGATGATGGAAGCGATCGACACGCCGGACGAGATGTCCCCGAACGCGCCGCGGATCATCACCGTGAAGATCCCCGTCGACAAGATCGGTGAGGTCATCGGCCCCAAGGGCAAGATGATCAACCAGATCCAGGAGGACACGGGCGCCGACATCACGATCGAGGACGACGGCACCATCTACATCGGTGCCGCCCAGGGCTCGCAGGCCGAGGCCGCCCGCGCCACGATCAACGGCATCGCCAACCCGACCATGCCCGAGGTCGGCGAGCGCTACCTGGGCACCGTCGTGAAGACGACGACCTTCGGCGCGTTCGTCTCCCTGCTGCCCGGCAAGGACGGTCTGCTGCACATCTCGCAGATCCGCAAGCTGGCCGGCGGCAAGCGCGTGGAGAACGTCGAGGACGTCCTCGGTGTGGGCCAGAAGGTCCAGGTCGAGATCGCCGAGATCGACTCCCGCGGCAAGCTCTCCCTGATCCCCGTGATCGAGGGCGAAGAGGGCGACGACGAGAAGAAGGACGACGCCGACCAGTGACGTCCCGTGGCTCCGAGGCGACGGCCCGCACCTCTTCGGAGGCGCGGGCCGTCGCCCGTACCCAAACCCTGATCAAGGGCGAGCACGGCATCGGTACGGTCCGCAAGACCACCCTCCCGGGCGGCCTGCGCATCGTCACCGAGACCCTCCCCTCGGTCCGCTCGGCGACCTTCGGCATCTGGGCGCACGTCGGCTCCCGCGACGAGACCCCGGCCCTGAACGGCGCCACCCACTACCTGGAGCACCTGCTCTTCAAGGGCACCGGCAAGCGAAGCGCCCTGGACATCTCCTCCGCCATCGACGCCGTCGGCGGCGAGATGAACGCGTTCACGGCGAAGGAGTACACGTGCTACTACGCACGCGTGCTCGACAACGACCTGCCGCTCGCCATCGACGTGGTCTGCGACATGCTGACCGGCTCGCTCATCCGCGAGGACGATGTGGACGTCGAGCGCGGCGCGATCCTCGAAGAGATCGCGATGACCGAGGACGACGCAGGCGACTGCGTGCACGACCTGTTCGCGCACACCATGTTCGGCGACAACGCCCTCGGCCGCCCCGTCCTCGGCACCGTCGACACGGTCAACGCCCTCACCGCCGACCGTATCCGCCGCTTCTACAAGAAGCACTACGACCCCACGCACCTGGTGGTCGCCGCCGCCGGCAACGTCGACCACAACAAGGTCGTACGCCAGGTCCGCGCCGCCTTCGAGAAGGCCGGCGCCTTCCGGGAGCCGGTGGCCGCCCCCATCGCCCCGCGCGACGGGCGGCGCACGATCCGTGCCGCGGGCCGGGTGGAGCTGATCGGCCGCAAGACCGAGCAGGCGCACGTCATCCTCGGCATGCCGGGCCTGGCCCGCACCGACGAGCGTCGCTGGGCGATGGGCGTCCTCAACACCGCCCTCGGCGGCGGCATGTCCTCCCGCCTCTTCCAGGAGGTCCGCGAGAAACGCGGTCTGGCCTACAGCGTGTACTCGTACACCTCCGGCTTCGCCGACTGCGGCCTCTTCGGCGTCTACGCGGGCTGCCGGCCCTCCCAGGTGCACGACGTGCTGAAGATCTGCCGCGACGAACTCGACCACGTCGCCGAGCACGGCCTCACCGACGACGAGATCGGCCGCGCCGTCGGCCAGCTCCAGGGCTCCACGGTCCTCGGCCTGGAGGACACCGGCGCGCTGATGAACCGTATCGGCAAGAGCGAACTGTGCTGGGGCGAGCAGATGTCCGTCGACGACATGCTGGCCCGGATAGCCTCGGTCACGCCGGACGACGTCCGCGCCGTCGCCCGCGAAGTCCTGGGACGCAGGCCCTCGCTGTCGGTCATCGGCCCGCTGAAGGACAAGCAGGCGTCCCGGCTGCACGACGCCGTCGCCTGACACCCCCGGTCTCTCGGTAAGGAAGCGAACACAACATGAGCAAGCTGCGCGTGGCCGTCCTCGGTGCCAAGGGCCGGATCGGCTCCGAGGCGGTACGGGCGGTCGAGGCCGCCGAGGACATGGAGCTGGTCGCCGCCCTCGGGCGGAACGACAGCCTGGACACGCTGGCGGAGACCGGCGCCCAGGTCGCCGTCGAGCTGACCACCCCCGCCTCGGTGATGGACAACCTCGACTACTGCGTACGCCACGGCATCCACGCCGTCGTCGGCACCACCGGCTGGACCGACGAGCGCCTCGCACAGCTGAACGCCTGGCTCGACGGCTCCCCGGAGACGGGCGTGCTCATCGCGCCCAACTTCTCCATCGGCGCCGTGCTCACCATGAAGTTCGCGCAGCTCGCCGCCCCGTACTTCGAGTCCGTCGAGGTCGTCGAGCTGCACCACCCGAACAAGGTCGACGCCCCCAGCGGCACCGCCACCCGCACCGCACAGCTGATCGCCGAGGTCCGGCAGAAGGCAGGCTCCGCTCCGGCGCCCGACGCCACTGCCACCGCCCTGGACGGCGCCCGCGGCGCGAACGTCGACGGCGTCCCGGTCCACGCCATCCGCCTGCGCGGCCTACTGGCTCACCAGGAGGTCCTGCTGGGCGGCGAGGGCGAAACCCTCACCGTCCGGCACGACTCCCTGCACCACAGCAGCTTCATGCCCGGCATCCTGCTGGGCGTCCGCCGCGTGGTGACCACCCCGGGCCTCACCTTCGGCCTGGAACACTTCCTGGACCTGAACTGAGCCCGGGACCGAGACCCGAACCGAGCCCTTGACCCTCATGCGCGCGAAACTCACCTACGTCATCACGGCCGCCGTCCTGGTCTTCTACTTCGCCCTGGCCGGCAGCCGCGGTGTGCTGCTCATCGGCACCGGCACCGTCCTCACCGTGACCTTCGGCGTCGCGGTGCTGATCCTGCCGGTGATCGGCCTGTGGTTCCTCTGGAAGAACACCCAGTTCGTCCGCAAGGCCAACCAGCTCGCCGCGGAGCTCGACGCCGAGGGCGGACTGCCCGTCGACGAGCTGAAGCGCACCCCGAGCGGCCGCGTCGACCGGGACTCGGCCGACGAGGTCTTCGCCCTGCGCAAGGCCGAGACGGAGGACGCCCCCGGCGACTGGCGCAGCTGGTTCCGCCTCGCCGTCGCCTACCACGACGCCCGCGACACCCCGCGCGCCCGCAAGGCGATGCAGCGGGCGATCGCCCTGCACGACGGCAAGCACGTCGAGGCGGCCTGACCAGACCGAAAAAGCCGGGGGCCGGACCGCAGCTGCGGTCCGGCCCCCGGCTTTTTCGGTCGCCTGTCGCCTGTCGCCTTCGCCTGTCGCCTGTCGTCGGAGCTCAGCCTCGCCGGTACTCTGCGGCCCACGCCTCCACGGCGTCGGCCGCCCGGTCGAAGGCGTCCTCCCGCCCGAGGAAGTCGGCGTTGTGCGTGGTCAGCAGCGGAGGCGAGGTCTCAGCGGCCCGGCCCTGCCGGACGAGGAGCAGCGCCTGGCCCTGCACCGTGCGCGGCAGCCCCAGCCAGCGCACCGGCTGCTGCACCGTGCGCACGCTGGAGACCTGCTGCCAGGCCACGGTGCGCGTGCGGAAGAAGCTCACGTGCCGCACCCCGTGCGCGCTCACCCACGCGCCCATGCGCAGCAGCCGCAGAGCGCAGGCGATCGCGACCATCGCGACGCCGAAGACCACACCGGTGGAGGACAGTGAGTCCGTCGCCGCGATGATGATCGCCGCGAACAGTACGAACGAGGCGAGCAGCAGCATCAGCGCCGCCACCCCCACGCGCCACGGCCCCGGCCGGTAGGGCCGGCGCCAGAGGTCGCGGTCGTCGTACGGCAGCGCGACGTCGTCGTCGGCGTCGAAGGCGCGGTCGGCCGTCAGGAAGGGCAGGGGCACGGCTGGTCCTCACTCGTTCCATGGCATGTGCTGTGCCCGGTGAGGCTACCGACCTGTGTCTCCGGTCACCACCCTCGGGGTCCGGATGGAGTCAGGACCGGCCCGTCGACGCCGCTCAGCGCCGGTCGGACGCCTGTGACGGCTGTTTGTGCGACGAGGGCTGGTCGGCGGAGAGAGCGGGCATCCCGATCACCAGGGAGCCCACGATTCCGGCGACGACGGTGAGTCCGAGCAACCAGCGCCCGGCCAGCTGACCGAAGGACGCCCGCTCGCGCGGCGGGGGTGTGACATTGCTGCGGAACCTGTCGGCTTCGGCGACGAAGGCGAACGGCACGGGTTCACGCCGGCGGATCATGGAGGCTGCGTCTCCCTTCAGGGATGAATGTTTCGCTGTTACTCATACAGACGAACGAACGGCCCCTCGGGTGCCCTCTTTCACCGATTTCATCGCGGCACTGCATCGAACGCCCCATTCGGCGGGCCGATGGCCGACGAGCCGTAGAGTGGCCTCGCCGAACGACAAGATGGGAAGGCCCTGCACCCGTGACCGACACCCCCGCCGACGACTTCAAGATCGACCTCCGCAGCGACGTGACCGTCGAACTGGTCAAGAGCAGCGCGACCGACTCCGACGTCCTGTTCGCCGCCCGTGTCTCGACCGTCGGGGAGCAGTCCCTGGACGAGCTGAAGAAGGACCCGGAGCGCTCGAAGGGCCTGATCAACTACCTCATGCGGGACCGGCACGGCAGCCCGTTCGAGCACAACTCGATGACCTTCTTCATCAGTGCCCCGATCTTCGTCTTCCGCGAGTTCATGCGGCACCGCGTCGGCTGGTCGTACAACGAGGAATCGGGCCGCTACCGGGAGCTCCAGCCGGTCTTCTACGTGCCTGGGCAGGACCGCAAGCTGGTCCAGCAGGGCCGCCCGGGCAAGTACGTCTTCGTCGAGGGCACCACCGAGCAGCACGAGCTGGTCAGCCGGTCGATGGAGGACTCCTACCGCCAGGCTTACCGCACGTACCAGGAGATGCTCGCCGCCGGCGTCGCCCGCGAGGTGGCCCGCGCGGTACTCCCCGTCGGCCTGTACTCGTCGATGTACGCCACCTGCAACGCGCGCTCGATGATGCACTTCCTCGGCCTGCGCACCCAGCACGAGCTGGCCAAGGTCCCCTCCTTCCCACAGCGGGAGATCGAGATGGTCGGTGAGAAGATGGAAGAGGAGTGGGCACGGCTCATGCCGCTCACCCACGCCGCCTTCAACGCGAACGGTCGCGTGGCGCCGTAACGCGCCCTCGGCGCCCGATCGGGCACAGATGTACGCATCAGCCGTGCGAAGTGTCCGTATTGCGGCGTTTGGAGAAGTTCATCTAGCCTGATCAATGGGACCCGGCACTGCCTGAACCCCCGAGCAGGCAGTGCCGGGCTCCACTTCCGTTCCGACCTGCTGCCTCCCCCGAGGGCAGACCCCGCCCTGAGCAACGAGTAGCGTGTAACCCATGGCTCCGACCTCCACTCCGCAGACCCCCTTCGGGCGGGTCCTCACCGCCATGGTCACGCCCTTCGCGGCGGACGGCGCACTCGACCTCGACGGCGCTCAGCGGCTCGCCGCCCACCTGGTGGACGCAGGCAACGACGGCCTGATCATCAACGGCACCACCGGTGAGTCCCCCACCACCAGCGACGCGGAGAAAACGGACCTCGTACGAGCCGTCCTGGAGGCCGTCGGCGACCGGGCACACGTCGTCGCCGGAGTCGGCACGAACAACACCCAGCACAGCATCGAGCTGGCCCGCGCCGCCGAGCGCGTCGGTGCCCACGGCCTCCTGCTCGTCACGCCGTACTACAACAAGCCCCCGCAGGAGGGCCTGTACCAGCACTTCACGGCCATCGCCGACGCCGCCGGGCTGCCGGTCATGCTCTACGACATCCCCGGCCGCAGCGGCGTCCCGATCAACACCGAGACGCTGGTCCGCCTCGCGGAGCACCCGCGGATCGTCGCGAACAAGGACGCCAAGGGCGACCTCGGCCGCGCCAGCTGGGCCATCGCGCGCTCCGGCCTCGCCTGGTACTCCGGCGACGACATGCTCAACCTGCCGCTGCTCTCCGTGGGCGCGGTCGGCTTCGTCTCGGTCGTCGGCCACGTCGTCACGCCCGAACTGCGCGCCATGGTGGACGCGCACGTCGCCGGTGACGTACAGAAGGCACTGGAGATCCACCAGAAGCTGCTCCCGGTCTTCACCGGCATGTTCCGCACCCAGGGCGTCATGACCACCAAGGCCGCGCTCGCCCTCCTGGGACTGCCCGCCGGACCGCTGCGCGCACCCATGGTCGGCCTCACGCCCGAGGAGACCGAGCAGCTCAAGATCGATCTTGCCGCCGGCGGGGTACAGCTCTGACAACAGACTTCGCACGACCGCACCACCGCGCGACCGGACTTCACAACTGAATACGCGGGCCACCGGTGCCCGCACCCCACCACGACAACTGCTTCTGCACGAACGTCACGCGCGCCACGTGCCCACCGGTACGTGGCGCGCGTGGTTGAGGAGAGTCTTTTGAGTCATCCGCATCCTGAACTGGGCCGTCCCCCTGCGCTCCCCAAGGGCGGCCTCCGGGTCACGCCCCTCGGCGGCCTCGGCGAGATCGGCCGCAACATGACGGTCTTCGAGTACGGCGGCCGTCTGCTGATCGTTGACTGCGGGGTGCTCTTCCCGGAGGAGGAGCAGCCCGGAATCGACCTGATCCTGCCGGACTTCTCGTCCATCCGGGACCGCCTCGACGACATCGAGGGCATCGTCCTCACTCATGGCCACGAGGACCACATCGGCGGTGTCCCCTTCCTCCTCCGGGAGAAGCCGGACATCCCGCTGATCGGTTCCAAGCTGACCCTCGCGCTCATCGAGGCCAAGCTCCAGGAACACCGGATCCGCCCGTACACCCTCGAGGTGGCGGAGGGGCACCGCGAGCGCATCGGCCCCTTCGACTGCGAGTTCGTTGCGGTCAACCACTCCATCCCGGACGCGCTGGCCGTCGCCATCCGCACCCCCGCGGGCATGGCGGTCCACACCGGCGACTTCAAAATGGACCAGCTCCCGCTGGACGGCCGCCTCACGGACCTGCACGCCTTCGCGCGCTTGAGCGAGGAGGGCATCGACCTCCTCCTCTCCGACTCGACGAACGCCGAGGTCCCCGGGTTCGTCCCGCCCGAGAAGGACATCTCCAACGTCCTGCGCCAGGTCTTCGCCGGTGCCCGCAAGCGGATCATCGTGGCGAGCTTCGCCAGCCACGTCCACCGCATCCAGCAGATCCTGGACGCGGCACACGAGTACGGCCGCCGGGTCGCCTTCGTCGGCCGTTCCATGGTCCGCAACATGGGCATCGCCCGGGACCTCGGCTACCTCAAGGTCCCGCCGGGTCTCGTCGTCGATGTCAAGACGCTCGACGACCTGCCGGACAGCGAAGTGGTCCTGGTCTGCACGGGCTCCCAGGGCGAACCGATGGCCGCCCTGTCCCGCATGGCCAACCGCGACCACCAGATCCGCATCGTCAACGGCGACACCGTGATCCTGGCCTCGTCCCTCATCCCGGGCAACGAGAACGCGGTCTACCGCGTGATCAACGGCCTGACCCGCTGGGGCGCGAACGTCGTCCACAAGGGCAACGCCAAGGTCCACGTCTCGGGCCACGCCTCGGCCGGTGAGCTGCTGTACTTCTACAACATCTGCCGGCCCAGAAACCTGATGCCGGTCCACGGCGAATGGCGCCACCTGCGTGCCAACGCCGAACTGGGCGCCCTGACCGGCGTTCCGCACGACCGCATCGTCATCGCCGAGGACGGCGTCGTCGTCGACCTCGTCGAGGGCAAGGCCAAGATCTCCGGCAAGGTCCAGGCGGGATACGTCTACGTCGACGGCCTCTCGGTCGGTGACGTGGGCGAGCCGGCCCTCAAGGACCGCAAGATCCTCGGCGACGAGGGCATCATCTCGGTCTTCGTGGTCATCGACTCGTCCACCGGAAAGATCACCGGCGGCCCGCATGTCCAGGCCCGGGGCTCGGGCATCGAGGACTCGGCGTTCGCCGCGGTGCTCCCCAAGGTCACCGAGGTACTGGAACGCTCGGCCCAGGACGGGGTCGTCGAACCCCACCAGCTTCAGCAGCTGGTGCGCAGGACCCTCGGCAAGTGGGTCTCGGACACGTACCGACGCCGGCCGATGATCCTCCCTGTGGTCGTGGAGGTCTGACGGGCCGTCGGGCCTCCGACAGCGTCAACCTGGAGCGGGGCGCCTCGATTTGCATCGGGGCGCCCCGCTCCAGTACGTTTACACCTCCGCTCGGACGGGCACCCGATCTCTTCGTGGATCGGAGCCGGCCAGGAGGGCGGGAAATCCGACTCAGAATCTCTGATAAAGTCGGAACCGCCGGAAAGGGAAACGCGAAAGCGGGAACCTGGAAAGCACCGAGGAAATCGGATCGGAAAGATCTGATAGAGTCGGAAACGCAAG
>NZ_JBIWEF010000023.1:40856-71171 GCF_044762405.1 Streptomyces sp. NPDC097107 | reverse complement strand
CCGGTCCGCCTTTCTTGACCTGCTGCACGGCAGTTCGTCTCTGCCGTGCCCGTCGACTTCTGGGCTACGACGGAAACACTAGCCGAAGGCGACGGCAATGTCTACAGCAGACACAACAGGTTTGCTCCATCCGCAGGACCGGGGATCCTGCCTCTTCTGCACCCGGAAGAGGTACCTGCCTGGAGGTACCTGCCTGGTTGAAGACCGACCGCGTGGGCACAAGCCCGACGCCGCGGCGCAACCGACCGGACGCGGTGCCTCACGCATGAGCGAGACGGAAGCAACCCCTACCGCGTCCGCCGCGAGGCCCGTGGGGATGGAGGGCGACAACACCGTTGGCATCCCCGTGCCCGCGAGGTGGCCCGCACCTTCGCCGACCACTTTGAGCCGGCCCCGGCGGTCGAGGCAGCGGAAGCCCTCGCCCTGGTGATGTTCGAAAGGCCACCAGTGCGCTGCGGCACGGCGGCGGCCGCTACAGGATGCGCTCGCACGCTGACGAGGACACGCTGTACGTCGCCCTGAGCGACCCCAAGACGACAGGGCCCGTCGCCGACGGCACCCGAGACCGCCTCTGCGGGACTGCTCACCGTATGCCTGTCGGACGAACGCGTCAGTGACCGCCTCCACCTGGGCTCCCTCGCTCTCGGCCGCCACAGCCGGCTCCTCGTCACCGGCCCCGACGGCGCCGGCAAGACGACGCTGCTGAAGCTGCTCGCCGGTGAGCTGCGGCCGGACGAGGGCGCAGTGCGGGTGCCGGGCCAGGTGGGCCATCTGCGCCAGGACGAGACGCCGTGGCCGCCCGACTCGACAGTGGTCGAGGCGTTCGGGCTGGGCCGCGTGGGTACCGCCGACGAGCACGCAGACGCACTGCTTGCCCTCGGCCTCCTCCGCCCCGCGGAACTCCGGTTGCGCATGGGCGAGCTGTCGTACGGTCAGCGACGCCGCGTGGATCTGGCCCGAAGGGGGTGGCGGCGGGCCTGTCGTCGGTACCCGCGTCGGCGTGGTCGTCGGTAGTCCACACCATGGCCCCGACGGTGGAGTCCGCTGGCCGGCGACCAGCCCGGGCTCCCGGACGCGGCACAGCTGGACTGGCCAAGGCCGGCTTTGCGGGGGCTGTGCCGGACCCTGCCCGGCGGGTCGTGTACGCGGTCACTGGTCGACGCAGGTCTACGCGTCTTGCCGCGCGGGCGCGGGCGCGGTCGCTCGGGGCTCGGGGGCGGTGGGCTCGGGCAGAGTGCGGAAGAGGAGCCAGCTCAGGGCGGGCATGGCGATCAACGGGGTGAGGGCTGTCCGGAGGGATGTGGAGTCGGCCAGGTGCCCCAGCAGGGGGCTGATGAGGCCGCCGATGCTGACGGTGAGACCGAGGGTGACTCCACTGGCGGTGCCGATGCGGGAGGGCAGGTAGTCCTGTCCGAGGGTGACTTGGAGGGAGAAGGGGACGTACAGGCCGGCGGAGGCGAGGGCTACGAAGAAGAACATGGCCGGGCCGGGTGTGTAGACGACTCCGGTGACGGCGGCGATCGAGAGCAGGTAGGACCAGCGGGATACACGGACGCGGTCGTAGCGGTTGGCCAGGGAGCCGCCCAGGACCGAGCCGACGGCGCCGCCCAGGAACAGCAGGAACAGGGCGATGGTTCCCGCGGTGGTGCTGCCCTGCATGCGCTGCTGGGCGTAGAGGGAGATGAAGGTGCTCAGGCCGGTGAAGACGATGGAGCGGAAGACGACCGCCAGGGACAGTCTCACGAACGAGGCCACGTCGTCCGCGCGCCGGGGCGCCTCCGTCCTGGACGTGCCGGCCCGGGGTCGGGCCAGCATCCGCAGGACGGGCACGCACAGGGCGGCGCCGGCGAGCGCGGGGACGACGAGTACGGGTGTCCAGTGCAGGGAGCCGCGTCCGATCGCGGCCGCCACCATGAGCGGGGCGAGCGCGAAGCCGATGTTGCCGCCGAGGGAGAACCACCCCATCGCGCTGTGGCTGCCCTCGCTGGCCAGTCGGGCCACGCGGGCGGATTCCGGGTGGTAGGCGGCCACACCGACCCCGGAGACCGCGACGAAGAGCAGAGTAAGCCCGTAGGAGCCGCTCAGGCCGCTCAGCGCGATGCCCACACCGCCCAGCAGGGTGCTGACCGGCAGCAGCCAGGGCATCGCCCACCGGTCGGTGAGCGCACCGAACAGCGGCTGGGCCACCGACGACAACAGGGAAGCGGCCAGCACGATTCCGGAGGCCACCGCGTAGGTGTAGTCCCGTTCGGCCACGAAGAACGGAATCAGCGCCGCGACGGCGCCCTGGTAGATGTCGACGCAGGCATGCCCAACGGCCAGCAGGGAGATCGATGTATTCCTTCGCACGCCTCCCATGCTGGGAGAAGCACTGCTGTCGCGCTTTCGGTAAATTGACAGATGATGCAGGAAATCCGCCACACCCCCGTCGCGCCGACCCGGACCCAGCGTCTTGCGTCCGGCGGCGAGATCGACGCGCACCGGCATGACGACCACCAGATCGCCTACGCCAGCAAGGGCACCATCGCGGTGACCACCAACGCCGGCTCCTGGGTCGCCCCCGCCACCCGCGCGCTCTGGATTCCCGCCGGCACCGTCCACCAGCACCAGGCCCACGGCGAACTCGACCTCCACCTCGTCGGCCTGCCCTTCACCGAGAACCCCCTCGGCCTCGACAAACCGGCCGTCCTCGCCGTCAGCCCCCTCCTGCGCGAACTCATCGTCGCCTATACCTGCGACCCCGATAACGACAGCCCACCCCACCTACGCCTGCGCGCCGTCATGCTCGACCAGTTCGCCCTCTCCCCCGAGCAGCCGCTGCACCTGCCGACCCCCACGGACCCGCTGCTCCGGGACCTGCACGACGTCCTGCGCGCCGACCCTGCCGACAGCCGCTCCCTCGACGACCTCGGACGCCGGATCGGCGCCAGCGCCCGCACTCTTTCCCGCCGCCTCCGCGACGACCTCGGCCTCACCTACCCCCAATGGCGCACCCAGATCAGGCTCCACCACGCCCTGATCCTCCTGGCCGACGACACCCCCGTCACCACCGTCGCCCACCGATGCGGCTGGTCATCCGCCAGCACCTTCATCGACGTCTTCCGCCGTACCTTCGGCCACACCCCCGGCACACGCCCCATCACCTGACGCAGACCCAGCCGGCGCACGAGCCGTCAGCATCATGTGCCAGCCAGGCCCTGGAGAGGGCGCATGCGGGGGCAACCGTGGCCGACTCGAACGGCGCGTTCGCGCCCGCCCTCTCGCACAGGACCACGTGCGGCGCATGACGCGGTCGAAGCGCTACTGAACCTCGGCCAGCACGCGCAGAATCGCCGCCTCGTTCTGAGCGGCCTATGGCCGGAACAGCGCTCCCACGCGGTCCGGGCCAGGTCCTGGGGTCCCGCACTGTGGGCGAAGGGCAGGCCCCGGGCATAGCGGGAGATCCCGGCGGCGGCGTGGTCGGCCATGCGGCCGAACTCGCTGCCCAGCGATCCCGCGATGTGCGGGGTCAGGAGCGCGTTGGCAGCCGGTACAGCGGTGACTCGGCTGGCAGCACCTCGGGGTCGGTGACCTGGAGAACCGCGTGGATGCGGCCGGACGTCAGGTGGGTGATGGGTGCTTCCGTGTCGATCAGGGAGCCGCGTGCGGCATTCCCGTCCGCCCCGCTTCTCCGGGCCGCCGCGGCCGCCCCGCCCCTGGCCCACTCGGTCGGCCCCGGAGCCACCTGGGGCGCCATTGACGCGCGTAGCCCGTTGCCGCACGCTGGGCGTCGGATGTTGTCGACTCAACGGTCGGGAGGCCGGGATGTTCAGACGCGTGTCACGCCTGCTTCTCTCTCTTGTCATGCTCATGACTGGTGCGGTGGTCGGGGTCGGCGCCACCGCCGGCGCCGCGCACGCCGACTCCTGCTACACCTGGAACCGCACCCTCTCCCAGGGGTCCTCCGGCAGCGACGTGACCCAGCTGCAGATCCGGGTCGCCGGCTGGGTGACCTCCGGCGAGCGGCTCTCCTACGACGGCCAGTACGGCGCGCGGACCGCCGCCGCCGTCAGGAAGTTCCAGACCGCGTACGGACTGAGCGCGGACGGTGTCGCCGGACCCGCTACCTTCAGCAAGATCTACGCCCTCCAGGACGCGGACTGCACGCCGATCCACTTCAGCTACGCCGAGCTCAACAAGTGCAACTCCGACTGGTCCGGCGGCGCGGTCTCCGCGGCCACCGCCAAGGCGAACGCGCTCAAGACGATGTGGAAGCTGGAGGCGATGCGGCACGCCCTCGGTGACGTCCCGATCAACATCTCCAGCGGCTTCCGCTCCCGCGCCTGCAACAACGCGGTCGGCGGCTCCGCCACCAGCCGTCATCTGTACGGCGACGCCGCCGACCTCGTCGGCTCGCCGAGTCTGTGCCGACTCGCCCAGCAGTCCAGGACCCACGGCTTCTCGGAGATCCTCGGCCCGGGCTACCCCGGTCACAACGACCACACCCACGTGGCCTTCGACCCGTCACCGTACTGGTCGGCTCCCACCTGCGGCATCTGAGTCACCGTGGCCGCCGGAACCGGCGGCCACCGAGAGTGAGGGAGAGGCAGGTGGCGAGTGTTCCGGGCCCTTTCGCCAGGAACACTCGCCACCTCGGTCGTCGCTGCGCCGGCAGCGAGCCCCGTTCATCGCACCGGCCTGCCCACCGCCGACAACACGCACGGACTGGGTGCCCCGGGGGTGTCGCTGTCGGATCGACCGCTCAGGCGGGACAGGCCGCCGCTGTGATGGGTACGTGCGCGCCGCCCTGCCCGTCGCGGTACAGCAGCCGGCCCATGCGTTTGGCGGTGTGGAGGGTGATGCCGCGTTCGCTGATCCGCAGTTCCGGGTGGCGGCGCAGTATCCGCTCCTCCAGGGCGGCGCAGTCGCCGGGGGAACGCGGCCACACCGACAGCAGCAGGTTGTCGCGGCCCGTGACGCGCACAGCCGGGTCTCGGGCAGCCCGGCCAGCGCCTTCGCGACGGTCTCCGCGCCGGGCCCGGCGCCGCGATCCGGAAGTTCGCGATGACGGGCCGGCCGGCCAGCCGCTGGGTCAGGTCGCACCGGGAGTGGACCTGGCCTCCCCTGATCATCCGCCGCAGCCGTCGGACTACCGTCGTGTCGCTGAGTCCGCATTCACGCGCCAGTTCGGCGTGGCCACGACGCGCGTCCGCGCCGAGGGCGACCAGGAGCCGGTGATCGCTCTCGTAGGGACCGGTGCCCGGCCCACGGCCATGGCTCTCGCCGCCGCGCAGGTCCGCGCGCTGCCGCTCGTTGAGCGTGTGCACCAGCCATCCGCTCCCCTCCCGGTGGACGGCGGTGCAGATACGCAGCCGCACCGAACGGACCGTGTCCAGGCCGCCCAGCCGCCGGGGCACGAAGTCGTCGAGTGAGGGCAGGTCACGGGCGGCGACTCCCAGGGGCCGACGGTGTCGTCCCCGACGGCGTGACCGTCCTCGATGACGAGGTTCCCGCGGTGGCCAGGCTCCACCCCGATCTCCTCGATGCCCTCCGCCAGGCCGCGACAGCCGCCTCGGACGACGACGTCACGTTCTACGTCAACAGCGGCTGGCGTTCCCCGGCATACCAGGAGCGGCTTCTTCGTGAGGCGGTCTCCAGCTACGGGTTCGAGGACGAGGCTGCCCGCTGGGTGGCCACCGCGGACACCTCTCCTCACGTGTCGGGGGACGCGGTCGACCTGCGCGTCGGGGCCGGCGTGACTGTGGCCGCGGCACAGTCACGCCGGCCCCGACACGGCGGCACCCTACGGTCGCCGGCGCCGACAGCCCTGTGCTTCAGGGGCAGGACAGGGGTCACTCACCCGGCCTGACGCGCCCGCGCCAGGCTCCGGACTCGCCGCCGCGCCCCTCGATGTACTCCTTGAAACGCTGCATGTCGCCCTTCACCCGCCGGTCGATCACTCCGAGCATGTCACCGGTCTTCTCCGCGACGCCGGTGGGCTCGACATCCATGACGAGCTCGACCCGAGTGTGCGTGTCGTCCAGGCGCTGGAAGCGGACCGTGCCCTTCTGCTTGCTGTCACCCGTGGTCGTGCGCCACGTGATGCGCTCGTCGGGGAGCTGGTCGACGATCTCGGTGTCGAACTCGCGCTTCACTCCGCTGACGTTGGTGGTCCAGTGGTTGCGGCGCTCATCGACCTGCCTGACTTCCTCCACGCCCTCCATGAACCGCGGGAACTCCTCGAACTGGGTCCACTGGTTGTAGGCGGTGTGCACAGGAACGTCGACTTCCACCGTTTCCTTGACCGTGCTCATCTGGCAACCTTCCTCTCAACTGAATATGTCGCATCCGGCGCCTGCGACCGGCCCGCGGCCTCGGCACGCCGGAGCGAGTACCCGCAGATCAGCCGTATAACGTCCGGCCAGTACCTGGGCAGGCCGTGGTGGCCGTGGCGACGCGTCTGCTGACCGGTGAGTCGCGGCGGGACACGGCCGCCCGGTTCGAGCAGCACAATGGCGAGCATGAACACTGCTCGGGATCTGTTCGTCATCACCCTGGAAGTGCCGTCCAGCCGACCGATCGCGCAAGGCGACGTCTCTCTGGTCCTCGCGGGCGCCGAACTCGTCGATCTCCGGGACGCGCACGTCCTGCGCCTGGACGGCGACCGCATCGTCCCCCTCGACGATCACGCCGGCGGCACGAACACCCTCACGGCGCAGGCCTCCGCCCAACTCGTCACGGAGCCGCCGTACGAGACGGTGGAGCAATGGCTCTGGCGGCGGGGCCGCGGGCTGGCCGGCTCCTACGCCGATGACCTCGCCGCGCAGACAGCGGGCGACGCCCGCGGTGGTCTCCTGCCGCGGTTCCTGCGCCCCTTCGCTACCAACCGCCCCCAGGAGCCCTCCGTCCGGCCCCGCCACGAAGCCACAGACCCTCGTCAGGGACTGGACGACTCCGTTCTGGCCGCCTTCGCGGGCACTCTCGGAATCGGGGAAGCGGCGCCGCCGCAACCCACCGAGCCCACCGAACCCACCGACACGACCACGGTCGATCAGGCGGACGACGTCGGGCTCATTCTCGCCGTGGTGAGCGACGCGCTGACGGAGCTCGAGGCCGAACGTCAGCGACGCCAGATCGAACAGGATGCCTACGACAACGTGTGGCGCGCGCCCTGACTCCCCACGTACTGCTGCACTCGCCCCCGCGCCGACCGCCGTGCGCTCACCCGGCCCTGGGTCCGGCCGGCCTGGGCGTCGCCCTGGGCGTGGCCGCCCTCTCCCAGCTGACCGGGATCAACGCCGTCGTCTACTACGCCCCGACGATGCTCTCGGACGCCGGGTTCGGTGACTCGATCGCGCATCTCACCGGCACCGGCACCGGCACCGGCATCGGCATCGGCACGATGCTCGTCATCGCGGGTGTCACCGGTGCGATCGCCGTTGACGCGCTCGGCCGGCACCGCACGATGCTCTGTTTCGTACCGCTGTCCGGGCTGGCGATGACGGTACTGGGAGCCGCCATCCTGATGGACGACTCCCCCGCCCAGCGCTGGACAGTCATCGCCGCGCTGTTCGCCCACATCCTCTTCAACGGGATCGGCATGCAGTCGGTCGTCTGGCTCATCGCTCCGGAGATCCTCCCGCTGAGCGTACGCGGCCCCGCCACGAGCCTGGCCACCCTGACGGTCTGGGGGTTCGACCTGCTGATCGCGGCGACCGCGCTGAGCACGATCAACGCCCTCGGGCGGTCGGGCACGTTCTCATGTACGCCGCGATGAACGTGCTGTGCGTGGTCTTCGTGGTGTTCAAGGTTCCCGGGCGTGCGAAGTGACGAAAGGATCGTTGCCACGACGCGCCCACGCCCCGCGCAACGCGTCGTCCGCGCCGAACCGGCGGCGCACAGGTGCGCCGCCGGTTCGGCGCGGACGACGATGTACTGCTGACGCCTGCGCCGGCCTGGGTGCCTGCACGTGCGCCGGACTCAGAACGGCATACGTCCCCTGGCCCGACGGCCTGCGGAACCACTGCGCCCCAGAGCGCGCGAGCTGGAGCGGAAAGGCTTGCTGAACAACCGTCCCAGCGGTCCGGGAGCCTTCGAGCCGGCCCGGGAACCGACGCCCATGGTGCGCTGAGCACCGTTCTGCGGATGACGCGACAGTCGGGGCAGCAGGAAGGCGAGTACCGCCAGTACGACACAGAGGACGATGATGCCTGCGATGACCATGTGATGTCTCCTGATTCCGGGCCTCGGGGCTGCTGTCCGTGCCTTCCTCGTGCCCCCTGATGGACGGTGCACGCCCGGTGTCTCTCCCGATCGATCCTCGCGACCTGGGCACACGGCAGCGGCTCGCGCGTGCCGGAGAGGTGAGACGGGCGGTGACGGGTATAGGGAGGCCCTCAGGACACCGACTTCTCCCGTGAGGAACCGAGGATGACCGACGACGCCTATCTCGTCCTGCTGACCGGCGCGCCCACGACGCTCGGCACACCGCCCGCGGCAGTCGGAGACCTGGCCTGCATGGACACGCCTGCGGTCGGTGCGTGGCTCGACGCCCAGGGTGTTACCGCGTCGTCTCCCGAACTGCGCCTGCTGCCGCCCGAGGAGACGGTCGGCATCCCGGAGGATGCCGAGCGACTGCCGGTCCCCCTCAGCGAGGAGGAACTCAGCCGCGTACGCCACAGTGTCGCGCCGGAGAGCGTCGCTCGAATGGAGGAGGAGTTGCTGGACTACCGTTCCCGTGCGGACGGCCGTGAGGCGCTCCTGACCCGTGCGCTCGCGGCCGGCGTGCCGGCGCACCGCGTCGCGGAACTGACCGGCGAGGAGTTGACCACCGTCAAGGCGATCGCCCGCTGAAGGAGGTCTGCCACGGGGTACGGACCTGCTCCAGCTCACGCTTGAGGGTGGGCAGGGCCGTCCCGATGTTGCGGACCCGGAACTCGGCGAACCCGGCACTGATCGCCGAAGGCTGCCCGGACAACCCTACTCATCCGGGTGTCGCAGGTGACCAGGAGCTTTCGGCAACAACGACTCGCGGAACGTGCCGCCCTCTGGCAACTTCATGGTTGGTGTCGCGCACACGGCGTCAGTGTTGATTGCAGTTCAGGTTGCCTACTTGCCGGCACACCGGGTGTCCAGACGCAGGTCACGCCCGTTCGTGGTGATGGCGCAGACCGACCGGGCCTGCACGGTAGGGGCCGATCCGCTGACAGCCGACGTTTCTCGTTGGCGGTGACCGAGCCACTAGCCGACGGTCACAGGTCCTACCAGCCCGTGTCCAGGGGGCGTCAAGAAGCCGTCAGCAGCAACCTTCCAACTACGTACTTTGTTCACTACTCTCTGAACATTCGATACGATCGATTCATGCAGATCCAACTGGGCGTGTTCGTGTCCGAGCCGTGGCTCGTCACCGTCCTCGCGCTGGTCGCCGTGGCCGGCGACGCGCTGCTGCCGTTCCTGCCCAGTGGCAGCCTGGTGATCGCCGCCGCGCTGCTCTCCCTGGACCACAGCGGCGCGCCGGTCGCGCTGGCGGTTGCCGTCGCGGCCGCCTCGTTCCTCGGTGATCTTTTCGTGGTCGCACTCGCCCGTGGTGGCTCCTCTCGGGCGCACGCGCTGTTCGCCCGGCACGCGGGGCTGGCTTCGTTCGCCGGCCGGATGCGCCGCCAGCTCGCACGGCGACTGCCGTCCGTTACGGTGGCGGGGCGTTTCGTGCCCGCCGGCCGGACCGTCCTCGGTCTGACGCTGGGCGCCCGGCCGGGGCAGCGTGCGCGCTATCTCGGGTGGTCGGCCTTCGGCGGACTGGTGTGGGCCTGCTATCTGGTGGGGCTCGGCGTGATGAACGGCATGTGGTTCGAGACACGCTGGATCGGCTTCGCGATGTCGACGGCCGTGGCGGTCACTCTGAGCACCTGTCTGGCCCGCTCGCTGCGCCGACGTGTCGATGCCGAGATGTCGCAGGCCATGTCGCAGGCCATGTCGTCCCAGGTCGGACACCTACGAGACTCCCCGGGAGAAGTCCGTGCCGATGAGCCGGGCGGGACACGGCCTGCCGCCTGCGTCGTCGCGCAGGATCACGCGCTAGGAAGCGCCCTTGGTCCACACCGCGGCCACGAGGCGGTCCGCCCGCACCGACGTGCGACGGAGAATCCCGTGGGAAGCGATCCACCCCTCCCCAGCGCACACACCCGGACCGCGACCAGGACCACGAGCAGCAGCGTCACACGACGCCATCTGGCGGACGTCTGGCACGTCGAGGAGCGGGCCGAGCTGGAGGCCACCGCACGCGATCGCGGCTTCCTGTCCCTCGACGAAGCCGAGGAAACCGCGCGAAGGTTCGTCACGCTGCACCGCGACCGCTGGTGACGCCGGACGGCGACACCCGGTCGTCCCGCTCCTGCCGATGCCCCGTCGTGGACGGGGCATCAGTGCTTTCGGCCGCAAGGCGTGTCAGGCTCCTCGGCCGGCGCTGCGGGCCCCCTCTTCCTCCTCCCAGCGCTTCCAGAGCAGCGGCATCTCCTTGGCCAGCCAGGCGTAGAAGTCGTGCATGGTCTGCAGCCGCTCCTTGCGCTGGGCCGGAGCTCCCTCAAGGATGCGCAGTCCCTGTTCCGTGATGTCGACGAACGACTGGTAGTGCTCGGCCTGGCTCTTGGCCAAGGCCGGCCACACGCCTTCCTTGATGCGGTAGTAGTCCCGACGCTCACCGGGCCGCGAGATCTTCTCGACCATGCCGCTCGGCACCAGGAAGCGCGTCGCGGCACTGACCGACCCCTTGCTCGCCTGAAGCACCTCGACCAGATCACCGGCCGTCTGCTCCACCGGGTCACAGATCAGAAGCCATGCGAGCACCCTCCCGGCCATGCGGAACAGCCCCTGCCGCTCAAGGCTGATGGCGGCCTCCTCAACGAAGGCGAGCTCTTCCTCGGTGGCAGTGGACCTGCCCTGTGCACTGCGTTCCATTCGTTCAGGATACACCGAACATAGAGAACCTGCCGGTCCACATGCATGCACCCGCACCCTTCACCCTGCCCGCCGGGACACCTTGCGAAATTCGTGCATTTAATTGCTGTTTATCTGATATTTCGATGATATGCGGCTTGCATGCAGGTTCCTAAGGTCATGGCGAGTGCAGCAGACCGTCATCCCCGACGCAAAGGAACCTCATGTCTCGACTGCCTGCTCTTTTCGCTGCCCTGCCGGCGCGCGGCCTGACCCAGCGGCTGAGCGTCTATCTCGCCGGCTGCGTCGTCTTCGCCGCTGGAGCCACCCTTTTCATCCACTCCGACCTCGGCACCGACCCACTGGACGTCCTCGCGCTGGGACTCAAGGAGCACATACCGATCACCATCGGCATCGCCCAGGGGGCGATCGCCGCGGTGTGCATCGCGGTGTGGGCCGCGTGGAATCGGCGGCGCCCGGTGATCGCACCGTTCATCACCTTTTTTCTGTGCGGCAGCCTCATCGACCTCATGCTGCTCGCCGACCTGTCGTGGATGGGCAGCGTCCCGTCGCTCGTGACGGCCGTGCTTCTGTGCGCCTACGGCTCGGCCCTGATCATCATGAGCGGCATCGGAATACGCGCCATGGACCTCATCGTCATCACCATGACCCACCGCTGGAAGTGGCCGTTCTGGGTCGCCAAGGCCGGCATCGAAGCGGTCCTGCTCGGCTTCGGCTTCCTGCTCGGCGGTCCCGTGGGTATCGGGACGCTGTGCTTCCTCGTCTTCGTCGACGGCCTGATCCAGCCGTTCATGGCGCTCAACCGGAGGGTGCTGCGCCTGACCAACCACGGGCTGGCGGAGCAGCCGCTACGGCCGGAGGCAGTCCAGGCATCCGCTTGAGGGACGGGGACCCGGTGCGCGCCGTGCGTCGAGCCAACCCAGAGCGGTCACTTCACCGGGGCGAGGGGGAGCCGGTCGGCCAGCGCCCGCGCCCGCAGCTGCGGGCGCCAGGCGCCGAGTGCTCCTTCTGCGCCCACGATCCGAGTCCTGGTGACGCCCGTGCCGGATCGTCCGCCATGAATCGCCGTACCTCCGGGTGGTGGCACGACGACGGGACGGACAGGAGAACGAGACCCACCCAGCCCGCGCACGCAGAGTGCGAGCTGAGCGGGTCGTTCACGTCTCGTCACCTCACGCTGGAAGACGGCTCGAACGGGGCACGCCGGCCGACCGCCTTGTCCCCGCCGAGCCGTGAAGAGCAGCGGCATGCCCACAACGTCACCGGGCCGGTTGACGGCAGCGGGACGCCAGAGTCCCGACTGCCCGATGGCGTACAGATTGGACCTGCGCGACAGCGCGCGAGTTACAGCACCGCTCCCCCACCCGAACAACAAATATCACAGACCCCTCGGCCAGAACTCCGCCACAGCGGCATGCCGGGAGTGTAAAACGGAATGTAAAGACCGCGACAGCAGAAGCTCAGGGCAGCTCAAAGCCGCAGCTCAACGACCCGTCGACCTCGGCAAAATGACACTTCAGCGGCCTTGCGGAATCAGCATCAGGACATTCTTCGAAGCCTTGACCAGTAATTCAACGCCTCAATACTTGAGGGCATGACCGAAAAGATCGAGGGCGCCATCTCCGAGCGCTCCACCCTCACCGAGGCCGAGAAATCCTTCGTCCACAAGATCGCCGAGCACTACCACATCACCGACGGGATGGAGTGGGAGCGCGGCTACGTCATCGGCTGGCTGATCATCAACTACCCGGCGAAGCAGAGTGCCAACGAGATCGCCAAGGCGCTGGACATCCCCCGCGAGCCGGTGGACTGGATCGCCGACCTGCTCACGCCGCCGGGCGTCTACTCCCGTGAGGAGATCCCCGGTACCGACGACTACTGCATCACCCTGAACGACGGCGCCTGGCCGAACGCCGTGGAGCACTCCTTCCGCCGCATCCCCGAATTCCACTCGGCCGTCCAGCACGGCCTGGAGGTGCTCAAGGACCAGCCGGAGGAGCGTCTGGAGCGCCTCAAGCGCATGGAGAACCTCTACGGCGTCATCTCCCGCAAGCTCGAAGGCGTCTTCGACGTCTTCGAGGAGCACCGCAACTCGGCGGCCGTCTGACCCCGTCCGTCGACCCGCCTCGGCGTCCCCGGGTGCTGCCCGGGGACGCCCCGTCCACCGCCGGCCACCACCTTCAGGGCGACGGTCGCATCCGCGCCGCGTCCGGAGAGCACCGAGGGACCATGACCAGGGAAGCCCACGTCACGTTGAGCAGGACAGACGTGCACCTGTGGATCGCGACCTCCGCGGAGCGGGACGGCGAACCCCACAGCCTGCGTGCGCACGAGTCCGTCCTGTCCCCCGAGGAACGGAACCGGGCCGACCAGTTCCACTTCGCGGAGGACCGCGCCCAGTTCCTGATGGCACGATCGCTGCTCAGACGCTGTCTGTCCGAGTACGCCGACGTCGAACCGGCCGAGTGGGAGTTCGAGTTCAACGAGTACGGCAAGCCTGCCGTGCACCACCGGCTGGGCCTCGATCTCGACTTCAACCTGTCGCACTCGCGCGGCATGTGTCTGCTCGGCATCACCAGGGAGCGCCCCATCGGGGTGGACGTCGAGAAGCGCGACGCGCGGATCTCGCTGCCCGACCTGATCCACCAAGTCATGTCCGAACCCGAGATCGAAGAATTGCGCCGTCTGCCCGCCCGCGCCTGGAAGAGCCGCTTCCTCGACGTGTGGGTGTTCAAGGAGGCCTACGCCAAGGCCCGCGGCCAGGGCATCTCGCTGCCGCTGCAGGACATCTCCTTCCTCTTTCCCGACGGTCGCAGCCCGGAGCTGGTGCTCAAGCCCTCGCTGGCCGACCGGCCCGACCACTGGCTCTACGACTTCGTCAGGGTGCCGGCCGACTTCCACGCGGCCGTGTGCATCGGCCGTCGCCGCGGCGAGGAGCTGCGGTTCGTGATGCGCGAGCCCGAACCGCTCTAGGCCCGCGCACCTCACCTTCACCACGGCCTCTCACCGTCGACGCGGGCGGGAGCGCCGCCACCCACCCACGTCCTGGAGGACTCCCGTGCACTCGCCCGACGGTACGTCAGGGACACGGGCCGCCACACCACGGTCCAGTCTGCGGCCGGAGGATCTCGGCAGCGCCGACTTCCGCGCCGACCACGGCGTCGCGTACGCGTACGCCTCGGGGTCGATGTACAAGGCCATCGCCTCCGTGGAGCTGGTCATCCGGATGGGCCGGGCGGGCCTGCTGGGTTACCTCGGCGCCGGCGGCCTCACCGAGGATGAACTGGACGCCTCCCTGCGGCGTATCCGCGCCGAACTCGGTGATGGCCCCTTCGGCGTCAATCTGCTCGCCGCTCGCCCGGACCGCGAGGAGCGCACGGTCGACACCTTTCTCAGGCACGGCGTCCGGCGCATGGAAGCCGCGTCGTTCGTCCAGATCAGCCCCGCCCTCGTCCGCTACCGCCTGACGGGTGCGCACCGCCGGTCCGACGGGGCCGTCCAGACACCCAACCGCGTCATGGCGAAGGTCTCGCGTCAGGAGGTCGCGGAGGCGTTCCTGGCCGCGCCGCCCGCAACGATCGTCCGCGATCTGGTCGCGGCAGGACGCATCACCCCGCAGGAGGCACGGCTCGCCGCGTCGGTCGCCATGTGCGACGACCTGTGCGCGGAGGCCGACTCGGGCGGGCACACCGACCAGCGGCCTCTGACGGCGCTGCTGCCGGCCGTCCTCACGCTCCGCGACCGGGTGTCCCTCAGCCACCCGGCGGCCGGGCGGGTCCGGATCGGGGCGGCGGGCGGAATCGGCACGCCCGAGGCCGCGGCCGCCGCCTTCGTCATGGGCGCCGATTTCGTCCTGACCGGCAGCATCAACCAGTGCACCGTGGAGGCCGGCACCTCCGACACCGCGAAGGACCTGCTCCAACGCGCCCAGGTACAGGACACCGCGCTGGTCCCGGCCGGCGACATGTTCGAGGTGGGCACCAAGGCTCAGGTGCTCCGTCGCGGCCTGTTCTTCCCAGCCCGCGCCAACAAGCTGTACGAGCTGTGGCTACGGCACGAATCGCTGGACGACCTCGATCCGGACACCGCCGACCACGTGCAGCGCCGCATCCTCGGCCGCACCTTCGAGGAAGTGTGGCAGGAGGTCAAGGACCGCTATGCGAGCACCCGCCCGGCGGTGATCGAGCGCGCCGAGGAGGACCCCAAACGCCGTATGGCGCTGATCTTCACCTGGTACTTCGCCAAGGCGACCCGGGTGGCACTGGAGGGTGACGCCGACAGCCGGGTCGACTTCCAGATCCCGTGCGGTCCGGCGCTCGGCGCGCTCAACGAGCGGTTGCGCGGAACCTCCCGGGAGGACTGGCGCGCCCGGCACCCGGACGACCTCGCCCGACTGATCATGACCGGCGCCGCCGAACTGCTCTCCCGCGCCGCCCGCCTCGTTCCCCCGTCCCAGCCGTTCGCCGCGGCATAGCCACACCAGACCTCGGGAGACCCGGACATGACGCTCATCCACGTGTTCCCCGGCCAGGGCTCGCACCGCCCCGGCATCGGCCAGGACCTGTTCCCCAAGTTCCCGCACCTTGTCCGGCAGGCCGACTCGGTGCTCGGCCGCTCCATCACGGACCTGTGCCTCAACACGTCCGCCCAGGAGCTGACCGACACCCGCAACACCCAGACCGCGATGTACGTCGTGAACGCCCTGGCGTATCTGGACGCCGTCCGGGAGACCGGCCGGGTGCCGGACGCTGTCGCCGGGCACAGCCTCGGCGAGTACGTGGCGCTGTTCGCCGCCGGCACCTTCGACTTCCTCACCGGACTGGAGATAGTGATACGGCGTGGCGAGCTGATGGCCCAGGCACCCGCGGGCGGCATGGCCGCGGTCATGGGCGTAGACACGGACCGGATCCGCGAGGTCCTCGCCGCTCGTGCCCCGGCGCTCGACGTCGCCAATCTCAACGCCCCCGGTCAGACCGTCGTCTCCGGTCCCCGGGACGACATCGCGAAGCTGCGGGACGTCTTCGGCGAAGAGGCGCAGGCGGTCGTTCCGCTGAAGGTGGGCGGTGCCTTTCACTCGCGTCACATGGCCGACGCCGCTGCCGAGTTCGGCACGTTCCTGGCGCAGTACCGCCTGGCGACGCCGCGCATCGAGGTGATCTCGAACGTGACGGCCCGGCCGTACGGCACGGACGACCCGGCCGATCTGCTGACCCGGCAGATCGCGTCGCCGGTGCGCTGGACCGAGTGTGTCGAGCATCTGCTGGACCGGCCCGAACCGGAGTTCCGGGAGGTCGGCCCCGGCCAAGTGCTGACCGGGCTCATCGCCCAGATCAAGACCCAGCGGCAGGCGCTCTCCGCCGCCGTCTGAACCCCACGAGCGAGTGAGTCGAGAGGCGATCATGGAAGACCAGACGACGCCGACCCGGGTGCGGGCCTCCGCCGCTGTGGTCGAGACGTTCCGGCATGCCAGTGCCGATGACAATCCGCTGCACGTCGACGCCGACTACGCACGGCGCACCGCCTTCGGCGCGCCCGTCGTCCACGGGGTGCTCGGCACGCTCCTCGCCCTGTCCGGCCTGACGCCGCGGCCTGGCCGCGGCCCGGTCCGGATCTCCGCGCGCTTCCACGCGCCGGTGTACGCCGACCAGGACTACCTCCGCGAGATCACCGAGGACACCGCTGAGCGCGCGACGGTCCGGCTCCGCGACGGCAGTCGCACGCTGCTGGAGGTGACGACGGAGTTCGGCCAGGGCCCGGCCGCCGGCGAGGAGACCCCGGACGGAGGGGGGGCACGGCGAGCGGAACCGCGCGACGCCGAGCTCACGGAGTTCGCCACCGGCCTGCCGCTGGGCGAGGGCTACGCGCCCCGATGGGACGGCGTCGCGCGCCTGGCCGACCAGCTCGGCCTGCCACAGCGAGGGCTCGGGCCGGTTCCGGTCGGGGTGCTGGCGTGGATCAGCTACCTGGTCGGCATGGAGGCACCCGGCCGGGCCGCCCTGCTGTCCGACTTCGAGGTGGAGTTCCGCGCGGCGGACGACGCCGGGCCGTTCACCGCCCGTGCCGAAGTGGCGGACGTGGCGGAGCGGTTCCGGATGCTGCGGCTGACCGGCACCGCCGAAGCGGCCGGTCTGCGGGCCTCGGCCACGGTCCGCGCCTTCCACCGCGCGGATGTGCCACCGGGCGACGTCGGGAACCTCACCGCCGCGCTGCCGCAGGCGGAACCGCTGCGCGGCCGTACCGCCCTGGTCGTCGGCGCCAGCCGTGGCCTCGGGGCGGCGGTCACCCAGGCACTCGCGCTGCAGGGCGCCGAGGTGTACGCCGGTTTCCACCGCAGCACCGAGGACGTGGCGCGGGCCGTGGAACGGGTCGGTGACGCGGGGGCACGCATCCATCCACTGCCCGGGAACGCCGCCGACCCCGAGTGGGTCGCCGCGGCCCTGGACCGTATCCGTACCGAGCGCGGCGGCCTGGACCTGCTGGTACTCAACGCCTGCCCCACACCGGCCGAACTGCCCCTGGAACCGGCCACCTCACAGCGCGCCACCGACCATGTCACCCGGGCGCTGGCCCTCACCCGCGAACCCCTGGCCGGCCTCGCGGCCGAGGTCGCGGAGCGCGGCGGCCGGGTCATGGCCGTCTCCAGTGCGTGGACGCAGGCTCCCCCGCCGGGCTGGTCCGCTTACGTGACGGCCAAGTTCGCGGTCGAGGGCCTCGTTCGTGCGGCGGCTGCGGAGCTTCCCGGCGCCTCCTGGCTGATCGCGCGCCCGCCCCGGTTGCGTACCGCCATGACCGCCACTCCGCTCGGCGAACGCGGCGCGGCCGTTGAGCCGGTCGCCGCGGCGCTGGTCCGCGCTCTGACCGGGCGCGGCGAGCCGGGCGAGGTCCGGGTACTGCCCTTCGCCGAGGACGGGACCGCACTCACCGACGGACAGGAGCACCGCACGGCGGGCGACGGCGGCACCCGCGAGCAGACCGCGCCCTCCGGGAAGCCGGAGGACGCCGCCGTCTCGCGCCCCCTCGACCTCGGCGTGGTCGCCACCTTCACCCTCGATCCGCTCGTGGAACCGCTTCAGTACTGGTGCGACCGGCTGGGGCTCGGCCTGCGGGTCAGACCGGCCGACTACGCGCAGGTCTTCCAGGAACTCCTCTCCCCCGGCGGGCTCTTCGCATCCGTCGAGCAGGGTGCCAAGGCCGTCCTGGTCCGGACGGAGGACTGGCCGCGGGACGAGAGTGACCGCACCGCCGGCGAGTTCGCCGACGCGGTGCGCGCTCACGCGGCCCGCAGCCCGGTGCCGCTGCTGGTGCTGCAGTGCCCGCCGTCCCCCGCGCACTCCGACGGCTGTGGCCGGGACGCGGAACTGACCGCCGCCGAGCAGCTGATCGCCCGGGAGCTCGCGGGTGTCCCGGGCGTGCACGTGCTCGGTCGGGAGCGCTGGGCGGGCGGGATCGTCCCGGCCGGCGAGACCCACTACGACGAGGCGCGGGACGCTGCTGCGCACATCCCGTTCACGCAGGAGGGCTGCGCCGCCCTGGCGGCCGGCGTCGCCAGGGCCGCGCACAGCGCGCTGACCCCGCCCTCGAAGGTGATCGTCCTGGACTGCGACAACACGCTCTGGGGCGGGGTGGTCGGCGAGGACGGCCCGCACGGCGTACAGCTGGAGCCGGCGCACCGGGCGGTGCAGGAGTGGGCCGTGGCCCGCCGGCGCGAGGGCGTCCTGATCTGCCTGGCCAGCAAGAACGAGGCTGCCGACGTCGATGAGGTGCTGGCAGTGCGCGAGGACATGCCGCTGCGCGCCGAGCACATCACCGCCCGCCGTGTGAACTGGGAGCCGAAAGCCCTGAACATCGCCTCCCTCGCCGCGGAACTCGACCTGGGGCTGGACAGCTTCGTCTTCCTCGACGACAACCCGGTGGAGGTGGCCGGAGTACGCGCCGCCCACCCCGAGGTCCTGGCGCTGCAACTGCCCGAGGACGGCAACGAGGTGCCCGCCTTCCTGGACCGCATGTGGTCGCTGGACCGGCTCACCGTCACCGACGAGGACCGCAAGCGGTCCGACTTCTACCGGGCCCGGGGCGAGCGCGACGCGATGCTGCGCGACGCCGCCTCGTTCGCCGATTTCATCGCCGGTCTGGAGCTGTCGGTGGACGTCGCGCCACCGACGCCCGAGCAGTACCCGCGGATCTCCCAGCTGACGTACCGCACCAACCAGTTCAACCTCTCCACCGTGCGCCGCGGCGAGCCGGAGATCCGGGCGCTGCTCGCCGACTCGGCGGTGCGGATCCGCACCGTCCACGTGCGGGACCGTTTCGGCGACTACGGCCTGGTGGGCCTCGCCATCACCCGGGAGGACGCCGACGGGGCGTCCGCGGTCCTCGACACGTTCCTGATGAGCTGCCGGGTGCTCGGACGCGGTGTCGAGCATGCCTTTGTCGCCGCCCTCGCCAGGGAGCTGGCCGAGGCGGGTGTGTCCGAGCTGGTCGCGCCGTATGTGCCCAGCGAGCGGAACACGCCGGTACGCCGCTTCTTCGACTCGGTGCTCGGCTCCTTCGCCGAGCCCGGCGAGAACGGGCGCGTCGTGTTCCGGGCGCCCGTCGCCGCCGTCTCCGCGGTGGCCTTCGAGCCAGATGAGGCGGAGCCGGATCCGTCGGCCGAGGCACAGCCCGCCCGGAAGGCGAAGCCGTCCGACGGGGCCGTACGGGACGGCGTGCGCCGCCGCGCCCTCGTCGACCTGGCTCAGGACGCGGAACCGCTGTCGACCGTCCTGCGTGCCACCAGGCCCTCCGCCCGCCTCGCGGCCTCCGCCGCACCGGAGCCGGCGCCTCCCGCGGCACCCGCCACGAGCGGTCTCGCGGAGGCCCGGGAGGCCGTGTGCTCCGTGGTCGCCGAGGTCCTGGGTCTGCCGCGGGCGGACATCGGGCCGCACACGCCGCTGGAATCGATCCGTATGACGTCGCTGTCCGTGGTGGACGCGATGATCCGGTTGGAGAAGCAGTACGGACAACTGTCCAAGACCCTGTTCTTCGAGCACCGGACGCTCGGCGACATCGCCGCGGCACTGGCGGGGTCCGGCTCGGAGCCGACACCCGCGGCCGGCGAGGGGCCGCCGCCTCCCGCCCCGGCCGCCTCCCCGGCCGCGGACCGCAGCGCCCCGGTGTCCGCGGCGGCGCCGGACGCCGCGTCCGCTGCCGGACCCGTCACCGAACCCATCGCCGTCGTCGGCCTGGCCGGGCGCTATCCCGGTGCCGACAGCCTCGACGAGCTGTGGCAGAACGTGCTGCACGGCCGCAGCGCCGCCCGGCCGGTGCCGTCCGACCGGTGGGACCACGACGCGGTGTACACCCCGGAGGGCGGCCAGGGGCGCACGTACAGCGGCATTGGCAACTTCCTGGACGGGGCCGCCGACTTCGACTCGCTGTACTTCGGAATCGCCCCGCGAGACGCCGAGCAGATGGACCCGCAGCAGCGCGTCTTCCTGGAGACGGCGATCGAGGCGGTGCAGGACGCCGGGTACGACCGGCACACGATGGACCGGAGGACGGGCGTCTATGTGGGCGCCATGGCCGACGACTACCGCACGTTCAGCGCCAACGGCGCCGCCACCGGCCATTCCCCCTACCCGTACGCCGACAACTACGCCATCGCCAACCGCGTCTCGTACTTCCTGGACCTGACCGGGCCGAGCATGGTCGTGGACACCGCCTGCTCGGCGTCCGGCGTCGCGCTGCACCTGGCCTGCGAGGCGATCCGGCGGGGCGAGGTGGCGGCCGCGATCGCGGGTGGTGTGAACCTGGTCCTGCATCCGGTGCGGCACATCCAGTACGCGCAGATGGGGATGCTATCGAAGGCCGGTGTCTGCCGCCCCTTCGCCGAGGAGGCCGACGGCTTCGTCATGGGCGAGGGCGCCGGCGCGGTGCTGCTGAAGCCGCTGTCGAAGGCGGTCGCCGACGGTGACCACGTCTACGGCCTCATCCGCGGCACGGCCGTCAACTCCGGTGGCCGCACCAGCGGGTTCACCGTGCCCAGCCCGGAGGCGCAGGCGGCGCTCGTGTCGTCGGCGCTGCGCTCGGCGGGCGTGGACCCGGCCACCGTCGGCTACGTGGAGGCCCACGGCAGCGGCACCTCCCTGGGCGACCCGATCGAGGTCCGGGCGCTGACCCGGGCGTTCGGCGCACGCGAGCAGGCGGGCAGCTGCGCGCTGGGCAGCGTGAAGGCCAACATCGGCCACCTCGAGCCGGCCGCCGGCATCGCGGGGCTGACCAAGGTGCTGCTCCAGCTCAAGCACCGCGTCCTGCCGCCGACTCCGCACGCCGGCACCCCGAACCCGTTCATCGAGCTGGACGGCAGCCCCTTCCGGCTCCAGACCGCCGCCGCGCCCTGGGAGCCGGTGGGTGTGGAGGCCGACGGCAGCATCCCGCCGCTGCGTGCGGGCGTCAGCTCCTTCGGCGCGGGCGGGGTCAACGCGCACCTCGTCGTCGAGGCGTACGACCGACCGGCCGCGGGCGTGGAGGAGGACGCGGTGGGTAGCGAGCTGTACGTCCTGTCGGCCCGCACGGACCAGCAACTGCGCACCACGGCGCGGCGGCTGGCGGCGCATCTGCGCGGGCCCGCCGGGCGGACCGTGCGTCTCGCCGACGTGGCGCACACGCTGCGTGTGGGGCGCGAGGCCCTGGACGTGCGTGCGGCGTTCACCGCCCGGGGTCGGGACAGCCTGCTGACGGTGCTGGACCGGATCGCGGACGGCGCCGAGGAGGGCTCCGGCGCGGTCCACACCGGACGGCTGGTCCGCGGCGGTCCGCTCGCCGGGCTGTTCACGGATCTCGCCGGCGGGCGGGATTTCCTGGCGTCGCTCGCCGCCCAGGGCGAGCTGAGCACCCTGGCCCGGCTGTGGGTCCAGGGCGCCGAACCGGACTGGCCCGCCCTGCTGCCCGCCGCCCGCCGGACCCCGCTGCCCGCCTACCCGTTCGAACGGGTGCCGTACTACCTGCCGTCGGCGGTGCTCGACCCGGCCGGCGGTCCCTCGGCCACGACCGGTCCGGCGACGCGCGCCGACGACTCCGCCGCCGTCTGGACACCGTGCTGGGAGGACGCCCCCGCGCGGACCGCCGTCGGCTCTCAGGCCCCGGCGACCGTCCTGGTGCTCGACGCCCCCGGCGACGCGCCCGTCGCCGAGGAGGGCCAGAAGTGGCCGTGGCTGCTGCTGCGGGCGGTGGAGCACCCCGCGGACGAGGTTCCCGACGAGGCCTCGGGCCTCGTGGTGCGCCGGGGCAACGCCGACGACCTGCGTTCCCTGCTGGAGCGTGCGGGCGCCGAGGGGCCCGTGGTGCTGGTCGACCGGCGGGGCCTGGCGCCCGCCTCGCGAACGGGCGAGGACGCGGCGTCCGCGGTGGCCCAGCGGCTGCCCACCGATCTGGGCCGGGCGGTCTCGGTCGGCGCGCTCCCCCCGCTGACCTACGTCCAGGTGACATCGGCCGACCGGGAGGACCCGGTGGAACACGCGGTCGCGGCCTTCGGCCGTTCGCTGGCCCGCGAGACGAGCCGCTTCCGGCACGTCCGCGTCGGCCTCGCCGACGACTTCTCCCCATCCCTTTCCGCGCTGGTCGCCGAGGCGGACAGCACAGACGCCGAGGTGCGGATCGGCCCGAGCGGGCGTCAGGTGCTGCGCTTCACCGAGGCCGGCCGGCCCGGGGGTGACGGAGGCCCCGGGTTCACGCAGGGCGGGCACTACGTCGTCACCGGCGGCGCCGGGGGCATAGGACGGCTCGTCGCGGTGCACCTGGCCGAGCGGTACGGCGCGAAGGTCACGCTCCTCGGGCGGTCGGCGCCGGGCCCCGAGCACGAGCGGTTCTGCTCCCAGCTGCGGTCCCTGGGCGGCGACGGACTCTACGTCCGGACGGACGTCACGGACCGTTCCTCGCTGGACACCGCGCTGCGCACGGCCCGGTCGCGGTTCGGCGCGCTCACCGGTGTGCTGCACGCCGCGGGGCTGATCGAGGACGCGCGGCTGCAGGACAAGGGCGACGAACAGGTGGCTCGGGTGCTGGCGCCCAAGACGACGGGGACGGCTCTGCTGGACCAGCTGACGGCCGAGGACCGGCTGGAGGCCTTCGTCCTCTTCTCGTCCGTCGTCGGCACGGTCGGCAACGCCGGCCAGTGCGACTACGCGGCCGCCAACGCCTACCTGGACGCCTTCGCCGTACACCGCACCGAGCAGGTCGGGCGAGGCAGGCGCAGCGGCCGTACCGCCTCCGTGGCCTGGCCGCTGTGGTCCGAGGGCGGCATGCGGCTGGACGCCGAGACCGCTTCGATGGCCGTCACCACGATCGGACTGGTCCCCATCGGGACATCGGAAGCGCTGCGGGTGCTGGAGGAGGCGGTAGGGTCCGCGGCCCCGCGACTGTACGTCTCCTGCGCCGGCACCGAGCGCACCCGTTCGGTCCTCGGCCGGGCCGGGCTGGGCCCGCAGTCCGGCGTCGGGGATCCCGTGATCGCCGACCCGGCCGGCACCTCGAAGGGCCCCCTGCCGGTCGGAGGGGCGGCCACCGAGCCGCTCCCGGGCCGGGTCCTCACCCTGGTCGTGGCCCGGGTCGCCGAGGTCGCCGGGACCACCCCCGACCGTATCGACGCCGCCACCGAACTGGGCGCCTACGGTTTCAACTCCGTCCTGCTGACCACCCTCGCCAACCGGCTCAACGACACCTTCGGCACGGCCCTGACGCCGGTGACGTTCTACGAGTTCCCGACGTCCGACGCGATCACCGCGCACCTGGTCGACCGGCACGCGGCGCAGCTGCCCGAGGCGTTGAGCGAGCCTGGGCCCGTGCCGGGAACGCGCCCGGAACCGGCGGTCGCGGAACCCGCGCTCGAGCCTGTCCCGACGCCGGTGCACCGGACCCGGCCGGCGCGGTCCGCCGATCCGGCGGCCGGGGCGGACCCCGTCGCCGTGGTCGGTCTCGCCGGCCGCTTCCCCGGCGCCCCGGACGCCGAGACCTTCTGGCGGAACCTGCTGGCCGGGCGGGACATGGTCACCGAGGTGCCGGCCGAGCGCTGGAACTGGCAGGCGTACGACGGTGATCCGCGCCGGGACCCGGGCACCACCGACTGCCGGGCGGGCGGCTTTCTCGAATCGGTGACCGCCTTCGACGCCGCGCACTTCTCGCTTTCCCCGCGCGAGGCCTCCCTCATGGACCCCCAGCAGCGGCTGTTCCTGGAGACGTGCTGGCACACCCTGGAGAACGCCGGGTACGATCCGGGGTCGTTCGCCGGGACCCGCACGGGCGTTTTCGCGGGTGTGACCCTCCACGACTACCTGGAGGTCCTGCGCGAGCACGACACCGACGTGGCCGGGCACACGGTCACCGGCAACGTGCACGCCATCGTCGCCAACCGTGTGTCGTACCTGCTGGACCTGCGCGGTCCCAGTGAGACGGTGGACACCGCGTGCTCCAGCTCTCTGGTCGCCCTGCACCGCGCGCTCGCGGCGCTGCGGTCCGGCGAGTGCGACGCCGCTCTCGTCGGCGGGGTCAACGTGGTGATGACGCCGACCTGGTACGTCTCGCTCAGCCGGGGCGGCATGCTGTCGCAGGGCGGGCGCTGCCACACCTTCGACAGCCGGGCCGACGGCTACGTACGCGCGGAGGGCGTCGGCGTGATTCTGCTGAAGCCGCTGTCCAAGGCCCTCGCCGACGGCGACACGGTGCGCGCCGTGATCCGCGGCTCCGCGGTCGGACACGGTGGCCGGGCGCACTCCCTCACCGCGCCCACTCCGCGCGGCCAGGCCGACACCATCGTGGCGGCCCTACGCGACGCGGGCGTGCCCGCTGCGTCGGTCGGCTACATCGAGGCACACGGCACGGGAACCCGGCTCGGCGACCCGATCGAGGTCCAGGGCCTCAAGCAGGCGTTCGAACGGGCGGCGGACGGGGCCGACGTACCCGCGGGGTCCACGGTGCTCGGCGCGCTCAAGGCGTCGGTCGGACATCTGGAGAGCGCGGCCGGCGTCGCCGGACTGATCGCGGCAGTGCACGCCCTGCGCGACCGCACCCTGCCGCCGGTGACCGGGCTCGCCGAACTCAACCCGTATCTGGAGCTGGACGGTTCACCTTTCCGGGTGCTGCGCGCGGCTGAGCCGTGGACGTCGGCCGGTGGCGCACCGCTGCGCGCCGGAGTGAGCTCGTTCGGCTTCGGAGGCGTCAACGCACACGTCGTGGTGGAGGAACCGCCGGCTCCCGCCGAGCGGTCCGGGGAGCAGACGGGCCCGCAGGTGGTCGTGCTGTCCGCCCGGACCCGGGATCAGCTGCGCGCCTGCGCCGTGCGGCTGCGCGACTTCGCCGCCGACGGCGGCGTCCGCCTATGCGACCTGGCGTGGACCTCGCAGACCGGCCGCGCCCCGCTCGCCGAACGGCTCGCGGTCGTCGCCTCCTCGCTGCCGGAGCTGCGGAACCGGCTCGGCGCCTACTTGGACGACACGGGTGAGGCCGGAACCCCGGGTACGCACCTGGGCGGACCGCACCGGACTGCCGCCGACGGCCCCGCCGTCAGGCCGACGGACCCGGCGGACGCCGCCGTCATCTGGACCGCCGGTGAGCCGGTCGACTGGACGGCGCTGCACGACGGGCCGCGCCGACGGGTGCCGTTCCCCGGATACCCGTTCGACCACAGCGCCGAGTTCGGGCCGTCGGGCCTGCCGACTCGGGGTGTCCTGGACAGCGCGCGTCCGGTATCCGAACCACTGCCGTGCGGCCCGGCTCCGGCCGACGAGACCCAGGACCTGGTGCCGGAGCTACTGATCCGGGACTGGGTCGAGGCGCCGCCGGCCGCCTCCGCCGACACCGGCCGCCGGCCTCTGGGCGTGCTGCTCGTCGCCGCCCGGGACACGCTCGGCTTCGCCGAGACCGCCGCACACGCGGCGGGGGCGGGGAAGAGCGGCTGGATCGTGGTGCGCGAGCGGAGCCTGCTGCCCCACCTCGGTGCCGACGAGTACGACCTCGACCTCGCCGACCACGCGGCCGGGCACGCTCTGGCGGAGCAACTGTACGAACGGTACGGCCCGCTGGACGCGGTCGTGGACCTGACGGACCTGTCCGGTGCCGGGGCGGAGAACGCGCCGCTGGAGCGCGAGGCAGCCCGGATCGGGCTTCTCCAGGAGCTGGTCCGCCGGGCCACCGCGGCCGGGCACGAGCTGTCGGTGCTGCATGTCACGCGCGGCCGCCAGGCGCTGCGGCACGCCCGGCCGCAGGCGCGGGGCGGGGCCATGGCCGGGCTCGTCCGGGCCGTGGGCGCCGAGTACCGGGCGGTCCGCTCCGCCTCCGTGGACCTCGACCCGGCCGTCACCGGCCCGGAGGCGGTCCTGGGCACCGCGCGCGCCGAGCTGTCCGTGGTCACCCAGACCCCGACCGAGGTCTGCCTGCGTGGCACGGACCGCTATGTGCCCGGCCCGCTGCGCGTCCTGCCGGCCGGGCCCGGCCTCCCCGGACTCGACCCGGACCGCACCTATCTGGTGACCGGTGGCACCGCCGGCCTGGGCCTGGCGGCGGCCGAGCGGCTGGCCGAACGGGGCGCCCGCAAACTGGCCCTGCTCGGTCGACGGCCACTGCCGCCACGCGCCGAGTGGGAGCGGACAGCCGCGTCGGCGGACGCCGCCGGGGCCGAGGCCGACGCGCGCACGGCGGAGTTGGCGCGCACCGTCGCGGGCCTGGAGGCCCGTGGGGTACGAGTGCTGATCCACACCGGCCCGCTCACCGACCGCGGTGCCCTGACCGCCTTCCTGCACCGGGTGCGCGGTGAACTGGGGCCCGTCGCGGGCGTGCTGCACTGCGCCGGCTCGGTGGACCGCAGGCACCCGGCGTTCGTCCGCCGCTCGCCGGAGGCCGTGGCCACGACCTGGGAGCCGAAGACCGCCGGGCTGCGGGTGCTGGACGAGTTGGTGCGTGCCGACCGGCCGGACTTCTTCGTCCTGTTCTCCTCGGTCTCCGCCGTACTGCCCCACCTGGGCGTCGGTCTCGGCGACTACGCCGCCGCCAACGCCCATCTGGCGGCCTACGCGGCCGAGCGCAACACGGCCGAGGGCCCCGGCGGCACCCGCTACCTCAGCGTCGCCTGGGGCAGCTGGACCGGCCTCGGCATGGGCGAGGTGAAGGCCGACGCGTACCGCGCGGCGGGATTCGGGGCACTGACCCGCGAAGCGGGCCTGGAACTGCTGGAACGGGTGATCGCGGGTGGCGTCGACGGCGTGGTCGCGGCCGCGGTGCGCCCTGGCGACTTCCCGCCCGCCGCACGTCCCGGCCCCGGCCCCCTTCTGCCCGCCGCCGGCCCCATCGTCCCGGCTCCGGTCCCGGCCACGCCCTGCGGCGGCCCGGTGCAGGGGCCGCACAGCACGAACACCGAAGCAGAACACGATGAGAAGAAGAAGGAGCACCACGTGACGACCTCGGACGGCGCCGTGAGCGCTGCCGTCAGGGCGGCGGTCGAGGAGTTCCTCCTCGACCTCATGGCCCAGGAACTGATGCTGCCGAGGGAAGCCGTGGCCCTCGACTCCTCCTTCGCCGAGCTGGGGGTGGATTCCATCCTGATCGCCGGGATGGTCGGCAGGCTGGAGGAGCTGGCCGACGCTCCACTGGACCCGTCGGTGGTCCTGGAGAACCCAACGGCCGCGCGCCTGGCCGCCTTCCTGACGAGCGCGTACCCGCAGGGCGTCCAGCGCTGGGCGGCCCGGCGCGGCGCCGGCGACGAGCGGCCAAGCCTCGCCGGGACGGCCGCGCTGCCACGCTCGCAGGGCACCACCGCCCAGGGTCCCGGGCCCCGGCCGCTGGCCGTCATCGGCATGGCGAGCCGTTTCCCGGGGGCACCCGACACCGACGCCTTCTGGAGGCTTCTGGCCGAGGGCCGCAGCGCGATCCGCGAGGTGCCGGCGGCCCGGTGGAGCACCACCGAGCTGTACGCGCCGGAGAAGCGGCCGGGTCGTTCCCTCTCCCGCTGGGGCGGGTTCCTGGACGGGATCGAGGACTTCGACCCGGAGCCGTTCGGCATCGCGCCCGAGGACGCCGCGCATGTCGATCCGCTCATCCGGCTGGTCCTGGAATGCGCCGAGCAGGCGGTTCGGAACGCCGGATACCAGCGCCCCGAGCTGGCGGGCACCCGCACCGGGGTGTTCGCGGCGGCGCAGACGGGGGCGTACGCGCCGCGGATCCGCGTCCCGCACCGCAACACCGTCACGGGCCTGAACCAGAACTTCGTGGCCGCCCAGCTCGCCCAGGTCTACGACCTGCGCGGCCCGCACCTGGTGATCGACACCGCCTGCTCCTCGTCGCTGGCCGCGCTGGCGCTGGCCGAGCAGTCCCTGCGGCTCGGCGAGTGCGACATGGCACTGGTCGCCGCGGCGGACCTGTTGCTCGACGAGATGCCGTACCTGAAGCTGAGCGCGTCCGGCGCGCTATCCCCGGACGCGGAGTGCCGGGTGTTCGACGCGCGGGCCAACGGCCTGGTCCTCGGGGAGGGCGCGGGTGCCCTCCTGCTGAAGCCGCTGGACGCGGCGCTCGCCGACGGGGACCGGGTGTACGCGGTCGTGGAATCGGTGGCGGTGAACAACGACGGCCGCACGATGGGCCTGACGACTCCGAATCCGGACGCCCAGGAGGACGTGGTGCGCCGGGCACAGCGCGCGGCGGGCGTGGATCCCACGGCGATCGGTCTCATCGAGGCACACGGCACCGGCACGATGATCGGCGATCCGATGGAACTGCGTGCCCTGACCCGGGCGTTCGGCGACGCCGACGACCGCACCGGGTACTGCGCCGTGGGCAGTGTGAAGTCCAATATCGGACACGCGCTGATGGCCGCCGGCATGGCGGGACTGCAGAAGGCGGTTCTCGCCCTGCGGCACCGGATGATCCCGCCGACGCTGCACTGCGAGACGCCCAATCCCCGCTTCTCCTTCGACCGGTCGCCCTTCTACCCGAACACGGAGTTGCGGGAGTTCGTGCCGATCGGCGGTGTGCGCCGAGCCGGCGTCAGCGCCTTCGGTTTCGGTGGGGTCAACTGCCACGCCGTCCTGCGGGAGCCGACGGCGGAGGAGCTCGCCGCGCGTCCGGACGAGCGCCCGAGCCTGCCGCCGGCCGTCTTCAAGCGCGTCCGCCACTGGGTGGACCGGGAGACGGACACCACCGCCGCCGCTGTGCCCACCGCCCCCGTACCCGCCCATTCCGCGCCCGCCGCGCACGCCGCCGCCGGCCCGATTCTGTCGCTCGAGGAGTTGAACTGACGATGTCCGACATCCATCGGTCCTTCGACGCCGGGGCCGCACTCCGGTCCCTCGCGGGCCGCCGGTTCGCCACCCGGGTCACCGCGCGGGACGCGGCCGTGCGGGACCACCTCGTCCACCGCACGCCGGTCCTCCCCGGCGTCTTCCATCTCGACCTGGTGCTGCGGCTGGTCCGTCACCTCGGTGTCGATCCCTCCCTGGTCGAACTCCGGCGCTGTGTCTTCATCCGACCGCTGATCGCCGTGGGCGACCTCGACCGCCAGCTGGAGGTGACGGTCGGCGAGCCCGGGCGGCGCGGCGGGGTGCCGGTCAGCGTACGCAGCCGTCCGCTGCTGGGCGGGGAGGTGGCCGACGAGCAGTGGCAGGTGAACTTCCAGGCGGAGATCCATGTCGCGGGCCCGTGGGAGCCGGAGCCGGTACCGGCAGGCCTGTTCGACGCCGCTTCCGGCCCCGGTTCGCTGGATGCCGACGACCTCTACGCCCTGGCCCGTCAACTCGACATCGAGCACGGGCCGTTCATGAAGGTGCGGGGTCGGGTCGGCGCGGGCGACGGCTTCTCGGTCGCCGACGTGCACCTGGACCCCAGCGCGGTCGAGGCGCTCGGGCACTTCCACGTGCACCCCGTCTTCATGGACTTCTCGGTGCTCGTGCCGTTCCTGCAGTTCCCCGAGCCGGTGCGGCGCGGCATCGTCCAGCCCTTCATCCCGATCTACGTCGACTCCTTCCGCGCCCGCCGTTCCCTTCAGGCGCGCACGCTGGTGCACTCACCGCGCCTGCCGAGCCTGCAGGTCGACGACAGCACCCAGGCGGTCGTGGCGGACATCGACCTCTGCACGCCGGAAGGGGAGGTCGCGGTCCGGCTGACCGGCTACCGCGCGAAGCGGGTCCGCACCACCGAGGACATCCGCAAGCACGCGGAGGAGGGCAGGCGGCTGGCCGAGGCGAGGGGGGCGCGGGCCACGGCGCCTCCACGGACACCCGCGCCCGCCGAGCAGGCCGTCCCCCCTGCTCCCAGCGGGGATCTCACCACGCTCGTGACTTCTCTGGTCGCGGCACAGACCGGCAAACCCGCCACCGGCATCAGTCCGGACCAGGGCTTCTACGACGAACTCGGCCTCACCTCCGT
>NZ_JBIWEF010000023.1:0-40764 GCF_044762405.1 Streptomyces sp. NPDC097107 | reverse complement strand
ACCTCCGTCGACCTCCTCAACATCGCCGGAAAACTCGAAACCGCACTGAACACCGAGCTCTACCCCACCCTCCTCTTCGAACACCCCACCATCGGCCAACTCGTCACCCACCTCACCGACGAAGGCATCCAAGCCCCCACCGGCACCACCCCGCCGGCCGCTCCCGCCACCGGCGGCGACCTGACCGCCCTCGTGACTTCTCTGGTCGCGGCACAGACCGGCAAACCCGCCACCGGCATCAGTCCGGACCAGGGCTTCTACGACGAACTCGGCCTCACCTCCGTCGACCTCCTCAACATCGCCGGAAAACTCGAAACCGCACTGAACACCGAGCTCTACCCCACCCTCCTCTTCGAACACCCCACCATCGGCCGACTCGTCACCCACCTCACCGACGAAGGCATCCAAGCCCCCATCGACACCACCCCGCCGGCCGACACAGCCGCGCCCGCACCGGCCGCGCCGCCGTCCGCCGACGCCCCGATGGCCATCGTGGGCGTGGCCGGCCGCTACCCCGGTGCCCGTAATCTCGACGAGTTCTGGGAGGTGCTGCGCACCGGACGCGACTGCCTGGACGACGTGCCCGCCGAACGATGGGACGCGGACGCCTGGTTCGCGCCCGAGCCGGGCACGCCGGGCCGCTCGTACCTCAAGCGGGGCGGCTTCATCGAGGACGTCGACCGGTTCGACTCGCTGTTCTTCAACATCCCGCCGCAGCAGGCAAAGCTGATGGACCCGCACGAGCGGCAGTTCATGGAAGTCGCCTGGTCGGCTCTGGAGGACGCCGGATACACCCCGGAATCACTGTCGGCGGCGGCCGGCGGCCCCGTGGGTGTGTTCGCGGGTTCGATGTGGGCGGACTACCACCTGCACGGTCTGGAGAGCGTGCGGGACGGCGGCACGGACGTCGCGCTCAGCTGGCTCGGCGGCATCCCGAACCGGGTCAGCCACGCCTTCGACTTCCGCGGTCCCAGCGTCCTGGTGGACACCGCCTGCTCGTCCTCGCTGACAGCACTGCACCAGGCCTGTGAGGCGATACGCCGAGGAGAGTGCCGCACGGCCCTGGTCGGAGGGGTGAGTCTGTCCCTGCACCCGTACAAGTACGTCCGCTCGGCGGCCAACGGACTGCTGGCGAAGGACGGTACGAGCCGCCCCTTCGGCGCGGACGCGTCCGGGTACGTCCCGGCGGACGGCGTGGGTGCGCTGATCATGCGCCCGCTGGCGGACGCCGAGGCGGACGGCGACCGCATCCTGGCCGTCGTACGCGGATCGGCCGTGAACCACACCGGCCGCACCCCCGGTTACACGATCACGAGCCCGGAGGCGCAGGGCCGGGTGGTCGAGGAAGCCCTGGCGCGAGCCGGCCTCCCGGCGTCGGCCGTGACGCTGCTCGAGGCGCACGGAGCGGCGACCACGCTCGGTGACCAGCTCGAAGTGGACGCCCTGACCAGGACGTTCCGTAAGGAGACCGACGCGGTCGGTTTCTGCGCGATCGGCTCGGTGAAGGCGAACATCGGCCACACCGAGGCCGCCGCCGGCCTCGCTTCGCTCACCAAGATCCTGCTGTGCCTGCGGCACCGCACCCTGGCACCGACACCGCACGCGGAACGCCCGAACCCCGCCATCGACTTCGCCGCGTCACCGTTCCGCCTGCCGGCCGCCGAGGAGCCCTGGACGCCGGTGACCGACCCGGCCACCGGGTGTCCCGCGCCACTGCGCGCGGCGGTCAGCGCGTTCGGCTTCGGCGGGGCCAACGCCCATGTCGTCCTGGAGGAATACGTGCCACCCGAGTCCCCGGCCGCCGGCACGCAGGCGGCGTCGGCCCGGCAGTTCATCGCGCTGTCGGCCCGCACCGGCGAGCAGCTGACCCGGCGGGCGGCCGACCTCGCGGACGCCCTGCGCACGCGCCCCGAGACGCGGCTCGCCGACGTCGCGCACACGCTCGCCGTCGGGCGACGCCACCTGGGCGAGCGGCTCGCGCTCGTCGTCGCCTCCACCGCGGAACTGGCGGACGCGCTCGACACGTTCGCGACGGGCCGTACACCCGCGGTGCCCCACACCCGTGCCACGGCCCGGCGGACCGCGACCGGAGCCGTGAGGCCCGCGCAGGCGCCGGCAGTTCCCGAGAAGCTCGCCGAGTCCTGGGCGAACGGCACGGTCGACACTCTTGCCCCGGTGCCTGACGGACGGCGGATCGCGCTGCCCTCCTATCCGTTCGCTGGGGAACGCCACTGGATCACCCCCGCCGACGAGCCGAGGAGCGTCCGACCGAAGCGCGCGCCGGAGCCGCGGACCGCGGTCCCCGGCACCGGCACCGGCACCGGCACCGGCACCGGCAGCGGCAGCGGCAGCGGCAGCGGCAGCGGCAGCGGCAGCGGCAGCGGCAGCGGCAGCGTCCCACTGGACGACCTGCGCCAGGTGATGCTGTACGAGCCTGCCTGGGCGCCCCGTCCGGCCCCGCCTGTCACCGTCCCGCTCGACGGCGAGACGGTGCTGGTGCTGGACACGTCCGACGCGCGCTGCGCGACCCTGCGTTCCCGCGTCCGCCCGGTGCTCGTCACCCCGGGCAGCGCGTTCGCCCGGCTGTCCGCCGACCACTTCACCGTCTCGCCCGACTCCCCCGAGGACCACGGGCAGCTGCGCAAGGCGCTCGAGCAGGAGGGCCGTGTGCCCGCCGCGATCCTGCACCTGTGGCACCTCGACGGCTCCGCCCCCGACGGACCGCCGGAGCGGCCGACCGGACTGCTGTCGGTGTACGCGCTGTGCCAGGCATGGGCGGTGGGCCGCCGCGTGGCCCTACCGGTCGTGCACGCCTACCACTCCCCCACGGAGTGCCCACCGGACGCCTCTGTGGGCGGCCTGGCTCGCGGACTGCGCCTGGAGCAGCCCAAGCTGCCGCTGAGTACGGTCCGGTTCGCCGCGCCCCCGGACGACGCGGCACGGACGACCGATGTGCTGCTCGCGGAGGCGTCGGCGCCCGCAGACCTGGAGGTCCGGCGCACCGCGGCCGGTGTCCGCGAGGTGCGCGGCTTCGCGCCGACCCGTCCGCTGCCCGCCGGCACCCCGCTGGCCCGGCCGGGCGGCACCTGCCTGATCAGCGGCGGCACGGGCGGTATCGCCCGGCACGTGGCACGGCGCATGGCCCGCACGGCCCAGCCTGACATCGTGCTGTTCGGCCGCTCCCCGGAGGGCGCCACGCAGCGTGAGTTCCTGGCCGAGCTGGCCGGGCTCGGCTCGCGCGCCGCGTACGTCCAGGCCGACGTCACGCGGCTGGAGGACGTACGGCGGCTGGTGGCGACCGCGGAGGAGCGGTTCGGCACGGTCACCGGGGTGATGCACACCGCGGGCGTGGTGGAGGACGGCCTGCTGATCACCAAGACGGGGGACTCCGTCCGGCGGGTGCTGGGGCCGAAGTTCGACGGCGCCCGCAACCTGGACCTGGCCACCGCCGACCGGCCGCTGGACTACCTGGTGCTGTTCTCCTCCACCTCTGCCGTGCTCGGATCCATCGGCACCACCGACTACACCGCCGCCAACGCCTACATGGACTCCTTCGCCGCCTGGCGGGACGGGCTCGTGCGGCGGGGCGAGCGCCGGGGCCGCAGCGTGGCCGTGAACTGGCCGCTGTGGGACGACGGCGGCATGCGGATCAACCCGGCCGTGGAGGCCCAGGTGCTGGAGAGCACCGGGCTGGTGCCGCTGAAGACGGCGCACGGCCTGGCCGCGCTGGAGGCCGGTCTGGCCCACGACGGGCCGCAGCTCGCGGTCTTCGAGGGCGACCGAGCCAAGGTCGAGCGCCTGCTCGCGGTCATCTGGCCGGAACGCGTCCGGACGGCTGCCCCGGACGGCGGGGCCGCCCCCGGCGATGGGGCTGCCCCGGACGGCGGGATCGAACCCGTCGACGGGGCGGCCGGCCCGGCGGACGCGGAGCTCGCGGCCGACCTGGAGGCCATGATCGCCGAGACGGTGACGGGGGTCCTGCCGCAGGCCGCGACCCTGTCCGCCGAGCTGACGGCTTGGACCTTCATGGAACTGGGGCTGACCTCGGTGGACGTGGTGACGCTGGGTGCCCGGCTGGGGCATCAGCTGGGCGTCGAGATCGCGCCCACGGTGTTCTTCCGTCGCACACGTGTCCCCGAGCTGGCGGCTCACCTCGCCGAGGAGCACGGCGAGGCGGTGCGCGCCTGGTACGGCTCGTTCAAGGGGACGGCGGTCGGACCGGGTACACCGGCCCCCCGGGACGGCGCCACCGTCGTGCCCGCCCCGAAAGCCCGCGTCTCCGTCGTGGAACCACCCGCCCCCGCCTCCGAGACGACGGACCGCGACATCGCCGTGATCGGCCTCGCCGGCCGCTTCCCCGGCGCCTCGAACGTCCACGAGCTGTGGGACGCCCTGCTCGCCGGGCGGGACCTGGTCGGCGACGTGCCGGCGGACCGCTGGGACCACGGCCGGTACCTCGACGCCGACGGTGCGGCGGGGACGACCGAGTGCCCGGCCGGGGGCTTCCTCGACGAGGTGAGCCGCTTCGACGCCATGTTCTTCGGCATCCCCCGGGCCGAGGCCGAGGCGATGGACCCGCAGCTGCGCCTGCTGCTGGAGGTGCTGTACGAGACGGCCGAGGACGCGGCCGTCCTGCCCCGGCTGCGCGGCAGCGACACCGGCGTCTTCGTCGGCGAGTGCTTCCGCGACTACGAGGGCGAGATGATCGCCCGCGGCCGCTGGCCGGGGCCGTACGACGCCACGGGCACCGCCACCACGATGGCCGCGAACCGGCCCTCGCACCACTTCGACCTGTCGGGGCCGAGCCTGACCGTCGACACGGCCTGCTCCTCGTCGCTGCACGCGCTGCAGCTGGCGGTGGAGTCGCTGCGCCGCGGCGAGTGCTCCATGGCTTTCGCGGCGGGCGCCAACCTGCTGCTGACGCCACGCCACTACCTGTCGCTGTCGGGGACAGGAGCCCTGTCGCCGAGCGGCCGCTGTCACGCCTTCGACGAGCGTGCCGACGGCTACGTGCCGGCGGAGGCGGTCGCCGCGGTCCTGCTGAAGCCGCTGCGCGCAGCGCTCGCCGACGGGGATCCGGTCCGGGCCGTCATCAAGGGGGTCGCCGTCGGTCACGGTGGCCACACGGGCACGGTCACCGCGCCCAGTCCGCAGCGGCAGAGCGAACTCATCGAACGGGCATGGCGTGACGCCGGTCTGCCGGCGCACACGATGGGTCTGCTGGAAGCGCACGGAACCGGAACGAAGCTCGGCGACCCGATCGAGATCGAAGGGCTGCGCGGCGCGCTGACCGGACGCCCGGGCGACGCCCCGCCGGTCGTCGTCGGCACGGCGAAGGCCCACCTGGGGCACGCCGAGGGCGCCGCGGGCGTCGTGGGAGTCGTCAAGGCGGTGCTGTCCCTGGAGCACGGCCGGATCCCGGCGATGCCGGACTTCCGGCAGGCCAACCCGTATCTCGCCCTGAACGGCGCGGAGTTGGCCATCGCCGCGGAAACCTGCGACTGGCCCGCGCGGCCGGGTGTGCCGCGCCGGGCCGGGGTGAGTTCCTTCGGCTTCGGCGGCGCCAACGCCCACGTCGTCCTGGAGGAGGCGCCGCACCGCGCCCGTACGGCGTGGGCGGGGGACCGCAGCCTGGTCGTGCCGTTCTCCGCCTCGTCCGCGCAGGCGCTGCCCGAGGTGCTGCGCCGGCACCGTACCGCCCTCGACGGGCGGCCCGGCCTGGTGGCGGTGGCCGCCACCCTGCAGCAGGGCCGTGATCCGCTGCCCGCCCGGATCGCCGTGGTCGCCGCCACCGACGGTGAACTGCGCGCGGAACTGGACGCGTTGCTCGCGGGGCCGGTCGACGCGGGAACGGTCGGTGCGGCGCCCGGATCGGACGCGTCGGCCGTCGCGGCCGCGCGACGCTGGGCCGGCGGGGAGACGGTGGCGTGGACACCGGTCTCAGGCGGCTCCGACGCGCCACGCCTGAATCTGCCCGGCCGGCCCTTCCGGGGCGAGCGCTTCTGGTTGCGCGAGACCGAGCAGCACACCGCACCCGCGCCGGCGGCCCCGCCCGTCCCGGCCCCGCCCGTCCCGGTCGCGCCGGCCACCGCGGCGGATCCGTCCCCTTCGGCCGTTCCCACCGCCACGGCTCCGGCCCCGGACACCCCGACCACTGCCGCCACCGCGGCTCGGCACGCCGCGCGGGACGCCGAGGGGCCTGACGCCCAGGCTCTCGCCACCGCCAGGTCCTTCATGTACGGGTCCGGGTACGACGCCATCGGCGTTCGGCGCGGCCTGGACCGGCTGGGTGCCGTCGGCTCCCGGCTCGCCGCCCTGTCGGTTCGCGAGCACCTGGGTGCCACCGGTGAGCTGTCCGGCGCCGATGTCCTCGCCGGCCTGCCGCCCGTCGAACCGTACGAGCGCTATGTCGCGCGACTCGCCGACGTGGTGACCGCCGCTCCGCGTCCGCTGCCCGACCCGGCGGCCGAACACAACCTGATCGACAGGGAGTTCGACGACCTGACGATCGACCACCCCGAGGTCGGCGACCTGGCCGCGCTGGCCCGGGCCGTGATCCCGCACATCCCGCGCGTCGTGACGGGCGGCACCTCGGCAATCGAACTGTACTTCGGCGGGGAGGTCGCGGACCTGCTGAGCAGCGTCTACCACGGCAACGCCATCGCCGACCACTACAACGCCGTGGTGGCCCACTTCGCCGACGGCTACGTCCGCGAGCGCCTGGCGCGGGACCCCGGCCGCCCGGTGCGGATCCTGGAGGTCGGCGCCGGCACCGGCGGCACCACCGGGCCGGTCGTGGAACGCCTGGCCGGCTACGGGGCCCGCGTCGAGTACACCTTCACCGACATCTCCGCCTCGTACTTCCGCCAGGCGCGCAGCAAGTTCGCCACCGCGGGCCTGCCGATGGTGTTCTCCACGTTCAACCTGGAGCACGACCCGGCCGCCCAGGGCGTCGAGGAGGGTGCGTACGACCTGCTGATCGCGTCCAACGTGGTGCACGCGACGGAGGACATCACCAAGTCGGCGGCCCATTTGCGCCGGTTGCTGACCGACGGCGGCCTGCTGCTGCTGAACGAGATCACTTCCAACATCGACTACCAGTTCCTGCTGTTCGGAATGATCCCCAGCTGGTGGACCTGCCGGGACACCGAGCGGATGCCGGGCGCCCCGTTGCTGGCGCAGGACCGCTGGCAGGACAGCCTGCGGCGGGCCGGCTTCGCGCAGAGCTGGGTGCAGACGCACGACAACGGCGTGCCGGACGAGGACGACCAGTGCGTGATCGTGGCGCGCGCCGAGGGCGGTCCGCCGTCCGCCACCACGCGGGACGAAACCCGAAGGACGGGGCCCGCCGCCGCGCCCGCCGCGTCCGGGCCGGCCGACCCCGAGGAAGGTGTGCGGGCCCATCTGCGGGAGGTCGTCGCCTCCTTCCTGTCCGTCTCGGCGGACAGCGTGGACGAGCAGACCTCCTTCACCGAGCTCGGTGTCGACTCGCTCGGCACCATCCAGCTCGTGCGGGAGCTGGAGGAGGACTTCGGCAAGCTGCCGAAGGTCCTGCTCTACGAGGCTGGAACGGTCGCCGCGCTCGCCCGGGAGCTACTGGCCCGCGCACCGGAGATCTGCGCCCGCTTCGCCCGCGAGCCCGGCACCGCTGTGACCACCGGGACATCCGTGGCGCCCGCTGTGGCGGCGGGGCCAAAGGACGAGACCGAGACCGAGACCGATGGCGCTGTGCGACGGGACCCCGTCGCCATCGTCGGCATGGCCGTCCGTATGCCCGGCGCACGGACCGCACGGGCCCTGTGGCGCGATCTGCTGGCGGGCACCGATCACATGACCGAGATCCCCGCGGAACGCTGGGACTGGCGACCGCTGTTCGGCGACCCGCACCGCGAGCCGGGCACGACCAACAGCAAGTGGGGCGCCTTCGTCGACGGGGTCACCGAGTTCGACGCCGAGTTCTTCGGGATATCCGGGCGTGAGGCCGAGGTGATGGACCCGCAGCAGCGGCTGATGCTGCAGACGGCCTGGCACGCGGTGGAGGACGCCGGACACGCGCCGTCGTCGCTGCGCGGCAGCGACACCGGTGTGTTCGTCGGCGCCACCTCCCACGACTACACGGCGCACCTCGCCCGCGTGGGCCGGTACCGGGAGCCGTACGCCGTCAACGGCAACGCCAAGACGGTGCTGGCGAACCGCATCTCCTTCGAGCTCGGGGTGCACGGGCCGAGCGAGGCCGTGGACACCGCCTGCTCCAGCTCGCTGACCGCACTGCACCGCGCGGCGCGCGCCATCGAGAGCGGCGAGTGCTCCAACGCCCTGGTCGGCGGGGTGCACCTGCTGCTGGCTCCCGACATGTACGTCGCGCTGGGCCAGATGGGCGCGCTGTCCCCGGACGGCAGGTGCCATGCCTTCGACCGGTCCGCGAACGGCTTCAGCCGGGGTGAGGGCGTCATCGCGCTGTACCTCAAGCCGCTCTCCCGTGCGCTGGCCGACGGCGACACCGTGTACACGCTGGTGCGCGGCAGCGGGGTCAACCACGGCGGCCGCGCCCAGTCACTGCCGGTGCCCAACCCGGCCGCCCAGGCGGCACTGATCTCACGGGTGCTCCGCGACTCGGACACCGACCCCCGCACCATCGGCTACGTCGAGGCGCACGGCACCGGCACGGAGGTCGGCGACCCGATCGAACTGCGAGGCCTGCGCCGGGCCTTCGCGGAGCGTGCGGGCCTCGGGGAGGACGAGCGCGTGGACCCCTGGTGCGCGGTGGGGTCCATCAAGTCCAACATGGGACACCTGGAAGCCGCGGCCGGTCTCGCCGGCGTGGTGAAAGCCGCCCTCGCCCTGCGGTACGGCGAGATCCCGCCGAGCATCCACTTCCACGAGACCAACCCGCTCCTCGACCTGGACGGCAGCCCGTTCCGTATCGCGGACCGCCGTGAGCACTGGCCGGCGCCCACCGACAACCGGGACGGGACGCTGCCCCGCAGGGCGGCCGTGAGCTCGATGGGTTTCGGCGGCTCCAACGCCCACGTGATCCTGGAGGAGTACCCGGACCACGCTCCGGGCGCCGCCGCCGTAGAGGCGGGCCGGGTCGAACTGTTCGTGCTGTCGGGCCGCGACGAGGGTCGGCTGAGGGACGCGGCCCGTGCGCTGGCGGATCACCTCGACGGCGACCGTACGGTCTCCGCCGCCGAGGTGGCACACACGCTGCGCACCGGCCGGAGTGCGATGGAGCACCGCCTGGCCGTGGTCGCCGGCACGCTCCCGGAGCTGGTCACGGCGCTGCGCGCGTACGCCACGGGCCGCAGCGACGACCGCCTGTTCACCGGCCGGGCCGGCAGCGCCGGGCCGGCCGCCGTGCCCAAGGACGATCCGCGGGCGCTGGGCCGCCAGTGGGTCGAGGGGAAAGCCGGCGCGGGAACTCTCGCCGCCCTCTCCCCGGCCGGTGTCCGCCGGGTGAGCCTTCCCGGCTACCCCTTCGCGCCCACCACGTTCTGGGCGACGGCCGAGGCCGACACACACCCCAACACCGCCGATGCGGACCACCGCGGGAACCGGACCTCCGCGACCGCCGAGGACGACGCCCCCGAGGAACTGGTCGCCATGCTCGACGCCCTGAGCCGGGGCGAACTGACCGTTGACGACGTGGACCTGAGCCTGGTCCGGAACGACGGGATGGAACGATGACACCGAACACCGAAACCGTCCGCCGCCTGGTACTCGAGCGAGTCCGCGGCGGGCAGCTCGACCCGGCGGTGGCCGCCCGGCTGCTCGCCCGCGCGGGCGGCGGCGCCGACCCGGCCGGCGGCATGGAACTCGTCGGGTACACCCCCGTCTGGGAGCCGGCGGCCCCGCGTCCGGCCGCGTACCCCGCTGTCACGGCCGGTGACGTCCTGCTCGTGGTGGACGGCGCCGACACACACCTGCCGGCCGGTGTCCGAGCCGTCCGGCTCGGCATCGACCTCGACGGGGACACGGCGTCGTGGACGGCGTACTTGCGCAAGGAGACCGCACGGGGCAGGCGGCCGCGCGGGCTGGTCTTCGACCTGCCGGCCGGCACCACTCGGTGCGGGCGTGCGGTCGAGCTGGTGCTTCCCGCGCTGCGCGCCCTGATCTCCGACCGGGCGGAAGGCCCGGTGCCCGTCGTGTTCCTCACCGGCCGGTCCCGCCCGGAGGCGGGCGCCGCCCTGGGCGCGCTGGCGCAGGTGGCGAACGCCGAGGACCGCGGACTGCGGGCGGTCTGCGTCCAGGTCGACGACGTGCCGGCGTGGGCGGAGGACGCCTTCCAGGTGGCTCTCGGTGAACTGTCCGCGGCCCGGCCGGGCCTGGCCCAGGTGCGGTACGGCGCGGACGGCCGGGAGATCCGGGTGCTCCGCCCCTCCCCGGCCCGTCCCGACCGGCCGTCCGCGTTCCGCGACGGCGGCCGGTACCTGATCACCGGCGGTGCCAGGGGCATCGGGCTGCGTCTGGCTGCGCTGCTCGCCCGGGAGCATCACGCCCGGCTGGTCCTCACCGGCCGCTCCGAACCCGACGCGGACCAACTGGCCGAGTTCCGCCGTCTGGAGGCGGCGGGTGCCCAGGTCGTCCACGTCCGCGGGGACGTCACCCGCCACCGGGACGCGCAGGCGGCCGTCGACGCCGCCCAGCGGGAGTACGGCGGTCTGGACGGTGTGCTGCACTCCGCAGGGCTGAACGAGGACTCCTACCTGGTCAACAAGGACACCGCGTCGGCGCACCGGGTGCTGTCCGTGAAGCTGGACGGCGCGGACCACCTGGACCGGCTGACGTCCGATCTGCCGCTCGACTTCTTCGTCCTGTTCTCGTCGACGTCGGCCTACTTCGGCGCCCCGGGGCAAGCCGACTACGCCGCCGCCAACCGGGCGCTGGGCGAGCTGGCCGCCGCCCGGGCCCGGCGGGTCGCCGCGGGCTCGCGCCACGGCGCGTCGGTGGCGGTCGCCTGGCCGTTGTGGGCCGAGGGCGGCATGGCGATCTCGGCGGACAACCGGCGGGTGCTGGAGGAGATGCAGGGCATGCTTCCCATGCCCACCGAGGTGGGGCTGCGTGCCCTGTCCGACGCCGTCGTCGGCGGGGAACCCGAGACGCTGGTGGTTTACGGACGGGCCGAGCGCATCGGCGCCTGGGTGGCGAAGGTGTCCGCGGAGGAGGCCACCGGCGACGCGGGGCTCGAGGCCGCGACCGCCGTGAGCGGCGAGGACCTGGTCACCGCCGCGGAAGCGTACCTGCTGGACCTCGTCACCGAGACGGCGAGACTGCCCTCGGGACGGCTCCGCGCCGACCAGGAGTTCTCCACCTTCGGTGTCGACTCGATCCTCATCAAGAAGCTCACCGCCACCCTGGAGGACCGCTTCGGCGACCTTCCGGTCACTCTGCTGTTCGAGTACCGGACCGTTGCCGAGCTGGCGCGCTTCCTCGCCGACCGGCGACCGGACACCCTCCGCTCGGTCCTGGGTCCGGACACCCCGCGGGCCGCCGAGTCGGCCGGGCCGCCGCCCGTCACAGGATCGGTCCCCGTGGACCGGGAACGGTCAGCGCCGGCAGCGCCGGGCGAGCTCGGCGGCGGTCTGCCCTACGACCAGGCGGTCGCGATCGTGGGCGTCGGCGGGCGGTATCCGGGCGGTGCCGACCTGACGCAATTCTGGCAGTCGCTGGCCGCCGGCACCGATCTGATCCGTGAGGTCCCGCGGGACCGCTGGGACAACGACCGGCACCTCGCCGCCCGGCGGGGCACGACCGGCGCGATCACCGGCAAGTGGGGCGGCTTCCTCGACGACGTGGCCCGCTTCGATCCGCTCTTCTTCGCCATCTCGCCCGGCGAGGCCGCCAAGCTCGACCCGAACGAGCGGATCTTCCTGGAGGTCGCCTGGGCCGGGCTGGAGCACGCCGGATACTCGCGGCGCAGGCTGCACGAGGCCACCCGCGTCGGCGACACGCACTCCGTGGGCGTCTTCGTCGGTGTGACGGGCTCTCAGTACGGCCTCGTCGGCGCCGAGCAGTGGGGCCGCGGCAACAAGGTGTTCGCGCACTCCATGGACTACTCGATCGCCAACCGGCTCAGCTACGTCCTGGACGTGCACGGCCCCAGCATGGTCCTCGACACCGCCTGCTCGGGCTCGCTGACCGCGCTGCACCTGGCCTGCCGCAGTCTGCTGTCGGGCGAGACGAGAATGGCGATCGCCGGCGGGGTCAACGTCAACATCCACCCGATCAAGTACGCGACGTTGACCGACATGCGGCTGCTGGCATCCGACGGCCGCTGCCGGGCGTTCGGCGAGGGCGGTGACGGTTTCGTGCCGGGCGAGGGCGCCGGGGCGCTCATTCTCAAGCGGCTGTCCGACGCCCTCGCCGACGGCGACCGCGTCCACGCCGTGGTGCGCGGAACCGCCGTGAACCACGGGGGCCGCAGCAACGGCTACACCGTGCCGACCCCGCGCGCCCAGGGTGCGGTCGTCGCGGACACCCTGCGGGCCGCCCGCGTCGACGCACGCACCATCGGGTACGTCGAGGCGCACGGCACGGGGACGGCCCTGGGCGACCCGGTCGAGGTCGAGGGACTGAAGCGGGCGTTCGCCGAGTACACCGATGACACCGGCTTCTGCGCGATCGGCTCCGTGAAGTCCAACATCGGCCATCTTGAGGCGGCGGCCGGGGTGTGCGGCATCACCAAGGTCGTGCTGCAGTTCGCGCACCGCACCCTGGTCCCGACACTGCACAGCGAGCCGGTCAACCCCGGGCTCAACCTGGAGACCACCCCGTTCCGACCGCAGCGGACCACCGCTCCCTGGCCCGCGCCGGAAGGCGCACCCCGCCGCGCCGCGGTGAGCTCCTTCGGCGCGGGCGGCGCCAACGGCCATGTGGTCCTGGAGGAATGGCCCGCTCCGCAGGGCTCCGGGGACGACGGCCGCCCGTACGCCGTGGGCCTTTCGGCGCGGACTCCCGAGCAGCTGCGGCAGCGGGTCGAGCACCTCGTCGACGACCTTGCCCGTGACCCGGACCGCGCACTGCGCGACATCGCCTTCACCCTGCTGACCGGCCGGGAGGAGTGGGACCACCGGCTGGCGGTCGTCGCCTCGTCGGTCGGCGAACTGCTCGCCCGCCTGCGTGGCCACCTGGACGGCGAGGTGTCGCCGGCCGTGCGCACCGGTCGCGCCGACGGTGGCGAAGCACCCGCGGACGTACGACCCTCGACGACGGAAGGGCGTTGGGACGAGCTCGCCGACGCCTGGGTGGCCGGAGCCCTCGTCGACTGGCGGGCGGCGTTCGCGGACGGTCCTCGTCCGACACCTGTGCCACTGCCGTCGTATCCGTTCGGCGGCAAGCGGTACTGGGTGGACCTGGTCGAGGAAGCGGCCGGCGCCCCGGACACCGGCCTCGCGGTGATCCGCCGCACCGACGCGGTCATCGCCGATCACACGGTGCTGGGCCGGCCCGTGGTCGCCGGGGTCGTCCAGCTGGGGCTGGCACGGCAGGCGGCCGGACTCACCGACGGCGCCGTGGTGTTCCAGGACGTCCGCTGGCGGGTGCCGCTGGAGGTCGAGGACGACACGCTGGACGTGGCCGTCCGCTTCACCGGCGACGGCACGTCCTTCGAGATGTGCGGCACCGCGACCCGCACGGTGCACTCCAGCGGCCGGCTCACCGCGGGCGACGGAGCGGACCTCGGCCGGCTCGACGTGGCCGCGGTCCGCGCCCGGTGCACCCGGCGCGTCGATGCCACCGAGGTGTACGGCAGGGCGGAGGCCGCGGGACTGCGGTACGGACCGCTGTTCCGGGGACTGGTCGCACTGCACCGAGGAGACGGCGAGGCCCTGGCGGAGCTGTCCCGGCCCATGTCGGACGTCCCGGAGTGGGCGACCGAGGCCGCCATGACGGACAGCGCTCTGCACGCCGTACAAGGGGTGTTGCCCGAGGACGACGGCCGCGCCGCGCTGCCCGCCTCGGCGTCCCGGATCACCTTCGGCGCATCGCCTCTTCAGGCGCGCTACGCCCACGTCACGCTGGTGGCCCAGGACGCCGAGCGCGGCACCGCGCGGGCGGACATCGCCCTGGCCACCGCCGACGGCACCGTGCTGGCCCGGTTCGAGGGGCTGCGCATCGCCCGCCCCGCCGCCCGGTCCGCGTCGCCCGCGCGGGAGGGGACCACTGCGGAGGACGGCGTCCCTCTCTACCGCCCGGTGTGGCGCCCGTCGGTGGCAGGCCGGCCGGCACCGGCCGGCGGCAGCGGTCCGGTCCTCGTCCTGGGCACCGCCCGCGATCACGGTCTGGGCAGCGCGTTGACCGCTCACCACCGGGCGGCCGGGCACCCGGTCCGGCACGTGCTGCTGGAAGACGTCGCCCTCTCGGCGGAGTCCTTCGGCCGGGTGCTGGACGAGGCCGGTGACCCGGGGACCATCTGGTTCCTGGGCGGCGTCGAGGAACGGCTGTACTCGGCCGACGACCTGGGTCAGCTGACGGAGGCGCTGGACCGCGGCCCGGTGTCCCTGTTCCATCTGCTCAAGGCCCTGGACGCGCAGCGCGCGCGGACCGGCGTACGCGTGCACGTGGTGACGTCCGGTGTGCAGGCGACCGACGAGGCCCTGCCGGCCCGCAACCCGTTCTCCGGAGGGCTGCCCGGACTCGTCGCCGCGGCGTCGCGCGAGCTCGGCTTCCTCTCCCTCAGTTGTGTCGACGTCGCTCGCGAGGACCTGCTGCGATGCGCCTGGCTGGACGACTGGGCCGCGCTGACCGGGCAGTTGACCGCCGAGCCCGCCGCCCGTCCGGCCCACCCGGTCGCCCTGTGCGGCGGGGTGCGGTACACCCAGGAGCTGGAGCGCGTCGACGTGTCCGGCGGCGAGGACGTACTTCCCCTGCGGGAAGGCGGCCGCTATCTGGTGACCGGCGGCGCCGGCGGTCTGGGCACGGTCGTCGCCGAGCACCTTTCCGCGGCGTACGGCGCCCGGGTCCTGCTCACGGGCCGCAGGCCGCAGGAGGAGCTGCCCGAGCGTGCCCGGGCTCTGCTGACCGCCGTGCCGGACCAGGTGGCGTACGCGGCCGCGGACGTCACGGACGAGGCCGCACTGCGACGGGCGGTGACGTGGATGCGCGAGACGTGGGGCGGCGTGGACGGCGTCGTGCACTCGGCGTTCGTACTGAACGACCGCACGCTCTCGCGGATGGACGAGGAGACGCTGCGCTCGTCGTTCGGTCCGAAGGCGTACGGCACGGTCGTGCTCCAGCGGGTACTGGCCGGCGAACCGCTCGACTTCTTCGCCGTGTTCTCGTCCGCCATCTCGCACAACGGCAATGCGGGACAGGCCAATTACGCGGCGGCGTCCACGCTCCAGGACGCGTACGGCCGTTTCCTGGCCGCCCGGCTGCACCGGCCGGTGCGCATCCTCAACTGGGGGCTGTGGGGCGAGAGCGGTTCGGTCGCCACCGACGACTACCGGGCCCGGGTGACCGCCCGGCTCGGTGTCGAGCCCATCAGCGACTCGGCCGGTCTCGACGCCTTCCGGCGAGTGCTCGCCGGTCCCGCCGTGCAGGTGGCACCGGTGCGGCTCGCCGGGTCCGGGGACGAGCCGGCCGGACGTCCACCAGCCGTCTCGTCCGCCTCGTCCGCCTCGTCCGCCTCGTCCGAAGCCGTGCGCGTGGCCGAGACCGCGGCACGCAGGCGGACCGCCGACGACGCACGACTGACCGGGACGGACTTCTTCGCATCCCTCGAGCCGTACGCGCGAGTGCTCTTGCGCGACGCTTTCCTCGGCCACGGCGCGTGGCCCGAGCCCGGCACGACCGTGGCCCGCGACGAGCTCGTCCGCCTTCTCGCCGTCGTGCCCGCCCAGGAGCGGCTGCTGGACGCCGCCCTGTACGCGCTGACCCGGGGCGGACACCTCACAGCCAACCCGGACGGCACGCTCACCGTTGCGGCCACCGAGCCGGAGGTTCCGGACCCGGCGGCCGCCGCGGCCCTGCGTGACCGTCTGGTATCCGCCTATCCGCACGCCACCGCGCTGGCCGACCTGCTGCGCGAGTGCACAGAGGTGCTGCCGGAGGTGCTGTGCGGCCGGCGCAGCGGACTGTCGGTGCTCTTCCCCGGCGGCAGCGACCACAAGCTGGCGCCTCTCTACCACGACGACCCGCGCTCGGAGCATTTCAACGCGGTGTGCGCGGCTGCCGTCGCCGGCTATGCGGAGCACCGGTTCGGCGAGGGTGACGTACGGCTGCGGCTGCTGGAGATCGGCGCGGGCACCGGCGGCACCAGCCGTCCCGTCCTCGACGCGCTCCAGCCCTTCGGTGACCGCTTCGACTACGCGTTCACCGACCTGTCCCCCGGCCTGGTCCGCAAGGCGCGCGAACGGTTGTCCGAGCCGTACCCGCAGGCCCGGTTCTCGGTCCTCGACATCGCCCGGCACCCGGCGTCCCAGGGCTTCGAGGAGGGCGCGTACGACGTCGTCCTGGCGGCGAACGTGCTGCACGCCACCCCCGACGTACGGCACAACGTGCGTGCCGCGGCCCGGCTGCTACGGCCGGGAGGGCTGCTGGTGGTCAACGAGGGCACGCGGGTACTGGACGCCGTGACCATGATCTTCGGCCTGACCGAGGGCTGGTGGGCGTACGACGACGGAGAGCTGCGGCAGCCCCACTCGCCGCTGCTCACGCCGGGCGCCTGGCGGTCGGTGCTGCTGGACTCCGGGCTGCGCGGGGTGCGGACCGTGGGCGCGGCCGGGCCGGACGACACAGCGGCGGGCCAGCACGTGCTGCTGGCCGAGCGCGACGCCTGGCCGGTGCCCGAGCCGCGGGCCCCGGAACCGGCCGGTACGGCGACCGATGAGCCGGCGCCTTCGCAGCGGGTGGCCGCACCTCCGGTTCCCGAGACGCCGGTGCCCGGCCTGGCCCAGGCCGCCACGGCCTATCTCCGGCGGGTCTTCGCCGACGTACTGAAGGTGGACGAGGCGGAGCTGGACCCCGCGGCGCCCCTGTCCTCGTACGGCACCGACTCCCTCGTCAGCATGGAGGTCGCCGACCGGATCGAGGCCGATCTGGGGACCGCGCCGCGGCACGTGCCCTTCGAGTCGACGTCCCTCGGCGGGGTCGCGGCGGCACTGCTGGAGGCTGCCGCGGAGCCGTTCGCCCGGTTCACCGGGGCGGGGGCGACGGAGCCCGCCGCCGGGCCGCCGGCGTCCGGCGCCGGACTGGCCGAGGTGGCCACGGCCTATCTGCGGCGGATCTTCGCCGATGTGCTGGGGCTCGACGAGGCGGAGCTGGACGCGGCCGCGCCGCTGTCCTTCTACGGCACCGACTCCCTCGTCAGCATGGAGGTCGTCGACCGGATCGAGGCCGACCTCGGCCCCGTCCCGCGCACGATTCCCTATGAGTCGACCTCCCTGAGCGGTGTGGTCGAGGCGTTGCTGGACGATCCGGCGCAGCCGCTGGTCCGCCTGGTCGACACCAGCACGCCGACGGTTCCCACCCGGCGCCGCAGGCGGCCCGCGCCGGCCGAAGCACGGCCAGCGCCGGCCGGGAGCGGCGCATCGGCGGAAGCTGCCGCGGCCGCCCCGGCACCGGGCACGGTGGCCGCTCCGGTCGCCACGCGAGCACCCGCTGCGACGGCCGCTCCGGTCACCACGCGGGCACCGGCCGCCACCCATGCGCCTCGCACCGTGACCTCTTCGGCCACCGCGCACGCTCCCGTCGCCGACCTGGCAGAGGCCCGGGCCACGCCACCGTCGGCCGTGGAGGACCCCCTCGCGATCGTCGGAGTCTCCGGCCGCTTCCCCGGCGGCGACACGCTCGACGGCCTCTGGGATCACCTGCGCGCGGGCCGCCGGGCCGTCACGGAGGTGCCCGGCGACCGCTGGGACCCGGCGGGCGCGGGCGGCGCCGGCCGCTGGGGCGCGTTCCTCGACGACGTGGAGGCCTTCGACCCGCTGGTGTTCCGGATGTCGCCGCGGGACGCGGAGCGCAGCGACCCGCAGGAGCGGCTGTTCCTGGAGGCGGTGTGGACGGCGCTGGAGGACGCGGGGACGACGCGCGCGGGGCTGGAGCGCTCGGCGCGGGCCACGGCCGGCACCGGTGTCGGCGTGTTCGCCGGCCTGATGCACAGTCCCTATCAGGTGCTGGCCGCCGAGTTGCGCGGCGCGGGGTCCGACGCGCACGCCCATTCGGCGCACTGGTCCGTGGCCAACCGCACCTCGCACGTCTTCGGCTTCACCGGGCCGAGCCTCGCCGTGGACACGGCGTGCTCGTCCGCGCTGACGGCACTCCACCTGGCGGGCGAGGCCGTGCGGCGCGGCGACTGCGGCGCGGCCGTCGTGGGCGGGGTCAATCTGATCCTGGACCCGTCCCACCACACCGCGCTGGCCGGTATGAAGATGCTCTCGCCGGACGGCCGCAGCCGCTCCTTCGACCAGGACGCCGACGGCATGGTGCCCGGAGAAGGCGTCGGCGCCGTCGTCATCAAGCCGCTGTCGGCGGCGCTGCGCGACGGCGACCGCGTCCACGGGCTGGTGCTCGGCACCGCCGTCAACGCGAACGGGGCGGCCGACAGCATGGTCACCCCGAGCGCCGACGCCCAGGAGGAACTGCTCCGCCGGGCCCTCGCCCGCGCCGGCGTGCGCCCTGACGGGGTGCAGTACATCGAGGCCCAGGCGACGGGCTCCCCGCTGGCCGACCCGGTGGAGGCCGCGGCGCTGGCCCGGGTGTTCGGCGGGCGCGGCACGGCCGTCGGCTCCGTCAAGCCGTCGCTGGGACACCTGGAAGCGGCCTCCGGCATGGCCCAGTTGGCCAAAGTGCTGCTGCAGATGCGGCACGGCGAGCTGGCCGCCACGTTGGACTGCCCGCAGCCGGTCGAGGAGTTCGACGGCCGCACACTGCGCCTGGTGCGCGAGCGGGAGCCATGGCCGGGCCGCGTGCCCCCGGCCGAGCGCGTGGCCGCGATCAGTTCCTTCGGCGCGGGCGGTGCCAACGCCCATGCGGTGGTGGCCGGACCGCCCACCCCGGCACGGACACCGGCTCCGCAGGACGGGCCGCGACTGGTGCTGCTCTCGGCGCGCCGGGAGGAGCAACTGCGCACTCACGCCGAGCGGTTGCGTGATCATCTGGCGGCGCTCGGCACCGCTGCGCCCGCGCTCGCGGACATCGCGCGGACGCTCGCCGCGGGCCGTGAACCCCTCGGCCGGCGGCTGGCCGTCGTCGCGCGTGACGTGCCTGAGCTGCTGACCCTGCTGGGCGGCCACCTCGCGGGCGAGCGGCCGGAGCGGGTCAGCACCGGTCATGCCCCCGCCGACGCGGACACCGAGTATGCCGTCCCCGCCGGCGCCGGCACCACGGCGCTCGTCGCGGCGGGCGCGGCCTGGGCCACGGGCGCCCGGCTGACCGGCGCGGACGGGGCGCTCGGCCACCCCGACGGACGGATCGTGTCGCTGCCGGGCTACCCGTTCGCGCGGACGGTGCACCGCCTGCCCGCCGAGCCGGTTCCCGCCACGGCCGCCCGGACGCCCGACGCGGACCGCGCGCAAACGCCTCACCGCACCCCGGCGCCCGCCGCTCTCACATCCCGGGCACCACAGTCCCGGCAGCCCTCGGACCTGGAGGAGAACGACGTGTCAGACACCAACGGCCACCTTGCGTCGGAGGCCGTCGAGCGCATACGTACAACCGTGGTGGACTCGGTGGCGGCGGTGCTGGGGGTACGGCCGGAGGACATCGGCCTGGACGAGCACCTCAGCGACTTCGGCTTCGACTCGGTCACGGTCATCGACCTGGCCGACCGGGTCAACGCCGAGCTGGGCACCGCCCTGAACCCGGCCGACCTGTACGGGTTCCGCAACGTCGGGGCGCTGGTCCAGGCGCTGGCCCGGCAGACCGCCGGAGCGGCGGCACCGGCCCCCGCACGGGACGAACCCGCTGCCACACGGCAGGAGCCCGTGCCCCCGACGGCCGTACGGGAGGAGGTCCCGGGCGGACACGCGGACGAGCCCGTCGCCGTCGTCGGCATGGCCGGGTCCTTCCCCGGCTCCCCCGACCTCCCGGCGTACTGGTCCCATCTGCTGGCCGGACGGGACCTCGTCGGGGAGATCCCCGCCGAGCGCTTCGACTGGCACGACATCTACGGCGACCCGAGCACCGACCCGGAGAAGGTGCCCTCCCGCTGGGGCGGCTTCCTCGCCGACGCCGACCTGTTCGACCCCGGCTTCTTCCGCATCTCGCCGCGCGAGGCCAAGCTGATGGACCCGCAGCACCGGCTCTTCCTGGAGACGGTGTGGCGGACCGTCGAGGACGCCGGGCACGACCCCGCGTCCCTGGCCGGCACCGATACGGGCGTCTTCGTCGGTTGCGGCTCCACCGAGTACGCGACGCTGCTGCTCCAGTCCGGCGTCGAGATCGACGGCCAGCTGGCCACCGGTAACGCGCACAGCGTCCTGGCCAACCGGGCGTCCTTCCTGCTGGACCTGCGCGGTCCGAGCGAGCCGGTGGACACGGCCTGCTCCTCCAGTCTGGTCGCAGTGCACCGCGCGGTGCGGGCCATCCAGGACGGCGAGTGCTCGGCGGCGATCGCCGGCGGCGTCAATCTCACCCTGACCCCCACGGGTTACCTGGCGTTCGGCAAGTCCGGGATGCTCGCCGCGGACGGCCGCTGCAAGACGTTCGACCACCGCGCCGACGGCTATGTGCGTGGTGAGGGGGTAGGCACGGTCCTGCTGAAGCCCCTGTCGGCGGCCCTGCGTGACGGCGACACGGTGTACGCGCTCGTGCGCGGTACGGCGGTGAACCACGGCGGCCGGGCCGCCTCGCTGACCGCGCCGAACTCCGGATCGCAGGCGGCCGTGATCACGGCGGCCCACCGGCGCGGCGGCACCGATGCCTCCCTCGTCGGCTACGTCGAGGCGCACGGCACCGGGACCGCCCTGGGCGACCCGGTCGAACTGAACGGCCTGACCCAGGCGTTCCGCGAGTTGGGAGTGGGCGCCGATCGGGGCCAGTTCATCGGGCTCGGCAGCGTCAAGACCAACGTCGGCCACCTGGAGACCGCGGCGGGGATCGCCGGTCTGATCAAGATCGTGCTGGCGATGCGCCATCGCATACTCCCGCCGACCCTGCATGTCGAGCGGCCCAATCCGTTGCTGGACCTGGCGGGCAGCCCGTTCCACCTGGTCGATTCGGCCCGTCCCTGGGACCGGCCGCGCACCGCCTCGGGGGCCGAGGCGCCGCGGCTCGCCGGGGTCAGCTCCTTCGGCTTCGGCGGGGTCAACGCCCATGTGGTCGTCGAGGAGTTCGTCGACCCGCGTCCGGCCGAGGTCCACGACGGCACCCCCGAACTGTTCGTCCTCAGCGCCCGCACCGACGACCGGCTCAAGGAGTACGCGGCGCTGCTCGCCGACCACGTGGCACGGGCGGCGGCCCGTGGCGGCGACGCCGTCGACCTGCGGGCACTGGCCCGAACGCTCCAGCTCGGGCGGCCCGCGCTGGAGCGCCGTCTGGCCGTGGTCACCGACTCGGCCGCCCGGCTGGCGGACGCGCTGCGGGCGTTCGCCACCGGGGAGAAGAACGACCTCGCCGTCGAGACCACCCCGGCCGCCCCCGACCGGACCGCCGCCGGCCTGCTCGACGACGACGACCGGGCACGTGTGCTGGAGCTGGCCCGGTCCGGTGACCTCGGCAAGGCGGCAGCGCTGTGGGTGCGCGGCACGGACATCGACTGGTCGGCGCTGCACGCCGGTGCCCCGTGGCGCCGGGTGGCCGGACTGCCCACGTATCCGTTCGCCCGCGAGCGCCACTGGCTGCCTTCGGTTCCGACCCTCGCGCCGGCCGCTCCTGCCCCGGCCGCAGCGCCGGCGAACGCCGCTCCCCGTCCCACGGCGCCGCCCGCCCCGCTTCCGGCGGTGGTTCCGGCGGCCCCGGCCGCGGCAGGCCCGGTCTCCCCCACCGCCCCACCGCTCCTGGTGGCTTCCCCCGTCAACGGTGCCGCTCCTTCGGCGAACGCCACCGCCCCGACGAGTGCCGTCACCGACCCTGGGCCCAAAGCCCCGTCCGTCCCGGCCCAGCCCACCGCCGCGACCGCGGCCGACTCGGCCGGCACCTCCGCGGCGGGCCCGGCCTCCGGTTCCGCCAAGGAACTGGCCGCACAGGTTCGGGTCCTCCTGGCCGAGGGCATCGGGCTGCCGCCCGAGTCCGTGGACGCCGGCCGGGACCTGGCGGCGTACGGCGTCGACTCGATCTCCGCCCTGCGGATCATGCAGCGCATCCAGGCGGCGTTCGGCGACCACATCCCGATGGCAGCGATCTTCGAGTGCACGACCCTGAACAGCCTGGTCCAGCACCTGATCGACGAGTACGGCGTCTCCCCGCACGGCCCGGCGGCCGGTGACACCGAAGCAGCCGCCCGGCACACGTCGGAGGCGCCCGCCGAGCCGGTCGCCGCCGCCCCGGAGGCAGCCGTCGTCCCTTTCGGCGATGACGGCCCCGGCACACCGCTGTACGGCCTGCCCGGAGCCACCGGCGAACTGACCTGGCTGCTGCACCTGCGCGCCTGGCTCGGCGCCGAAGGAGCGGTCCGGGGCGTGGAGTTCACCTCCCCGGCGCCGCACGGCACGAACAACGGCCACGGTCTGACCGAGCTCGCCGAGACGTGCGCCGGCGCGATCCTGGCCGACCGCCCTGAAGGCCCGTACCGACTGGCCGGGCACTCGGTCGCCGCGCGTCTGGCGGCGGAGACGGCCCGGATTCTGACCGACGCCGGGCACGAGGTCGCGCAGCTGGTCCTCCTGGACGCGCCCGGACCCGACGCTGCGCTCGCGGAGGACGCCGCGGCGGACGTCCGGGCCGTGGCCGAGCAGTTCGCCGCCGTGTGGTCCGGCAGTCCGCTGACGACGACCGGCACCGGTCCGGACCGTGAGTCCGCCCTGCGGTGGGCCGCGGAGTCCCTCTCCCCGCTGCCCGGCATTCCCCTGCGCGGCACGGAACTCGCCGAGCGCCTGGCCTTCGCCGCCGACTGGCGCGGGGTGCTGCGCCGGGCGGCCGGCGACACGGCGGTCCGCCCGCTGGCCCTGGCCGGCCGGACCGCCGTCCTGGCCACGCCCGACGCCAGGTCTTGGGACCGAGCGCTCGTGCCGCCGCCGGCGCTGCTGGAACCGGTGACGGTGCCCGGCGGGGCGGTGTCCCGCGAGGGTGCGGCCCTGCTGGCCGCGCGCACCGCTGAGCCGACGCCCGCGGCGCGGACACCGCTGCGGATCACCGACCGCGAGGTCCGCACCGTGCCCGCGGAGGACCGACACTTCCTGGTACCGATCAACCGCAGCGGCGGCAAGACGCCGTCGTTCTGGGTGCACCACCTGTTCGGGGATGTCAGCTACTGCATCTACCTGTCCCGGTATCTCGGCATGGAGCACCCGCTGTACGGCTTGGAGCAGCTCGACTCCGACCTGCGGTTCACCGAGTTCCCGTCGATCGAGGCGATGGCGGCCCGCTATGTGGCGGAGATCCGCGAGGAGCACCCCGAGGGACCGTATGTGCTCGGCGGCGCCTCTTTCGGCGGCATCCTCGCCTTCGAGATGGCGCGTCAGCTCGTCGAGGCGGGCCAGGAGGTGTCGCGCCTGTACCTGGTGGACGCGCTGCTGCCGGGCACCGGTGCCTGGAACGGCGTCGACAACACGGTGATCACCGAGGAGAACCAGGACGCAGTGACGCTGATGCTGATCGGCAACTCCGCCTCCCAGCTGTGGAAGGCCGATCCGACGCTGACCATCGACGAACTGATCGGCATGTCCAGCGACGAGGCCATCGACCACGTCACCCGACATGTCGTAGAAGGCTCCCCGGCGCAGCTCTCGGCGGACGAGGTGCACCGGCTGGTCCGCACCCGCTTCGCCCTGCTCGACCTCAACGGCAAGCTGCTGCTCGACTACGAGGCCCGGCCGCTCGCCCGCCCGGTGCGCACGACGGTCTTCCACGCCACGAAAGGCTTCTCCGCCGCGGAGAACCCGTACGGCATGCCCGCCATCGGGCGCGACGACTCCGACACCACCAACGGGCTCGGCTCGCTCGCCGGGGACGACGTGAGCGTCCACGACCTGGACGCGGACCACTTCACGATCGTCCTGGAGGACAACCTGCGCACCATCGCCGAGGTCGTGACCCGCACCCTGCCCGCTCTCGCTCCGAACGGACCGCGCACATGACCGACTTCAGCGTCTACTTCTTCTCCTCCAACGACCGCAACGGCTTCGGGGACCGGTACCGGTTCGTCCTCGACGTCGCCCGCGCCATCGACGACAAGGGCTTCAAGGCCATCTGGACCCCGGAGCGCCATTTTCAGGAGTTCGGCGGCAGTTTCCCCAACCCGTCCGTCCTCAGCGCGGCCCTGGCGGCCACGACGAAGAACCTGCACCTGCGGGCCGGCAGCGTCGTGCTGCCGCACCACCACCCGGTGCGGGTCGCCGAGGAGTGGGCCCTGGTCGACCAGCTCTCCGGCGGGCGCGTCGGCATCTGCCTCGCCACGGGCTGGCACAAGGGCGACTTCGTCTTCCACCCCGACCTGTACGACACGCGGCGGGAGTACACCTTCGGGCACATCGAGACGCTGCGCGCCCTGTGGCGCGGGGAGCAGGTGGCGTTCCCGGGTCCGGACGGACAGCCCCTGAACGTGCGCACCTACCCGCGTCCGCACCAGCCGGAGCTGCCTCTGTGGCTGGTGCACACGTCCAACCCGCAGACGTGGCTCCAGGCGGGCCGCGCCGGGCTCAACGTCCTGACGCTGCTGGACAGCTGGGAGCGCCTGGAGGAGAACATCTCCGCCTACCGCAAGGCCCGGGGCGAGGCCGGGCTCGACCCGGCGTCCGGCATCGTCACCGTGGGTCTGCACACGTTCGTCGGCGACGACGAGGCGGAAGTGAAGCGGATCGTGCACGATCCGGTCCGGAACTACCTGTCCTCCTTCGTCGCTCAGAAACGCAACGACGCCGCCGTCGACGGAGCGTCGTCGGCCATGAGCGACGCCGAGCACAAGGCGCTCGTCGACGTCGCGGCGGAGGACTTCTACCAGCGCCGCTCGCTGCTCGGTACGCCCGACAAGTGCGCGAAGGTGGTGCGGCGGCTCAGCGACATCGGCGTCGGCGAGATCGCGTGCCTGGTCGACTTCGGCGTCCCGTTCGAGACGGTCCTGGGCATGCTGCCCAGCCTCGACGAGCTGCGGGCCCGCTTCGCGTCCCCCGCGCCTTCCGCCGCCGCGGCCCCGGACGACGCCCTGTCCTGGTACTACGCCCGGAACTGACACCCCGCAGTCCGGTGCCGGCGGCGGGCCGACCCGCCGCCGGCGCCGTCCTCTCCCCTGGAGTGCCACCATGACCACGGCCCTGTCCGACCTCGACCGCTGGGTCCTGTGCCCCGCTCCACGCAAAGCCCCCCTTCTCCGGCTCCTCTGCGTGCCGTACGCCGGCGGGGGCACCGCCGCCTTCCAGGGCTGGAGCGACCTGCTGCCGGATACCGTCGAACCCTGGTTCCTCCGGCTGCCCGGCCGCGAGGCCCGCTTCCGCGAGGATCCGCACACCGACATTTCCGTCCTCGTCAAGGAGGCGGCGGCCGTCCTCGGTCCGGCCCTGGACGGCCCGTACGCCTTCTTCGGGCACAGCCTCGGCGCGCTGATCGCCTTCGAACTCGCCCGCGAACTGCGCCGTTCCCACGGCAGGGGGCCCGTCCACCTGGCGGTCTCCGCCCGCTCGGCTCCCCACCTCCCGCTCCGGCACGCCGTGGTCCACCAACTGTCCGACGACCTGCTCCTGGAGGCACTGGACCGGCGCTTCAACGCCATCCCGCCGGCCATCCGCGACGATCCTCAGATGCGCGCCCTCTACCTGCCGGTGCTCCGCGCGGACGTCACCCTGCTGGAGACATACGTCCACCTCCCCGCACCGCCGCTGCCCTGCCCCGTCACGGCCTACGGCGGCCGGGACGACCCGGAGTTCGGCTCCGGCGAGCTGGACGGCTGGGAGCAGCACACCGCGTCGGCGTTCCGCCTGCGGACCTTCCCGGGCGGCCACTTCTTCCTGAACCCGAGCCGTGCCGAGCTCGTCGCGGACGTCACGGGGGACCTCTACGCCGCGATGATCCCCTGATCCGGGACCGGAGCCGGCCCGACGTGAGTACTCAGTCCTCCCTCGGCTGCGGCGCCGGAATGAGCGAGGCCGCCACCGCCTTGTTCACCGCGTCCAGCCGGGACACCGCGCCGAGTTTGCGAAAGACGTTGCGCAGGTGGCGCTTGACGGTCCCTTCGGCGATGTTCAGCCGCCGGGCGATCTGGGAGTTGCTGAGCGCCTCGGCGGTGAGGGCGAGCACTTCGCGCTCGCGTTCCGAGAGGAGGTCGCCCGGTGCCTGCCCGACCCGGTCGAGGCCCTGCTGAGAGACGGAGAGGATCACGTGGCCCGCTCCGCGATCCACGACGACGCTGTGGATGGCCGAGATCAGTTCGTGCCGTGTCGACCCTTTGACGAGATAGGCGCTGGCGCCCAGGGCAAGCAGTTCCCGGGCCAGCACCACGTCGTCGTGCATGGTCAGCACGGCGACGCGGGACCGGGGCGAGACCCGCCGCAGTTGCGGGAGCGTCTCCCGGATTCCCTGGCCGGGCATCTCGACGTCGAGGACGATGACGTCCGGGCGCAGTGCGGCCGCCTTTGCACAGGCGTCCTTGCCACTGTGGGCCTCTCCGACGACCTCGACGCCACCGGCGGCGGTGAGGATCTCCGTGACGCCTTCCCGGAACAGCGTGTGGTCGTCGGCTATCAGGATCCTGATCGGTCTACGCGGGCTCGCCACTGTTGTCCCCCTCCAGCGGTAAGAAGATCAAGATGCGTGCGCCGCAGCCGGGCTGCGACTCCACCGTCACACTGCCGCCGAGCAGTTCGGCCCGTTCCCGCATGGAGAGCACGCCGCTGTGACCGCGCGGGGCCGTGGCCACCGGGTCGAACCCGATGCCGTCGTCCTCGACGGCCGCACGCACCTCTCCGGGGGCCACGTGTACCTCGACCGTGATCAGCGTGGCGCGGGCGTGGCGCACGGCGTTGCGCTGTGCCTCACGGACGATCAGGAAAAGCTCCTCCGCCGCTCCGGGCGGCAGCCACGATTCGTCACCCGTCACGGAGACCCGCACTTCGGCGCCTTCCTCACCCATGCCGTCGAGGTCCTGGGTGAGGGCAGTGTGCAGCGAGGCGGTGTCGATCCGATGGCGCAGGCCCGTCATCACTTCGCGCAGGCTGCCGAGGGAGTCCCGCACCGTGGCTCGGGCGGCGTCGAGCTTCTGCCGGGCGAGTTCTGGCTGGTCGGGCTCGTACACTTCGTGCAGTTCGAACCAGTTGAGGGCGGTGCCCAGCTGGCCGGCCACTTCGTCGTGCAGTTCCCTGGCGATGCGTCGGCGTTCGTCGTTGTGCGCGCTGCGGATCCGCTCCAGCAGGTAGCCGATGTGCGCCACGGACCGGGCGGTGTGCCTGGCGACGATCTGCCGGTGCAGCAGGGAGAAGAGGACGGCCGTCTCGGCCGCGGCGGGCCGGCTCGTCTCGGACTCGTCCGTCAGCACGACGACCACCGCGTCGAACAGTGCCGTCGCGGCACGTCCGGACTCGACCGGATGGGTGCGGGGACCGCCGGGCCCCAGGGCGTCGCCCAGGTAGTCCGTACCGTGCGGCAGATACGTTCCGCGGTGCAGTTCGGAGATGACATGGGCCAGGACGCGCCGCGCCTCCGCGACGTAGGGCTCCGCGTTCCGCACTTCCCTGAGCAGGGAGGAGTCGGTGCTGTGCAGCGCCGCCTCGTACGCCGCCAGGATCTCGTCCATACGGCGCTCCAGCACGGCAGCGGCGATGCTGCGCATGCCCAGTCGAGCTTCCACGTCGAAACACCCCCGCTGAGCAGGCGAACGTCCCCTCCGCTTTGCACCTGCGTCCGGTATTCGAGACTACATCGCTCGCTTGACCGAGGCGCGTCAAGAATGCGTCAAGATCCCCTTCGGCCTTCGGGTGGTCGCAACCGGTGCCCCTAAAGACACATCGGGGGATACCTCGCTGGGCGCCAAGCCGCCGCGCACTGTTGATACCGGTTGACCAGTATTGATTAACTCGCAGCGTTCAAAGACCGTTCCACCGTTCTTCGAGATCGCGACAGGGCTCTGCCTGCGGGGAGGCAACAGATCCATGAACGTGTTGATCGTCGAGGACGACGACGGAATGGCCGAGGCGCTCCAGGAGGTCCTGGGCGCCCACGGCTTCCGCACCCGTCGTGTCGCCACCGGCGCCGAGACCCTGGACCACCTCGACCACGTCGGACTCGTCCTGCTCGACCTGGGGCTTCCGGACCTCGACGGCCACGAGGTCTGCCGCCGGATCCGCGAGGTGTCCTGCCTTCCGGTCATCGCGCTGAGCGGCAGGACCGAAGAGCTGGAGCGGGTCATGGCCCTCCACATGGGCGCGGACGACTTCGTTCCCAAACCCTTCGGCAGGCACGAGCTGGTGGCGCGGATCCGGTCACTCCTGCGCCGGGCGGGAGGCTGCGCTCTGCACGGGGCGGGGCGCACGGCCGCCGCGGGCGCGCCACCGCACCAGCCGGTGCTTCCCTCCCTGATTCCCGCGCAGACAACGGCTCCGGCCACGGTCGCCGCCCCTCCGGTGGCACCTGGGCCGGTGACCACGCCCCTCCTCGCACCCGTCGCCGCCACGCGATCGCGAACGGGTTCCGGGGGACCGGGCGACGAACCGCCCCGGCCCGCACAGGCACCGCTGCAGGCCGGCCCCGTCCAGCTGGATCCACGTACCCGCAAGGTGTTCGTGCATGCGGCGGAGATACGCGTCACACGCAAGGAGTTCGACCTCCTGACGATGCTGCTGGAGGAGCCCGGAACCGTGGTGGAACGCCAGCAGATCATGTCCCGGGTGTGGGACGAGAACTGGTTCGGATCCACCCGCACCCTCGACGTCCATGTGGGATCGCTGCGCACCAAGCTCGGCAACACACAGTGGATCGAGACCGTTCGGGGGGTCGGCTACCGACTGGCGGTACCGACGGCCGCCCACGTCTGAGACGGGACCCACGACGATGACGATCAGCCCGCCCGCCCCCGCGCCGATTCCGGCACCGCCCTTGCCCCGAGAGGGTTCTTCCACGGTGGCCGCGGTCGCCGCCCACCAGGTGCGCGGCCCTCTGTCGTCCGTTCGTCTGCGCCTGGAGCTGCTGCTGGACCGGCTCGCCGCGGCACCGGGTGCGGACGCCCGACGCGAAGTCCGCGGCGCACTGCGGGAGGTGGGCCGCCTCTCGCAGGTGCTGGAGCAGGTCCTGGCATGGGGCACCGTGGAGCAGGAGAGCGACGTTCCCATGGAGACGGTGGACGCCCTCGGCGTCGCCGCGGCGCGCGTCGACACCTGGGACGTCCTCGCGTCCGTCCGCGGTGTGCGGCTGAGACTGGACGGCATCGCGACCACCGGCAGCCAGGTCCGGGGCTCCCTGGAGCAGTGCCTCGACGTATTCCTGGACAACGCCCTGCATGTCACGCCGGACGGCGGCTGTGTCACCGTCACCGTCCACGAGTCGTCCGCCGAGGTACAGGTCGAAGTCTGTGATCAGGGTCCGGGCATGACGGAGGAGGAGACCTCCCATGCCTGCGAACCGTTCTGGCGGGGCAGTGCGGGACGCGGCAGGCAGGGCACCGGGCTGGGCCTGACCATCGCCGGGGCCCTCCTGCGAGCCTCGGGCGGCCGTCTGGAACTGGGCCGCGCGCCCACGGGCGGTCTGCGGGCTGTCGCCGTCCTGCCGCGAGCGGAGTGACGTCGATGGCCGTCCGTACCGCGCCGCGGCAGCGGGAACCGGTGATCACGTGCCGGCCTTCTGCGCGCCGCGATCGTCGTTCGCCCGCGCGGCCGTCACGTGCCCAGCGGGGTCCGAGGGGCGGACTCGGCGGCGGAATCGACGTCGCAGTGGCCGTTCGACGAGCACGTAACTCAGCCATCCGAGGAGCACCGTCCCCGCGGCCGTGACCGGGAGCAGGAGCAGGAAGCCCCTCATCCCAGGTTCGCCCCAGTCCCATCCGCTGAGGCGCAGCGCGGCCGCCATGACGAACATGTGCCACAGGAAGATTCCGTACGAGATCCGGCCCAGCCAGGTCATGACCCGGGTCGACAGCAACCGCCCCGGGCCGCTCCCGGGGGCGAGCGCCAAAGGGAGCGCGAGGCCCACGGAGACCACCAGGTAGCCGAAGTGCTCGACCAGGGCGGTGCGCGGGGACGGCGGCTCCATGTGCCCGCCGGCCAGGGGTGTGGAGATCACCACGTACGCCGCGAGCGCCGCGGCCCAGCACAGCCAGGGGCGGCGGACGACGAACCGCACGAGGGCCGGGGGCCCGTCGGCCTGCCGTTTCGCGTACACGGACACCGTGGCCAGAGCCATCCCCGCGGCGAAGAAGCCGATGTATCCGGGCAGCCACCACCACCGGGTCGGCTGGACCGCGGTGTCCGCGCTCGACCAGATGCCGATCCACCACGCCACGTTCACCGCTTCCAGCAGAGCGAAGCCGGCCAGCGCCGGGCCGAGGCCCCGGCCACCCCCGAGCAGCCCGCGGAACAACGCGGCCAGCAGCGGCAGCAGCAGGTAGAAGCTGATCTCCGTGGACAGGCTCCAGGTCTGGGAGAACGTGCTCCACGGCCACTCAGGCGTGTGCGGGAAATCGCCCGCCACGAACGTGTGCTGGAGGGCGAGCACACGCAGCAGGTGCGCCGGCTCCTCGGTCAGGCTCCGGTGGAAGAAGAGTGCCGAGAGCAGGATGAGCGCCCAGAACGCCGGGTAGATGCGCAGGAACCGGTGCCAGTAGTAAGCCTTCATGCCGGGGGCTTCGCGCCCCTCCAGCGCTGCGGCCGCGAAGGGCCGGAAGAGCAGGTAGCCCGAGATGACGAAGAAGATGTACACGGACACCCCGAAGCGGTTGACCAGGGTGGCGAGCAGTCCCTTGCCCTGCGGGTCGAAGGCCACCCCGGTCCATCCGGCGAGGTGGATGGTGACCACCATCACTGCGGCCAGGCCACGCAGACCGTCCATGGCAGGCAGGTAGGCCCTCGGCGTGGTGCTGCCCTGCGGTGCGTTCTTCGCTGAGCCGTACGTCAAGGATCGTCCCTCCTTGTGACTCCGCCGCGCCCGGCAGGGGCGCGGCGGAGGGTCGTATGGTCGTCGAGCGATGTGGACGCGCGGCTCAGACGTTCAGGTCGCGGCTCCTGAACCGGGCGAGGCCGACACCGAAGAGCACCGCGGGAGCCACCAGGAGAACCAGCATCCCCGGGTCGAAGCCCTCGCGGAGCGGGCTGCCGCCCAGGTAGTAGTGGAAAGCGGACAGGTACTTCAGCGGCTCGATCGCCTCCGACTGGCCGGCCAGGGCGTTCACGACGAAGGCGAAGGCGCCGTAGCCCGCCGTCACACCGAGTGTGAGGGTACGGCGGCCCGTGATCGCGCCGGTGGCGAACGCCACGGCCGCGAACGTGATCACCAGGAAGGCCAGTCCGACGACCGTGACGAGCAGGTTGCCGAACTCGACCTGCATGTCCAGCGCGGAGTTGAGCACCGCGAGTTCGAGCAGGACGAGCAGCGAGAAACCGGCGACCGCGACGCAGGTCGCGGCGAACCGCTGCACCAGCAGCCGCCCGCGCTCGATCGGCTGGGCGAGGTAGAGGTCGAGCAGCCCCGTCTCCTCTTCCCCGGCGACCGACTTCGAGCCGGTGATCGTGACGTACACCATGAGCAGCAGCGGCACGATCATGCCGAGGATGGTGGCTCGCAGGAAGCCGGGCCCGGTCGCCAGGTCGTCGAAGGACAAGGCCTTCTGGAAGCCGCTGGGGTCCTCGGTGACCTTGTCGGGGTCGAAGCTCGAGGTGTACATCAGGGTGACCAGAGCCAGTCCGGCCGCCCAGAAGGTCAGGCCGCGGCGCTGGTCGCGCAGTGCCTTTCCGAAGACGGCGAGTGGTTCAGCGGACACCGTGCATCTCCTCCTTGGGGTCCTGCGCGTAGGCGTGCAGGAAGATTTCTTCGAGATCGGGCTCCTCGCACACCAGGCTGACCACGGTGTGCTGAGCAGCCGTCTTGACGAGCGCGTCGGCCGCGCCGTCGAGTGTGCAACTGAGCGTGTTGGCCCGAACGTCGACGTCGCGCACACCGGGCAGGACGGAGAAGCGACGCGGGTCCACGGGGTCGGCGAAGCGAATCTCCACCCGGCGCTGGGCCTGTTCGAGCAGGCTGTCGACGTCCGAGACGGAGATGAGCCGTCCGCCGCGGATGATGGCCACGCGGTCCCCGACGTGCTGGACCTCGGACAGGATGTGCGAGGACATCAGGACGGTCTGCCCGTTCTGCTTCGCCTCGCGGACCATGGCCAGGAACTCCTGCTGCACCAGTGGATCCAGACCGGTCGTCGGCTCGTCGAGGATCAGCAGCTCGGGGTTGTGCATGAAGGCCTGGATGATGCCGACCTTCTGCTTGTTGCCCTTGGAGAGGTTGTGCACCGGGCGCTTGAGGTCCACGTTCAGTCGCTCGGCGAGCGACAGAATCGTGGCCTTGTTCACTCCGCCGCGGACCCTGGCCAGGAATCCCAGGAGTTCCAGGCCGCTGCCGCGTCCCGCGAGCGGGAGTTCGCCCGGCAGGTATCCGACGCGCCGGCGCAGCTCGCCGCCGCCCTCTCGAGGGTTCTTGCCGAAGAGTTCGATCCGGCCCGAGGAGGGTCGGATGAGATCGAGCAGCAGCCGGATGGTCGTGGTCTTGCCCGCACCGTTGGGGCCGAGATAACCGAACACTTCCCCCTGGTTGATGCTCAGTGACAGACCGTCCAGGGCTTTGTGCTTCCCGTAGGACTTACTGAGTCCCTCGGCCAGCGCCACAGGGGTCATGCTGCATCCGCTCCTTCTTCTCTTGCTCCCAGCGACTCCAGACGAGGGGCATCTCGCGTTCCAGCCACTCGTAGAAGTCGTACATCTCCTGTAGGCGCCGACTGCGTACCGGCGGTTGGTCCGCCAGCAGTTTCAGCCCGCGCGCGGTGACCCGCTTGAACTCGCCGTATCGCGAGGCCTGGGTCATGGCGTGCTCGATCCAGGCGTGAGGGTTGATGCGATACCGGTCGCCCCGCTCGCCCGGTCTGCGGAAGCGCTCGACCAACTCGCTGGGCACCAGATGCCGCAGCGCCGTACTGATCGAGCCGACGCTGACGGAGAGTGCCGCGGCGATCTGTCCGAGCGTCTGCTCGGCCGGATCGCAGATCAGCAGCCAGCCGATGGCCCGGCCGGACATGCGGATCAGCCCCTGCTGCTCCAGTTGCAGAGCGACCGCCTCGACGAACTCCAGCTCCTCCGAAGTGACCGCGGTTACCGACATCGACCTTCACCTCCTTTGGCGTGTTCAGAATACACTGAACACACAGCACGTACTAGCCGTCCTGCTTATTCTGTGTGTACGAAACCTTCCACAGGAACGTGTGCGCTGTCGAAGTTAGGTCCTCGATTCCCCGCCCGGACCGCTCTGACCAGCGGTTACGCCGAAGGTGGTGGGGGCGCCGTACTCCTTTCGGGCCACCGGGCCCGCCGTCCGTTGCCCCGCTTCCGTGAGCCTCTCGACCATCGGTGCGATGGGAACCAACCTCCGCCCCGAATGGGAGAACCGCATGTCTTCTCGGCTCTTCACCTCGGAGTCCGTGACCGAGGGCCATCCGGACAAGATCGCCGACCGGATCAGCGACACCGTCCTCGACGCACTCCTGGCACAGGACCCCACGGCGCGCGTCGCGGTGGAAACCCTGATCACCACGGGCCAGGTGCACGTGGCCGGGGAGGTCACGACGAGCGCGTACGCCGACATCCCGACCCTGGTGCGGGACGCGGTGCTCGACATCGGCTACGACTCCTCCGCCAAGGGTTTCGACGGCGCCTCCTGCGGCGTCTCGATCTCGATCGGCGCCCAGTCGCCCGACATCGCGCAGGGCGTCGACACGGCGTACGAGGCACGCGCCGTGGGATCCGGCCCGCAGGCTCGCGAAGACGAGCTGAGCCGGCAGGGCGCGGGCGACCAGGGCCTGATGTTCGGCTACGCCACCGACGAGACGCCCGAGTTGATGCCCCTGCCCATCAGCCTCGCCCACCGGCTGTCCCGCCGTCTGACCGAGGTACGCAAAAGCGGCGACGTGCCCTATCTGCGTCCCGACGGCAAGACGCAGGTCACCATCGAGTACCAGGGCAGCAGACCCGTCCGCCTCGACACGGTCGTCGTCTCCTCGCAGCACGCGAGCGACATCGACCTCGAATCCCTGCTGACACCGGACATCCACGAGCACGTCGTCGAGTACACACTCAAGGAACTCGCCGAGAACGGCGTCAACCTGGAGACGGACGGGTACCGGCTCCTGGTCAATCCGACCGGCCGCTTCGAGATCGGCGGACCCATGGGAGACGCGGGTCTGACCGGCCGGAAGATCATCATCGACACCTACGGCGGCATGGCCCGGCACGGCGGCGGCGCCTTCTCCGGCAAGGACCCCTCCAAGGTGGACCGCTCCGCGGCATACGCCATGCGCTGGGTCGCCAAGAACGTCGTCGCCGCCGGCCTCGCCCGTCGCTGCGAGGTACAGGTCGCCTACGCCATCGGCAAGGCCGAGCCCGTCGGTCTGTTCGTCGAGACCTTCGGCACCGCCACCGTCGCCCAGCACCTGATCGAGCGCGCCATCACGGAGGTCTTCGACCTGCGTCCCGCCGCGATCGTCCGCGACCTCGACCTGCTCCGCCCGATCTACGCCCAGACCGCCGCATACGGCCACTTCGGCCGAGAACTCCCCGGCTTCACCTGGGAGACGACGGACCGCGTGGAGGCGCTGCGCGCCGCGGCCGGGCTGTAGGACGTACCTCCCCTCACGTCCACCCCACCGCCGAAAGGACAGCCCATGAGTATCGTCGAGGAGAGGAACTCGGCGCATCCCCTGCACTCCTTCACCGCCGTACCGGCCCCCTCCGCCGTACCGGGACAGCGCTCCGCGCCCGTCCCCCAGACGACCCGCGCGCCCACGCTGCGGGAGCGCACCGCGGAACTGGCCGGGCTCCGGGAGCGGATCCGTCACGGACCGAGCCCCGAGGCGACAGCGGCGCAGCACGCCAAGGGCAAGCTCACGGCGCACGAACGTCTTCAACTCCTTTTCGACAAGGAGACGTTCACAGAGATCGAGCCATGGCGTCGGCATCGGGCGAGCGGCTTCGGTCTGGAGGCGAGGCGTCCGCACACCGACGGCGTGATCACCGGCTGGGGTCTGGTGGACGGGCGCAGGGTCTTCGCGTACGCCCATGACTTCCGTGTGTTCGGCGGCGCGCTGGGCGAGGCACACGCTCAGAAGATCCACAAGATCATGGACCTGGCCGAGGCCGCGGGCGCACCGCTGGTGGGGCTGTGCGACGGGGCTGGCGCGCGGATCCAGGAAGGCGTCACCGCCCTCGCCGGGTACGGCGGCATCTTCCAGCGCAATGTCCGCAACTCCGGGGTGATTCCCCAGATCAGCGTCATCCTGGGGCCGTGCGCGGGGGGCGCCGCCTACTCGCCCGCCCTGACCGACTTCGTCTTCATGGTCCGGGGCACCTCCCAGATGTTCATCACCGGACCGGACGTGGTGCAGGCCGTGACCGGCGAGCAGATCACCCACGACGGGCTGGGCGGTGCCGAGGTGCACGCCGCCACCTCCGGTGTGGCCTCGTTCGTCCACGACGACGAGGTGAGCTGTCTCGCCGAGGTGCGCTACCTGCTGTCCCTCCTGCCGTCGAACAACCGGGAGCTCGCACCGCCGGCACGGACGGACGACCCCGCGGACCGTCGGTGCGAGGCACTGCTCGACCTCGTACCGGCCGACCCGAACCAGTCGTACGACATACGCCGCGTGGTCGAGGAGATCGCCGACGACGGCGAGTACGTCGAGGTCCACGAGCGCTGGGCCACGAACGTGGTCTGCGCCCTGGCACGGCTCGGCGGTGCCGTGGTCGGTGTCGTCGCCAACCAGCCGTCGAGCCTGGCCGGGGTGCTCGACATCCACTCGTCCGAGAAGGCCGCACGGTTCGTCCAGATGTGCGACGCCTTCAACATTCCGCTGGTGACCCTCGTGGACGTACCGGGGTTCCTGCCGGGCGTCGACCAGGAACACGACGGTGTCATCCGACACGGGGCCAAGCTGCTGTACGCATACTGCAACGCCACAGTGCCCCGGGTCTCCGTCGTGCTCCGCAAGGCGTACGGTGGCGCCTACATCGTGATGGACTCCCGCTCCATCGGCGCCGACCTCGCCCTGGCCTGGCCGGCCAACGAGATCGCCGTCATGGGCGCCGAAGGCGCGGCGGGCGTGGTGTTCCGCCGTGAGATCGCCGCGTCCGACGACCCGGCCCGGACCCGCGCCGAACGGATCGCCGAGTACCGGCGGGAGCTGATGCACCCGTACTACGCGGCGGAGCGCGGCCTGGTCGACGATGTCATCGACCCCGCGGACACCCGCGCCCGGCTTGTCGACGCGCTCAAGGCCCTCAGGGCCAAGCACGCTCCGCTACCGAGCCGCAAGCACGGAAACCAGCCGCAATGAGCGCCGCCGTCCGAGTCCTGCGCGGCAACCCCGGGCCGGAGGAGCTCGCCGCCCTCACCGCGGTCCTCCTCTCCCTGGCGGCCCGGGACGAAGGTGCGCTGCGCACCGCGCTCCAGCGGCCGGGAGCCGGATGGGCGCTGCGCCAGGGGCCGCACCGCGCCGCAGGCGCCTGGCTCTCTGTGCCACGTCCGACGTGGCAGCCCCCGAACTGATCCGCCCCACGCCGGCCCGACCTCGGGCATCCGACCTCTCAGGGAGAAACGCCGTGCGTATCGCCGTGACCGGCTCGATCGCGACCGACCATCTCATGGTCTTCCCGGGCCGCTTCACCGACCAGCTGATCTCAGGACAGCTCGACCGTGTGTCCCTGTCCTTCCTCGCCGACCGGCTCGACATCCGGCGCGGCGGAGTGGGGGCCAACATCGCTTTCGGCCTCGGCAGGCTCGGGCTGCGCCCCGTACTGGTCGGCGCGGCGGGTGCCGATTTCGCCGAGTACGGCGACAGTCTGCGGGCGGCCGGCGTGGACACATCGGCCGTGCGGATCAGCGAGACGCTGCACACGGCGCGCTTCGTGTGCACGACCGACGCCGACCAGAACCAGATCGCCACCTTCTACGCGGGCGCCATGACCGAGGCCCGCCGCATCGACCTCGGCGCGGTCGGCCGCTCGGTCGGCGGCCTGGACCTCGTCCTGGTCGGCGCCGACGATCCCCGGGCCATGCTCAGACACACGAGCACGGCACACGACCTCGGCCTCGACGTGGCCGCCGATCCCTCGCAGCAGCTCGCCCGCCTCGACACCGAGCAGACCAGACGCCTGGTCGACGGGGCCCGCTGGCTGTTCACCAACGAGTACGAGGCCGCGCTGCTTCGGGAGCGCACCGGCTGGAGCGAGGCCGAGGTACTGCGGCGGGTGGGCACCTGGATCGTCACCCGAGGAGCGGACGGGGTCTCTCTGCTCTCCGGCCACGCCGCCCCGGTGGACGTCCCGGCGGTGCCGTCGGAGGCGGTCGCCGATCCGACCGGGGTGGGCGACGCCTTCCGGGCCGGCTTCCTCGCGGGCATCGCGGGTGAACTGCCGTACCGGCGAGCGGCCCAGCTCGGCTGCGTGTTCGCCACCGCGGTACTGGAAACGGTGGGCACCCAGGAGTACAAAATAGTGCCGGCCGACCTCCTCTCCCGCGTCGACCGCGTCTACGGCCGGGCGGCGGCCGGCGATCTCGAGCCCCTGTTGGTGAGCGCATCATGAGCGGCGGGCAGAGGCAGCGGATCGACGCCCTCCGCGAGGCACTCGCCACCCGTGTGGTGGTGGCCGACGGTGCGATGGGCACCATGCTGCAGGCGCAGAACCCCTCGCTGGACGACTTCCAGCAGCTGGAGGGCTGCAACGAGGTGTTGAACCTGACGCGGCCCGACATCGTGCGTTCGGTGCACGAGGAGTACTTCGCGGCCGGCGTGGACTGCGTCGAGACGAACACCTTCGGTGCGAACCACTCGGCGCTCGGTGAGTACGACATTCCCGAGCGTGTGCACGAGCTGTCGGAGGCCGGTGCGCGGGTGGCCCGTGAGGTGGCCGACGCGTTCTTCGCGCGGGACGGCCGGCAGCGGTGGGTGCTGGGCTCCATGGGTCCGGGCACGAAGCTGCCCACCCTGGGTCATGCCCCGTACGGTGTCCTGCGCGACGCGTATCAGCGCAACGCGGAGGGTCTGGTCGCCGGCGGCGCGGACGCGCTGCTGGTGGAGACGGCGCAGGACCTGCTGCAGACCAAGGCGTCGGTGCTGGGTGCCCGGCGCGCGCTGGACGCCCTGGGGCTGGACGTGCCGGTGATCTGCTCGGTGACGGTGGAGACGACCGGGACGATGCTGCTGGGCTCGGAGATCGGCGCGGCGCTGACGGCGCTGGAGCCGCTGGGTATCGACATGATCGGCCTGAACTGCGCGACGGGTCCGGCGGACCAAGGAACTGGTCGAGACGGAGGGCCGGCCGCGACTGCGCGGGCTGCTGGACCGGCTCCAGACGGAGAACCTGCTGGAAGCGGCCGTCGTCTACGGCTACTTCCCCTGCGTCTCCAAGGACGACGACCTGATCGTCCTCGACGAGGCCGGCAACGAGCGCACCCGGTTCACGTTCCCGCGCCAGCGGCGCGGCCGGCGCCTGTGCCTGGCCGACTTTTTCCGCCCCGAGGAGTCCGGCGAGACCGACGTGGTCGGCTTCCAGATCGTCACCGTCGGCTCCCGGATCGGCGAGGAGACGGCCCGGATGTTCCAGGCCAACGCCTACCGCGACTACCTCGAACTGCACGGCCTGTCCGTCCAGCTCGCCGAGGCCCTCGCCGAGTATTGGCACGCCCGCGTCCGCTCCGAGCTCGGTTTCGCCGGGGAGGACCCCGAGTCGCTCAACGGCATGCTCCGCACCGAGTACCAAGGCTGCCGCTACTCGCTCGGCTACCCGGCCTGTCCGGACAGGGAGGACCGCGCCAAGATCGCCGACCTGCTACGCCGGAACGCATCGGCGTCCAGCTCTCCGAGGAGTTCCAGCTCCACCCCGAGCAGTCGACGGACGCCGCCATCACGCACCATCCCGAGGCCGGCTACTTCAACGCGGGAGGGCGGGCATGACAACCTTCTCGTTCGAGTTCTTCCCCCCGAAGACCGAGCAGGGCGCGCGCGTGCTCTGGGAGGTGATCCGACGGGTGGAGGCGCTGCGCCCCGACTTCGTCTCCGTCACGTACGGAGCCGGTGGTTCATCCCGGGACCGCACGGTCGCCGTCACCCGGCGCATCGCGGCGGAGACCACCCTCAGACCGGTCGCCCACCTCACCGCCGTCGGCCACTCGGTCGCCGAACTGCGCCACATTATCGGTCAGTACGCGGACGCCGGCATCCGTGACGTGCTCGCACTGCGCGGGGATCCGCCCGGCGCCCCGGGCGGCCCGTGGACTGCGCATCCCAAGGGGTTCACGTACGCCGGCGAGCTGGTGGAACTGGTCCGCTCGCTGGGTGACTTCACCATCGGTGTGGCGGCCTTTCCGGAGCGGCATCCGCGCTCGTCCGACTGGGAGTCCGACATCCGGCACTTCATAGACAAGTGCAGGGCCGGCGCCGATTACGCCATCACCCAGATGTTCTTTCATGTGGAGGACTACCTACGGCTGCGCGACCGCGTCGCGGCCGCGGGGTGCGGCATCCCGATCATCCCGGAGATCATGCCCGCAACGGATGCCCGCCAGATACACCGTTTCGCAGAACTCTCCGGTGTCGCCTTCCCCGAGGACCTGGCGCATCGTCTGGAGCAGGCGCGTGGCAATCCCGCCGCCGGACACCGTATCGGTGTCGACCACGCCACCGCCATGGCCGAGCGGCTGCTCTCGGAGGGAGCCCCGGGGCTGCACTACATCACACTCAACCGGTCCACCGCCGCACTCGACATCCATCGCAACCTTCAGACGTCAAGGAGCCTCAGTGTCCGCTGATATCACGGACTTCAAAATCGCCGATCTCTCGCTCGCGGAGTTCGGCCGCAAGGAGATCACCCTCGCCGAGCACGAGATGCCGGGTCTGATGGCGATCCGCAGGGCGTACGCCGAGGCCCAGCCGCTCGCCGGCGCCCGCATCACCGGTTCCCTGCACATGACCGTGCAGACCGCCGTACTCATCGAGACGCTGACTGCCCTGGGCGCCGAGGTCCGCTGGGTCTCCTGCAACATCTACTCCACCCAGGACCACGCGGCCGCCGCCATCGCCGCCGCGGGCATACCGGTCTTCGCCTGGAAGGGCGAGACCCTGGAGGAGTACTGGTGGTGCACCGAGCAGGCCCTGACCTGGCCCGGGGCCGACGGCCCCAACATGATCCTGGACGACGGCGGTGACGCCACCCTCCTCGTCCACAAGGGCGTCGAGTACCGCAAGACGGGTGAACTCCCGGCCGCCGACAACGAGGAACTCGCCGTCGTACGCGCCCTGCTGGAGCGCAGCCCCCTCGACTGGACCTCGATGGCGTCCGAGATCCGCGGCGTGACCGAGGAGACGACGACCGGTGTCCACCGCCTGTACGAGATGCACCGCGACGGCACGCTCCTGTTCCCGGCGATCAACGTCAACGACGCGGTCACCAAGTCGAAGTTCGACAACAAGTACGGCTGCCGCCACTCCCTGATCGACGGCATCAA
>NZ_JBIWEF010000022.1:0-71224 GCF_044762405.1 Streptomyces sp. NPDC097107 | reverse complement strand
CGTCACAATCCACACCGAACCGGAAGGCCCTCACCTGTTCAAGATCCCTCAGCCGAGATCTGGCTCACCCGTCCACAACCTCCCGGGACAGAACAGCTAGCCCGCACCAGTTTGGGCCGCGGTACGTGTCGCGGTGATGAGGTGCCGCGCAGCTCCGACGCGAAGGCCGGCGGCCGACACTCCGTCCACTGCACGAGACAGCCGGTGTGATCACTATCGCGTTTCAGGGCGAAGTCCCGGCTCAGCCCGCCACCCGGCTGGAGGCCGGTCAGCCGGGGCCGATAACTGCCTTTCCGCAGGCCTCACTTGTGCCTAATGTCCTGCGCTCGTGACGTCATTCGTACACGCGTCGCATTTTCCTACAGGGAAGGACATGCGCTTTCGTGTCTCCATACAGACAACAAGCGCCACGGCGCAGGGCACGCTTCGCGACCGGGGTCGCGCTGCTCCTGGTCGCCGAGACCGCGCTCGTGGCCGGGGCCTCGCTGCCTGCCGGCGCGGCACCCGCTGCGGAGCCCGACGCTCGCAGGAGCATCCAGCCGTCGAAGGACGAGATCCTCAAGTCGGACATCGCGTGGGCAGCCGCGCACGCGAAGGGCTCGAAGGCATGGGCGATCACCCAGGCGAAGAAGACCGGGAAGGAGGTGGTGGTCGCTGACGAGACGACGGCCACCACCTACACCGTCGCCAACCCCGACGGCACGCTGACCACCGAACTCACGACCGGCCCCGAGCGGGTGTGGCGTGACGGGAAGTGGCACAAGGTCGACGTCACCCTGACCGCGGGCGCGGACGGCGCGGTACGGGCGAAGAACCATCCCGAGGGGCTGCGCCTGGTCGGGAAGACCGGCAAGGCCCCGGCTTCGCTGAGCGCCGCACAGAAGGCTGCTCCGAAGGACCTGGTCACGCTCGGCAGCGGAGAGCAGGCGGTGACCCTGCAGTGGAAGGGCGGCCTGCCGAAGCCGGAGCTCGACGGCACGACCGCCCGGTACAGCGATGCCGTGCCCGGCGCGGATGTGATCGTCGAGGCGACCCGTACCGGCTTCGAGCAGTACGTCGAGATCGCGCAGAAGCCGAGCGCCGACGCCTACTCGTACACGCTGCCGGTCAAGGCGAAGGGCCTGATCGCGAAGGCCAACGAGGACGGGTCGGTCTCCTTCACCGACGCCAAGACGGGCGAGACCCGGGCGACGATGCCCGCCCCCGTCATGTGGGACGCCTCCGTCGACCAGCGGTCCGGGAAGCACGAGAACCGGGCCCGCGTCGGAATGAAGGTCGTCAACAAGGGCCCCGGCGCCGTGGACCTCGTGGTCACCCCCGATGCCGGCTTCCTCGCCGACCCGCAAACCCAGTACCCGGTGACGGTCGACCCGTCGACCTCGGCCCTGGGGAACCTGTTCGACACCTACGTCCAGCGCGGCGAGACGGTCGACTGGTCCGGCGACACCGAGCTCGACCTCGGCAACCCCGGCACCAAGAACGGCGACGGCACCTACCGCACGGCCCGTTCCTTCATCACCTGGAACACGGCACCGATCGCGGACGCACTGGTGTCCAAGGCGACCCTGTCCCTGTGGAACTTCCACTCGGGCAACACCGACTGCGCCGCCCAGCCGTGGGAGGTGTGGACGGCGAGCAATGCCAGCACCTCGAGCCGGTGGACGAACCAGCCCGTCATGGACGCGAAGTACGCGACCTCCACCGCGACGCGCGGCAACCCGGGCTGCACGGCCACCGACGGGTGGATCACCGCCGATGTGACCACGCTGGCCCAGTACTGGGCGGGCAAGCAGTGGGGCCATGCCGGTATGGGGCTTCGTGCCTCCAGCGAGTCCGACCTCCATGAGTGGAAGCGCGTCAACTCGGCCAACAACGCGGCCAACCAGCCGAGGCTCACGGTCACCTACAACTTCCGACCGGGTGACGGCACCGCGCAGCAGGCCGGCGCGCCCTTCAAGTCTTACGCGGGTGTATGGGCGGTCAACACCACGACGCCTACCCTGCGGGACAAGTTCACTGACGCCGACGGCGATCAGATCAACGGCACCTTCCAGGTCTACGACGCCGCTACGAACAGGCCCATCACCACCCCCGCCGGGGAGGGGCTGATCGTCTCCGACTACGTCGCCCCCGATGCGTGGGCTTCTGTGAAGGCGCCCGCTGGGCAGCTGGTCGATGGCAAGACATACAAGTTCCGCACCAACTCCTACGACGGCAGCCACTACAACCTGAACTGGTCACCATGGCGTCAGTTCGTCGTGGACACCACAGCGCCGGGCGCACCAGCCATGTCCTCGACCACCTATCCCGAAGGGCAGTGGGGTGGCGGAGCGGGCACCCCGGGTCAGTTCGACGTCCAAACGGGCGATGACGGTGCTCGCGAGGTCCGCTACCGGGTGGACGGTATCGCCGACCTCTCCGACGACGCGCTGGACGACTCCGAGAACGCACTGCGGTCTCCCGCCCTGCGTGCGGAAACCTGGCAGTCGACCCCGACCGACAGCACCAGCAGCGCATCGTTCGAGGTCACTCCTGCCTCCACGGGCTCTCACTACGTCGAGGCGGCCACCGTCGACCGTGCCGACAACGTTGGTGCAGTCCGTGCCTTCGGATTCAGGGCGGGCACCGACCCACGCCGGACGAACCATGTCATCGACATCGCCCTGCCCAAGCCGAAGAAGAGCGACGGCACCTGGCGGCAGGTGGAGGAATATCAGAGCATCCCCGACTGGAGCCCCGAGGGCACCGTCCTGGACATCGCCCGTGCCGCCGGCGGCAAGACCGCTGCTGGAAGGGTCGCTGGTGGCAACGCGAAGGAGCAGTGCGAGGAGTCCGGCACAACTCGGATCTGCTCGACGGTCAAGCTACGGGAAGTTCGCAAGCCTGGCTCCAAGGCACCCGAGCCCGGCAACGCGCCCAGCGACGGTGCTCGGGCCGAGGTGACGCCCGCGCCGATCGTCCCGTATTGCTCAAGGACGGGCCTGTCGGCAGACGGCAGCTTCACCCGCACCCAAGCCTGCCTGGGCTACCAGTACGTCTACCGTGCCTTCGAGATATCGAACAACAAGCCGCCCCAGCTCAAGGGCGTGGCTGTCTTCAATATCGAGGCACAGGTACTGACCGACGCCAAGTCCAAGGACATCAGGTTCTGGACAAGGTGGACCCCGCAGCCGCTGTTGCCCTCTGAACCTCCGGTCAAGGGCAGCATCAAGGTCAAGTTCGACCCCTCCTGTGACTTCGGGTGCGCCAGCGCACCCGAACACGACTGGGACGGGCCTATGACCTGGAACGGCTCGTACGCCACCGACCCGCACCAGCAGACCGGCACCGCGGTAATGACATGGGACACCTCCCTCGACGACCTCGACAACGCGGGTTCACATGACCGCGACCGGCAGCGCTCCTTCCCGATCAACTTCTACATGGAGATCGATACCAGCCTCGATGGCGTCAGGAAACAGGCCGTCAAATTCGAGAACGGGACGTTCTCGGCACGCTGCGACGCGGCGATGATCAACAACATGCCGCCGGGATGCGTCTTTCCCGCCTTCAACCCCGGCTGGGTCATCGATCCGGCCACGTATCCGGCCGCGGCCGTGCATGCCACGTTGATGGCGAACAAGCTGCCGGGGCATGAAGGCCATGACTCCAGTCATCCGCTGCACTACCTGCCGATGACCAAGAAGGGACAGCCGCAGCGCAACCGCTTCGACCGTCACAACAGGGAAAACCGCGCGGTGGTCTGCGGCCGTTCCGGTCCGACGGGCTGGGTCGCGCACGACAAGACCGCGTTGTTCGACTACCTGCTGACGCCCAAGCCCAGCAAGCCCGAGCCGAAGGACAAGCCTTCGTGCGACGAGTACACCTTCAACTCCACCTACGAGTCCGGTGGTATGCCCAAGACGCCGGACGGCAACGCCAACCCGTACCTGGTCAGTAACGGTGAGGAGTGTGTACTGACCTACGAGGGCCTCAGCCCTGACGGCACGCTTCACTTGCGTGACGACGGCAATTACCCGGAACCCGACTGGTCGAAGGTCAAGTGCGGCCGGTCGTCGATGTCGCTGGAGGTCAATTCGGGGGCAATGCGCCTGTTCAGTCAGTTCTCTTCGGCGAATCGACTGCTGGACGCCGACGGCTACTACATCTGGACGGGCCTGAACGCCGCCGGATGCAACTGGTCCGCGGAGAAGGTTATCTGCGACGACTGGGCCAACGGCTTCCCTGATCGAAGCCAGTCTGCGGTGAAGCTCAGCCCGCCTCGCCGCTGACACGACCGCGTTCGGAGACCGGATAGCAGACACCCCGCCCGTTGCAGGATCGACTGCTCAACGGGCGGGGTGTCTTGCCACCGTCAGTGGATGATCCGAAGTTCGTCAGCCACCTCGGTGAGGTAGTCGGTCAAGGTACTGCCCTCCTCGTAGAGGTGCGAGTAGTCCTGTCTGTCCCATGACCCGGTCAACCCCGTCGCGGCGTCGATGAACGTCCCGGTGAACGGGTCGTCGGGTTCGTCGGCCGTGAACGGGACCCATGTCGTCTCCCAGACACCCGGGTGATTCAGCAGGTCGTAAGCGTCTAAGGCCTGGCGCACTCCGAGCAGCACCTCGCCTTCGGGTATCAATGGCCCGACAGGCCCGCCGCACCGCAGCCACAGCGTGCGCAGATCGCCGGGGAGGCGGAACCCGAGATCGGCCTCCACCTCGGCAATCAGCTCGACGGAGGCGCCGGGAGGCGCTGGGAAAACGGGCGGGTGGAGTCTCAGCCAGGACTCAATACGATCCCAGGCCTCGATCACATCATCACTCATATGGTCATGGTATGAGCAGTGAAGGATGCGGAGTCCTGAACAGCAACAGCACTCAGATCGGCCAATATGGCCGCCCCGTGATCTTCGGCGAGCGGGCTAGCCAGTACACCTTCGGCGGGTCCCACGGCTTCTCGGGCCCTTCGGGTCTCAAAGCGTCATCCGTGAATTCGCTACGGAAATCCTCGACGAGTGACCGAGGGAGTCGGGAATGGCATGAACTGCCTGGACGGGGCCGGTGGAATTGGGCGTCGTAGCGGCGCGGACGCCCAGGAAGCCGCCGCGTCCGCCCGAGCCACCTGCCCCAGCTGGTCCCTCAGATGCCGCAGAACTCAGACTGCCGGGGGCAGCTGGGGGCCCGTGTGCCTTGGGGACGTCGCCGTCCCCGCCCATCAGCGTTCTCTCGCCCGCGATTCGGTGTTGGCCCGTTCGAGTTCTCGGATGACGGCCTGTTCGTCCTGACCGTGTACCGCTTTCTCGAGGCTGTGATCGTCTTTGCGGGAGAAGCGCTCACCGCGGGCAACGTCATCCTTGCTCAGGGCGCGTCCGCACCATTCTCCTTGTCCGACGGTGTGGTGGTCGAAGGCAACGGCGGCGCCTTCTCCCAGTACTGCCCACTGGCCGGAGGTCCATCGAAGGGCGAGGAGGTAGGTGTGGCCGGGTTCCAGGCGGGGAGCTGCCGCGGTCGTTCTCTTGGTGCGCTTGCCGTTGTAGCGGTAGACGTTCCAGCCGGCACTCACCATGTCGAAGTCCTTCCCGATCTGCTGGCGAGGGCGTGGGGAAGACCAGAGGAGCTTGTCCGTGCGGAACGTCACCGCTCGGTCGGTCTGGTACTGGATGGCGCCCTTGGCGAAGTTGCGCCGGTTGGTGTCCTGTTCGGCTGTCGGTGTGGCCACGACGACGTGATCGGCGTTGGTGATCCAGTCCGCCGCCGTCCGGGAGGGGTGGCTGTCGCTGGGCATTCCGCAGCCGACCACCGTGTCGAGGCCGCCGTGGCCGACCAGGACGCCGGCGGCAACTCCGGCCAGGGCCAGGATTGCGGCGACGGGACCGCTCGACAGGCGGTCGGCGACTATCGTTCGCACGTCTACCAGGACTCCTGAGCTGGGGCGAGGGCGGAGACGGTGGTGTAGGCGGCTTCGGCGCGGCGTGCTGCGGGTGTGTCTTGGGAGGCGTGGGCGAGGAAGGCCTGCGTGGCACCGGTGAAGGTGATGCGTCCCTGCTGCAGAACGGTGACCTGATCGGCTTCCTCCGCGAGGTCGGCGACGTCGTGCGTGGACATGAGTACGCGCACCTCGTCTGTGGCGAGGCCGGTGATCAGGTCGCGGAAGACGCGGCGCTGGGTGGGGTCCATGCCGGCGGTCGGTTCGTCCAGGAGGAGGACGCGGGCGCCGTGAACCAGGGCGGAGGCGACGCCGACGCGGCGGAGCTGGCCGCCGGAGAGTTTCTTGGTCTTGACGTCGGCTCGGTCGGCCATGTTGACCCGGTCCAGGGCGGCGAGTGCGGCGTCCCAGGCTTCGGGCTTCTTCATGCCCTTCAGCCAGCCCGTGTAGGCGACCTGCTCGCGTGCGGTCAGACCGGTCATCGGGATGATGGTCTGCGGCATCCAGGCCACCTGCTTGAGGTAGGCGGACTCGCGTGAGGTCAGGTCGCCCATGCGCACGGTCCCCGAGTGGGGCTGGTGCAAGCCGCTGGCGAGTTTGAGAAGGGTGGACTTTCCGGCCCCGTTGGGGCCGAGGAGGACGGTGAAGCCCATGGGGACGGCATAGGTCAGGTCGGTGAGGATCGGCGTGCCGGCGCGTCCGTAGCCGAAGGAGCAGGACTCGAAACTGATGGACATGACGAACCCTTTCAGAGGTGGCGGAAGCGGACGTGGGCGATGAGTCCGGCGGCGAACACGAGCAGGCAGAACCCGTATGTGGGGAGGTAGTCCGTGGGGTGGAGGGTGACGGCCCACGGCCAGGGCCGGTTGAAGTCGCGGTATCCGATGAACATCACGGCGAGCACCCAGCCCACCGGCACGGCAGTGGCGGCCTGCTCGTTGCAGGTGCGGGCGACCAGCATGAGACCGGTGAGGAACAGGACGTTCCGGCCCGCCATGGACGCCTCCGGCGATCCGCTGATTCCCCCGGTGAGAAGGCCGGCCGCGAGGGCCGCCACCACGACGGCCGTGATCAGCGCAGCGTCCAGGCGGCGTACCTTGCGCTGGGCTACGGCCTCGATCTCGGCGACTGCCTGGGCGAGGCTGTAGGCGAGCGCGGAGGTGACGACCAGCGGCACCAACTGCATGAGGAAAACGCGGTTGCCGCGGGCGGTGAGGAGGCTCGGCAGCTGAACGTACTGGTCGTGCGCCACCACGACCAGCACCGCGAACGCGACCAGCGCCGGGCCAAGGGCGGCCTGGACCCGGCGGGCCTTGAACCAGAGTGTCACGCGGTGGCCTCCTGCACGAGGCTGCAGGCCTTCTGCTGTTCCTCCTGGAACCACACGCTCTGCTGCTCCGGCGCGAGCCGGGCCGCGTTGTCGGCTCGCTCCCGGACCTTCGCCAGCACGTCGCGGGGGTTCTGGAACGAGCCGCCGTACTCACCACGACGCCAGCCCAGATACGGTTCCTCCGCATCGATGAGCGTGGCAGCCCACAGCATCGCGGCGTCGTGATTGACGATCCAGTCCACCGACTGACCGGGCTGGATGGACGAAGGAAATGCGCAGGGGAACTCCACAGCGGTGAGGAGAACCCCGTAGCGCACCCCGACCATGCCGGGGCCGTTCTTCCCCGCCTGCTGCGACAGCGGCAACCACCACGCCGACCGAGTCGACGGCTTCTTGTGGCGACCGGTGAGCAGGCTGTCGGAAACCGTCTTCGGCACCGTCACCTGCACTCCGGCCTGACGGAGCGTCCCGAGGGAACGGACGATTTCGCTCCGTACCTGATGCAAGCGGTCCTCGGCACCGCCGGCCTCGGCGATGCACACCCGTGGCGCAGCACCTGCGCACCGGGCGGCAGCGTGGCCGGCACTCACCGGACCGTCCCCGTAGCCCCACCCCGAGGCAGTGTTGGCGCAGAGAACCATGACCACTACCGCTGCGACAGCCGCCCCGGCACCGGCCCCCCGCCGTGCGGCGCGTGAAGCAGGCAGCCACCATACGGCCACAGCCGCAGCCACGGCCGCAGTGAACAGGAACGGGACGAGAAGCGTCAACGGCCGGTACTGCTCACCGAAGTCCAGTGAGGTGTCGGAGGCACCGGACACGTGGCGCAGCCATACGGGGTCCACCTGCCCGGTCTTCGTGATCAGGTAGTACACGAAGACAGCGGACAGCGGCGCGGAGATCAACCGGGGAGTCAGGTGGCCCAGGGCGCAGCCGAGCACCGCCCACGCCACCACGAGTCCCATGCCCATCAGCAGCGGCATGAGTGCCTGCGGTGTGGGCATGAGCCGGGTCTCGACCAGACGCATCACGACCGGCAGGACGAGAACGAGCCAGCCGGCCCCGACCACCGGAGCGAGGGTGTGGGCGGCGACCCGGTACCGGGAGCGCCCCGGAGCCAGGCCCCACACACCGTCACGTTTGAGTCGCCCGCCTTCCCAGACCGCCAGCCCGCAGGTGATGGCGTACGCGAAGGCGTAGAAGTAGAAGAGGGACTGCTCAACCTGCTGGGGTGCCCACAACGGGCCGGCGATGACCTCTTCGTACGGGTCTTCCAGGTGGAGTGCGTGAAAGAAGTAGAAGAGGACGATCCCGGCCCAGACGGGCGCGGTCCACACCGCTGGGCTGGTACGCAGACGGGCTCGAAGGTTCAACTGAGGACACCGTTCTCACAAACAGGGACGGGCCGGGAGGCACCGCGCGGTGCCTCCCGGCCTCAACGACGTGGCACTGATGTAGACGCTCAGTCGGCCTTGGTGGTGTCCACGTAGACCTTCTTCACACTGACCACGGCGCGGGTGTACTGCGACCCGTTGAGGTGGGCGATGGTGAAGTACCGGTTGTCACCGCCGTTGTAGTGCGCGTTCCACTCGCCCTTCGAGGTGTAGCCCGAACCCTTGAAGCAGTTCGTGAACGTCTTCGTGCCCATGTCCTTGTCCTGGGCGAAGGGTATGGCCTGCCACAGCTTCACCCCCACGGACTTCCCGGCGGCGCCGGCCATGGTGCAGCCGGTGAACTGGACCTCGGTGTAGTCGTTGTCCGCCCAGTGACGCGACTCGTTCGAGCCCGGCGCCCAGCCCGACAGACTGCTGGTGAAGTTCCGGGTCTGAATCCCGCCGTCAGTGTCGGAGGGAGCCTGCAGTTCGAACAGCCCCTCCTCGGCCGGGTTGAAGGTGTGCGCGTCCTCGCTCACCGGCGCAGTGTCATCCGCACTCGCGACAGTCACGGTGCCAGTCAGCGCCGCAGCGGTGACAGCAGCGATCAAACCAGCGCGAACCTGGTTCCTGTGCTTGCGCATGTGTTCCCCTCCAGATGATGGTCGTAGCCTCTGCCCCCACGGCAGAAGCCGATACGCCCAGCTCTCGAAGGAGCACGCGAAGTGAGGTCGGCGTGCGCAAAACAGTCGGCACACGGCATGACAAATCCCCCCATGTCGACAGTGTCCCCCGGTCACTGGTCGCTGTGCATAAGAGCGGATTGGTCAGATCCGCCCGGCACGGCGATCATGTTAGCCATACGCCGTTTGGCGGGAACGCGCGTTCGTTTCTCGGGTGGCGCGAAAGCGTCCCTGCACCCGTCAGACCATCGTTTCAACTCACATGTACTACAGGTGAGTTATATATGAACGGTCGGTAACTGACGTTTTCCGTCACCCACTGAAGATGACTGGTTTCGTTGTGCTACGCACAAGCCCGGTCCTCTTCGCGAGTTGGCGCCTGACGCGCAGGATCCGTCGCTCTTTCCCACCTGCCCTGCGCCTTCAGCCGGCCAGGTGGCCGCAAGCAGCGGGCCCCGCTCGGGGCGCGGCTCGTCATGTCGCACCGACCTCCATGCCCAAAGGGGTGAGCTGGGCCGCCGTGGCGGTCATCCAACAAAGGTCGGCGTCGAGATGGTTGAGGGCGTAGTCGGCCGAGAGCACGGTCGTCAGATCCGAAGCCGAAGTCTCCCTGAGTGTCATAAGTTCCCGTACCCGCAGCAGGTGGGCCGCGCGCTGGGCCAGCAGATAGGCGTCAGCATCACCGCCGGTGAGGAGTCCGACGACGACCTTGGCGAAGAGCTCGTTCGTCACAAAGGGAGCGGGCGCGACGACCTCTTCGGCCCAGCGGGCCAGTTCGCGCACGCCCTCCTCGGTCACGCGGTACGCCGTCCGCTCCGGGCCACCGTCCGACAGGGTGCCCTCGACCTCCACGAGGCCGTCCGGGACCAGGCGCTGCAGGGTCATGTAGACCTGCCCGTACGCCAGAGGCCTGGCCTGCGGGAAGCGTTCATCGTGGCGCCGCTTCAAGTCGTAGCCATGGCTCGGTCCCGAAGCCAGTAGCCCCAGGGTGATGTAACGGGTGCTCATGCGCCGAGTATCCACCCCGCACATGGACCGAGTGAGTAGTCGGACACGACGTCCGCAGCAGCTCACTGACTGGTCAGGACTGACCCGCAGAGAGAGCCGACCGAAAGTGTCGCCAGTGCGGAAGGCTCCGGGTCCTCCCACACCAGGTACCGGTTGTTGTCGAGTGGCCCAGCCCAAAGCCGCGTGCACCTCCTCAGCCACAAGCCAGCCCGCCACGACGGTGGGTGCGCCATCCGCACAGGCGCGCGTGTGTCACCTCAGCCACAGACCCGACCAGCCACGCCTTGTTGCTGCTATGTCGGCTGAGCCCCCGTCAACCCGCGCCTCAGTGATGGCCCGTAGGCAACACGCCCGAGGACCGGCGCTTGCGCCGGCCCGCAGGGACTGCCCAAGAGAACGGAACCTTGGGCACTTTCATGCATAAAGAGAGCGTAACCCCGAAGAGGCCTCTGACCTGCGAAAACGCTCCAGTCGATCCGACTCCAGGATCGGCATACCCGATCCTGGAGTCGGGTTACCCGATCCTGGAGTCGGATCAACCCGACTCCAGGATCGGATTGATCCGATGCCAGAATCGGATCAGTTAGCTATGTGCAAACTCTGGATCCCTGCGCACATCGCACGCCGATCCGACTGTGCAGCGGGATCGCTTAGCAATGTGGTAATGCTCTTCCTGGCAAGTGATCCGTTTCCCCGAGCCTGATCGTTTGCCGACCCCATACCGACTTGCAGGGACGGCCCTCACATGACAGAGCAGGCGCGAAAGATCCTCGCCCTGGTCGATCAGGACACAGGAGAGTTCGAGGAGGTACACCGCGCCAACTACGCGTTCGACGGAGCTCACATCAACGTGGGCATCCGCAAGGGGCGGGAACTCGCCTCGGCTGCCTCGGGCCTGACCGACCGGGAGTTTCGCGTCCTCGTCTGGTATTGGTTCGCCACGGAGACGAGCGAAGAGGCCGTCATGCGTACGGGCTCTGCCATCGCTGAGGAGCTGGGCATGAGCGCGGATGCTCTGTCCAGAGCAGTGAAAGTTCTCAAGCAGGCTCGGCTGCTTGTGGAGGCGGGCGGGCTCGGGCGGACCACCTTCTACCGGTGCACGCCTTACCTTGCATTCATCGGTACCGGCTTCGCGCACCGCGAAGCCGTGAAGGACTGGAACCCTCCGGAGACCAGGGTGCGCGAGCCCCGTGTCCGTCGGCGTGGGAAGAAGGGCGAGGCCTGATGAGGATTCACGACGCGGCAGACGTGCAGTACCTGCTGAAGAAGACCGGGCGCGTCCTCAGCCCGAACCAGCGCATCGTCGTCATGCTCTACGCATCCTCAGAGCAGCGTCCCGACGGCACGGTGATGATCAAGGCAAGCACGTTGGCCGCCACCGCGGGGATGACACCGCCGGTGCTCTCCCGCACCCGCAAGGAACTGCTTGAGGCCGGCTGGCTGGAAGTGACCGGCAGCGTGGGCAGCGTCAAGCACTACCGGCTCTCCCCAGCCCTTTTCGAGGACCGCGGCCAGGCCGGACGTCACCTGCGAGCCGTCGGCGGCTGAAGGGGCCAGTGCTGTGCAGCAATCCGACTCTGGAGTCGGATCGTTTCTCCACGAGTCCAGCAGCGAGGGATTCCTGGATCTGCTGCGGCAGGCAACTATCACGGCGTGATAATCCGGTGCCACAGCGCCCGCCCGTGCGAGGTGACGCGGTCACCAGGAAGGGCGAGGCGGCCGCACGCCGAGGTCCCAAGCCAGTACTGAGTGACAGCAGGACGGCCGGTGCGGAACTCCAAGCGGGATGGCCGACCGGTGCCCTGTCCCACGTACACGGAGCCTCGTTCGCTGTCGGTAGGCGCTGCTACTGTCCCATCTGATCATCGCGTGAGACGACGCGGAGGTGGGGACCAACCGTCGTCACGCGAGCTGCCGCGTGCATGCGTCCTTGCCGCGGTTCTTACTGGGGAGGGACTGTACGTTGCACCGTTCTCATGTCTTGGGGCTGAGACTCACCGCCGCAATCGGCACTGTCCTCGCGGTGGCCCTGGTCGGTGGCCATGCCGTGGCGGCGCCCGCGTCGGTGCCCCTGTCAACGCCGGTCACGGCCGCAGAAGCCGCCGAGGCTCAGGTTCCCTATCCGAGCGTAAGCAGGAGCCGGCTGAACAGTGTCGGGTCGAGTGGGTTCCTGGTGCACGACCAGGGCACGCCCCTGTGGACCAGCTTCGCCGACGGTTCAACGAGCGTGGTGAAGGCGAAGTCCTGGGCCGGTGAGTACGTGGATGCCTCCGTCTCTCCAACGCTGGCGTCGGACGTGGTCGAGATCGTGCATTGGGAGAGCAGCCTGAAGATCACCGAACTGCGTGACATGAGCACGCAACAATCGGTGGGAATCTCCCCCGGCCGCGAGGTTGCGGGGGGCGTCTTGGCCGGGTGCGTCGGCTTCAAGTACTTCGTACGCCGCTGGATCAGCGACAACAGTGAGGAAGTGCGGCTGCTCGAGAAGGCCGACGACGGTACGGTGACGAAGCGCCTGGTGACCGGCCTGCCCCTCGACGCCAAGGAGGCGACTCTGGCCGCGGCCACCCCCGAGCACGCGGTGCTGGTCTACCAGACTTCGCGCACCTGGCAGTGGGCGCTGGTCGACCTCGCCACCGCCGCCGTGGTCCAGCGTCACGACATGCGGTCCGCCTCCGACTCCGTCGCCGTGTCCGACACGCACGTGGCCTGGCACGAGACGGACGATGCCGGCACGGACCGCGTAGTCGTCACCGCCCGCGGCACGAACCCCGGCCCCGACCGGAGCACCGTACTCGGCAAGGTGCGCGGCACCGTGACGGTCGGGCTGGTGGGCAACTGGGTCACCTACGGCGTGAACAGCGACCTGGTCTGGGAGAACGATCCGAACCCGCTCTACGCCCTCACGGCTCGCAACCTCACCACGAACGCCACTCGCAAGCTCCTCGACCACACGGGCGAAGTGGCCACGGCCCCCGACGGCACCCTGTACGCGAGCGGCGGCACGGTCAGCGGCGGTGAGGGCCTGTACCGGGTCGCCATGGGGTCTGCGGGATCCCCGGTCTCCACCCGGGTGGCGAGCAGTGGGGAGTCGGTGGGAGTCAGATTCCTCGGCGACTCGGTCCCTGAGGTGATCGACCTCGACGCTCCCGGCCCTGCCCGGTTCGAATGGCGACTGTCTCGGCTCAACGTGCTGGTGAACGTCACCCTGCGCAACACGTACACCGGCGAGACGAAGAAGGAAACGCTGCGCCCGTACCCGAGCGCCGACGACCCGCATGGATTCTCCTTCGACTGGGACGGTGAACTTGCGTGGCACAACAACCCGGACTTCTACACACCGGCCTCGGCGGGCAGCTACACGTGGCGCATCGACGTCAAGCCGCGCAACGGCATCGGCCCCGACCTGTCCGCCTCCGGATCGTTCACGGTCAAACGCAAGTCCGGCGCGCACGACTACGACAGTGACGGCCAGCCCGACATCCTCGAGCGGGACACGGCCGGACGGCTGTGGCTCTCCGACACCACCTACGAGTCCTACGACGAGCTTTACCAGAACCCCCAGACGCTCGTCGGAGGGGGCTGGAACGTCTACGACCGCATCGAGGCATCCGGCAACCTCGGCGGCGCTCCCGTGGACGATGTGGTGGCCCGCGACCGCAACGGCGTGCTGTACCTCTACCTGGGCACGGGCGACAGCAAGGCCCCCTTCGCCTCCCGCGTCAGGATCGGAGGCGGCTGGAACACCTACGTCCAGCTGACCGGCGGCAGCGATCTGAACGGCGACGGCCGGGCCGACCTCGTCGCCGCCGACAAGTCCGGTGCTCTGTGGCTGTACCGCGGCACCGGAAACTACAAAGCTCCCTTCGCGAAGCGGGTGAAGATCGGCACCGGCGGATGGGGTACGTACAACCAGATCCTGGCAGTCGGCGACATCGCCGGCGCCCCCGCAGGAGACCTCGTCGCCCGCGACCGCTCCGGCGTCCTCTGGCTCTACCTCGGTTACGGCAACGGCCGCTTCGCCCCGCGAACCCGTATCGGCGGCGGCTGGAACACCTACAGCCACCTGGTCAACATCGGCGACGCCAACCTCGACGACCGGCCCGACCTGTACGGAATCCATCGGGACGTGCCGACCTCCCCCTTCCTCCACCGGGCCACAGGGTCCTGGCGTACGCCGTTCGCCGTGCGCTCCAACGTGCCGACGGTCTTCTACGGGCACCAGACGTACGACCTCTTCGCCTGACAGCGATTGCCGCCCCCGACGCCTGGTCTCCGTACTCCGTTGGCGAGACCAGGCGTCGGGGGCGGCACCGGGGGCCCGATCCACCTCAAGGGCCGACTGGTGCTTGACGATCCGGACACCGCACCACAGTCGGCCCTCGACGACGTGCTGTGCCATCCGCTGGGGCGATCGACAGCTCGGTGAGGTCGGGAGGACGAGCGGCGGTCAGGGTCAAGCCGACGATTATCACGGCGTGATAATCCAGGCCGGACAGCCCTCAGGAAACGGATCCAGTAGGAGCGGCTTCCCCTCCCCTGGTACAGGCAAGGACAGTCCTGCTGCTCAGCACGACCAGAGTCCGAGCACCAGCCACCGAAAGCCCGCCACAGCGATACGTGCAGACTCCGGAGCTGGCGCGCGTATGCCTCCGGACCCACATCCCAGCTTCCGCCACGTTGTGTAACTGCCGAGGTCGGTAAGTGTCACAAGTCGAGGTGAACGACAGGCCTGAGGGGCACCCCGAGGAACGGAGCGCTTGCGCGAGTACCGCAGGGCCTCCCGTACGGAGGGTTCCTTTGGCAGTTCCTTCGGATGTACAGAGAGTGCGTAGCCCCCGCAAGGCTCTGACCTGCGAAAACAGTTGCTTGATCGGCACCCAGGGATGCCGATATCGGCATCCTGCGATGCTCATATCGGCACTCTGAGATGCCGATATGAGCACCCTAGGATGCCGATACATGTCGTCAGTAGTCATGTCGTCAGTGGTCATCGAAGGAACTGGGCAGTTCCTTCGATGACTGTTGGCGGCATGGCACAGTGCGTCACCGAAGGAATCTCAGGGTTCCTTCGGTAACCTTTGGCGACATGTCGGTAGGGGTATGTGAAGGAAACGCCACGTTCCCTCGGTTACCCCACACGACATGTCGCCAGTGGTAATGTCGCGGTCGTCAGAGACAAGCCCAGGTCAGGGGTCGCAAGTGCCAAATCAGGGGCGCAGTGGACGCAGCCGTGCGCTGGTCAACACCGCGACTGGTGAGGTCCACGAGCTGCTGGAACAAGAGGACGAGGGCGCCCCACGCCGGTCCTACGCCTTCGGTGGTCGGCACGGGCAGTTCAGCTTCGAACGAGTCCTCGCCATGCTCGCGGCTGATTCGGGGATCACCGGTAACGAGTTTCGGCTGTTCTTCTACTGCGGGATCATGACGTACAACGGGAAGGGTGGCGCCACAGCGGTGGAGGCCGCCGACTTCCTCGGACTCACCCCGCAAGCGACGAGGAGGATGGCGAAGAAGCTCGCCGAGCACAAGATGCTCCTGGTGGCCGATGTGATCGGCCGGACCATCAAGTACCGGGTGACTCCGCACATCGTCTCCAGTCTCTCCGGACGGGAACAATCCGAAGAGGCAGCCGCCTACCATCTGCCGACCCTGCCGGGCCGTCCGGCGCAGCGACGAAGGGCCTGACCATGGCACGCAACAGTCCATACCCAGAGCTCGAAGCCCTGCAGGCACGTATAAGCGATCTCTCTCACCTCAAGCAGAACGTGCTGATGACCTACGCGATCCTGGGCGGCTTGGACAGCAGCGTCGAGCGCACCGCGGCCGAGCTGGCTGAGCTGATCGGCGTACCGGCACCGCACTTTTCCCGGGCACGACGCGAGCTTGAAGCAGCCGGCTACCTGGAGTGCACGCACACCATGGGCCAGGTGAAGTTCTTCCGTCTGGGCGAAGCCGCAACCGCGCGTCAAGTCGTGGTCCCCCTGCTGAACCGACCGACCGGCTGAGCAAGCACACCAGTCGAGAGAGGCGCGAGAGACTCAACGGTCTCTCGCGCCTCTCTCGTCATCCGGACCGTGTGTCGCCTGCCTGAGCGCAGTGCCAGGACAAGGCGTGAAGCGATCCGACTCCAGGGTCGGATCGTTTCTCCTTGAGAGAACCAGCGGGAGCACCACGGATCTGCCGAGGCAGGCAATTATCACGCCGTGATAATTGCGACGAGACGCTGACCGGCCTCCCAGCCCGCTCCTACTGCTGGAGCTCCATGACGTTGGCGACCACGCAGCTGACGTTGTCGGGGCCGCCGACGCCGTTGGCGAGGGCGATGAGTTTGCGTACCGCCTGCTCGGGTTCGCCAACACCGGTGAGCACTCGGCGAATTTCCTCGGTCGGTACGACGGTGGACAGGCCGTCGGAACAGAGCAGGTAGCGGTCTCCCTGCTGGGCGTCGTGCAGACGCGTGTCGGATGTGGAGTCGGCTCCTTGGCCCACAGCACGTATCAGTAGGGAGCGCTGGTGGTGGGAGGCGGCTTCCTCCGGGCTGAGGCGCCCTTCGTCGACCATCGACTGCACCATGGTGTGGTCGTGGGTGATCTGGAGCAGCTCTCCATCCCGCAGGAGGTAGACGCGACAGTCGCCGATGTGGACGAGGGCCAGCTGCGATCCCGTCCAGAGCATCGCGGTGAGCGTGGTTCCGGCGCCTTCGGAAGAGGGCCCGACTCCGGAGATGCTGTGCACGGCCCGCTTGGCCTGGTCGATCGCGTCTTCGAGGACGTTGAGCAGATTGCCCGCCGGGATGCTGTCGGCCTCGAGGCTCTTGAACGCGTCGACAGCGGCGGCGCTTGCCGGGGCACCTCCGCTGCCGAATCCGTCCGCGACGGCAAGCAGGTGGGGCCCTGCGTAGGCGGTGTCCTGGTTGCTCTCGCGGACAAGGCCGGTGTCGGAAAGGGCGGCGTAACGGATACTCAGGGGCTTGGCGGTCGCGGGCACGGCGGGGTCCTTCCAAGAGAGGTGGTCGATGAGGAAGGTGGCCAAGTCCCGCCGTGCGGCGGTGTCAGCTTCGACCTGAGCCCAGAACGCACGGACCTCCTCGGCCTCCGGCCCTGCCGCCAGGCTGCAGACCTGCAGAATGCGGGCGAGAGGCATCCCGAGCCGTCGCAGCCAGGCAACCAGCCGGGCCTGATCCAGTTGCTCCGGTGCATAGAGGCGGTAGCCGGTCACCGGGTCGACGCGAGCGGGAGTCAGCAGGCCGAGCTCGTCGTACAGACGCAGCGCCTTCGGCGACAGCCGGGACGCCTTCGCGAATGTCCCGGTCAGCAACTCCATGCTCGTCTCCTCCTCATGCCAGGCCCGTCGCCCGGCCCTGCTGACGCTGTGGGCTCCCCCAAGGTGAAGGTCAACCAAGTGCTCTGGTCGGCCCGTCCGAAGGGCTGACCAGGACCGAGCCGTACACGCCCACCGACGAGAACGCCCGCACGTCGCAGAGACGGGACAGCCGGGTCGACGCGTTCCTGCGCTCTCGACGGAGCTGACAACTATCACGGCGTGATAATTGACCCGTCTCAGTGGCGTAGGTCGTCGTGAGCCGTGACCCGGGGTGGTTCAGGACGAGCGAGACGGCGATGGCTGGTCTGTCAGGTGATTCGTATGCCAGTTGTCACCGCGCCTCCCCGGCGAGGAAGTGCCGGACGTCGGTCGCCAGGGAAGCCATCTGCTCACCGGCCTCCAGCCAGGTGGTCACCGAGGCGGACCAGCCGCCGGCGGCCTTCGGCCATGGCCGCAAGGTCCAGGTCAGCCCGACGTGGCCGCCGGACCGGAAGACGGCTGACACTGCGAAGTCACCGTCGTTGGTCTGCCAACTCCGTTCGCCGTCCCACCCCCGGTAGTCAGCGGCGAGCTCTTCCAAGAACGGGGCCAGATCGCTGTCCCAGATCCAGGCGACGACCTCGTGGGCTCGGGCGGCCAAGCCCGGAGCCTGTAGTTCGACGGCGTAGTGCACGGAGTCCGCGTCGAAGCTGAACCGATCGGCGAACCGCACACCGACAGACAAGTTGTCCTGGCAGTGGATCGCCACGCCGACCTCATCGGCAGCGCCGACGTCTGGGGTGCTCATGGGCGGAACGCTAGGCCAGCAGCCGTTCGACGTCACTCGGATTCGCTGTCGGTGGGGTGGTGGAGAACGGCTTCGGCGATTGGGCACCGGCAGTGGCTCAGAAAGGCAAGACGGGCCGATAGACAGCCCAGACCGAAGGCCGTTGGGACGCCCATCGGGTGAAAGCGCGTCAGAACTTGCAAAGCGGTTGTCATCACGCCGACAGAAGTCAGTATGCTGACGTCATGGCTTCCCCCTATCCCGACGGAGACCGGGAAAAGGTAGCGTCCAAGCTGCCCTCGGCGCTCCAGCAAGCACTCAAGGTCCGCGCCGCCGAACTCAGCCTGGACATCCAGGACGCCGTCGAGGCGGCCATCAACGACTGGCGGGACAGTACGAGCGGCGGAGCCGAGGTGGACACCGCCGGCGCCAGGTCGTTCTCCACGTGGCTTCCGGCCGGGCTGTACGAGCAGTTCAAGGAGACCTGCACCGATCGCGGCGTCTCCTACACCCAGGGCCTCGCGCAGTCGATCCGCAGCTGGCTCGACGCCAACCCCTCCCCCCAGCAGGGCGCCCGCGGGACCGACCCCGAACGGAAGATCGTCGGCAACCAGAAGGGCGGGGTCGGCAAGACCGCCATCTCCGCCGGCATCGGCGAGGCCTACGCCGAGGCCGGCAAACGGGTCCTCATCGTCGACTTCGACCCGCAGGGGCACCTCAGTGAACAACTGGGAGTCCCCCAGATCGAACCCGACCACGACAGCCTGGTCTCGCACATGTGCGGCGACGGCGGAGGAGATCTGCGCGATCTCGTCGTGGTGATAGAGGATCCGCGGTTCGAGAAGCGCCTGCACGTACTGCCCGCCTGCTTCGACGGGTTCCTCCTTGACGCGAAGATCGCCGTCGTGGCGATGCAGAAGCGCGGCTTCCAGAAGGAGGCCGCGCTGGAGCTGGCCCTGCGCCCGCTGGAGGCCGACTACGACGTGATCATCGTCGACTGTCCGCCCAGCCTCGGCATCGCCATGGACGCCGCCCTCTACTACGGGCGCCGGCGCCGTGGCGAAGCCGCCGGTGGCTCCGGGGTCGTCATCCCCGTACTCGCCGAGGACTCCTCCGCCACCGCCTACGGCATGCTCGCCCAGCAGATCGGAGACCTCTGCGATGACCTCTCCCTCGATATCGACTACCTCGGCCTCGTCGTCAACCTGTATGACTCCCGCCGCGGTTACGTGGCCACCTCCTCCCTGGACAACTGGAAGTCGCTCGGCGACCCGAAGGTCCTCGCCGTCATCGGCGACCTGAAGGAGCAGCGGGAAGCGGTCCGCAAACGGATGCCGCTGCTGAGTTACGCGCCACGGAGTGATCAGGCGGAAGCGATGCGACAGGTAGCGAGGGGAGCCACCCGGTGAGCAAGGCCGACACCCTGGGATCGGCACCCGCGTTCGGCGCAGCCCGCGGCGCCCGGTCCTCCCGACGCAACCTCATCGACCAGACCATCGCTGGAGAGGAGTCGACCACGGCGGCCATCACGGAGCTGCCGGTCACCCGCATCAGCGACAACCCCGACAACCCTCGCAACCACCTGCGCAACCTCGACGAGACGGTGCAGAGCGTCCGCGAGGTCGGCATCATCATCCCCATCGCCGTTGCCATGGTCGATGCCTACCTGCGCAACCGGCCGGACCGCGCCGGCGACCTCGACGACGGAGCGCAGTACATCGTCGTCGACGGCCACCGGCGTCTCGAGGCCGCTCGCCGTGTCGGCCTGGCCACCATCCCCGTCCGTGTCGACAACGGACGAGTCGCCACTGACGAAGCGCTCCTCGAGGCCGCGTTCGTCGCGAACTACCACCGCGACGACATGACGGATCTGGAGGAGGCCCACGCCCTCAAGACCCTCGTCGACTACTACGGTTCCCAGACCAGGGCGGCCAAGCGGCTGGGCATCCCGCAGAACACGATCTCCAGCAAGCTGTCCCTGCTGAAGCTCACTCCCGAGCTCCAGAAGGATCTGGTGACCGGGGTGCGGAAGGTGGAGCACGTCCGCAACCTCGGAAGGCTGTCCGCCGAGGAGCAGAGGGCCAAAGCGGATGAACGGGCGGAAGCCGCCAGGATCAAGGCCGAGGCTCAGCCGCTGGAGGCCGTCGAGCGCTCAGCCGGCCCCGCCGATTATCACGGCGTGATAATCCCGGAGGCGTCAGCCGACCCGGCGACTTCACCGGCCACGCCACCGGCTCCCGCGCCGGCTCCCGCGCCGACTCCCGCGCTTCGGCCCGGCGTCGTCGCAGCGCCCGACGAGCGCGAGCAGGTTCCCGAGTCCGTTCCGGAGCCGCGTACCAGCGTCATGGGCGAACCTCGGACGGCGAACGCGGAGCCGGTGCAGCCGAAGCAGCCGAAGCGGCTCCCCTACGACGACGCCTTCTACTGCGTTCGCCATCTCCATCAGAAGATGGATGCCGAGACCTTCGTCCAAGGCGCCCGGGTGTGGATGGACGTCCTGCGGGAGCAGCATCCGGATGCGTACAAGACTCTCCTGGCCGAGCTGGGAGCGCGGTAACGGACCACCAGTCGCCCCGCGGCCCTGTTCGCCTTCCTCCGTGACGGCGAGCGGGGCCGTGTTCGTTGCCGTGAAGCGGCGAAGTCGGTACGGCGGTACACCCGAAGAGCGGAGCCACTACCGGGGGCCGCAGTACCATGTCGGGCCGAGGTGATCCACACAACTCACTGGACCCACAAGTGACTTGTGGGCCCAGCAGAAGGGTAGCCGCGTGTACCTGAGTGTCCCTTTCGAGGACGGCGAGGTCTTCGTCGTCGAGCTGTCCGACGAGCAGGGTTCCGGGGTGATCCGGGCCAGCCGCGGCGACGAGCTCTTCGAGACGTCCGCCGACACGTTCGAGTCAGGCATGGCACGGGTGCAGCGGGTGGCCGCGACCATGCTGGAGCGGCTGGCGGATCTGCCACGCAGCCCCGACCACGTCCGTGCGGAGTTCGGACTGCGGGTGACAGCTGAGGCGGGTCTTGTCGTGGCGAAGGGATCCGGGGAGGCACACATCAAGCTGGAACTGGAGTGGGGCCGGACCGAGGGCGGTACGTGACACCGGAGGCCGTGCCGGGCATCGCGTGGGAGCGCGGGACGGCCCGTGTGCTGCACGAGGGCCGTCCGGTCGGGGGGGGCGTTCCTGATCCCCGACGGGTTGCTGCTCACGTGCGCCCACGTCGTCGCCTCCACCGCGGGCCTTCCGGAGGACGAACCGCTGCCGGAACTCCTTCCGGTCACCGTCGACTTCCCGCTGCTGCCAGGGCGGCCCGAGGCTGCGGCCACCGTGCACTTCAGTGTGCCGGTGGCCGGCGACAGCAGCGGTGACGTCGCCGTTCTGCAGCTGACCGGTGAGCCCCCGCCGGGTGCCGTACCGCTGCGGATCGTGGAGGCGGACGATTTGGCCGGGCACCGCTGGCGGGCCTTCGGGTTCCCGAGGTATCCGGGACGGGGCGGCAGCAAGGACGCCGGGATCTGGACCCGCGGCACCGTCGAGGGCCGCGAGGGCACTGGCTGGTGGCAGCTGACCTGCGACGAGGAGACACCGTTCCTGCTGGCCGACGGCTTCAGCGGAGCACCGGTGTGGGACGAGGAGTACGGCGGCGTCATCGGCGTCGTCGTCGCCGTCGAGGGGGACCAGCGGCGCCGGACCGGCTACGCGCTCACCGTGGAGTCCCTCACTCGGGAATGGCCCCAACTGCGCAGGAGGCTGCTGGCGGACAGCCCGTACCGCGAACTGCTGTCGTTCACCGAGCGTGACCGCGCCGTCTTCCACGGCCGTACGAACGAGACGCAGCGGCTGATCGAACTTCTCGAGCAGCAGCAGGTACCCGTCCTCCCCGTGCTCGGCCCCTCCGGCGTCGGCAAGTCCTCGCTGGTCGGCGCCGGCCTGCTCGGACACCTCGACAGCGACCGGTACGTGATCGCTCGCTTGCCCCTCGGGCTGCGCCTCACCGCCGAAGAGCTGCTGGCCTGGGCCCTGGCCTCGGCGGGGGACGCGGACACCATGCAGTCGGACTGGCACGACCGCTGGTCGGCGCTGGCCCGGCAGCTCACCGACGAGCAGGGCATCCGTGCCGCCGTCGAGCAGACACTGGCCCGCCACGGCGTACGCTCCCGCCTGGTGCTCGTGGCCGACCAGTTCGAAACGCTGCTCGCGGACGCGCCCGACACCGCACGCCGGCTGGGACGAGGCCGCCAACATCTGCCGCATCGCCGATCTGCCCGACCTGTACTCCCACCTCGGCTCCCGCGGCATCACTCCGTACGTCATCCTGCAGAGCTACCGACAGGGCGTGAAGGCGTGGGGCGAGGTCGGCATGGACGCCATGTGGTCCGCCGCCACGAAGAAGCTCATCGGCGTCGGCCTGGACGACGCGAAGTTCTCGCAGGACGTCTCCACCCTCACCGGCGCCCACTTCATCGACCGCGGCTCCTACACCAAGTCCAAGGAGGGCTACTCCTACAGCGTCGGCGAGCAGCGCGAGCAGGTCATGGACCCCGCCGAGATCCGTGCGATGAAGAAGGGCACCGCCCTGCTGATGTCCACCGGCATGCCCGTCGCCCAGATCGCCCTGCGCCCCTGGTACGCAGAGAAGGCCCTCGCCCACATCGGTCCTCAGATGCAGGCCGAGGAGAAGGCCATCACCGGCCGCGCCGTCCTCGCCCACGAGGAGAAGAAGGCGGCCCGCCGTGGCCGATGACGACGCCCCCGACTTCGGGGTCCCCGTCGGCCTCTTCCAGGACCTCGAAGACCTCAAGGCCCAAGTGACCGCCCTGACCGCCCAGGTCAGGACGCTCACCAGCGCCGCCGACACCGGCCTGGACGAGGCCTCGGCCGAGCAGGAACCGGATGCCGCCGACGAGGAGGAGGAGGCGGGGGAGGAGTGGCGGTTCCCGCCGTTCATCCTCCTGCTCGACCCGCCGGTGTACGACGACGAACTCCGGGCCCTGATCGAGTGGGTCGAAGGCCTCCTCGTGCCCGGCTACCTTGCCGAGCCCAGCGCGGACGCTCGATGGTGCCATCTGTGGTTCGAACACCCCGTCGCCGTCGCCCGCCTCCACGCCTGCTGGCTGGCCTGGCAGGAACTCACGAACCCTGCCACCTGCGGATACACCGGCCCCAGCGTCTGGCACCGCGATCATCTGGACCCTGCCCTGCGGGAACTGCGTGGCTCCACCGGCCCGTTCGCAGGCTGCACCAAGAGTGAGCACCAGATCGACCATCGTCTGCCCGGTCTGGTGCCGAGCGCCTGGGCGATGGAGGAGCGCTGAGGGTCTGCGGTGGGCCGGGCACCGCCACGAACGCCACGACGAGGGCCGCCTGGTCAGATGCCGTCTTGGTGCAGCGCTTTCAGAAAGCTGATCCAGGCGCGGGCGGAGACGGAGAACGGGCGACGATCGTGGTCCTTGGTGTCCCGGACGAGTACGCCGGCGCCGACCGCGGCGACGCGGGCCTCCACGCAGGCTTCCTCGAAGTCGGTGCTGTAGCTGCTCTTGTGCCAGCCCGTGGGCGGGAGCGGCATGAGGTCCCCCTGACAACGGTTGGGATCGGGCGGGCACCCGCGCCCGCCCGGCGGAGTCTACGGATCAGCAGGCCCATCCACGAGGGCACGACGTTGTGCAGGAACCCGAAGGAGAACAGGGGAGACCTCCCAGGCGCTGCGAGCTGAACGCGCCCCACTCGCCTTCGTCGCAGCCGTCCACTGCTCTGGTGTGCGGCGCGGTGGCACTTGCGCGTCCCTCTGAGTGCGCCCGCGCTCGGTCTTCACAAGCGCCGCTCGTCCGGAGCGGGCGGAAACGGCCGGTTGCCGCTCCCCTTCTTGACCACCCTGGACGGGCAGCTGGCCGCCTGGAGCGGGCCGGCAGCGCGAGCCCGGTTGGGCATGCGAGCCGACGTCCCACATGACTGCAAGATGGCTCGGCCGACCACGAGGTCATGGACGGCGGCCTCGGCTCCGCTGGGGTTGCTGCTGCGCCGGCGATTCGCGTAGCCGTGATGGGGAGGGCCCTTCTGCGGCCGGCCGCTGGGAGGTTTTGGCCACTGTGGTCGACCGTGACCGAGCCGCCTGTGCCGAGGGCTGCCTTGTCTCCGACTGCTGTTTTGCCGCCATCTCGACTGGCAGCCACGGTTGACCCGACCGGATCCGCCTGTGGGCGGCCGCGTCCAGTTGGGCGCGCGCGGTGTCCATGCCCGTGCGCGGAGCCGTACGCAGGATGCCGGCGGCGGCCGCCTGCTCGGCCTCCATGACGTGCTCGTAGCGCTCTGCCAGGCGTCCTGCCTGATGGCTGGGCAGGGGGTAGAAGCGATGCACGGCCTCCGAGGGGCGGTGGTCGATGTTGTCGGTCACCAAGGTGGATTCGATGTGCCGGATGACGGCGGGCATGGCCGCGGCGAGCTGCCACCCGGTCGCCGCCACCCGGTACAGCGTCTGCGTCAGCCCCGTCAGGCCTCCGGCGTCGGCAAGGACCTCGCGGGCGTCCCGCTGGACCGGCCGGCCCGGCGTCTCCGGGCTCCAGGCCATGCCGTACAGCAGCTGCCCGATGCGTGTCGCATGCGCATGCGCGGTGACCAGAGCGGGATGCGGAGGTGTCCTGGGCATCCGCGTGAACTGGCCGCTGCGCGCGAGGTCGTAACTGGGCAGCGGAAGCTTCGGGTGGACTCGGGGATCGGAGAGGTCGACAACCCGGTGCCATCGCGACGCGGTCTGCTGCCAGGCCTGCGCCGCCGTCCGCAGCCGGCCGGCGGCCTCGCGTAGTGCCTCGGCGGTGTGCGGATCGGTGTACGAGGCGGCGTGGAGCAGGGTACGGCCGGACAGCAGATCGCTCATCGCACGCCACCGGGCCAGTTGCTGGACGTCGGACCCGCTCAAGCCGGGCTCGCCGCGGCCGTGCAGGGCCTCGAAAGCGGTCCGGGACAGGCGCTCGCAGTCGTCGGCGAGGTGCGCGGAGATGGCCGCGGCGGCATCGGTGGGCAGAGCTGGGTGTGGATCGAGCGGTGGCACGAGCGGGAACGCTTCGATGGCCCGGTTCTTCTCTCCGTCGGTGGCGCGGCCGAACACCGAGGCATGGTCGAGGCTTCCGCGTGTTACGTAGAGCTGCGCCGCGGTGGCATCACTGGTGACGGTCTCTGCCAGGGCCTGGGCCACTCGGGCTGCTCCCCATGCCAGCTCGGCCGAGCGGTGTACCAGGTAGGCACGGGCGGGTCGTTCCGTGAACGCCAGGGCGTACGGCGTCACCGGGATGCCGTCCCGCCTGCGGTGGCTGGCGATGAGGTCCTGTACGGCGGCCGTGGCCTGTACGGCGCGGGCCAGCGGAGTGTCGTGGTGCAGGGCGGCGATCTCGTCATCGAGGGCGGGTAACCGTCCGGCTGCGCGGCGCAGGGCGCTCTGGGCGGTGGCCAGATGAGTGGCGGGCCCGGGGTTCGCCCGCCGGGGCCGCTCCCCGGCGCTCTCCAGTGTGGTCTGCAGGTGCCTGACCAGGTCGGCCAGCTGTCGGACCACGACGGACTGTTCTCGGGCATCGTCCGGCATGAGGGTGTGGGAGATGACCTCGCGCAGGTTGCGGCTGGCGGTCTCGCTCAGCTCTCCCAGCGTGGTGGGCATGCCTATCGCTCCCGCGTGGCGAGCAGCGCTCCGGCGGCGGTTGCGGCCTTGCCGGCGGCCTCCCGCACCGCCGCTCGACCGCCTTCTTCCGTCCCCGGCTCGGCAGCCGCATGCTCGAGGGTCGCCTGGACGTGGCGCAGCAGCTCCACGTACGGGGCGAGCCCTTCGGCACCAGGCGACAGGGGCGGTACGTCGACGGGACGACCTGACCCAGGCAGCGGCAGCAGGCTCCGGCCCGCCACACTCGCCTGCGCGGCGATCATGGCCTGGAGCTCGTCGCCGCCTTCCTCGAAAGCGACGGCGTCCGCCACCTGTTCGGCCACGGCGAAGGCTTCCCAGGCGGCTGCCATGACCTGGGCACGGTCCGTCGAATCCAGGGACGCGGCCAAGGGCTTCAACGTGTCTGGTAGTGACACTCCGATACTCCCTGTCTCGCTCAGTCAGGTAGAGATCGTCTCACTCGGTGACGGCAACGCAGGGCGCCCTGTGGATAACCACCTAGGGCTCGGTGTTGAGCCAGAAGGACAGGCCCTGCAGGTGGGAGCGGCCGCCCTGGGCGAGAAAGGGAGTAGAGGAGGTTGTCGCGTCATCACCGTTCCTTCGGGACACGGATCAGTGCGAGGTTGACGTAGGACGCAGCCCGCTCGGCCCCCAGTACACAATCGACTTCAATGCCTCATTTGCCGGAATCTCTTAAAGTCCCTGAGAACACGCTTCGGCGGCCATAAACTCGCAGGTCGAACAGTCTGCTCCCCGCACCCGCGGGGATGGTCCCGACAGCGACCCGTTGATGAGGCGCATCAGCCACTGCTCCCCGCACCCGCGGGGATGGTCCCGCTGAGCACTCAGCAGATCCCGCTGGACACCTCTGCTCCCCGCACCCGCGGGGATGGTCCTCACTCAAGTGGAGGCGACCCACAATGAGTATTCTGCTCCCCGCACCCGCGGGGATGGTCCCCCAGGACACCAACACCCGGGCCGATACGGGGACTGCTCCCCGCACCCGCGGGGATGGTCCCGATCCCGTCGCCAACACCTACACCGCCGTCGCCTGCTCCCCGCACCCGCGGGGATGATCCCAACGGCAACATGGAGGACTGCATCGAGATCGCCTGCTCCCCGCACCGGGCGGGGAGCCTCCCGCTCGGCGGCCCACTCCGGCGGCGTCCCCGGCCGTGCGGGTGACGACGCCGCCAGGACCGGCTCAGTAGGTGAGCATGATGCGGCTCTCCGGCTTGCTGATCTCGTGGCCCGGTCCCGCAGCCGGCGAGCTCTTCGCCGGGGTGATGGTCAGGCGGGGCACGGCTGTCCGTGCCTTGCCCCAGGTCTCGATGTGCGCGATGAGGTCCTGGGCGAGGGCTTGCGCGCGCGGACCGTACGCGGCCGCGCCGAGGCGGAACGGCCGCTGAGGCTCGATGCCTTCGCGACGGACGATCAGGTAGGCGAGGGAGCCGCCGTCGGCGAGGAGCGGGCTTCGGCTGGGGACGGCCGGCCTGATGATCGGCTCCTGGGCCAGTGCGTCAGGCGTGACCTCGAGACGGCACACGCGGTCGTCGCCGGCGGTGGCGCGCAGCCACACCCCGTCGAACGATTCCTTTCCGCCGACACGCTGCTCGGACAGCGCTTCGATGCCCTGCGCGTCGCGCAGACTGCCACTGAGCGCGTCGACGTCCACGGCCTGGTCAGCGTCGTAGTGGACCCGGATCGTGGCGTCCGCGTCGAGGGCCGCCGTCCTTTCACCGTCCTGCCCGATGATCGGGACGAAGCCGCACAGCGCCATGTCGTCGGAGACGAGCGTGTCGCTTCGCCGGGTCAGGGCCACGGACCGGGTCTGGCCCCGCCAGCGCAACGGGAGGACGAGGCGCCCGCCCTCGCGGAGCTGGTCCCACCACGCCGCAGGCACGTCCCACAGGCCGACGGCGGCCAGAATGCGGTCGTAGGGGGCGTTCTCCGGTGCGCCGGTCAGTCCGTCGCGTTCGATGACGTGTACGTGCTCGTACCCGGCGCGGTCGAGCATGGTGCGTGCGTGCAGGGCCACGTCGGAGTCGATGTCGATGCTGGTGACCCGTCCCGGAGCACCTGTGAGCTCTGCGAGCAGTGCGGCGTTGTAGCCGGTTCCGGCGCCGATCTCGAGGATGTTGTCACCGCGCTGGACGCCGAGCTGGACGAGCATCGTCGCGACGACGGACGGAACCGACGCGCAGGACAGGGCCAGTGGCCCGTTCGGGTTGTCCTTGATGGTCACGGCCTGGTCGGCGTAGGCGGTCCTGAGGTCGACACCGGGGATGAACGTCTCGCGGCCCACGGTGCGCAGGGCGCGTTCGACGTCGGGGGTCAGGCTCACGGTGTGCAGGATCATCTGGTCGACGAGGTTGTCGCGGAGCTCGCCGGCGGTCGGTGTCTGGTTCACGGTGGACCTTTCAGTTCAGGAGGAGACAGGTTTCCCACCCCGGCTGAACGGGGCGGGGAGCGCTGAGGGTGTGCAGGGTGAGGAGGACGCCGGCGCTGCCGGTGAGCAGGCCGACGTTCTTGGGTGTCGCGTGCCGCGCCAGATGCGTGCCGAGCCGCGCGCGGAGCCTCGGCAACCGGCGTGCGATGCCGTCGGACATGGCGTCGGCGGCGACACGGTCGCAGGTCAGCAGCAACCCGGCCCAGCCGTGGCAGACGGTGGCCTCGTCGAGCCGGTCGAGTTGCCGGGGGTCGGTGACGGAGTCGAGGACGGCGTGCTCGGCGGTCTCGCGTGCCAGGTCGTCGTGGCGGTCGAGCGCGGCCAGTTGCAGGGCCCGGCCGATGCCGGGCGTGCCGTAACACCACGACGGACGCGACGGCGGCAGGCCGGCGACAGGCCCCTGAAGGAAGGTGTCCAGCGGGAGCAGGTCGGGCCATCCGACGGCCCCGCCGTCACGTGGTCGGGCCCACTGGACGAGGAAGGCGATCCCCTCGTCGAGGGCACGCTGTTGGCCGTCGACGGTGTGCCCGGCCCGGCCTGCGAGAGCGAGGAGCGCGAGCGGGCCCGCCATGCCGTGCGCCAGGCCGAAGTTCGCGTGTCCGGCGCCGAACGGGCCGTCCTCGAGAACCCCGCTGGGCGCGTCGGCCGCCCACCATCCGGGAACTTGGTGACCGGCAGCGGTGACGGGTTCGGTGAGCAGCCGTACGAGGTAGTCCAGGACCTGCTGGAGGGCCGCGTCCTGTCCGGAACGCAGCAGGTACACGCCGAGTCCGGTCACTCCGCTGATCAGGTCGTACTCGGCCATGCGGGCGGGACGGCCGCGGTCCATGCGCCGCTGCCCGGCATCCACGCGGGCGGTGGCGATCGCGGCCGTCTCGTCGTCCAGCTCGGCGAGCGTCCGCGCATAGGCGGGGTGCCCGGCGACGCGCAGGGCGTAGCCGACAGCGGGCACCCCTCGGTACAGGCCCGCCTCGTCGGGATGGCCGGTCAGAGGCAGCGCGGTGACCGCCTGTGCCGCCGCGTGGGCCGCGCTCCAGTCGCCACGGGCGCGGGCGACAACCATCTCGTGCAGGGCGATGCCGGCCAGACCGTCGCCCAGGTCGTCGTGGATCACGCTTCCCCCTGTGGCGTCAGAGACCGGCAGGCCTGACGGGCAGCATGACGGCAGGCGGCTTCGCTGACACGGTCGGGGCCCGTCATCCGGTTGTGGTGCATGTGCAGCAGCGACTCGAGCACCTGCTCGGTGCGTCGGCCGTCGACGTGGGCCCGGTAGGCGCCCAGTGCGGCCCGGCGCTGTGCCAGGGCCGCCGCCAGCCGTGGGGAGGCGGTCAGCAGCGGATGGGACCGCACGTGGCGGACGGCGGGCCGGGTGGTGACTTCGGGGTGCCCCTCGGGCCGCGGTGCCGGGGCGACGGCCATCCACGTCCGGCCTTCGCGGGTCCCGAGGAAGCCCTCCGCCATGTCGATCATGCCGAGGGCGCACCGCACTTCCGTGGCGAGTGAGGGAACGTCGGTGAGTGCGTAGCGTGCCACGAGGCTGTCCGCGACGAACACGGCTTCGGCGGCGGCCATCGCGGGGCCGGTGCCGTAGCGGCCGGTCTCCGGCCGGTAGCCGTCGATGACGAGGTGGGAGGCGAGCCGGTCGGCGGTAAGCCGCCCGGTCCACGCGGCCACCGCCTGCAGGGTGCCGGCGTGTCCCGCACCGCCGTCGGCGGGGACACGGATGCGCAGGTGACCCGTCTCGTGCAGTGAGCGGTACCGCGCGAACCACACGTCGGCGGTCCCGAGGTCCTCGAGCAGAGCGGGCAGCCTCCCGGTGAGGATCTCGTCCATCGCCGTCGGATGGGTGAACACCTTCGCCTGCAGCCATCGTGTGCTCGTGTCCCCGGGGTGGTGCAGGCGCGTGTTCTTCAGCAGCGGCGCTCCCGCCAGGTCCGGGTGCGGCACCTGGGGACCGGTGACGGCCAGGGGCATCGTGATCTCGTGCGCGTGCCCGATCCACCCCAGGTCGCCGTCGTCGACGGTCTCGGTGAGAACGGCGTGCTCGTGGGCCTGGAGGTACCGGTGGATCAGGCGCGCGTGGAGCGGCTCGGCCAGATCGAGGCTCATGGAGCGGTCGCCGTCGTGGAGTTCGAGACGAGGCGGGCAGCGCCAGGCGGAGGTCCAGCCGGTCAGCGCGTCGTGCCACGCGGAGGTGAACGGGCCGGAGGGCAGAGAGGCAGCGGGCAGGGTCCACCGCGCCGGGGACAGGATCGTACGGCGGTGGCGGACCCGGGGAAGGAACGGCAGCGCGGCGGCGGCCGGGCCCCAGTCGAACGCGGTCCAGGCGGTGGCGAAGCCGCGTCCGAGCATGGCCAGGAACCGTGCCATGGGAGGGGCCTGCTTCTCGAGCGCGAGAGGGTGCAGGACGACGGGCTCGACGACGCGCCGCCGGGAGACGCTGACCAGATGCAGGCGTCTGCCGGTGGAGACGACCGCCAGGTCGTCCAGGCCGATGACGTTGTCGGCCGGCTCACGGTGCTCGCCGACGCTGAGGATGTGGGGCAGCAGAGCGGGGACGCGGGCGACGTTCTCCGCGTGCGGGAAGTCGGGTGCGAAGGAGAGCTGTGCGGGCAGAGCTCCCTGAGTCATGGTGGGCAGTGTCCGGTACGGGTCCGACAGCCGGGGCCCCAGTACGGCGGTGAAGCGTCCGGAGAGGACGCCGGCCGTCCAGGCCGGGCGCACGTCCAGCAGGAAGTCGCCCCGGTCCACCGCCTCTTGACTGGCGGCCCGGACGCGCAACCCCATCTCGACATGGGGCGCCACCGGTCCTGTCGTCCCGGCGTCGGCGGCGAGGTCTTCGAGGTCCTCCAGGTCCTCGATGTCCGCCTCCGTGAGCACGACCTCGTGGGTGCCGTCCATGACCGCCTGTGCCGCCTTCGCGGCGAGCTTCTCGTCACGGGGCAGCACCGCGGTCGGTGTCCGGGACCACTGCGACAGGGGGTAGTCGGCGGGGAAACCGATACCCGCGGCCAGGTCCACGGCGTCGCGGACAGGGACCAGGACCCCGGCGCCGTACCGCTCCCAGAACTGCGTGGCGTACGCCGCCCACACCGGGGCCGGGCCGCGCGTGCGGGTCAGGCGCAGGAGCGCGTGTGCCGCCTTCTCCGCCTCGTCCAGAACATGCGCCGGGACGCGTACGCGGGCGTCGAGCCCCAGGTCGAGACCGACGCGGCTCCGGCTCTCCGCGGCGGCGAACCGCATCCGGTCGTCGGCCGTCTCGCGCAGCTTGTGGGCGTCGGGGCCCGACGCGCGGTTGTGCGCGGCGAGGAGCCGGCGGACTTCTCGGAGGTGGGCGAGGACGTTCTGGGTCTCCGGCTCGAGCTCCGCCAGATGAGGTGTGAGGACGCGCAGGATGTGCCCCATGGGGTCGTCCACGGTCATGGGAGCGGCGAGGCTGCTGGTCAGGTACCCGTCGGTGAGGGCCTGAACGGTCAGCCGCCGGGCCTGCTCCGGAGTGCCGCCTGCTTCGGTCAGCCGACGCAGGAGCTCGCGGCCGGACGCCGGTGTCGTGGCCGCCCGCAGGAGGACGGACACGGGCCGGGTGATGCCGGCGCCGGCGATGCGGCCGCCCGAGCGGGGCGTGTTGACGGTGCCGCCACGGCGGAAGGCCAAGGAGCTGATGCCGAGGGTCAGGTGCGGCAGTACGTCGGCCCGGCGCTGCAGGCCCCTGCGCACCTGGTCGACCCACAGCGTGTCAGGACGGGCGACAGGCCGATGGTCCGGGCCGATCGTGGCAGACGTGGGCCCCACCCCGGCGAGGGCAACGCCTGCGAACAGGCCGAACGGTGTCGGCCGTCCCGTGGCCCGCAGTACGTACCCGGCGACCGAGCAAGTGGCCTTGCAGATCTTCTTCGGCGGAACGTCGTCGCCGTTCAGGATCCGTTCGACCTGGTCGGCCAGGCGTGGGGAGGCGGCGCGCAGCGGCACGACGAGCGTGCCGTCGGCCCAGATGCGGGCGAGCCATTGGCGGCATGCGTCGGCCGAGTCGAAGGCGGGCCAGCTCGAGGGGCGAGCCTTGGCCGGCGCCGTGGCGGCACGCAGGACGAGCACGCCTTCGTGCCGCCGGTAGATCGGTCGGGTCACGGGATCCTCCGTCCGTGATCGCTGGTGCGGGCGGCGCACGCTGCCCCGCCCGCACCAGCGGACTGCCGGGTCAGCTCGACGTGCAGGACGAGGCGCAACTCGGGGCGCACCCGTCGTTGGTGCCGCAGGCCTCGACGATCGGGGTCGGGGTCCGCGTGATAGTGGTGTCCAGCACCCACTCGTCGGAGAGCGGGACCTTGAGCGTGCCGGTCGTGTCGGTAGTGAGTGGCGTAGTGGCAGTGGTCATGGCTGAGCTCCTTGAAGAGTCGGCCGCCCGTGGAGGGGGCGGGGGAGTCCGCGGGACCCCCGTTGTGCGCTGCCGATGACACGTGCAGCGCACAACGCGGGCACCGCGCGCGGGCCTGTCCGGTGACTGTCCGACGGACCAGTCGGGCCACCGGGCCACCGGGCCGCCGGGCCGCCGGAGAGGGGTCAGGGTGCGGGGGCGAGGAAGGCGGACACGGTGGTGCGGCGCAGTTCGCGCACGGCCTGACGGGCGATGACGAACGGTGTCTCGGGGGAGTCGTGGCGGACCAGAGCGTCGGAGTCCGGGGGACCAGGGGCGCCAGGGCGGGGGTGGAGCGTCCCGCGGACGCCGATCAGCTCGGCCTCGCGCACCCGGAGCCGCACATGCCCTTTGCGCAGGCGCGGGCACAGCATCGGCGCGGCCTCGGCGCAGGGTTCGCACATGGGCGGAGTCACGGAGCGCACGTCCTCCCAGGGCCCGTCCACGATGCCGTCGAGGAGCGGCAGGACCCACAGCATGCCGCGGTCGTCACGGGCGGCCGGTTTCCCGCAGCCCGCGCACAGGAGGCCCTCCATCGCGATCCGCTGCCGGCCGGGGTGCAGCTCGGCCGCATACTCGGGCCGCCCGGTTGCCGTGCCGGCGCACAGAGCCCACAGCACGCCGTCCAGGTCACGCGCGTGAGCGTCCAGGGCGGGGTCGGCGTAGGCGACACCGGACGCGGTGACCGTCACGGACGCGGCAAGAACGCTTTCGCCCGTCCACGGCGTCACATACGGCGCCATCGGCCTGCCCGCGGCGTTCCCCGGCGCGTCGGCCGCGGTCACAGGGGCACCCGGCCGGCGTTCATCGTGGCGCGTACCGTCTTGCCCGCGCTGTCGGAGGCGATGAACCAGGAGAGCCGGGCTCCGAGCTGCCGGGCGTTCCACAGGCTGCGCCCCACGGCGCCGTCCACGGCATCGGTGAAGTCCGGGAACGTCGGGTCGGGGTCCGTGACGTCGATGAGCAGTTCGTGGGCCTCGGTGACACTGAGCCGGACGGAGAGTCCCTGCCCGGTCTCACCGGCGGCGGCCGAGCCGTGTTCGGCCACGTTGTCGACGAGGCAGCCGAGAACGTCGGTCGCGGCGTGGACGTTCCCGGGCCAGTTCAGCACCGTGAGCCGGGTCCGGCCGGAGATGCGGGCGATCGTCGAGGCGCTGGAGTCCGGGGGCAGGTCGAGCTGTACCTCGCGCAAGACCGGCGCGGTCGCCGCGATGGGGTCCGTCTCACAGGGCCCGTCGGTCAGGGGGACGGTGCACCAGGTCGTCGTGCCGTCCGCGCTGACGCCCCACGCGCCGGCGAGCGCCTCGACAAGGAGCAACCCGCGCCCGTTCTCGTCGTCGGGACCGGCGCAGCGCGGCACGGGGACGAGAGGGGAGCCGTCGTTCACCTCGATCACGAGGTGGTCGTCCTGGAGCTGCACCCGGACACCGATGTCCGGGCCGTGTGCGTGGCGCAGGGCGTTGGTCGCGAGTTCCGTGAGCAGCAGTTCCGCCGTCTCCACCAGGTCGGGGCGTCGCCAGTGGGTGAGACTCGCGCGGACGAGCCGACGCAGTCGTCGCGGCCAGGCGGCGTCCGCCTCCGCCATGCCGCCGCCACCGTCAGAGGCGGGGCGGCGCGCGAGGGAGACCTCGAGCCATGGCGGGGGGCCTGCGTGGCTTCTCGGTCCATCGGCGGGGGCGGGGGCGCGTCGACGGTTGTGCCCCTGTTCCGCAAGGTTCGTCGTCATGGTCGGCTCCATGTCGCAATCGGCCAGTGACGACATGGTGCTGACACAACAAGGCCCCAACTATCACGAGTTGGTGATAGCCGGGGCCAATGGTTGACCGTACGTGACGCCGTTGATCAGTGTGCTGCCGTGGAGCCGAGCCAGGAGCCGTACGACAGGAAGCTCTCCGGCAGACGACGGTGCGCGGCCTCCAGGCCGGCGTACGTCTCCCGCACCGTCGGGTGGTACTTGGCCTGCTGCGGGGCTGCCTTGCGGGCCCGCAGCAGACTCTGGAACGACGCATCGAGCTTCCCGGTCCACATCTGGGCGCGGGCGACCTCGGCGAAGTGGTGGCTGGTCCTCGACTTCGGCCAGTCCTGGGGGATGGTCAGACCGTCCGTGGCGTCGACGGCCTTGCCGTACTCGTCCAGCTCGGCCAGGACGGACACGCGGTGTACCTTCACATTGGTCGGCCCGAAGGCGAGCCAGTGCACCTTGACGGACTCGCCGGTCCCGTCGGCGATCCGCTTGGCCTCACCCAGGTGGGTGAGGGCCTGGTCCCGGTTGTGTGCCCGGCCGGCCATCACCGCCCCACCGAGGTGCAACTGCCCAGTGACGACCCTGCGTTCACGGGTGGTCTCCGCCTGCTCGAGCGTGGACAGTCCGAGCGTGACGAGGCGCTGGCCCGTGCGGTACTTGCCCTCACGCAGGTACGTCAGCGCACGGAGGTACTGGTACATGCCGCCGAGGACGGCGTCGGAGCCGCGTTGAGCGGCCCAGTCCATGCGGGCCAGGGAGAGCTGGGCCAGGTCGGGGAAGCCGAGCTTGGCCGCGACGTCGTACGCCGTCCGGTAGAACGACGCGAGCGTCAGCCAGCCCTCGGTGGTGCCGTTCGCGTGAGCCGCGGTCGTGGCCTCCTCGATGAGGCCGGCGACGTTGCCGGCGGTCTGCTTGATCTCTCCGGCGCGGACGGCCGCGCACAGCTTCTCCGCCTCGTCCCGCAACTCCTCGGGACGCCGGGGCCGGATGTCGGGGTCGGGGCCGAGGTCGTAGACGTCCAGGGCCTCCCGGATGGGCCTTATCAGGACGTCGAGTTCGTCGGCGCGCAGGTCGCTCGCGTAGGGCTGACCGACGATCGTGGCGACCTCCACGCGCAGCGCTCGGGCGCACGCGCCGATCACATGTGGGGTGGCGGGGAGGATGCCCTGTTCGGTCTTCGTCAACGTGCTGTACGGCACGTTCGACAGGTCGGCGAGGGCCCTCTGGGTGAGGTGTCGTTCCCGGCGCAGACGCGCGATCCGCATCCCGGTGTGGTCTTCAGGCAGAGCGTGCATACTGGCTCCTGTTCTGCTTCGACACCAGAACAGTACCCGCGCTCGGCTCCGCGGGGCACGGACGGACCCCGCTCCTCCCCCGTGGGGCGGGGTTCTTCGTCGCCGGTCGGTTCTCTGTCAGCCCCGCCCACCTTCTCCGGGCCGGGGCGGGGCACCACCCGGCACCGCCGGGAACGGATCGTGCTCGGCGGCTTCAACGGGCCCCACGTACACGACTTCCGGGACGGGGAGTCCTCAGCGTCGTCCACTTGTCGACGTCGACGTCCGCGGCGGGCCGCGCCGGCGAGCCTTTGCGGACCCTCTTGGTGGTGCGGTGCGACAACCGTGTACGGGCTCCACGCAGGGCGCGTTCATGCCGTACCGGTCGCGGTGACGTTCCGCAGGAGGCTGGTCGGTCAATCCTGCTTGCCTCTGGAGTCAATCGCCGCCGGATGTCTCATTTGCCGGAATCATTGAAAGTCATTGGAAGCACGCCTCTGCAACCGTAAGCTCGCAGATCAAGCAGTCTTCTCCCCGCACCCGCGGGGATGGCCCCTGTGGGGCCCGCCCTCGGACGAGACCCTAGTCCTGCTCCCCGCACCCGCGGGGATGGTCCCATGACCGGCCGGTGGGCCCAGCGGACCGCCGCTTGCTCCCCGCACCCGCAGGGATGGCGAACCAGTCTCCGTCTGTAGACCCACAGCGACCACGGCACACCCCACCCGCACCGGACTGATCCACCGTCACCCCGGCTCCCAAGTATTCGGCCACGCCTGCCCGCACGACACCGCCATGCTGATCGGCCCTTCCGGACATGGCCTCTGCGAGGCGGTGGCTCCGGATGCGAGGAGCCCCTTCTCCTCGAACTTCTGTGCCTAGTAAGTTCACGTGTGCACATGAGTTGTTGATGTCACCGGCAGGTTTCGACGGGGGTTGCGTGATGGTGGGCCACAGGCCGACGGATTGGCATGTCCTGGACCTGGACAAGGACCCGACCCCCGGCGACCCGCAACGGGTACGCACGCTCGCCAAGACCCTGCACGACTTCGCGGACGACGTGTCGGACGCGTTGCGTCTGGTGAAGGGCATGGCGGGGGAGTCCACGCTCGCGGAGTGGGCGGGCAAGTCGGCCACCGTCTTCAAGGAGGAGTTCTCGGGCGTACCGAAGAACCTGAAGAAGCTCGAGAAGTCCTACGGCATGTGCGGCGACGCCCTCGCCGACTTCTGGCCGAAGCTGGAGCGGGCGCAGGCCCTGGCGGACAAGGCCCTGGTGAAGGCGCGGGAGGCCCGCGAGGACCTGTCGTCGGCGCAGTCGAAACTGTCCTCGGCCGATTCCTGGGTGACGCGGGCGTCGAAGGAGGCCGACAAGTACAAGGACGACCCGACCGGCGGCAAGTCGGACGCCGACAAGCCGGACGAGGCCAAGGTCCGCGCCGCCACCCGTGACGTCCAGCACGCCGAGACCGCGCAGACCAAAGCCCAGTCGGCCGTCGACTCCGCACAGAGCGCGCTGGACGCGGCGAAGAAGATGGCCGCGGACGCGCGCAAGATGCGCGAGGACGCCGCCCGCGACGCCAAGAACAAGATCGACGAGGCGTCCGACGCCGGTATTCAGAACCGGTCGTGGTGGGAGGACATCGGCGACTGGTTCACTGACAACTGGGACTCGATCGTCGCGGTCTGCAAGGTCGTCGTCGCGGTCGTCGGCATCGTCGCGATGATCATCGGCGGGCCGATCCTCGCCGCGATCGTCGTCGTGGCCGCACTGGTCGTCCTTGCAGACACCCTCAACAAATATCGCAAAGGACAGGCGTCCCTGTGGGACGTGGGGTTGGCGGCCCTGGACTGCATACCCGGAGTCAAGGGCCTCACCTCCCTCGGCGCCATCGCCAAGGGCATGAAGGGGATGGCCACCGCCGTGCGGGGCGGCCTGAAGACGTTGCGCTCGGGCGCCAAGGATCTTCTCGCGAAAGCCAAGCCCTACAAGGGCCGGTGCCGGGGCGGCGACCCGATCGACATGGTGTCCGGCGAGATGCTCATGGAACAGATGGACCTGGAACTCGGCGGGCTCCTGCCGCTGATCATCCGGCGTACCCACGTCTCCACCTACCGCTGGGGACGCTGCTTCGGGGCGAGTTGGGCCTCGACACTGGACCAGCGCCTGGAGATAGACGATCAGGGGGTGGTGTTCGCCACCGAGGACGGCATGCTCCTTGCCTATCCGATTCCGGGGCCCCGCACCGCGACCCTGCCTCTGGAGGGACCTCGCCGCCCTCTGACATGGAACGGTGACGACGCAGGCACGATCACCGTCCACGACGACGAGACCGGACGGACGCACCACTTCACTCCCGGCACACGGCCCGACGCTGACGCCCCCGCCTACACCCTGCCCCTCACCGCGATCACCGACCGTAACGGGCACCGCATCGACTTCCTCTACGACGAGGCGGGCCACCTCGCCGAAATGCGCCACTCGGGCGGATACCGGGTGGCCATCGCCACAGAACAGGGCCGGGTCACGTCCCTGAGCGTTCTCAGTGCCCCAGAAGACGGCTACGGCGCGGAAGCCCACTCACCGTGGGCGGTGGTGCGACGCTACGGCTACGACGCGGAGGGTGATCTCCGCACCGTCTCCGACGGGCAGGGACGGGACTTCCAGCTCACCTACGACGCCGAGTCCCGCATCACCAGCTGGACCGACCGCAACGGCGGCTGGTACCGCTACACCTACGACGAGCGGCACCGGGTCACGGCCGGCAGGGGAGCGGACGGCTTCCTGGACTGCTCCCTCACCTACGACGACGCGGCGCGCGTCAACACGTACCGAAACTCCCTGGGCCGGGCCACCACTTACCGGTTCGACGAGCGTCTGCAACTCGTCCAGGTCACCGATCCCCTTGGGGCCTCGACCCGCCGGGAGTGGGACGAGAACGGCCGCCTGGTCTCCTGGACCGACCCGCTGGGCCGCTCCACTCGCCAGGTCTTCGACGCGGCCGGTCACCTGGTCGAGGTGGTCAGGCCCGACCTCAGCTCGATCCGGGCCGAGTACGACGAGGCAGGCCGCACCCGCCGGCTCACGGACCCCGACGGGTCGTTCTGGAGCTACACCTACGACGAGCGAGGCAATCGCCTGTCCGTCACCGACCCGTCCGGCGCGACCACCCGCTACGGCTATGACGCCATGGGGCGGCCCGTCTCGGTCACCGACGCGCTCGGCCACACCCGGCACATCCAGACCGACCCGGCCGGCCTGCCGCTGGCCCTCACCGACCCGGAGGGCCGGACGACCAGAGCGCGGTGCGACTCCTTCGGACGCGTGACCGCGGTGACCGACGCCGCCGGCGCCACCGACCGATTCGGCTGGACCGTCGAAGGACTGGCCTCGTGGCGCACCTTCCCGGACGGCGCGACGGAGGCCTGGAGCTGGGACGGCGAAGGCAACCTCGCCTCCCACACGGCCCGCAACGACGCGGTCACCACGTACGGGTTCACCCACTTCCACCAGCCGACCTCCCGCACCACACCGGACGGCCGCCGCTACACGTTCGCCTACGACACAGAACTGAATCTGACCGGTGTTCACGACCCGGACGGCCGTACTTGGGAGTACGCCTACAACGAGGCCAACCGCCTGATCCGGGAGACGGACTTCAACGGCCGCACGCTCACCTACACCCACGACGCGGCCGGGCAGCGTACGTCGTGGACCAATGGCGCCGGACAGACCACGGACGTGACCGTGGACCTGCTCGGCCGGCCACGCCAGTACCGCACGGCGGACGAGGTCACCACCTACGCGTACGACAGCGCCGGCTCACTGCTCCGCGCGGCCAACCGCGACACCACGGTCGAACGCACCTACGACTCCATGGGCCGCACCCTGACCGAGACGGTCAACGGCCGGACCACCACCTACACCTACGACGCCCTCGGCCGCCGCATCAGCCGACGCACTCCCTCAGGCATCACCTCGACCTGGACCTACGAGGCGACGGGCCACCCGCAGACCTTGAGCGGCGCCGGCAGCCAACTGCGCTTCGACTACGACACCGCCCAGCGTGAGGTCCGCAGGACTCTCGGTACAGCAGCCGTGCTCCACCAGAACTGGGACGGCTCCGGCCGGCTGACCGCGCAGTCGGTGACCACCCCGGGCCGCGGCAGCGGCGACGTGGGCGGTGAGCTGCTCCAGCACCGCACCTACGAGTACGACCTCGACGGAGCGCTCAGGGAGATCGACGAGCTGCTCGGCGAGAGCCGCCGGTTCGACGTGGATCCGGTCGGCCGGTTGACCGCAGTCAGGACCGCCGACCGTGAGGAGAGGTACGGGTACGACCGTGCGGGCAACCTCGTTGCCGCCTCCCCGCACGCAGGCACCGCGGACCCGGAGCCGCGCGAGTTCGACGGAACCAGACTGCACCGTGCCGGACGCACCACCTTCACCTACGACGGCCAGGGACGTCTGATCCGCAAGACCGTCCGTCTCCTCAGTGGGGGACGGCGCACCTCCCACTACGGGTGGAGCCCGGAGGACCGCTTGGTCCGGACCGTCACGCCGGACGGATCCGAGTGGCGCTACACCTACGATCCGGACGGCCGGCGGGTCGGCAAACAGCGCCTCGGCACCGGCGGGGACGTGCTGGAGGAGACGACGTTCAGCTGGGACGGAACGCGCCTCGCCGAACAGATCGAGACCGACGGCATCGTCACCACCTGGGACTACGCGCCGGGTTCCTACCGGCCCGTCGCCCAGACAGTGACCGGCGGCCGGGAACGGCCGGCAGCGGACGCCACCGGCAGCGGAAACGGAAGCGACCCGGGCGACATCGACGCCCGCTTCTACGCCATCGTCACCGACCTCGTCGGAACGCCGACCGAACTCGTCTCACCGGACGGCCGCATCGTCTGGCACCGCAGATTCACGGCCTGGGGCCGACCGGCCGGCGTACCGTCCCCCGCCCCGGAGGCCGACTGCCCCCTGCGCTTCCCCGGCCAGTACGCGGACGCCGAGACCGGCTGGAACTACAACTACTTCCGCTACTACGACCCGGAGACCGCGCGCTACATCAGCGCCGATCCGCTGGGCCTGGCCCCGGACCCGAACGACTACGCCTACGTCACCAACCCGCTCCTCCTCCTCGACCCGCTGGGCCTCATCCGCATCCGCGGCCAGCGCGGCCGGTGGGAGAGCGACCCGAACTCGCCCGCACAGACCCACAACCGTGACAGCGAGTACCCCGGCAGCTATCGCCAGTCCACCCATGACGCCATGGCCGCCGCATGGACCGACGAGGGCATCGCCCAGGGCGGCACACCGATGCGGCCCACCGGACGGCTCGACTCCCAGGGCCGTCAGATCATGGAACGCACTCCCAGGTCCGATCTGACCTGGCGCAACTCAGCGGGCGAGATCATCCCGTTCAACCAGCTCACGTACGAGCACCTGACACCGGTGGTCGATCACTGGAACCAGACGGGCTACCGTTCCGACCGGGCCACCCGCAACGACTTCTACAACCACCCCGACAACATGGAGCCCATGACGAGAAGCGAAAACTCCCGCGGCGGTGCGCTCATGGACGCCACCTACCGCCAGGATGTCCACCCCACCCTCTACTCATGCAGCTAGGGCCCCCGCCCCGAGCACAGGAGCCACCCTCATGAACCCTGAATCCGTCCTCTCCGCCATGCCCGGCGCCGCTCCCGTTCCCGGTCTGGCATCCGCGTGGCGGTGGTCGCCGAACCCGATGTTCACCTTCACCGCCGCACTCTCCACCGACGGCCGGCACAACCTGCAGGTCAACGTACGTGGCCGCTACGACGAGGCGCTCGTCACGGCACTGCTCGCCCACGCGCGCGCCCATGACGACACCTTCGTGGAACAGAGGCGACCCCTGGTGGCCATCGGCGGCTTCCACCACGACGGGACGGAGTTCGACACCGTGGGGGTGGTGACAGCCGAGGTGCACGGCTACCACGCCACCGAGAACCCGGAGCTGTCCGCGGTCACCTACGCCGTCTTCCCCGCCTACGCCAGTGAGATCTCCGGCAGCGAGAACGAGGAAGAGGCCTGGGGCAGGTTCCGCAAAATGCTCCAGCCGAACAAGCTCGACCGTACCGAGGTGCCGTTCGTCAAGATGCGCTACGACAACACCCGTACCCAGAGCATGAGCAAGGGCGACGCCCGCGGCTTCGCTCCCCTGGACACGCTGGTGCGGGAGCTGGAGCTGCTCGACGGCGCTCCCGGCAGCTTCGTCGAGTGGGAGAACCGGCACGGCGCCGTCTGGCGGGTGGACAGCACCGGCGACGGACTCGAGCTGACCCACGACGCAACGCAGGAACCGGTGAGCCCCGGCCAACTGCAGGACGTGGCCCGCACCAGCGTTCAGTAACGCACCCGTCCGTTCTCCGCGGCCCCCGGCATCCGGCAGACCGTGCCGGGGCCTGCGCCGAGGCGTGGGGCCAGGGACTCCGGGCGCCACGGGCACTGGCGAAGAAGAACACCAGAGCATGCGGCGTCAGCGCGGAACGCGCTACAGGCCGGCCAATCTCCCGCGTCCCGAAGCCGGAAACCGCGAAAACCGTCGAAAGCGCGCCCTTACACCCATAAACTCGCAGGCCAGACAGCATGCGCCCCGCACCCGCGGGGATGGTCCCGACGTGAAGGTGCTGGCCACGACGGACGGCGTCTGCTTCCCGCACCCGCGGGGACGGTCCCTTCAAGGGCGACCTTGGCGGCCTGGTCACCGCCTGCTCCCCGTATCCGCGGGGGATGGTCCGTGCCCGCGGCGGAAACACGCCCCGGCTCTCGCCTCTACCCTGGCCTCTGCCTCTGACCACCCGCGGAAAGCCCGGAAGTGGGGGAGGGCGACAGCGAGGTCAGGCCGCCGGCAGGCGCAGTGAGCGCAGGCGTTCGGCGACGGCGAACGAGTCGAGACGCAGGGCGGTGATGTCGGCGATCAGGTCCCGCCAGGCCTCGAACTTGGTGTTCACCCGCTCCCCGTGGATCCCGAGGTAGGCCACGGCCACGCCGAAGCCGTACAACTCGTTACGAGCGGGCAGTGGCCGGAGCAGGACGCATTCTTCCAGCATCACGGCCGCACGCCAGAAGGCGTCCGGGTGGTGCTGGTCGTGCCGGGGCGGGTCGACCTTGTGCCGTGCGGCCAGGGCGACGAAGACGGAGTAGTCGTTGACCGCGAGATCGTCCAGCAGCTCAGCCTGGCGTTCCAGGAACCACCGGTAGTCGACGTAGTACTCGGCAGGCACAGGTCAGGCCGCCCGCGGGGCGGTCCGGGCCGGCGCGGGGCCACCGTACTCAGCGTCGAACGCGGCGGCCGTTTCGGGGTCGCTGGTGACCTGCCGGAAGATCTCCGCGCCGTCGGCCAGCGCGCGCTCGCGCCGCTTCTCCTCGGCGACCTGCGCGAGGTAGGCGTCCAGGGGCAGCCCCGCCGCGTCGGCCAGGGCCCGCAGGGCGTCCGCGGTGGTGTCGTCGATCTCGATGCCAGCCATGCGTCGAGTATGCCGCGCGAGACCACGCCTAGGCCAGCCACCTGGGAAGAACGCCCTGAGCTGCGGGTTTCAGGGCACTTCCGTCAGTTTGATCAACTGGGTACTTCTCGGCGCTCGAGTGCAACGGTGACGGAGAAGGACTGGAGCGGCGAAGTGGCCTCCTGGGCGAAGGTCTGGACGGTCTCCCACCCCCACACGGCCGCACAACACACCGAATTCCGGCCTGCCTTCGTCTTCGTCTTGATGGCCGTGCTGGAGGAGCCCAGCACGGCCATCAAGACGAAGACACCGCCGCCTCGCCCGGGAACACACGCCAAACGTCAGGAAGCCGAACGCGGACCCTGGAGCGTGACCAGCGGTCCGCCGAAGTACCGGCACGGCCCGCCACCGTCTCCGCCGAAGCTTCCAGACGCCACGCAGCCGCCTGCCGGACCAGTATCGGCGGCCCCTGAACACCCACCGGTGCCGATGTGCCCCCTCCCGCCGCCTCAGGTATCCCACTCGCGTCCGTTCCGTAGGCCGTCGGTTCAGCTGGTGTGGCCTGTTGCCGCGCCGCTGGTGGCGCTGGCTGTCGCAGTCGGCCTCTTGGCGGTCGGGATGGTGGTCGCCGGTTCACCAGTGGGCCGGCAACCGGATGACGACGACGGCCCCGCCAGGGCGCTTGTTCGGTCAGCGATCTTGTTGATCTTGGTGTGTCTGTACGGATGTGGAGATGTGATCTTCTTCCGTACAACCCTGAGTAAACGTCGGCTTCTTCACATGACCTTCCGGAACTTGGCGTGTTGATGTCCGTTTCCTGCCCGTTGACCTGGCCTTCTGTTAAGGCGTTAGTTACCCCTGGCTACTTTGTGAATCTTGTAGGTGGGGTGTGGCGGGAATGTGGACCCGATTGCGGGGCGGGCGGAAAGCGCGGCCCGGGCTGAAGGGCCGTGCGGGAGAACCTCGCGGAAGACGTGGTCTCAGCACCGCCGCGGGTATGACCGCGGCGGTGTGCGCGGCGGTGATTGCGACGCTTGTACCTGGTCCGGTGGTCCACGCGGCCGGCGATGAGCCCGCCGCCCCGCCGCTGTCGGAGGGGCAGAAGGCTCTCGAGGCGGCGCGGGAGTCCGGTCGGCGTGTGGAGGTGACCGGGGAGCGCACAGCCCGGACGACGGTGTTCGCCAACCCGGACGGTTCCACGTTCACGCTCGAGGAATCGGCGGTGCCGGTTCGTGTTCCGGCCTCCGGCGGCGGCTGGAAGGCACCCGACCCCACACTGGAGAAGCGGGCGGACGGCACCGTCGCCCCGAAGGGCGCCGCCGTGCAGATGACGTTCTCCGGCGGTGGTGACGCCGGCCCGCTGGCGCGGATCGAGGACGAGGGGCGGTCCCTGGCCCTGGACTGGCCGGGAACGCTTCCTGCCCCACGCCTGGACGGCTCCAGTGCGGTCTACCCGGACGTGCTTCCGGACGTTGACCTGCAGGTCACTGCCACCTCGGAGAGCTTCAAGTACCTCCTCGCGGTGAAGAGCCCGGAGGCGGCGGCGAGCGAGGAACTGGAAAAGCTGACCTTCGCCCTGGATACGGAGAACCTGACAGTCACCAAGGGCGCGGCGGGCAACCTTGCCGCGGTGGACGGCAACGGCACCACGGTGTTCAGGTCTCCGCCGGCCCGGATGTGGGACTCCGCGGGCCAGAACAGCACCGCCGGCACGCAGCCGCAGCTGGTCACGGTGCAGGCGGCTGACAGCCCAGGGGCAGCTCAGGGTCTTCCGTCAGACCCGGCGGAGAGCGCGCCCTCCGGCTCCGGCCTGGAACCGGGACAGGGCGACACGGTGGCCCGCCTGGACGTCGAGGTTGACGAGGACTCCTTGTCGGTCATCCCGGACACCGGCATGCTGACCTCGACCGACGAGGCGGACTTTCCGGTCTTCATCGACCCTCCGGTGAGTTGGGACGAGTCGGAACGAACGCTGCTGCGCAGCGACGGCTACGAGTCGTACGGCTGGGGCAACGGCAGCGACGGGATGGGCAAGGGCGCGGGCAAGTGCGGTTCCTGGGCCGGCTACTACTGCGGCCCCGGCTATGTGCAGAAGCTGTACTTCGAGTTCTCCCCGGCCCAGCTGAAGGGGAAGAAGGTCCTCGACGCCACCTTCCGGGTCACGGAGCCGTGGGCGTTCCAATGCGATCCGCGCTGGGTGGACTTGGTCCGCACCAACAACATCTCGTCCTCCACCACCTGGTCGTCGCGGCCGAAGGAGCTGGACTGGATGGGGGACCGGTGGGTGTCGGCCGGCCGCGGCTCGCTGTGTGATCCGGACTCGCCGGACGCGCCGATCGAGTTCAACGACAACCCCGAGGAAACGAACGAGAACCTCACCTCGACCGTGCGGGATTTCGCCGCGGGCAGGTTCTCCCGGCTGACTCTGGAGATCCGGGCGCACGACGAGTCGGACACCTCGGCGTGGAAGCGGTTCAAGAACGACGCCGTGCTCGCCGTCGACTTCGTCGGGCTGCCGGGCAAGCCCACCGGTGTGGGCTTGCAGGGAGGCGGGACCAGCACGGCCCCGGTCTGTGAAGAGACCGAGAGCGACCCAGCGATCGTGTCGGACCCCACGCCCCTGCTGAAGGCCACCGCGCAGACGGAGTCGGGCGGGGAGAGGGGCGCCCAGCTGCGGGTCTACTTCGACGTCGACGTGCAGAACTCCGACAAGACCTGGACGGACGTCAGCCCGGGCAACGGCTCGCTGAGCCCTTCCACCGGCTACGTCGGCGACGGGCGGGCCCTGTCACTGACCTGGTCGAAACTGGCTGACGGCAAGCTCTACCGCTACCACGCGTGGACCTGGTCGTACTACGGCTCCAACCACTTGAGCAGCGCCGCCTCCAAGGGCTACTGCTACTTCCGAGTCGACTCGATGCCGCCGAAGGCCCCACAGGTCACCATCGCCAGCCCGTACACCGCGTGCACCAGCAGCGCCTGCGTGGCCGGCGGTGGGCCGGGAACCGAGGCCTCCCTCACCTTCAAGCCCGCCACAGGTGATGCAAGCACGGCTTACCAGTACAAACTGTCCTCCAACGCCGCATGGTCGGCCGAGCTGAAGGGCGCGACCGCCACGGCGAAGGTCACACCCTCTCGCGGAGGGCTGTACCGCGTGTACGTGCGGGCCAAGGACAGCCTCGGCTGGGGCGAGCAGTCCGTGACCGACTTCCTCGTGGATTCCGGCGAGGATGCGGTCGGCCGGTACCACTTCAAGGAGACATCCGGGACGGCCGTCGACTCCGCCACTGTCGACGGCCGCGACGATGCGACCCTCCACGGGGAGGCCGCACGCGACGACCGCGGCCGCCGCGGTCTCATCACCCACGATGACCAGGACAACGCGTTCGAGTCCCCGGTCATGGACAGGGGTCTGGCCTTGAACGGGACCACTGGCTACGCCGCCACCAGCACTTCGGTGGTGGACACACGTGCCTCCTACACGGTCTCCGCCTGGGCCATGCTCAAGCCCGGCGAGGCACGCAACCAGACCGTCGTGGGCCAGGACGGCGGCTTCTACAGCGGCTTCTACCTCACCTACCGGGAGGCGGACGAGACGTGGACGCTGAGCACGTCGCCCAAGGACGCCACCGATGGCAACATCAGCGCGCAGAAGGTGACGGCCAAGCAACCGGCCGCACGGGGTGTGTGGACGCATCTTGCGGCCGTGCACGATGCCTCGAAGAAGCAGATCCGCCTGTACGTGAACGGCCGCCTGCAGGGCAGTGACTCGGTGTCCGCGGCATGGGCGGCAGAGGGACCGCTGCAGATCGGCCGAGTGCTGTGGCGTGACGTCTACACCGACTACTTCGCCGGCTCCATCGACGAGGTCACCGTCTGGCAGCAGGCGCTGACCGACGATCTGGTCGCCGACGAGGCCCGGCTGATGAACTCGCCGGACCGCGCGGCGGTGGAACTGGTCGCCGACTGGTCGGCCGAACGCGGCAGCGGGACCAGCGTCCCGGACACCATATCCGGCTACGGCCGGACGCTGACCCTGACGGGGGGTGCGGCCCTGGACGGCGGGGCAATCGTGTTCGACGGTACGAACGACGCGGCCGCGACCTCGGGACCGGTCGTCGACGACACGGGATCATTCACGGTCACCACCCTGACGGCCCTCGACTCGACCAGGCTGGCTGCCAAGCCTGTCGGCTACACCGGCCAGGTCCTGGGCCAGCGTGCCGCCGACGGCTCGGCCTGGGGCATCTGGTTCGAGCGGGGCAAGGACAAGACCGCCTGGGATCCAGAGGAGATGGTGGAGAAGACCGTACCGACGGGCCACTGGCGCTTCGGCCGGCTGAACGCCGACGGTACGTTCAGCGCGGTTTCCTCCACCGAGGAAGCAGTGATGGACAGCAGGGTCCGCCTGACCGGTGTCTTCGACGCCCCGGCGGGAACCATCAGCCTCTATCTGAGCCGCACCGTCAACGGGGACCCGCAGGCATTCACGGCGAAGGCCGGCTCGGGCGACTTCACCCTCGGCAAGGGCTTCTCCAAGGACGCCTGGCAGCACTTCCTGCCCGCCGGCGTGGCCGAGGCACGCGTCTGGGCCGGCGCGATGGCCGGCCCAGAGCAGGTCGGCGAAACCGTGGGCGACTGACGAGGCGAGCGGTGGGGACAGCCGCCTACGCGGCTGTCCCCACCGGACGAAGAGGTGGCAGACCCAGTGGCGGGCTGCGATCGGCGTGCGGAACTTCTTCAAGAATCAGGAACTGGGTGGGGCGAGAATCATGGTCTTTGGCATAGGCACCTCAAGGCGATGCAAGGAGGGGGGAGGGCGCAGAGCCGGCCGGCTGCTGGCACAGTCGCTCGCTCTGGCGCTCGTCGTGCCCACCGGCCTGGCGCAGGTGGCGCAGGCCGTTGAGAAGGACGGTCTGGGGAGACCCGATGTCCCCAAGACACAGGCGACCAAGGTCAAGGCGTTCGACGGGCCCGGCGCGAAGAAGGCACGCGCCAAGGTCGCCAAGGAGCGCAAGGCCAACGCCGCACAGGCCAAGCAGGCGACCGGGGACCAGAAAGCCGCCTGGCCCAAGAGCGGTGCCGCAACCCTCGCCCTCAAGCCCGGCACACAGCGCGCCGCGGCACCGGCCGGTCTCCCCGTCACGCTGGAACCGAAGACCGTCGCCAAGCAACGCTCCTCGGCGGCCACTACGACGGCGGCCGGCGAAGCGCAGATCACCGTCCTGGACCAGAAGGCAGCCCGCAAGGCTGGCGTCACCGGCATTCTCCTGACGGCGGCGGCGCAGAACCCCGGCACGGCCGACCTGAGCGTCGACTACTCCACGTTCGCCTCGGCCATCGGCGGAGGCTGGTCCCAGCGCCTGCGGATCACACAGCTGCCGGCCTGCGCGCTGACAACGCCGCACAAGGCGGAATGCCGCAAGCAGACACCGCTGCTGTCGGACAATGACCTCAAGAACCAGACCGTCTCAGCGAAAGTCCCCCTCGCCCAGGCCGCAGAAGACGGCACGTCCACCCAGCTCCTGAATGCTGGGAGCGCTGCTTCCAGCGCGACGGTACTTGCGGTCACCGCCGCCTCCGCGGGTTCGGGACAGTCCCCCAAGGGCGCGGGCGACTACTCGGCGACGAAGCTGTCCGAGTCCTCGTCCTGGCAGGCCGGCGGCAGCTCCGGCTCCTTCACGTGGTCCCACGACTTCACGATGCCCCCCGCAGCCGCGGGCCCCGTGCCGCCCCTGTCCCTGTCCTACGACTCGGGCAGCGTCGACGGCCGCACCGCCACCACCAACAACCAGACCACGACGGTGGGCGAGGGCTTCACCCTCACCGAGTCCTACATCACCCGCACCTACGGACCCTGCGACGAGGACGGACACGACGACGTCTTCGACCAGTGCTGGAAGTACGACAACGCGAGCCTGGTCCTCAACGGCAAGTCGACCCGCCTGCTCAAGGACGACGACAGCGGCAAGTGGCACCTCGCCGATGACGACGCCTCCACCGTGACCCGCTCCACCGGCGCCGACAACGGCGACGACAACGGCGAGTACTGGACCGTCATCACCGGCGACGGCACCAAGTACGTCTTCGGCAAGAACAAGCTCGACGGCGCCGGCACCCAGCGCACCAACTCCACCTGGACCGCCCCCGTCTTCGGCGACGACTCCGGCGAACCCGGCTACAGCGCCGGCGACGCCTTCGCCGACCGCGCCCTGACCCAGGCATGGCGCTGGAACCTCGACTACATCGACGACACCCGCGGCAACGCCTCCACGTACTGGTACACCAAGGAATCGAACTACTACAAGAAGAACAAGGCCACCAAGGCCAGCACCTCCTACACCCGCGGCGGCTACCTCAACCGCATCGAGTACGGACTGCGCCACGACGCCCTGTTCACCGACAAGGCCGACGCCAAGGTCACCCTCACCTACGCCGAACGCTGCACCGCATCCGACTGCGACAGCCTGACCAAGGACACCGCGGAGAACTGGCCCGACGTACCGTTCGACGCGATCTGCTCCAAAGACGACGACGAATGCAACGCCGCCGGCACCTCCTTCTTCACCCGCAAGCGCCTGACCGGCATCAACACCTTCTCCTACGACGCCGCCAACACCGCCTACGATCCGGTGGACTCCTGGACTCTGACCGAGGAGTACCTGGACGGCGGTGACATCGGCGACAGCTCCGACCAGGTACTCACCCTCAAGTCGCTCAAGCGGACCGCGAAGGCCGGCGACACCAGCATCACGGTCGACCCGATCTCGTTCACGTACCGCCTGCGGCCCAACCGGGTCGACGCCACCGACGACATCCTGCCCCTGACCCGCCCCCGCCTCTCCACCGTCACCTCCGAGACCGGAGCGATCACCGAGGCGACGCTTTCCTCGCCGGAGTGCAAGCGCAGCGAGGTCCTGGACGCGGCACCGGACACCAACACCCGCTCCTGCTACCCGCAGTACTGGCACATCAACGGCGCCGAGGACGCGGCGATCGACTGGTTCCACAAGTACCGCGTCACCGCCGTCAGCGTCCACGACCCGGCCGCCGCCAACCCCGCCGTCGAGCACGCCTACTCCTACAGCGGCGCCGCCTGGCACCACAACGACGACCCGTTCACCCCGAAGGCCGAGCGGACCTGGTCGGACTGGCGCGGCTACCGCCAGGTCACCGCCTACACAGGCGCGGCCGGCGGCACCCGCTCCAAGACCGTATCGCTGTACCTGCAGGGCATGCACGGCGACAAGAAGAAGGACGGCACCACCAAGTCCGTCACGGTGCCCCCGCTGCTCGACACGGACGTCGACTTCTCCGCTCCGTACGACAGCGACCGCTGGAAGGGCAGCCTGCGTCAGCAGGTCACCTACAACGGCAGCCAGCCCATCACCAGCGTCTTCAAGAACTACACCTACAAGAACACCGCCACCCAGACGGTGCCGGACGCCGCCGACCACACCGCCCTGTGGGTCCGCAACTCCTCCACCTACACCAGCACCTACCTCACCGGCTCCAAGACCTGGCGCACCCACACCACCGGTCAGAAATACGACGCCCTCGGCATGGTGTACGCCGCCGACGACTGGGGCCAGGCCGGCCTGGGCGGCGACGAAACCTGCACCCGCACCTGGTACGCCCGCAACGCGGACGTCGGCATCACCAGCCTGGTCTCCCGCACCCGCACCGTCGCCAAGACGTGCTCGGTCACCGACGCCAACCTGAACCTGCCCGCCACCAGTGCCACATCCGGTGACGTCCTCGCCGACACCGCGGCCGTCTACGACAAGGCCGACGCCACGACCTGGCTGGCCACCCAGAAGCCCACCAAGGGACAGGCCACCTGGACCGGCCGCGCCACCGGCTACACGGCCACCGCCGGCAGCGACGGACAGCGACTGCCGTCCGGATGGCAGACCACCGCCACCACCACCTTCGACACCCTGGGCCGCCCGCTGGCCGTCACCGACACGGCAGGGCGCACCACCTCCATCGCCTACACCCCCGCCGACTCCGGCCCGCTCACCCGAACCCTCTCGACCGACCCCAAGGGCTACCGCTCGGTCAGCTTCCTCGAACCCCGCCGCGGCCTGGAATACCGCAGCTACGACATCAACTCCAAGAAAACCGAACAGAAATACGACGCGCTGGGCCGCCTCACCGCGGTATGGCTCCCCAGCAGGGACCCGGCCAACCAGACCCCCAACGCCAAGTTCGCCTACCACGTCGAGAACACCAAGCCGTCCTGGGTGTCGGCGTCGACGCTGACGAACGACGGCGAGACCTACAACACGAGCTACACGCTCTACGACTCGCTGCTGCGGCAACTGCAGACCCAGTCGCCGACCCCTGACGGCGGGCGGCTGCTGACCGACACCCGGTACGACACCCGCGGCCTCGCCTACGAGACCTACGCGGACATCTTCGACAGCACCAGTACACCCAACGGCACCTACACCCGCGCCGAGTACGGCCGAGCGCCCCAGCAGACGGAGACCGTCTTCGACGGAGCAGGCCGGCCCACCACCAGCACGATGTACGTCAACGGCGTCAAGAAGTGGGCCACCACCACCGGCTACACCGGCGACTCCACAGCCACCACCGCCCTCGACGGCGGCTCCGCACAGCGCACCATCACCGACATCCGCGGCCGCACGACCGAAACCCGCTCCTACGCCGGCGCGAGCCCCGCTGACGCCGACTTCGGCACCGGGCCCGGAGCTGCCTTCACCTCCACCAAGTTCGCCTACGCCCTCGACGACCGGCAGAAGGACATCACGGGGCCGGACGGTGCCACCTGGTCCTACGGCTACGACCTGTTCGGCCGCCAGATCAGCGCCGACGACCCCGACAAGGGCAAGGCCAGCACCCAGTACAACGCGCTCGACCAGGTCATCAAGACCACCGACTCCCGCGGCAAGTCGATCCTGAGCGCCTACGACGAGCTGGGCCGCCCCACCGGGACCTGGGCAGGCTCGAAGACCGACGCGAACCAGCTCACCGGCTACACCTACGACACCCTCCTCAAGGGCCGGCCCACCGACTCCACCCGCTACGTCGGCGGCAAGAACGGCGCCGCCTACACGCAGGCCGTCACCGCCCACGACACCATGGGCCGCCCCACCCGCACCGAACTGCGGCTGCCGGCCAGTGACCCGTTCGTCAAGGCGGGCCAACCCGCCACGCTCAAGTACGAGACGGACTACAACATCCCGGGCGCGGTGCAGCGGACCAGGGAACCCGCGCTCGGCGGTCTGCCCGACGAGGACACCGCGTACAAGTACGACGACCTGGGCAACCTGACCTCGATCGGCAGCTACCTCACCGACATCGACTACTCAGCGCTGGCCCAACCGCAAACGCTGACCCTGGGCACCGGCGCCAGCAGCCTCTTCATCGCCAATGAATTCGAGACCGGCACAGGCCGCCTGACCCACAGCTACGTCCAGGACGAGATTCACTCCTACCGGCCGCAAGACCTCGCCTACACCTACGACCAGACCGGCAACGTCACTCAGATCCGCGACAGCACGACTCTCGGCGGCACCAGCAGCGCCGACACCCAGTGCTTCACCTACGACGCCCACCAGCGCCTGACCGAAGCCTGGACCCCCACCTCCCAGAAGTGCACCGACACCCCCAGTGCTACCTCACTGACGGGCCCGGCCCCCTACTGGACCAGCTACACCTACAACACCGCAGGCCAGCGCACCACCGAAACCCAGCACACCAGCACCGCCACCACCAAAACCACCTACTGCTACACCAACAAGAACCAGCCCCACACCCTGACCGGCACCACCACCAAGACCGACTGCACCAGCCCCGAACGCACCTACACCTACGACGCCACCGGCAACACCACCCAGCGCCCCGGCGTCGCCGCCGACACCACCCAGAATCTGACCTGGTCGGACGAGGGCAAGCTCACCCGTCTCACCGAGGACGACCAGTCCACCGACTACCTGTACGGCGCCGACGGAACCCTCCTCATCCGCACCACGGAGAACGGCGAACGCGTCCTCTACGCCGGCGCCACCGAACTCCACCTCCGCGCCGACGGCACCACCTGGGCCCAGCGCTACTACGCCGCAGGCGACATCACCGCCGCCATGCGCTCCAACCAGACCGGCACCACCAAGGTCACCTACCTCGTCAGCGACCACCACGGCACCTCCCACCTGGCCGTCAACCGAGACAGCGCCCTGAGCTTCACCAAGCGCTACACCACCCCCTTCGGCGCGGACCGCGGCAAGCCCCAGTACGGCCCCTGGCCCGACGACAAGGGCTTCCTCGGCAAAACACGAGACACCACCACTGGCCTCACTCACATCGGGGCGCGCGAATACGACTCCGCCACCGGTCAATTCATCAGCGCCGACCCACTGCTGGAAACCGACAAAGTACAGACTCTTAACGGTTACAGCTACGGGGCGCAGAACCCGCTCACCCTCTCCGACCCCAGCGGAATGGGTCTCGCATGCGGACGGGGTTTCGACACCCCCTGCCCGAAGCGCCCCGACGGGTCACGTGGCAATGGACGACCTAATGAGTCGGTCGATTACTCGCAGCCGACGTATCAGGAAGAACTCGACACCGCATCGACTATTGCATACTTTACGACGGTCGGACTCGCGGAGAGCGGTGCGGCATACGTTCGAAACTCGCGCACAGTCAGTCGAGAAGAATTCCGACAGGCAAGAATTAGGTATCAAGGGTCGCTCGACGGGGCCGTGTACGACACAAAGTGGATGATGTGGCTCTACGGGATCGATGAGGAAATAATCGACAATTTCGGCCCCTGTCTCATATTTGACTGCACCAAGATGGTGACTTCAGACGACATCGAATCGATGCCCCTGAACAGGCAGAGTTTCATGGAGACTCTTGGACGAACCTACGCTGAGGGTCGGGCTGCTGGCGAAGCATACCGCGCGGCCGGAAAAGGTGCAGCGTCAAGTGGGGGAGGCTGTAAGTGTTTCCTCGCTGGGACTGATGTGCTTATGGCCGATGGCACCACCAAGGACATTGAAGATGTGCAGTTGGGTGACGATGTGCTGGCGAAGGACCCCGAGACCGGCGAAGAGGGGCCCAGAGAAGTAAGCCATCTGATTCGCACAGAAGATGACAAGCACTTCAATGAGCTGGTCATCGCTACCGACGACGGTATCGAGAAGCTAACCGCTACGCACGAGCACCCGTTCTGGTCTCCGTCGGAACAGCGATGGATCGCGGCCGCCAATCTCAAGCCGGGATTGACGCTGCTTACCGACGACAATCGCACTGTTATCATCACAGGCAATCAAGCCTTCAGTGACCATGCGATTACCTATAACCTGACCGTGGACGACTTGCACACGTATTACGTGCTAGCGGGTGAAACGCCGGTTCTCGTACACAATTCCGACCGCTGCCTCTCACCGCTTGGCGCTCAGGTCAATAAGGTAATCAACTACTGGGAGAAGACTGGAAAAACGCCGCCCGGCGTCGTCAAGGGCGGGAGGAAGGGTTTCCAGCGCGGCGTGTTCACCAACGATGCCGGCTTGCTGCCCAAGCGGCGAACTGGCTACTATCGTGAATCCGATGTATGGCCAACCGGTGGCAGGAGCAGAGGGGCGGAGCGTCTCATCTTTGGCGCGAAAGGCGAGGTGTACTACACGGGTGACCACTACAAGACGTTTTACCAAGTCAAGTGAGTGACATGACAGATTTCCAGGAATCCTGGGTCGACCCTGAAGAAGTAGTTTCCGGAATCTCCCTGGAGCCCTATTTCCTCAATGAAGGCCGACGCGAAGATGTGGTGCATGAACTGAGTCGTGCCGGGTTTGACGTGCTAGAAGTCGACCTTGCGCGGGTGCGGAGTGAAGCTGAACTGCTGATCTCGCTCGGAGAAACCCTTTCGGCTCCCAGCTACTATGGAGCCAACTGGGACGCCCTTCGGGACATAATTCGCGGTCGAGGAGCAGTGGAGCCTTTCAGGGTCGCGCTCGTCCTTTCGTCGAGCGCTGCATTTCTTGGTGCGAATGTTCACGAGTTTATTCGATCCGTGATGCTGCTGCAGATGCTGGCGAGAGACATCTCGGACCTGAACGAAGGCTGTGGCCAGTTGGAGATCTTCTATCTGGCGGATTGGGCGTAGAGGCGAGTCTCGCTGGCGAGGGCGACGGTCCTGATGGAACAGAGGGCCGTCGTCCTCGGTACGTGGCGAGGCTCTGGGTTCACTCGCAGGGCCGCTCGCGCGCAACCACGTGTCGGGTCCGGAGCCCAGCGATCTCCTGGCAAGACCAGGAAGGAATAGCAGGGGGCAGGCGCATGGGTGGCTCACTGGGCGCGTCGAAGAAATGAAGCGTGATCACGCTGGGTCGTGCACGACCAAGCGCGACTGACGTCCCGCGAAGGCTCGTCGCAGAGCCCGGGCTTCACGGTGACGGGCAGCGAAGATCCCCTGGTTATCAACGTGGACGACCAAAGCATCGTAACTGTCGATGACCTCAGAGATGCCTCGCGTCTGAATTGCATCCGCCCATGCATCAGTGTTTCGGCCAAACCACTTCGGCAAACCACAGGGCACGATGACAGCGTCCCAGAATTCATCAAGCGTATTGATCGACCGTCCTCGCAGGTCAACCACCAACTCGGACTGAAGGTTCTTCGTCATCGCAGTAGAGTAGCCGTCTGGAGGCGAAAGGGCTGACCGACCACCGCGTCTGCAGCTGGCCATCTCGCCTGAGCGACAGCCGTGCAAAGGACCTGAGACCCCTTCAGGGCGGTCACCTCCCGAGGGTGACCGCCGCTGCGAACTCCCGCCGTACCAGCGTGCGCTCTTGCACTCCCGCCGTTGATCATCCTGCTCGTCGGCCGTGCACCGGGCGTACAGGGCGAAACACCGTGGCAGAGCCTGCTCGCCCGACTGGTGGAGATGGTGCAGGAGGTGAGAGCCTGTGCCGCGCACGGGGCGGGGTTCACCAGCAACTTTCCCTGAGCAGGACGGCCGCTGCAGCGTGCTCTCCCTGTTCGTCATTGGCGGACTGTACCCAGTTCAGACGGTGCTGGCGAAGATCCGCGTTCCGCAGGTCGGTCCAGGCCGGCCGCGCACAAAGCCCGACAGCCTCGCGGCCGACACGGGCCACAGTGACGGCCCCTGCCGCGAGTGCTTTCGACGCCGTGGTGTCCGGCATTCGATCCCGGAGAAGACCGGCAGCCAAGCCACCCGCCTGCGCAAAGGCTCATGCGGTGGACGGCCGCCCGGCTTCGACGAAGAGCGGTACAAGAAGCGCAACGCCGTCGAACGAGCGAAGCAGCCCTGGGCCGTGTGAAGTTCCCCCCGCGAACTGGGCAGCGGGTGTTTACGCTGCCGGGGCGAGGTTCTGCCTGAGCAGGGATCTCGTTTCGAGCGGGGTGACGTACCCGTAGTCGGGGTGCCGGCGGAGCCGGCTGCGGTTGTACTCGACTTCGACGTAGCGGAAAACGTCGGCCCGGGCGGCCTCGCGGGTCTCCCACATGGTCGTCCCGATCTCCGCTTTGAGGATGGCGAACCAGCTCTCCGCGGCGGCATTATCGTAACAAGAGCCGACGCGCCCCATCGACTGCCTCATGCGCAACTTGCGTATTTCGCTGCGGAATTCGCCACTTGTGTACTCGCTGCCGCGATCCGTATGCATGACGCAACCCTGCTCCAAGCCGCCACGCCCGGCCGCCATCCGCAAGGCGGCGACCGGCAACTCGGCGCGGTGGTGGTCGGCCATCGCCCAGCCGACCACCTCCCGCGTCGCGAGATCGATACAGGTCGCCAGATACAACTTCCCTTCCAGCGTGCTGAGTTCAGTCATGTCGCCGACGTGCCGTATCCCGGGCCGGGGTGCGGTGAAGTCCCGTCCGATCAGGTCGAGCGCGAACACCGCCCGCCTCGCCTGCCGGGTCAGGCCCCGCCGCCGGCGGCGGGTGATCCCGACGATCCGGTGCTTGCGCATCAGCCGCTCGATCTTCTTGGAGTTCACCGTCCGCCCGGCCCGCCGCAGGGCAGCGTGGATCCGCGGAGCCCCGTAGGCGCCGCGAGATCCGGCGTGGAGCCCCCGGATCTCGCCCACCAGCACCTCCTCAGCCTGCTCCCGCACCGTCCGGGCCGGCCGTGACGCCCTGTGCGCGTAGTAGGTGGAACGGGGCACTCTCAGCACACGGCACAGAAACGCAACGCTGTGACCTGCAGGATTACCCTCCGATGCCTTCTCCGCATCGATGAAAAGACACCGTGCCACGGTGTCTACCTCATCTTGTCCTGAGCGAAGAAGGCGGTCGCTTTTCCCAGAACCTCGATCGTGGCCTCCTGCTCGCGGACCTTCCGCCGCAGCCGGACCAGCTCCTCGCGCTCCGCAGTGGTCAAAGCCCCGGCGGGTCCCTCACCGCGGTCGGCCTTCGCCTGCTTCACCCACCCGCGCAGCCCTTCCGGACTCACGCCCAGATCCCTGGCGACCTCGGTGACCGACTTCTCCGAGGACAACGCCAAGGCGACCGCGTCCCGCTTGAACTCGGCCGTGTACCGCTTACTCATGTTGCTCTTGCCACTCATTACCTGTGACTGCTTCCTCCGGGACCATCCGTCCCAGTATCAAGCTGTCCAGCCAGCAGGGGGAACCTCATCCTCGGCACCGCAACTACTGCAGCTTTGCTCATCTGGCTTCGCAGTTGAGCCCCGACTTCACAAAGCGACTGTTCGATAGGCCAGGGACGCCAGGGCCTGGTCGACTACCTCATCAGCCGAAAGCTCCCGCTCCGGCGGCCAGAAGATCAAGTAACTGACATGTCCGGACTGGCATGCCAGGGCCCTGCCCAGTCTGTCCAGCCAGCCGGCCACCTCGTCGTCCGAGGCGTAGTCCGCGTCATGATCCGCTGCACGAGCACGACTGCTTCCGCGCGACTCATCTCCCCAGTGCTCATCAGATCCCTTTGCCAAGGCCGAAGGGATACGTCGCTGACCCCAAACTCATCAGCAGTTGGAGTCCGTCGGCCACTGCGGCCAGAGATATTCGTCCGGCCGACCTTCGGCCAACTTCGGACAGCTATCGGCCGTCGTCACACGGCTGATGCTCGCTGCTGGCGCCCTGAGTCGATGCCGCCCTCGTTGAGTCTAATCACCGGCACGTCGACGCCGCTCCAGCAGGGTGGCACAGCGTGGGCGAACGGCGCCTCCTCGCTTCAAGGCGCGGGTGACTCAGGTGACGTGGAGGCCCCTCGGCCGGCGGTCAGGGCGGCGATGGCGGAACGGAAGACGGGCACGTTTTCGCTGGTCATCTCGTAGGCGATGTTCTTGTGCCAGCTCGGGTTGTCCGGATCGTACACCGGGGTGATGGGTGCGCTGACGCCCTCGGGCCACCAGCCCTCGCGCACGCCGCGCGGGATGGCGCGGGACAGGGCGACGGTCGGACCGTTGAGTTTCCCGACGGTGGCGCGCAGTCGGTCCGCGTCGACGTAGCCGTCGCCGTCGACGATGACCATCTCGGCGAACTGGCGGGCGCCTGCGGGCAGCGAGCGCAGGTAGCGCGTGGCGCGCTCGACGGTCCAGTTGGTGTCGACGGCCGCAACAGTCAGCTCCGCGTGATGCGCTGCGGCGAGCGCGACGAGCTTCTCGGCGAAATCCTTGTCTGCGCCCTCGATCGTGATCTTCATACGGCCTTCCGTCAGATTCTCACCTGGTTCTCCGGGTTCTCCATGGAGGGTATGGGGTCGCCTGCCCGGCCCGCATGCAGACTCCGGAGAATCTGGTCGGAATTCTCCACGGAAACGGATGATCTGTCTGATGGCATACCGCACGTGGCATCGGATAACCTCTCCTTATCCGACGTCAGAAGCAATCGGAGGAGTGCCCGTTGGCCACCGCCACCGAAACCCAGGCAGAAGGGCCCGGCGCGGCCCCGGTTCCGGCAGAGCGGGCACCCCTTGTCGTCCAGTGGGCGGAACGCCACGGCGTGGAAGTTGCCCAACGCCTCGCGGACGCGGAGGACTTCGCGGACGAGGTGCAGCGGCGACTGCGGCCGGCCAATACGACGGACACGTACGCGAAGGCATGGAAGGTCTGGACGCGCTTCTGCGCGGCGCAGGGGTTCCCCGAACTGGAGGCCACGCGCGGCGCCTTGGTGGCGTTCGCTGTGTGGCTGCTGGACCGGGGCCAAGCGAACGGCAAGGGCTACGCCCCGTCGTCGGCGAGCACGATTCTCGCCGGGGCCGTCGTGGAGCTGCGCCGCCGTGGCGCGAAAGTGAATCGGGACGACCAGGCACAGGCGAGGGCGACACTGGAGGCGGCAGCCGTGCAGCTGCTCAAGGCGGGGGAGCGGCGCGGCCGGGGCCAGGCCGCCGCGGCTGAAGTCCCCGACCTGTACCGGATGGCGAGGGCCTGCCCCGACACCCTCGCCGGGGCCCGGGACAAGGCGCTCGTCCTGACCGGATTCCACTACGCCTCGCGTGCTCAGGACCCCGCCGGTCTCCTCGCCGGGGACGTCGCCCTGACGCCGCGCGGCCTGGTCGTGTCGGTGCTCACCGGCAAGACCAAGCACAGCGTCCGTGACGCGAAGATCAACTATCAGCAGGACCCGGAGGTCTGCCCGGTGGAGGCGTGGAAGGCATACCGGGCCCGCCTCGCCACCGAGGCTGAGCCGCGCTGGTCGCAGCCCGACGCGCCCGCGTTCGTCGGCGTCGACCGGCACGGCAACGTCACCGGCGGCATGGTCCCCGACTCCGTCACCCGGGCCGTGAAGCGGATCAGCGCCCGCGCCGGCATCCCGCTCGCCTGGACCGGCCACTCCCTCCGCATCGGCCTGGCCACGACCGCCCGCAAGCGCGGCAAGGACGCCGTGGCCATCGCCGACCAGGGCGGATGGGCCCGCCACTCCCGCTCCATGAACGGCTACTTCCAGCGGGTCGACGGCTGGGAGGACAACGCCACCGTCGGCCTCACCTGACCTACCGGACGGCGAGGTTCGGGCCTTCACGAAGCGGACTGTCCGACAGGCGGTCAGCTAGAGAGAGTGCCTCTGCCCAGCAAGAAAGTTGCCTGCCGTGACTCTCCCATGTCGGGCGCTCCCATGCCTGGGAGAACAGCCTAAAGGTCGTGGACGCTTTCCCAGCCCCCAACGCCGAGGTCCTCGGCTTCCTGGTCGAGGGTGCGAGCTGCCAAGCCGACGTCCGCCAAAGCCAGAGTGCCCGTGTCCTTGCCGGCCTGATCGAGAATGGCCGTGCGGGAGGTCAGAACCGCCTCGGCCCATGCGTGTGCTGCGTTCGCGAAGGCACGCGTTTCCGAGGGAGAGTCTTCTGCAAGACCGGCCAGCTTGGGAGTCACGTACTCGGCCGTCATCTTGACGCTTTCGATGTGGTCCTTCGCATCCGTAGCGTGCGTGTCGACAGCCTCAGACTCCATCTTGATCTCAACACGTAGGCTGTCGATCTCGTGCACGATCGGCTTGATCGACTCAGTATCGTCGGCGCCGCACCCTGTCACCATGGCCAATACCGCGGCGCCAGTAGCTACCGCGGCAACGAGTCGCTTCATCACTATGCCCCCGCCTCTGGAACATCACTGTGATGCCTAAAGCGTGTGGATCTTGCTACGCGGCTCGAGCGATGTCAAAGCATCGATGACGTGCTGCAAGCCGCTGAGGCATCGCGGTGCGCTCCCCACGTGCCCTCGTGATCGGGATGGACCGCCCAGTCGCGTAGTACTCCACTGCGGCGGTCGGCACCTCCTGAGCCGACTCGGGGCGGCGGGCTTCTGCCTCAGAACTTGAGCAGCAGCGCGAACCCGAGCCGAGCCACCCCGGACTTCTTCCGCAACCGGTCCATGTCGTCTTCCAACGGTTTCCCGGTCCTGCCGCACCCTCGTACTCCTCACCCCGCGCCCCTCAGACCGGCAAGTACGGGCTCGGCCTGTCGTACCAGCTGATGCGGAGCGCGTCGCGGGCGCGGGTCGCGGCGACGAAGAGGAGGGAGCGGGCCCTGAGTTCCTCGCGGGCGTAGCGGCGGGGGTCGGTGGTTCGGTAGCGCTCGAGGATGTCCGTGCGGGGGATGATGCCGTCGCGGGCGCCGACGATAGCGAGCTTCTGGTACTCGAGGCCCTTGAAACGGTGCATCGTGCCGACGTGCACCTCGCCGTCTCCCTTTGGGCCGTCCTTGGTGAGCTCGGCGACGGTGATGCCCGCCTTGGTGGCCAGGTGGAACATCACCTGGCTGACCATGTCCCGTTCCGCGACGCACACGGCGATGCTGCCGCGCGGGTCGCGGCGCGGGCCGGCGCCGCCGTTGCCGGTGGCGATCTCCTCGCGCCAGGCGGTCAGCGTGGTGGCCAGCCGGTCGAGTTCGTCTTCCCAGGAGTCGCAGCGGACCAGGTCGGGCACGGGGCCGCGCAGGACGGAGCGGTAGCCGTCGAGGGTGTCGGTGCTGTCGTCGAGGTCGTCGTACGCGAGGTCCTTGCCGGTGAGGTCCACCACCCGCAGGGCCCGGGAGAGGATCTCCCTGGTGGTGCGGTAGCTGAGGGTGAGCCGGGAGGAGCGGCCCCGGATGTTGATGCCGACGGTGGAGAGGGTGACCTGCTGGTCGTAGATGCGCTGGTGGGTGTCGCCGGCGATGAACAGGTCGTCGGGGCCGGAGGCGACCATGGCGCGCAGCATCTTCCAGTGGGCGGCGCGCAGGTCCTGGGCCTCGTCGACGACGATGTGCCGGTAGCGGTGGTGAAGGAAGCGCATGCCGGAGCCGTCGTCGCGGTGGATGAGGTCCTTGCCGCCGACGGCTTCCTTGTGTTCCTGCCGGGCCCTGATCTTCGCGTCGCGTTCCGTCTCGAGGCGGGCGGCGCGCTCGGCGGCCTGCCCCCAGGTCTCCAGGCCCTCCTTGTCCAGGCGGGCCGTGAACTGCTCCAGGATCTTCCAGATCTGCGCGCGTTCGGGGCGGGTGACGGAACGGCCGCGGCCGGCGCGACGGGCGTCGAAGTACGCCTTGCGGGTGCCGATGGACTGGCCGAGGACCACCTGGTCCCACTCCTCGTAGAGGAACTCGGCGTCCCAGCGGCGCTCGTCGAGCTCCAGCAGGAGCTGGCGCAGCACGGTGAGCGCGGTGCTGTCGTACACGCGCTGCCTGGCGGTGCCCTTGACGGAGTTCTCGCTGAGGACTCGCGCGGCGAGCTGGTCGATGTGGGCGATCTCCACGCGGGCGAGCAGCTCGGGTTCCATCAGCGAGGCGAGGCGGGCGCGCAGGTCGGTGGTGAGGTTCTTGGTGAACGTCGTCAGCAGGATGGGCTTGCTGTGTCCGGGCGGCAGCTGCTGCGCCAGGTGCTTGACCCGGTGCAGGGCGACGATCGTCTTGCCGGTGCCGGGGCCGCCCGAGACGCGGGCCGGACCGTTGTAGGCGTGGTGGACGAGCTTGGCCTGGGTGGGGTGCAGGAAGACCTTCCAGGCGCGGAAGTCGCCCTCCTCCAGGGCGGCCTGGATGTCGGCGTCGATGGTGGTGACGGTGGTGCGGGCGAGCGCGGCGCCGAGGTCCTGCGCGTAGTCCTGGCCGAGGTCGACCTTGACCGGGGCGGTGATCTCCTTGCGGACCTCGTCCAGGGGCATGCCGGCGGCGAGCCCGTACAGGATGTCCTTGGACAGCAGGGGCGCGCCCTCGACCAGCTGGTCGAGTTCGTCGCTGCCGGTTACGGCGAGCGCGAGGTCGATGAGCTGGTCGGCGACGCCGAGGTCCCGCAGGTCCTCCGCGGTGACGCCGGTGAGCAGGGGCTCGGCGGCGGGCGGGGCGGCCTCTGGTGCGGGCTGCGGGGCGGGCTCGGGCTCGGGTTCGGTGGGGGTGAGGGTGACGCCCGCGCGCCGCAGCACGCTCTCGCCCACCACCGAGAGGTCCACGAACTCGATCTCGCCGGTGATCCGGTTGATCGCGACCGAGAGTTCCTCGTACACGTGCTTGCGGTGGCGCACTGCGATGACGAGCCAGTTCTCCCGGCCCTTGTCGTCGACGCCGGCCCTGGCCAGCAGGGCGCGGTACGACTGGTCGATCTTGGCGCGGAAGACGCGGCCGTCGCCCTTGAGGGGCTTGAGGTCCAGGCCGGGGTGGTCCGGGTCTTCGCGGAAGCGGTGGCAGAAGTCGTAGAACCTGCCCTTGACCGAGCGGTCGAGCTTGTACAGCTCCTGTTCGGCCTTCTGGTACAGGCTGAGCCGGGCGGTCATGGGATCTGTGCTGCCTTCCGTCGCCGGGGAGTCGCAGGAGTGGTAGAGGCCGTGGGAGTGGCGGAGGTCGTAGGAGTGGCGGAGGTCGTCACGCCGGGGGAGTCGTCCGTGCCGTGTGCTCACGAGGCATCGGGGAGTCTCTCGGTGAGTGAGTCGAGGTCGTCGAGCCAGTCGGCCGCCGTACGGGCCGTCCACCCGGCGTCGGCGTAGGCCTTGTCGCGGCGGAGGGCTTCCTCGTCGTCCTCGCCGTGCGGTACGGCGACGACGGCCACCCGTACGCCGGAGTCCTTCCAGGCGAAGTCGGCCGGCCAGCCGCGTTCGCCGAGTTCGAAGCCGAAGACGGGGGCCTGCTTGCCGTGTTCGGCGAGCGCGCGGGCGAGCCGGGTGAGCGCCGAGTCCGGCTCGTCCTCCTCGAGGAGGGGCAGGATCTCCTCGTCCCAGGCGGCATCGCGCAGCAGCCGGGCGACGGCCCGCTCGGCCGCCGAACCATCGGCCTCCGCCTCGGCGACCGCGCTCGCGCCGGTGGGCGTCGCCTCCCGCGCCACCGCCGCCTCGGCCAGTGGTGTCTCCCGCGGCCGGTGCACGGCGATGAGGGAGTCGAGTTCGCCGATGCCGCCGGTGACGGCCAGTACGTCGACCGGGAAGGCGGCCGCGCGGCTGCCGGCCAGTTGGACGCCGTCCCCGCCGGCGAACGCGAGGAACTGCAGCAGGTTCGACCAGTAGAGCCAGGCCCGCCAGCGCTGCTTGTGCGCGTCGGTTCCCAGGGCCTCGTCGCGGTCGTCCAGCACGGCCAGCGCGCTCCACCGCACCGCGTGCGGTTCCTCGCCGTCGCTCATGTCGACGGTGAAGAGGAGCGGGAGTCCGTACGCGTCGCTCGCCCGGAGCACCAGAAGGGGCCCGTCGCCCGTGACCGGTTCCCCGGACGGCTCGAGGCCCGCGCCGTATGCGTCGAGCGCCGACCGCAGTGCCTGCCGCGCCTGGGCACGATCCGCCTGCATGGCCAGGGATGCGGGCTCGGCCATGAGGCCGGCCACCAGGGCCCTGGCGCGGCGTCCCCACCGCTCCTTGGCCGGGTCGCGCAAGTAGGCGAGGAGCGCCTCGACGGGGTTGGCGAACACGGCCTGTGCGAAGTCGGCGCGCGCGCCGCCCATCTCCTCGTACCAGTCCTTGGCCGCGTCCTGCGCGCTGCGCGGGTACGGCGGCCAGACCGGCTCGGCCCTTGCCGCCTCGCCCTTCTCGAACAGTTCCAGGTCGTCCCAGGTGAGCTGGAAGACGACGTGGTTCCTGTCCCGCAGCCGGTTGCGCTTCTCGCAGTCCGCGGCGATGCGGTTGTGCGCGCGGGTGGCGTGGTAGCGGTGGCCGTCGAGGTAGACGGTGACGTACTCCTTGGGGCCGTCCGTGGACTCGAAGGTGAAGTCGGTCCGGGTGTACTCCATGTCCCGCTGCGCGGTGAGCCGCCAGTTGGTGCCCTGGCCGAAGCGCAGGTAGCCGCTGGCCGTGCTGCTTTCCTCCAGGACGGCGTCCCGCTCCTGGCCGGTCCAGGTGCGCAGGGCGGCCAGGAACCGGGCCTCCAGGTCGGACTCGACCTGCTTGTCCAGGCCGATCAGGTCCGTGCTGGGCAGCTGGGCGACCTTCCACAGGTCGACGGGCCGCCCGTCCTCGTCGAGCACCGGCCCGCCGTCCTGGTCGACCGGGCCCAGCAGGTCATTGATGATGCCCAGGGCCTCGAGGCGGGAGACGGTGTCCTGGTGCCGCTCCTCGGTGTAGCGGTGCAGGCAGCGGTGGCAGGCGAGCCGTCCCTCGTCGCGGCACAGGCAGGTCAGCAGCGCGCGCCGGGCGTCGGAGAGCGCCGCCCGGAAGTGCGCCGGGTCGGTGAGCCGGTGCAGGTAGCCGGTGCCGCCCGGCAGACGGTCGAAGAGCACCAGGAAGTGCCGGGTCTCACCGGTGCCGTGGTCGGGCATGCGCGCCAGGGTCGAGTCCAGGTGCTGCGGGTCACCGCCGAAGTGCTGATCTACGCCCAGCCGCAGGGCCGCCCGGAAGGAGTGGATCTTCTCGTCGACCAGGACGGTGGCGGCGGGCAGCAGCACCCGCAGCGCCTCGGTGCGCAGCTGGTGCGCCAGCAGCACCGGTTCCTGCGCCACCTCCTGCGGGTTCTTCCCCCGGCGCAGCGGGCACCACGGCTGGTGGTGCTTCAGCTTCGGGTTGCGCGCCGCCGCGGAGTCCAGGGCGTCGGTGTCGTGGTCGAAGACGGGCCGCCCGTCGGCGGTCGCCGCGCCGCAGCCCGTGCACACGTGGAACGGCGCCATCCGCACGCTGTGCCCGGCGAAGTCGTCCTCGGCCTTGGCGTCGAACCGCATCGGGCCGACGTTCACCCGCCGGACGACGGCCGTGCGGCAGAAGTCGACGCCGAACGTCTGGGTCTCGTGCCGCCAGGAGGTCTTCGGCTCGATGTCCTCCTTCGCGATGTCGACCGCGTCGATCACCGTGTAGTACCGCTGCTCCCGGTCGTCCTTGTCGTCGCTGATCCGGGCGTCCTCGCGTTTGTCCCGTGAGGTGACGACGGCGGGCTCGACGACCTTGTGCAGGCAGGAGCCGTCGTCCGCGATCCGGGCGCTGCCACAGCGCGGGCACGGCGAGCGGTCGGCCTCGGCGTCTTCCGTGCGCACGTGTCCGCACTCCTGGCAGAACCGCCACAGCCGCCAGTCGGGATCGGTGGCGGTCCCGATCTCCAGGCCGGTGACCTGGTGCTTGTAGCCGTTGACGTAAAACGTGTTGCCCGGCGCGAACTCGGACAGCGCGTAGCGGCGGGGCCGCTCGTAGGCGCGCGGCTTGGACTTGTACGTCTCCCGGCCGGTCTTCTCGTCGACGCCCTCCGGCCAGTAGAGCGTGGCGTTCAGTGTGGTCACCGCGTCGATGAGCGCGTAGTTCGGCAGCAGCCCGAGGTCGCACAGGGCCTGCTGGGCCGTGGTGAGCCCGAGGGACAGCAGCCGTTTGCCGACCGACCGGTGCTCGGCGTCCAGCTCGGCCTTCTGCCGGGCCTGCTCGTCGTCGCTGTCGTGCAGTTCGTCGCGCGCCTCGCCGATCAGCTTCAGCCGGCGGCGCAGCACCTCCTCGCCGCGCCGCGGTCAGCACAGCGTTGCTCGGCGACCGGGTCGAGCCTCTGCTCGCCGGCGAACGCCTCGATAGGACCGCTTTCCGACCCCGAACACATCTCGCTGGGGTCCTCCGACCACAAGATCAAGTTCACCGATAACCGCTGTACCGATGTTCCCCAAGAGCGGATCAATGGCTGCGGCTGACCTGATGAGGCCTTCCGCGACGCCCCACAGAACCTGTCGATCACTCGTCCCGCATGAGGGATCACTCGTCCCGCATGAGGGCGGATCAGGTGATCTTGCGGGCGGACAGCGGACTGGAGTGGAGAACGGCCCGGATGCCGGGAACATTGTCGCTGTTGAGTCGCGCGGTCACCGCGCCGGCGCTGATCTCACCGGCTCCGTACTGACTGGTGCGAGCCGCCACGATCTGTGCGACCGTCAGAACGCTCCCGACCGGGAGACCCTCGAAGGCCTCACGCATGTGGAGGGCCACGTCACGGCGGGGCTGGGGTACCTTGACCGCCGCCGACCTGTCGACGGGTGTGTTCGTCCGTGCCGCCGCTACGGAGGCCGAGAGAGGTACGACCGGGAGAGGGGATGCGCCACCCTCCGGGCGCTGCCAGCGCCTGCAGAACGCCTCCGCCAGATGGTCCGCCCGGGCCGTGATGGTGCCCTCGTCCCACCGCTCGGCCAGGGAACGGTTCAGGGACAGCGCGCTGTGCTGCAGGATCTCGGCGCGCTTGCGCTCCCAGGGGCCGTTGGAGACCGCCGGATTGAGCTTGCCGGTGAGCAGGGTCAGGTTCCCCAGCGTATGGACGAGTGCCTCCCGGCGCTGATGAGCCTCCACGCTCCCGTGGCCCGCGTCGTCGGAAAGCGGCCAGTGTGCCTCCCAGGACTGGGGCAGCAGGTGCTCGATCGTCAGTTCCCCGTCGTGGACGATCCGCTCGGTCTTGCCCGAGTACAGCGTGGCCTCCAGCTCGGCCAGCACCAGTCGTAGCCGGGCGCGGGTGAGGTGCTTGTACAACGGTTGGGAGCGGAAGACGTACCGGATGTCGTGATCGCGGGGCCAGTAGCCGGAGTCGGCGTCCTGCCGAAGCAGGAAGTCGGCCACCACTGCCGGGTCGTCCTTGGCCTTCAGCTCCTTGAGCAGTTCCAGGAAGAGCCGGTTGTAGTTCTTCGTCGTCAGACGACAGACTGTGCGGCGCACCAGGTAGGAGTCCAGGTCCCTCATCGCATCGGCACGGTCGTCCTCTTCGAAGCGGGTGACCAGCCACAGCAGGACGGGCAGGACGGTGTTGGCGTCCAGGACGCCGACGGAGCGCAGGACTCGCCCCTCCGGGGTGGCTGGCTGTTCCGCGGCCGTCAGCTGCCGGTAGGCACCTGCCCGTTCCACCATGCGCCGCATCAGGTCGGCCAGGGGCATCTCGGAGTCCGCGACATACCTGCGGAAGGTCAGGAAAAGCTCGGGAGTCAGGACCTCCTCGGCGAGCTCGCAGGTCAGGTACTGCGTGAGGAAGACGTCCAGCCGAGGGCGCTTCAGTCGTCCCTGCCGTACCTCCTTGCGCCAGTCGGGCGTCTCGAGCCGGGCCCACACGTCCCGGTAGAGCTCCTCCACCGGAAGTCCCTGTTCCTCCGCCTTCTGGAACACGAGGTTCTTGACGAGGTCGGAGGCCTGCAGGGGGGTGCCGCGGTCGTTGAGCGCTTCGAAGATGACCTGGGCGTTGTCCTCGGGCTTGAGGTCGATGACAACGAGCTCGAACTTGTCGCGCACCACGCGCACCAGGGCGTCGAAGCCCTCGTCCGCCGTGCTCTCGTACCTCAACTCCTGTGCCCACTCGACGGTGCGGTCACGGAAGAACCAGTACGCCTGGACGATCGCCGGCGCGCCGGGAGCGGCGGGGGCCGCCACGTCGGCGGCCCGCCGCAGCCGACCGCCCACGATGTCGCGGAAGGACGCCCGGTCGATGTGGGTGGGCCACACCTTGTAGAGCGCGTGCGGGTCGTCGGCCATGTCGTCGTCGTTGGCGGTGAGCTTGGCGAGCGCGCGCACATACTTGTCGTGGACGTCGAGTTCCCTCGCCACATCGCGGATCGCCGCGAGGAGTACTTGCAGTGTCGTCAGCCGTTGCTGGCCGTCGACGACTTGCCGGGCGGGCATGGCCCCCGTGGGGGTCGGCAGCTGATCCAGTACCACGGCGCCGAGGAAATGCGGATGGACCTCGTCCCCCGCCAGCCTCCGGCGGACCAGAGCGGTGATGTCCTCCCACAACGGTCGCCAGTTCCTGTCCTCGGTCCAGACGTACGGTCTCTGGAAGACCGGTACGACAAGACGCCGGTCCGGTCCGAATAGTTCTCGCAGCGTCATCGATGCGGCATCCACCGCTGCCCCCGTCTCTCGTCTCCCCTTGTCCCGCGGACCGGGACAAGCACTCTCGAGGCAGCAGCCGGATGCCTCATCCCTGCCCGAATCCTGCTGTCCCGTCTGCTGTGCCTGAAAGGCCGTCAAAATCCTACCGAGCAGCGCTCTTCCTCGTCATCCTCGCGCGAGGAATGCCCGAGCCGCCTTTCCTCCTGCCGCCCTGCCTCGGCGTCTCTCCTGGTGCATGACGCCCACACCGTCTTGCCGCCCGGGTGGTGGGGTTCGCAGTCACGGGCGTCGGCCAGGGTGGTGACCAGAAGCAGGCCCTGGCCGGACTCACCGTCGGCATCGGCGTCCGGCGTGCGTACGGGCAGACGGGCGCGTCGGTGACCTCGATGCGCAGGGCGGTCGGTGTCAGGGTGTGGGCGAGGCGTGCGTTCCTGCCCTGTACCCGGCCGTGCAGCGCGGCGTTGGCGGTCAGTTCCGCGACGAGCAGGGATGCCGAGGCCGTGTCATCGTCAGCGGCGGCGGCCTCCGGCCGGCCCCTGCTGCGCGGATCCAGCGCTCAACGGCGTGGCGGGCGCCGTGCGCGCCCTTCACTGTGGTGGGTAACACGGCCTGAAATACGCGGCACCTCAACATGTGAGCTCACCAGTCTCAGGCCCGGGTTCGACTCCGCACTGGCAGCCGTTCCCCTCATGATCTCCGCGTCCATGGTGTCGCCGACGTCGGGTGAGCAGGTTCGTCATGGGCGGGGCGGTGGCGCCGTCAGGAGCGGGGAAGGAGCGCGTAAGGGCGCAGGGGGACGCCGACGACCTGCAGGACGAGGTTGCGGTGTGCGGCGTGCAGGGTGCGCACGGCGGCTCTGGTCAGACCGGGCTTCGGCGGCTGGACGCCGGCGCGTTCGCGGCCGGGCTTCGTGGGGATCCACAGGAAGCCCGGGTCGCTGCCCTCCAGGGCCTTGGTGATGCTGGCGCGGACGTCGAGCCAGCGGCGCAGGATCTCCACGGTGTGTTTGTCGAGCAGGTGCTCGAAGTCGTTGACCGTGGCGACGGGGACGGGGCGGCGCTCCAGGTCGACGTCAGTGACGTTCAGCTTGTGGAGCTGTGGGACGGTGCGGCCGGTGGCGGCGACGAGGGCGGCCACCGCGGCGGTGCGGATCGCGGTGGCGGCGTTGGCGCCGGTGGGCCGCTTCACGGCGAGGGTGCGCAGGAGCGTGTGGGTCTGCTCGGGCTCCAGCCGGTCGCCGTACCCGGACGCCGGGTAGGGCAGGGTCAGCGACAGTCCGAGGTGACTGGCGAAGGCGTTGTACGTCTGGATGCGGGCGCGCTGGGAGTCGTGCGCGGCGGCGGCGGCCGGGCCGGTGAGGGTGTTGCGCCGGCGGGTTGCGCCGGCGCCTGCTGCCTCGAGCCAGGAGGCCGCCCGCTCGGGCTGGACAAGTTCTTCGGCGGTGATGGCCGCGGTCTTCTCCTCGTTGAGGACGTGTTCCAGGTACTCGGTGAGGAGGGTGCCGCGCAGCCGTGCGGTATCGAGGGCGTACCCGGCGTCCTGCTGGGCCTTGATGAAGGTGCCGATGGCGGTGAGGGCGTCGGTGGTGCACGGGTTCGGCATATCCGACAGCGTACGGAATCCAGTCCTGTCGTTCTAGATAACAGCAAGAAGCAAGAGCCAGTCGCCCACCCCGGCCAGCTGCGGGTCTCGTCTCGGTCCGTGTCGGACCAAATCGTTCCGTGCAGGCCCGGTACGGTCCTTGTACGACCCTCGGCATCCCGGGAGACGGGAGCCTCAGCCCCGCAGGGCCTCACTGGCTTCTTGCTGTTATCTGCGCCAGTCGCCAGCATGGAATCATTGATCGGCGTGAACGCCAGGATGCTCATAGAGCTTCTTCAGCGTTGCCGCTCCAGGGTGAGGACGGCTTTGGCGATTGACGTCATGTAGTTGGGGCTGCTCGCGCTCTGCGGAAGATCCGCCAGGCCTTCAAGCGGGCGGCGCCACGCTCGACCGGTGCCCGTGCCGCGGCCAGGGCCGGTTGACGGCCTTCTCGCGGTAAAGGTGAGCTCCTACAAGGGCCTGCGTTGATGTCCGTGGTCAGCCAGGGGCCGCCGCCCTGCCGGGGCTGGGCGCGGTTCGGTGGGTCAGCTCTGTCCCGACTGGGACGCCCGGTTCCCCGTCGCT
>NZ_JBIWEF010000021.1:0-77651 GCF_044762405.1 Streptomyces sp. NPDC097107 | reverse complement strand
CCCTCCGCGCGAAGTCCACGCCGAGTACGAGAAGTTGCGAATCGCCGCGTGAAATAGACGGTCAGAAGCCTGTCCGGAAACCGCGAGGCCCCTCAGCCTTCACGATCAAGCAACTTCGCCGACGCTGTTTGCCAAGATGACGTCGGGTGGGCGAGCCGCTGACCTGCGATGTCTGACAGTCCACCTCATGAGGGCGGTTGACATGCAGCGGAACGTGAGATTGTGCAGCCGAATCTGAGATCCCACAGCGCGGACTATTGGCCGAGCGACCTGCGAGCCGTGTGGCCTGCAGGATTGGGGACAGGTGGGTTCGGAGTCCGTTTGCTGGTTCTGAACCGGCGGCTGTAACTGGGAGCACCCGGCTACGGTCGAACCTTCTACCAAGCGTTCACCGTGTGTGGTGTTCAAGCTGTTGTTGGGCGGGATTCGGAAAATTTCCATGTGAGTCGCGCCGAGCCGCGTCCATGCCACCACACTCGATGCTGCAACCCGAACCGCCTGTGAGGCCGTGATCAAAGAGGAAAGCGTTGCTCGTAGCGACTGAAGGAGCGCACGCGCCCGGAGGGTCCGCTGCCGAACGGCCACGAGTACATGCCGGCGAACGTACATCTGCGTTCTCGTCGGTAGGTCCGGCAGTGCCGGAGCGGGGCAAGGTGCGCTCGGTCCACCCCGGCGATGTGACATCTCGTGACAGATGAGAGGCTCAGACGGGTGAGCGAGACACCACCGAACACCCTGCAATACCGCTTTGACGGGCCAGAAGACGCCCCGGTCCTGATCCTGGGACCCTCCCTGGGTACCACATGGCACAGGTTGTAGAGACCGTCCATGGGTGTCCACGCCAGTCCATGGTGTGTGCGTTGTAGCAGGTCAGGGCTTTGCGGTCCGGTGGCGTCGGCGTAGTTGGCGACAGACGCGTGACAGGGCTGGTGATAGATCGAGGCCCTGCCGGGGAGCATCCTTGGCGGGCCTCTGCCTGGAGCCATGAGATGAAGCCCCACCGGAGCGCTCCGGTGGGGGCATCACCGTGAAGTTGACTGTGCGTGCACGCGTGACGCGTTCGGCACGTCATGCAGTTTGTCTTCCAGCGCTGTTTTCGGGGACGCTGAAATTTGCGATCGCAGCCATGACGGACGACGACCCGAGCGGCTGAACACCGAGGCGTCCTTTGCCGCCCTTTGCGGAGTTGGCCCCATCGAATACTCCTCCGGCCGAAGTAGTACGTGCCGGCTCAACCACGGCGGCGACCGGCGGGCCAACGCCGCCCTGCACCGCATCGTCATTACCCGCCTGCGCCACGACCCGCGCACCCATACGTACTGCGAAGGCCGCACCCAGGAGGGCAAGACATCGAAGAGGGCTTCCCTTATGGTCGACGGCCGGGGCTCGCACGCGGCAGCGTCGCGATCACCCGGGCCGGACTGCGTGCACGCGGACTGCCGTGCCTTTCCAGTAGTCCTACAGCGGTGCTCACTCGGCTGTTGAGACCAGAAGGCACGGCAAATCCGCTACTTCACCGGGCTGACCCGCTTGCTCGAACTCAGAGCAGGTCACGCTCCATCAGGTCATCCGCTTCCTCCCAGGTGACGAAGGAGCACGCTCCGGTATTCAGGTCGACGGCCACGGGCAGGTTCCCGCCGAGTTGCATGTCCTGACGTCCGTGATCGAGGTACTCGACATGGTCGTATGGAGCGATGAACCGTCCCTTGTCCGTGAAGCAGTACTCGGGAATGATCCTCACGTTGGAGGACAGCCCCCATGCTCTGCTTTCCTCCGTGAGGAACTCCGCGGCCCTGCGCTCGGCTTCTTCCGGGTCGAGCATGTCAGTTGGTCCTCATCACGTAGTAGTCGCGGTATCTCTTGTGCGCTGGATTGGCCTTGCCCGACTGGAAGTCGAGAAAGACCACCTTTCCATCGATGTTCGCGACATTGAAGTAGTGGCCCACGCCCTTCCTCGGCCATGCTCCTATGATCGCCCGAGCACCGGGTCCCCAGCGCAGCATGTCGCTCACGATGACGTTGAGGCCGCCGACCTTCCGGAACGGTAGCCCCGTCATCGCTGACACCTCGGCCCGCGTCAGCGGGCGGTCTGCTCCGGACACCCCGTTCGGATTCCGGCCGGCCATGAGGTCGTCGCCGGCGGTCGCACACAGTCCGCAGTTCCTTCGGCCGCCCTCCGGGTTGATGCGGCTCATGGACGACGGGGTTTCCGGTGTGTAGTAGGGGAGTCCGAACCGCGTCGAACTCGGTTCCCCGTAGTAACGTCCCCCGCCCGGCTCGACCGCGGCTCTGCGCCATCCCGTCAGTCCGCCGATTCCGACGAGGGCGATCTGCTGGGTCAGTTCTTCGGCGGTTTCGGCGTACAGATCGGCGAGGGCGTCGCAGCCCTGCTGGCGGAGCATGTACTCGGCGCGGTAGAGGCGGTAGGCGGGGCGGACGGGGAGGTACTTGTCGACGAAGGCGCCGGCGCCGCCGTTCTCGCCGGTGAATGCGTCGTGCAGGTCCCCGGCGAGGACGAAGGGGGACTTGAAGACGTCGACGAACGCGTCACCGAAGATGCCCGCTGCTTCGCCGAGGCTGTCGACGCGGTCGTTGTTGGGGTCGTCGGGGGTCAGTCCGCTGGGGTCGGTCAGGAGGGTGGGGACGTTGTCGGCGTAGGCGTACGGCGATATGTGCGGGGTCGTCCGGGCGCGGGTGGCGGGGTCGGGGCGGGTGAAGCGGCCGGTGGCGGTGTCGTACTGGCGGGCGTGGAGGTCGAGGTTGCCGGTGGTGGTCTCGTAGCGGGCGCCGGTGTAGGAGGGAGGGTTGGCGGGGGCGCCGCCGGTGGTGGTGCCCAGGACCCGGGTGCCGAACGGGTCGTAGGCCCAGCGCTGGTAGAGGGTGCCGGTGCTGTTGGTGACGTCGACCGGTGAGCCCTGGGTGTCGTGGTGGTAGTAGAAGAGCGCACCGGTGCCGGTCCTGACGGAGGCGGGCTGGCCGAGCGGGTCGTAGCGGAAGGACTGTTTGATGGTCCAGGCGCTGTCGTATTCGGTGGCCAGGATCGGCAGCGGTGCGTTGGGGTCCCACTGGGTGCGGTGGGTGACCGCGCCGTCCTTGAGGGTGGCGACCTGGTTGCCGCTGGCGTCGTGGTCGTAGGTGTAGGCGGTGCCGCCGACGGTGGCGGCGGAGATCTGCCCGGCCAGGTCGTAGGTGTAGGTGTCGGCGCCCTTCTTGGTCTGGTTGCCTTCGGCGTCGTAGTCGTAGGCGGTGGTCGTGGTGCCGGTGGTGGTGGAGGTGAGCTGGTCGGCCGCGTCGTAGGCGTAGCTGGTGGAGGTGGTGCCGAGGGTGGAGGTCAGGCGGTTGCCGACCTTGTCGTAGGTGTAGGACGTGGCGCGGCTCGCGGCGCAGCCGGCGACCCAGGGCTGCGGGAAGCAGCCGGAGGTGAGACGGCCTGCGGTGTCGTAGGTGAGGTCGTAGCCGGTCGTGCCGACGCCCGCGCGGGTGATGTCGACGTGGGTGGGCAGGCCCGCGGGGGAGAGGGTGTGCGCGGTCTTGGTGACCGTGGTGCCGGCCTTGGTGGAGGTGACGGCGGTGAGGCGGCCGGCCCGGTCGTAGGCGCGGTCCTCCGTCTCGGTGTTGGGCAGTGCGGACCTGGTGAGGTTGCCGGCCGGGTCCCAGGTGTAGGTGGTGGTCTTGCCGTCGGCCAGCATCGTGGCGGTGCGGCCGTCGTTGTCGTAGGTGTAGGTGATCGTGTTGCCGTCGGAGTACTTGCGGGTGAGCATCTGCCCGGCGGCGTCGTAGGTGTAGGCGAAACCGCGGGTCTTGGTGAGGTTGCCGACCGCGTCGTAGACGAAGTCCTCGGAGATCTTGGAGTTGGCGCGGGCAGTGATGCGGCCGGCGTCGTCGTAGCCGAACGTCGCGTCGGGGGTGGAGTCGGAGTAGTCGACCTTGGTGAGCAGGCCGCGCGGGTCGTAGATGTAGCCGGTGGATCCGCGGGGCGTGGTCTTCTTGGTGAGGTTGCCGGCGGCGTCGTAGGCGTAGGTGGTCTCCCGCTTCAGCGGGTCGGTGACCGAGGTGAGGCGGCGGGCCGCGTCGTAGCCGTACGTGGTGACGTGCCCGTTGGCGTCGGTGCGCTCGGTGACGTTGCCAGCCGTGTCGTGGCCGTACGTGGTGACCGCGCCGTCCGGAGCGGTGACTTCGGTCAGCCGGTCCAACTTGTCGTATCCGTAGGCGGTGGCGCGCTTGTCGGCGTCCGTCTGCTTGACGACGTTGTTCACGGCGTCGTAGGCGGTGGTGGTCACGCCGCCGAGCGGGTCGGTGACCGTGGTCGGGTTGCCGGCCGGGTCGTAGCCGTAGGTGGTCGTGTACTGGGCCGGGTCGGCGCCGGTGGCGTTGCCGCGCGGGTCGACCGCGGTGGCCTGGCGCCCGTCACCGTCGTAGGTCCAGCTCGACTTGTGGCCGAGCGGGGAGGTGCGGCTGAGCAGGTTGCCGTCGGCGTCGTAGGCGTAGGAGGTGGTCTTGCCCAGCTGATTGGTGCTGCTGGTCAGCCGGTTGTTCTTGTCGTAGACGGAGCTGACCGTCTTGCCTGCGGCGTCGGTGACCTTGGTGACGTTGTCGTTCGCGTCGTAGGTGTAGCCGGTGGTGTGGCCCAGCGGGTCGGTGACCGTGAGGGGCCGGTTGATGGCGTCGTAGGTCGTGGTGGTGGACGCGCCGGTAGGGCCGGTGACCTTGATGGTGTTGCCGGCCGCGTCGTAGGTGTAACTCGTGGTGTGGGCGGCCGGGTCGGCGCCGGAGACGTTGCCGCGCGGCGAGACGCTGCTCAGCAGGCGTCCCACCTTGTCGTAGGTGTAGGTGGTCTTGCCGCCGGCCGCGTCGGTCTGGGAGGCCAGGCGTCCGCTTGCGTCATAGGTGCGGGTGACGGAGTTGCCGGCCGGGTCGGTGGTCCGGGTGAGGTGTCCGGCGTCGTCGTAGGTGAACGTGGTGGTGTCGCCCGCCGGGTTCTTGGCCGACGTCAGTTGCTCGGCCCCGTTGTACTGGTAGGTCGTGGTGCGGCCCAGGGGGTCGGTGGCCGAGCTGAGGAGCCCTCGGCCGTCGTAGGCGTAGCTCGTGGTGTGGTCGGCCGGGTCGGCGTCGGTGACGTTGCCGCGCGGGTCCGTCTTCGTCAGGATCCGGCCGGCCTTGTCGTAGGTGAACGTCGTCTTCTCACCCAGCGGCGTGGTGACCGAGGTCCGGTTGCCGGCCGTGTCGTAGCCGTATGTGGTGACCTTGCCGCGCGGCGTCGTCACGGTCTCCAGCGAACCAAGCGGCGTGTACGTGTAGGCGGTCTTGCCGCCCAGTGGGTCGGTGGTCGATGTCAGCTGGTTCGATGTGTTGTAGGTGTGGGTCGTCTTGTTCTTACGGCCGTCGGTGTGGCTGGTGATGTTGCCCGCACCGTCGTAGGTCCAGCTCTCCGCGTAGCCGAGCGCAGAGGGTGCGCTGCGGGTGAGCATCCGCCCGGCGCTGTCGTACGTCATCTCGGTGGTGTTGCCGCGCTGGTCGGTGATGGCGACGGGCCGCAGATGACGGTCGTAGTCGTAGGTGATGCTCTTGCCGTACGGGTCGATCGTCTCCATCAGGACGTTGCCGGCGTACACGTCGGTCCACACGCCGCCGTCGGGCGCTGTGGTGTGCGACTCGCTCTTGCCGTCCCAGGTGAACGTGGTGGTCTTGCCGTTCTGGTCGGTCTGGGACTTGATACGGCCCGCGGTGTCGTAGATGTTGGTGACCTTGCCGCCCGCCGGGTCGGTGTAGGACGACAGCCGCTTGTTCGCGTCGTACGCGTACGACGACGCCTTCCCGGCAGGGTCGGTCACCGAGGTCAGCAGACCGCCGGTGTAGCCGTACGACACCGACGTACCGTCGGGCAGGCTCACCTTGGACAGCAGTCCGTCGGTGCCGGGCGTGAAGGTGGTGGTGCGGCCGGCGGCGTCCTTGACGGAGGCGAGAACGCCGGACGCGTACGCCAGGCTCAGGCCCTTGCCCACCTTGTCGACCACGGAGGTGAGCCGGCCGCTGCTGTCGAAGGTCCGCTTGGTGTGGTCCGGCGTGGTGATCGTGTAAGTGCTCGTGCCCTTGACCAGTTTGGCCGCCGACCCGGCCGGTGCGGCGTACGTGCCGTCACTGTTCTCTGTGAAGACGAACGACGCCCCGTCGTCCGTCCGGTAGGTCACCTTCCCCGTCGCCGCGATCAGCTTGGCGTCGAACGGGGTCGCCCAGCCGCGCCCTAGCAGGCCGACGGCACTTGAGTCGGAGCGGTAGGTGCGCTCCAGGGCCAGGGGCACGCCGGGGCTCACCAGGGAGGCGTCGGTGAGTTGTTCGAAGAACATGCCGGTCGCCGTGTTGACCGGGTCGGCACGGTGCGCCTGTGCGTAGCAGGTGCAGATGCCCGCCTGCGAGCCGGGGATCACCGGGGTGTAGAACGCCTCCACGAGCGGTGAGGTGGTGCCGCCCGGACTCGAGGTTCCGTCGGCGCTGTTGAGGAAGACCCAGGCGTAGTACTTCTTGCCGTCCTGGAGGATTCCGCCGAGCTCGCTGCCGGTCCACCAGAAACATTGGTCGGTGGGGTAGGAGTTGCTCGTCCACCAGTCGTAGCACCAGGCCCCGGTGTCCGGGGTGTCTCCGCTGGGATCGTCCGTGGCCTTCTTGATCTCCTGCTGCACGACGGGGTAGCCGCCCTCGTCCAGGACGTACAGCCACATCCCGGTGTACGAATCCCCCCGCTTGGGCAGCTTCACCTGCCCGCCGATCGACAGCATCCCGGGATACGCGGTGGCCCAGGATGACACCCAGGTGGGGTTCTCGGCCGCCGCGGCAAGGGGTTGGAGGGGCACCTCCGACCCGGCGGCGGGCCCGCGTTCGATGCGGTTCTTGTCCGGCCGACTGTGGGGCTTCCCCTTGGTCCCCTTCTCCGGCGCGTCCATGTACTCACGCATCGGCGACCGTTCGTGCCGGTCCTCGTCGATCTGCGTGCGCCGCTCGGCCAGCGTCATGGCCTCGGGGGGCTTGGGCAGGTCGGCGGCTGTCCGGGCCTGCGCCTGTGTGATGGTCGCGGTGGCCGTGGAGGGCGGACGGTCTCGGGGCGACGCCCAGGAGGGGACGACACCTGCTGTGGTCAGTAGAGCCAGGGTCAGAAAGGCCGTGACGAGTCTTCGCGCTTGTGTGCGCACAGTGCATCACCTGTGGGTCAGGAGTGAAGAGAGGTCGCGGGAATGCATGATCAGGAGAACCCTCGAACTAACGTGCTGCGGGAATCGGGGCCGAAACGCGACGGGTCCCCCCTCGCCCTGGCCATGGGTCTGCTGGCTGAGTGGACGAAGGACTCCGCTGGGCCGCTCGATTTGGCGCGAAGGTGATCCCGAGCGCGAGACGGTGTGGGTAAACGGACCCTCGACGGTGAGTTAAGGGCAGGCAGGGGCCGGAAACGGAAGAAGGGGCTGCTTGAGCGGGGCGAATACGTCATCGCTTGCCAGTCGGTAGCGGACGCGCGCCCTCGCGTCGAGAGGTGACGACCCCAGCGTGCGGGCCCTGCCGCTCATCGCCGTGGACGACGTCCAGGTAAAGCCGGCGAAGATCTTGCGCAGCCGCTATAGGACTTGTGGCCGGCCGCTTACCGACCGAGGGTTCGAGGCCGTTCGTTCCGTGGTCGGTGAAGGACTGCCGGTAAGGCGGGTCACAGGCTGTCTGTCAATGCCGGTCACGAGTGGGCGAGAAGTCAACTCGTTGTCAGTCCGTCCGGGGCAGGTTGAGTGCCGGTTCGGACGAAGCCATCCGGCTGTGGTCGGGTCATGCCGTTGTGCCGGGAGCAGTGGGACGGTGGCGCGGTGCCGTCCCGGGCGGGGTCTGACTCATGAGATCTTTGACCGACGTGTCCAGTCACAGGCGTGTCGACTGTCGTTGCGGGATGGTTTCTGCTGTCACCGAGCCACAGGGCGTGTCCCCATAGGGGCCTTGCCGACGATCAGGCGCCATCACGGTTCAGACCGCCCGAGCGGGCCGGTGCCATCCATCCAGGAGCACGTCATCACGTGGGAGGCGAACCATCATGACGAGCCGACAGTGCAGCACCTCCTCAAGCACGGATCCTCCCGTTCGGCGCGAGGTCGTCCTGGGCGTGGACACGCACGGCGAGGTACATGTCGCCGCCGTGATCTCCCCTCTCGGGAAGATCCTGGGCACCGAGTCCTTCCCGGCGACGGCGGTCGGCTACCGGCAGCTGCTCGTATGGGCCCGCAAGCGAGGGAGGGTGCGCCGTGCCGGGGTGGAGGGCACCGGCACCTTCGGCGCGGGCCTGTCCCGCTACCTGCTGGCGCAGCAGATCCAGGTGTATGAGGTGAATCGGCCCGACCGCTCGGCCCGCCGACTGCTGGGCAAGTCGGACCCGCTCGATGCCCAGGCCGCCGCGCGAGCCGTGCTCAGCGGTCGTGCCCGGGTCCGGGCCAAGTCCGGCGACGGTCCGGTGCACAGCGCCCGGATCTACAAGCTCGCCAAGGACTCCGCGGTCAAGGCCCGCACCCAGGCGATCAACCAGCTCAAGGCCGTTCTGGTCATCGCCGACCCCGCTCTGCGGGAACGGCTGTCGAGCCTGGGCAATGCCGAGTTGTTCCGCACCTGCGCACGCCTCGGGCCAGGCGGCGGCGAGGACGCGGTGGCACAGGCCACCCACATGACGTTACGCATGCTCGCCGAGCGCATCGAACAGCTCACGGCTCAGATCAATGAGCTCAACCAACGCCTGACCCGGCTCGTCGAGCACCACGCCCCGCAGCTGCTCGTGCCGGTGGGTATCGGTCCGGACAGCGCCGTCACTCTCCTGATCACCATGGGAGACAACCCCGAGCGACTGAACACCGAGGCGTCCTTTGCTGCCCTTTGCGGAGTCAGCCCCATCGAGTACTCCTCCGGCCGGCGGCGCACGCGCCGGCTCAACTACGGTGGCAACCGGCAGGCCAACGCCGCCCTGCACCGGATCGTGTTCACTCGGCTACGTCACGATCCGCGTACCCAGGCGTATTACGAACGCCGCACGCAGGAGGGCAAGACCCGACGTGAGGTCATCCGATGCCTCAAACGGTATGCCGCTCGCGAGGTCTTCAACCTGGTCAGACCGGTTTCCCGCACCCCTGCGTTATAGGGGCGTCCGTGAGACGTGAGAGGGTCTGGGGCGTGAGCGAGACACCACCCAACACCCTGCAATACCGCTTTGACGGGCCAGAAGACGCTCCGGTCCTGATCCTGGGTCCCTCACTGGGTACCACATGGCACATGTGGGACCGGCAGGTGCCCGAGTTGGCGCAGCAGTGGAGGGTCTTCCGCTTCGACCTGCCGGGACACGGCGGCGCCACCGCCCACCCGGCGGGCTCCGTCGCCGAGCTCACCACGCGTCTGCTGGCCACACTCGACGGTCTCGGCGTGCAGCGCTTCGGCTACGCGGGCTGTGCCTTCGGCGGTGCCGTCGGCATCGAACTGGCCCTGCGCCATCCCGAACGCCTCGCCTCCCTCGCGCTGATCGCCGCCTCGCCACGCTTCGGGACGGCGGACGAGTTCCGCCAGCGTGGTGTGATCGTCCGTACGAACGGGCTGGACCCCATCGCGCGCAGCTCGCCGGAGCGTTGGTTCACGGGAGGGTTCGCCGCCGCCCAGCCCGCGATCACCGAGTGGGCCGTGCAGATGGTGCGGACCACCGACCCCGGCTGCTACATCGCCGCCTGCGAAGCGCTCGCCGCGTTCGACGTGCGTGGCGAGCTCGGGCAGGTCGGCGTCCCGACCCTGGTCCTGGTCGGCTCCGACGACCAGGTCACCGGCCCCGCCGAGGCCCGCACCCTGGTCGCCGGCATCCCGGACGCCCGCCTCGCCGTGGTCCCCGGCGCCTCCCACCTGGTCCCGGTCGAGCAGCCCGCGGCCGTCACCGACCTGCTGGTGCGGCACTTCAGCACCGCCTGGCAGACCGGCCACGACGCGTCCACGGGTCAGATCGCCGTCCCGGCCGCCCACGCGACCGCCCCCGCCGCCCCCGCCGCCCCTGCGGGACCCGCGGGTCCCGCAGGACCCGCGGCCGTCGCGCCCTCGGCCGCCCCCGTCCAGCCGGTCATGGCCCCACCGCCGCAGTCGTCCGCGCCCATCGCCGAGATCGCCCCGGCCGCCGTACCGCCGCAGGTCCCGGCGCAGGGACGGCCCGACCCGTACGAGGCGGGGCTCAAGGTGCGCCGCGCAGTGCTCGGTGACGCGCACGTCGACCAGGCGCTGGCGCAGGCGGACGAGTTCTCGGGGGACTTCCAGGAGTTCCTCACCCGGTACGCGTGGGGCGAGGTCTGGGACCGGCCCGGCCTGGACCGGCGCACCCGTAGCTGCGTCACCCTCACCGCCCTCGTCGCCGGCGGCCACCTGGAGGAGCTCGCGCCCCACCTCCGGGCCGCCCTGCGCAACGGCCTCACGCCGGGCGAGATCAAGGAAGTACTGCTCCAGGCGGCCGTCTACTGCGGCGTACCGGCCGCGAACGGCGCCTTCCGGGTGGCGCAGCAGGTGATCCGGGAGGAGACCACGCCGCCCGAGTGAGTCCTGCCCGGCCGCCGGCCGGCCCGCGGCGGCAGGATGGAGTCATGAAGCTCACCAAGAAGTCGCATGCCTGCGTCCGCCTCGAACAGGACGGGCGCACGCTGGTCCTGGACCCCGGCGGATTCAGCGAGGAGGACGCCGCCCTCGGCGCGGACGCGATCCTCGTCACCCACGAGCACCCCGACCACTTCGACGAGCTGCGGCTGCGCGCCGCGATGGAGGACAACCCGGCCGCCGAGATCTGGACGCTCAGGTCGGTCGCGGAGAAGATCTCGGCGGCCTTCCCCGGCCGCGTGCACACGGTCGGGCACGGCGACACCTTCACGGCCGCCGGCTTGGACGTACAGGTCCACGGCGAGCTGCACGCGGTGATCCACCCGGACCTCCCGCGCGTCACCAACGTCGGCTTTCTCGTCGACGGCGGCAAGGTCTTCCACCCCGGCGACGCCCTCACGGTCCCCGACCACGCGGTCGACACGCTGATGCTCCCCGTCATGGCGCCGTGGAACAAGATCTCCGAGGTCATTGACTACGTCCGCGAGGTGAAGCCGCGGCGCGCCTACGACATCCACGACGCCCTCCTCACCGACCTCGCCCGGCCGATCTACGACCGTCAGATCGGCGAGCTGGGCGGCGCCGAGCACCGACGGCTCACCCCGGGGGACTCCGCGCGCGTGTGAGGCCCCGACCGGTGACGATCCCGGGGCGGGACGGGGTTGTCAGTCCCGCCCGGTAGGTTGTGGGACATGCGCATCGCGACCTGGAACGTGAACTCGATCACCGCCCGCCTGCCGAGGCTGCTCGCCTGGCTGGAGAGCAGCGGCACCGACGTGCTCTGCCTCCAGGAGGCCAAGGTCGCCGAGGACCAGTTCCCCTTCGACGAGCTGCGCGAGAAGGGCTACGAGACGGCGGTGCACGCCACCGGCCGGTGGAACGGTGTGGCGGTGCTCTCCCGCGTCGGCCTGGAGGACGTGGTCAAGGGCCTGCCCGGCGATCCCGGCTACGACGGCGCACAGGAGCCCCGCGCGATCTCCGCCACCTGCGGCCCGGTCCGCGTCTGGTCGGTGTACGTGCCCAACGGCCGCGAGGTGGAGCACGCCCACTACGCCTACAAGCTCCAGTGGTTCGAGGCGCTGCGCACCGCCGTCGAGGGCGACGCGGCCGGCAGCCGCCCGTTCGCCGTGATGGGCGACTACAACGTCGCCCCGACCGACGACGACGTCTACGACCGCGCCGCCTTCGAGGGCGCCACCCACGTCACCCCCGCCGAGCGCGCCGCCCTCGCCTCGCTGCGCGGGGCCGGTCTGTCCGACGTGGTCCCGCGTCCGCTCAAGTACGACCACCCCTTCACCTACTGGGACTACCGCCAGCTCTGCTTCCCCAAGAACCGTGGCATGCGCATCGACCTGGTGTACGGCAACGAGCCCTTCGCCAAGGCGGTCACCGACTCCTACGTCGACCGCGAGGAGCGCAAGGGCAAGGGCGCCTCGGACCACGCGCCGGTCGTGGTGGACCTGGACGTGTAGGCGCTCCCGGCCTCCCGCGCCGCTTCTGCGTGCCCTGTGGTGCACATGGCGGTACGAATGACAGGCTGGAAGTATGAACTTCCCCTTCCTGGGCAAGCGGCGCGAAGATCACCGGGCTCACGACGCCGAGGGCATCGGTGATCTGCTCGCCGACTGTGATCTGCTGCGATCCCAGGCGTTGCGGGAGGGTGTCCGACTCGACGACTCCGCGGTCTCGCTGGAGCAGCTCGACCAGGTGCTGCCGCGCTGGCGGAGCGACGAGGAGATCCTGGCCTGGCTCGGCAACGACGCCGGTCTGTACCTCGGCACCGTGATCGTGCGCACCGTGCCCGGCGCCGCCTGGTCCATCCGATCCGACGGGCAGCCCGTCGTCCGGCTCGCCTCCGGCCGGGAGTTCGACGTGGTGGCGTCCGGCCACGCGTGGGCGGCGGACGGCGTGCCCGAACTCTCCCAGCTGTACGGCGAAGTCGCGGAAACGTGAACCCTTGGCCCAACAAGCGCCTTAAATAGGCCTAATGCCCGAAAGGTGCGTGTCGTTGGCATACCTGTCGTTTGTGTCGATACTTTGCAGTGGTCGGGTCACACACGAACGCACAGGGACATACGCAGGTGCAGCCGGAGATCACTGCTCGCGCGGCGGATCGGACGCCAGGACGGGCCGTCCGCAGGCGAGAAGAAGGTCAGCTGCACACCGGTCTCAGGCCCGGTGGGACTTGCGGGGCGTCGGCGCCGGTGCCGGCAGGGGGCTCGTCGCCGCCCGGGTCACGTCCCCGACGAGCTCGACGACATCCGGGCCGTACGCCTGCGAGTTGACCACCTTCAGCAGCAGCACGAAGGAGTTGTTGCCGTGCTTGCGGGCGAGCCTCTCGTGGTGGCGCGAGGGCCTGGGCCGCGGGCCAGGCCGGTCTCAGCCGGCCATCCGTCGTCACCGCGTGGGAACTGGTCGTTCCGGGAGGTGTTGCCGGGCACCCCTGGAGAGGCGGGTGCGGTCCACGGGGAACTTGCAGGTCTTCGACCGGCTGGATGCGCTGCACACCTCCGCCGGGACCGCGGTCCACAAGCAGCCCGTCGTCGCCCTCGCGCGCCTCGGCATCGGCGCCGACGTCTCTGGGCTCGCGAGTGCGGAGCCGGGCGGTGCTCGACGCCGCGCACGCGGCGTTCCCCTGGCGGGGCCTGCGGGAGCGGATCCTTCAGGACGTGCTTGCCAGATCGACTAACAGCCGTCGGAGTGGGCGTCCGTGTCGTTCGTCGACGACGTGTACCGGAAGTTCCGGCACGGACGGGTACTCACCGGCCCTGGGCGCCGAGGCGTGCGTGCCGGTACGGTCGGCCGAAAGATGCCGTCGGGCGGTCGGGGCGGCCGTAGCGTCGTGCCATGACCACTCTTGACGACACGGCTTACCGGTACCGCACCAGTGTCCCCGGGGACGCCGAGGCCATCGAGGCCCTGGACGGGTCCTTCACCACCGACACCGTCTTCCGCGTCACCGCCACCGAGGACGGGTTCACCCTGCTGGAGGTGCCGGTCGAGCCACCCCTCACCAAGGTGTTCCCCGACGACGACGGGGGCGGAGAGGACGGGGACCCGGACGCGCGGACGTTCGTCGCCTACGGGGACGCCGGCGACCTCGCGGGCTTCGTGGCCGTCTCGTACTCCGGCTGGAACCGCCGTCTGACCATCGAGGACATCGAGGTCGCCCCGGAGCACCGTGGCCGCGGGGTCGGGCGCGCGCTGATGGGGCTCGCGACGGAGTTCGCCCGCGAACGGGGCGCCGGGCACCTCTGGCTGGAGGTCACCAACGTCAACGCCCCGGCGATCCACGCGTACCGGCGGATGGGGTTCACCTTCTGCGGTCTGGACACCGCCCTGTACCACGGCACACCCTCGGACGGTGAACAGGCGCTCTACATGAGCATGCCCTGCCCCTGAGCGGCCAGCAGGCGCACCACGGAAGGGGCGGCCCCGTCGCCCGGCGCCACCGTGGCGGTCAGCAGCCAGGCCGGCTCGGCGTCCGGGGACGGGGCCCGCTCGTACCACTCCACCCGCGCGTCCAGCAGCCGGCGGCCCGCCGCTCGGGCGTCGGCGTACCACCTCCGGAAGGGCTCCGACCGCCAGACCGGGAGCGGGACCGCGCGCTCGCCCCGAATGCGGCGGGAGCCCGGGCCCACCGCGTGCAGGGCCGCCTCCGCCACCGCCGGAAGGGCGCGCTCCACCGGTACGCCGCAGGCGCCGGCGAAGTGCAGCAGGTAGGCCATGCGTGCGGCCTCCGGCGGCGCTCCCAGCACGGCCCGGCCCGAGTCGTACCAGGCTCCCCACTTGATGTTGGAGACCAGGCCGGGGAGCCGCTCCATGTCCCGGGGTATCCAGAACAGGACGACGTCCGACCGGTGCATCGCCTCCTCCTCCCAGGCGATCTGGTCCGCGTACGGCGGGTAGTCCCCGCCGTCCGCGGGTTCCGGAAGGAAGACCGCCAGCCGCCCCGGGCCGGCCCAGCCGGCCCGCAGCGCGGCCACGGCTGCCGGGCGCCAGGACGGCTCCGCCGGGTCGGTGGGTGTGGGCCCGCACAGGTACACGGACGCGTCCCAGGAGTCGGGGGACTCCTGGCCGACGTACACCACCTCGGCGGAGGCGGAGGCGGAGGCGGAGGCGGAGGCCGGTACGGAGACGAGGGCGGGGGCGGGGGTCTCAGGGCGGGAGTCAGCGGACACGGGGTGCTCCATCGGCGTCAGTGGTGCCGGTCGTGGGAAGGGTCGCGAGGAAATCGAGCAGGAGGGTGTTGAAGGCGGCGGGGCGTTCCAGGAACCCGAGGTGCCCGGCGTCCGCCAGCTCCGCGTAGCGGGCGCCGGGCACCGCGGCGGCCACCTCGCGTCCCAGGTACGCGGGGGCCAGCACGTCGTCGGCGAACCCCACCACCAGCACGGGCGTGGTGATCCGCGCGTACGCGGCCAGCCGGTTCGAGACCGGCCGGCCGGGTCGTTGCGTGGCGGAGGTGCCGCTGAGGGCGGCGACCTCGAAGAGGTCCAGCCATTCCGTGACCGCGCCCTCGTCCGCCAGGGTCCTGGGGGAGAGGTTCTGTACGAGCCGTACGAACGACTCGTACTCCGGCGGCAGCCGACCGCCCGTACCGGCCGGCGCGGATCCGTAGGACGCGTACCCGCCGGTCGGGGGCCCGTCGGACGCGGATCCGTCGGACGCGGATCCGCTGGGCGCGTACTCGCCGGACGCGTACCCGGCCGACGCGGTCTCGGCCAAGGCGGCCTCGGCGCGGTACAGGGCGTCGCCGACCGCGTCGGACCGTCCCCGTGTCGCGGCGAGCACGGCACCGCTCGCCAGGCGCGGATCGGTCAGCAGCAGTTCCTGGACCGCCAGGGCACCGAGGGAGTGGCCGACCAGCGGGCAGGGCGGCGACCCGATCGCCGACACCACCTCCCTCAGCCTCGCGGTCAGTTCGTGGACGGGCGAATTGGCCGTGTCGTGGTCGAAGGTGATCGCCTGGTGGCCCGCCGCGGTGAGCGCGGGCACCTGGTGGTGCGCCCAGATCCGGCCGTCGCCCCCGGCACCGGCGACCAGGACCACCGGCCGCCCCGTGCCGTGCACCGTGTACGCCGCGCCGCTCACCGGGCCAGCCTCCGCAGCGCGGTCTCCACCCACGCCCGGCGCCCGGTGTCCAGGCCGCGCAGCGCCACGTGGACCCAGAGGAAGGACGCCCGGGCCAGGACGTGCGCGCGCATGCCGTCGCGGACTTCGCCGCCAGACGCCCGGTAGGCGTCCAGGAGCCGGTCCAGGATGTCCGTGCCACCGGCGTACAGCATGTCGACGAAGTCGGCCGCCGGATCCCCGACACCCGCGTTCGCCCAGTCCAGCAGGCCCGACAGTGCCGGAGGGCCGGAGGGGCGGGGCTCCACCAGGGTGTGGCCGGGGTGCACGTCGCCGTGGACGAGCACCAGGCGGTCCGGCCAGAGGCGGTCGTCGTCCAGCCACTCCCGCCACCGCGCCACACGGTCGGCGGGCAACTCCAGTTCGGTCCGGGCGCGGGCCAGCCGGTCCGCGACTCGGGAGCGTACGGTTCCGGGGTCCGCCGGGTGCGCGCCCGGCAGCTCCCACGAGCCGTCCAGGGGCGTGGTGTGCACCGCGACCAGACAGCGGGCGAGCGGTTCCAGGTAGCGGTCCGGCCGGGCCAGAGGGTCCACCGACCAGCCGTAGGCCAGGGTGTCCGGGTCCTCGCTGCCCGCCGCCACACCGGGGAGGCGGGGGTAGGCGACCAGTTCGGGCGTGTGCAGCCGCCAGTCGGGCACCGGCACGTCGACCCGGTCGCGCACGGCGGCCAGCACCGCGCCCTCGACGGCGAGTCGGGCGGCCGCCTCCGGCCGCCTCGGCCGGCGCAGGATCCAGTGCGTGCCGTCGGCCGCGCGGATGTGGACGACACGGAAGTCCCACCCGCTGTCGTCGGACCGCGCGGACTCAGGCACGAGCGCCACGCCGAGCCTCCGCGAGGCGTACGCGGCCAGTTCCGCGACGTCCGCACCGGCCGGTTCCGCGACGTCCGCACCGGCCGGTTCCGCGACGTCCGCACCGGCCGGTTCCGCGACGTCCGCACCGGCCGGTGCTGTGAGGTCCGTGCCGGGAGTCACGGCCCCGGCGCCCGGGGGCGTGGCGGCGGCACTCATCGGACCGCCTCCACGGTGCCCAGGTGGCGGTCCCGGGTCGCGTTCCGGTCCACCTTGCCGGTGTGGGTGCGCTCCAGCGCGTCGACCGGCACGATCAGTCCGGGCACCAGGTGCGGCGGCGCCGTCCGCGCCAGGCGCTCGCGGACGCCCGCGGCGACCTCGCCCGGGGCGAAGTCCGGTAGGGGGACGAGGAACGCGGCCAGCGACGAGTGCCCGGCGCGTTCCACCCGCGCTGCCGCGACCGACGACACCCCCTCGCACCGCCCGACCAGCGCCTCGACGTCCAGCAGGTCCACCCGGAAGCCACGGATCTTGACCTGGTGGTCCGAACGGCCCCTGAACACCAACAGTCCGTCCGCCACCTCGCCGACCAGGTCCCCGGTGCGGTACCAGCGGGTGCCGTCCCGTTCGGTGAAGCGGGCGGCCGTCGCTCCTGGGTCGTCGTGGTAGCCGAGCGCCAGGCCGGGCCCGGAGACGGACAACTCGCCCGCCTCGACCCGCTGGCCGACGTGCGGCAGCGGCAGCCCGATGGGCAGGTCCCCGCCGGTCTCCGGCAGTGCGGGGGCACCCGGCCCGGCGAGCTGCACCGCGTGCGTGACCAGCGCGGTCTCCGTCGAGCCGTAGGTGTTCAGCAGCCGGACGCCCTCGGCGCCGCCGACCCGGTGCCAGCGCTCCAGCATGTCGGCGCGCACCGCCTCCCCGCCGATCACCACGGTGCGCAGCGACGCGGGCAGCCGGGCCCCGTGGTGCAGCAGATCGCCCGTCAGGCTGTCCCAGAACCCGGTGGGCAGCACCGCGACCGACACCTGCTGCTCCTCCGCCACCCGCGCGAACCCCTCCCGCGCCCCGTCGTCCAGGACGAGGGTGGCGCCGCCGGTCAGGGTCGGCAGGATCTCCTCCAGGCTCGTGTCGCCGCCCGCGCCGTGGAAGTGCAGCACGGACGCGCCGTCGCCGGTGCCGTACAGGTCGCGCAGCGCCGGCACCACGGCCGCCAGGGCCCGGTGGGGGACCGTTACGCCCTTCGGCTCGCTGGTGGATCCCGAGGTGAACAGGACGTACGCCGGGTCCTCGGGCCGCGGGATGCGCGCGGACGCCGCGGACGGCCCGGTGGCCCGAGTCCAGCGGGGCCGGATCACCTTCTCCACCGGGGGCTGCCAGCCGGCCTCCGCGGTCGCCACCGCCTCCCGGCAGCCGACCCGCCGCAGGATCGCCCCCAGCCGAGGCTCCGGATGGTGGGCCTCCAGCGGGACGTACGCCCGGCCCGCCGCCAGCACGCCGAGGATCGCCGCCACGTCACGCGCCGAGTGGTGCGCGACGACGCCCACGGGCGGCTGGGGCTCCGCCGTGCGCGGCTCCACGGCACCCGCCACCCGCGCCACCCAGGCGGCGAGGGTGCCGTAGGTAAGGACGAGACCGTTGTCGACGACGGCCGGCCGGTCCGGATCGTCGCGTGCCGTGTCGAAGAACGGCTCCAGAAAGGAGGATGCGCAGGACTCCATTGTGAATTCCCGGATTCTGTTGGAATATTGGCGGGTGCGTATTGTTGTGGATCACGACGTGAAGATACCCATGCGGGACGGCGTGTTATTGAACGCCGACCTCTATCGACCGGACACGACACGCGAAGTGCCGGTGCTGATCCGGCGGACGCCGTACGGAAAAGGCGGAAGCCCCGGCGGAGCCTCCGTCGACGGGCTGCGGCTGGTCCGCTCCGGATACGCCCTGCTGGTGCAGGACGTCCGCGGCCGGTTCGACTCCGGCGGCACCTTCGACCCGTACTGGAACGAGGCACGCGACGGCGCCGACACCGTCGCCTGGGCGGTGCGGCAACCCTGGTGCGACGGCTCGGCGGGCCTGTTCGGCCGCTCCTACGAGGGCATGGCCGCGCTGCTCGCGGCGGCCGAACAGCCGCCCGGCCTGCGGGCCGTCGCGCCCCACGTGGCCGGTTCCGGGTTCGACGAGGGCTGGACCCGACAGGATGGCGCCCTCCAGCTGGGCTTCCTCCTCTACTGGGTGCTGTACGACCTGCTGCTCGACGGGGCCGGCCTGAGCGGGCCGGCGCTGGCCGAGGTCGCCGGCGCGGTCGACCGGATCGACGAGCTGTACCGGGACCCGGACGCCGCCGCGGACCTCCTGGACCGGCTCGCGCCCTATTACCGGGAATGGCTCGCGCATCCCACCGGACACCTCTACTGGAAACGAGCCGCTCCCCGCGACTGCTATCCCTCCGTTGATGTTCCCGTGCTCAATCTGACAGGCTGGTACGACATTTTCCTGGCCGGTGCCCTGGAGAATTATCGGGGAATTCGGGAACAGGGCGTGGAGACGCACCTGGTGGTCGGCCCCTGGTCCCATTGCGTCACCGGCGGAACATTTCCCCAGCGCCGCTACGGACTCGCCGCCGACGAGAAGCGGCTCGACGTCACGGCCCTGCACCTCGACCACTTCGACCGCCACCTGCGCGGTCGCCCGACCGGTGCTTCGGCCCCGGAGCCGGTGCGGCTCTTCCTCACCGGCGCCGATGAGTGGCGCGCCTTCCCGGACTGGCCCGTCCCGGGCACCGAAGCGTATGTGCTCCACCTGGACGGCCGGCGGCTCGTGACCGGTCCCGCACCGGAGGCGCCCGGCAGCGACGTCATCCGCCACGACCCGGCCGACCCGGTGCCCACCGCCGGCGGGGCCACCGCCCTGCCCGGCCAGTTCACCGGCGGCGACTGCGGCCCGCTCGACCAGCGCGAGGTGGAGCGGCGCGACGACGTCCTGTGCTTCACCGGCGAGCCGCTCACCGCCCCGCTGACCGTGGTCGGCGACATCGTGCTGACGGTGTACGTCACTCCCGACGTGGCGGGCGCCGACGTGACCGGCAAGCTCGTCGACGTCTGGCCCGACGGGCGGGCGGAGTTGCTGTGCGACGGCATCCACCGACTGCCGCCCCGAGCCGGGACACCGCAAGCCGGGACGCCGGCCCCCGGGGCGGCAGCGCCGCCCCCGGGGACCGGGGGCGCACCGGCGGCGGGTGACGAGCCCGCTCCCGGCACGCCGACACAGGTCACTGTCCGCCTCGGCGCAGTCGGGCATGTGTTCCGCACCCGCCACCGCGTCCGCCTGGAGGTCGCGGCCGCCAACACCCCCCGTTTCGACGTCCACCCCCGGGTGGTCGCGCACCACACGGTCCACCACGGCGGCGCCCATCCCTCACACCTGCTGCTGCCGCGCCTCGCCGGCGACTGAGGCGGCGGCCGGGCCGGCGGCGTCCGGGTGGAAGACCGACAGGTCGGCCACCTTCTCGATCCGCCGGCCCGCTTCCCAGTGTGCCCGCCTCAGCCGCCGCAGCTGGGCCTTGGTCAGGCGGGTACTGTGCTGCGGGATCGACCGCACCATGCGCGCCCGCTTGGCCGATGCCGGGTAGCGCTCCCGTACCCGGTAGGGGTCGTTGAGCAGGTGGTGCGCGGTGCCCGCGTGGAAGGCGACCTTCAGCAGCGCGTAGTAGGCCGCGGCGCCGGTGCCCTTGTCGCGGGCACAGTGCACCAGGGTCCTGGCCGCCTCGAAGAGCCGCCACAGCACCGGCACCCCCGGGGTGGTGAACACGCCCGTCTCCTGGGCGATGCCCTCGCCGACGCCGTAGCGGAAGTAGCTGCGCATGTTGGCGAAGCCGTGCTGGGCGTCGTGGAAGATCCGGGCTTCGGGCAGGTACACCACGGGTATGCCGGCCAGTTGCAGCCGGAAGTCGAACTCCCGGTCCTCGCACCAGTGGATCAGCTCGTCGAAGTGGTAGCCGCCGATGTGGTCGACGACAGACCTGTTGTAGATGAGCGGCGGGGACAGGGCGCTGACGTAGTCGCCCTCGTCGAACTCCCGCACCCGGGCGGTCAGCCGGCTGAGGATGCCGTCCGACTCCCCGTACACCACCTGCCCCTTGACCACCGGTTCGGTCAGGACGGTGCGGACCATGGCCCGCACCACGCCCGGGGCGAAGGTGCAGTCGGAGTCCATCAGCAGCAGGTACTGCCGGTCGGTGGCGGCGGCTCCGGCGTTGTAGGCCGCGCCCAGGTTGCCGACGTCCTCGATCTCGGTCACCGTCAGCGGCCGCGGGTGGTCGGCGATCAGCTTCAGTACCGCGTCGCTGGGGCCGTTGAGCGCCAGGACGATCTCGACGTCCTCGTCGATGGAGGCGATGCAGTCGGCGATCCGCAGGTCGTCGCGGAGCGCGATGACGACGGCGGTGCGGGCGATCCCGCTGTCGACCGCGGCCTCGTCCACCTGGTCGGTGGCCATTCCTTCTCCCTCGTTGAGTTCGTGTGTGCGCGGGCGTCACCGCGGTTGGGTGCAGGGCTGTCCGCGCGGTGGTGCGGGCGGCCGTCCGTGCGGGGGCACGCCGGTGGTGCACCGTGCCCGTCCGTGCGGGGGCACGCCGGTGGTGCACCGCGCCCGTCCGCCGGCGGTGCCGTGGTCATCGCGTCGGCGCCTTGAACCGCAGGGGCAGCGCGCGCAGCGTGCGTTCGGCGATCGCCTCGGCCTCCGCCGCGTCACCGGCGTACGCGATCACGCCCGCCAGGACGTCGGCCCCGCCTCGGTAGGGCGGCACCACGGTGCCGGGCGTCGGCTCGATGCCCCAGAAGACGTCGTGGACCCCGGCCCGGCGGGCGACGTCCCGCGGGTCGCCCACCCACTCCACCACTCCGCCGTCCGCCGGCAGGAACCGCTGGACCGCCGCCCCGTCGCGGGTCGGGCGCAGCTCGGAGAGGTCCAGCGGCCGGCCCAGTGCCAGGCGCACCACGTTGGGCAGCGGGTCCACCCCCGTGGCCAGCCGCATCACCTCGGTGGCGATCCGCGCGCCGGTGAGCCGGCCGGTGATCTCCAGAAGCACCACCCGGCCGTCACGGGTGAGCAGGATGTCGGTGTTGATCACCGCCGGGTCCAGCCGCAGAGCGCGTGCTCCGCGCCGCACGGTGTCGGTGACCTCCTCGATCTGCTCGGCGGTGAGCCGGCTGGGGAGCGTGTCGCCGCCCTCGAAGAAGTACGGGGCGAACTCCTCCTTGCGCCCGTACTCCCGGTCGGCGAACCCGAACCGGTGCAGTTCGCCGTGGACCATGAAGGCGGCCAGCGTGTGCTCGGTGCCCTCCAGGAACTCCTCGACGACGATCCGCCCGACGGGGCTGAGCCGCAGTGCCTCGGCCGCCCGCTCCCGTACCGCACCCGCCGAGTCCACCTTGACGACGCCCAGCGAACCGGTCTGGTCGCTGGGCTTGATCACGGCCGGCAGGCCCACCTCGGCGACCGCCCGCAGCGCCTCCTCGACGCTCTCGGCGGCCGCGAACCGGGGCAGGTCCAGGCCGGCGTCCCGCAGGATGGCCAGGCGCCGGTCCTTGAGCGTGCAGTCGAGCGCCGTCTCCAGGGGCAGGCCGGGGCAGCCGAACCGGTGGGCCAGCACGCTGACGGCCGGCGGGTTGTCGGCGCCCAGCGAGAACACGCCGTCCAGCCGGTCGATCCCGGCGGCCGACAGTTCCGCCAGGACCGCCGTGCCGTCGGCCGGGTCGCAGACCAGCAGCACGTCCGCCGCCTCCCGCGCCCGCTCGGTGGGCGTGTCGGTGACCACCACCAGCTCCCGCCGCGGCGAGCGCAGCTCCGAAAGCGAACGGTCCATCCCCGAGCCGAGCCCGCAGACCAGCAGCCGCTCAGTCATGGACGCCTCCCGGTCCGCCGGCCGCCGGCGGGGTACGCAGGCCCAGCACCTGGAAGACCTCCGCGTGGCCCGTGCCCGTGGACACGGCGGACCGGTAGCGGGCCAGCCCCCGGATGGCCTCGTCCCAGGCGGTGTGACGCAGTTGGGACACGTACGCGCGCATCGCCTCGACCTTGGTGCCGATCTGGCCGTCGATGTCCTCCGCGTACTGGAACCGGGCCATCGGCGCCCACACCTCGTACCCGAGCACCAGTCCGGGAGCGGGTATGGGCCGGTCGCCCGCCTCCTGGAAGAACTCCGACTGCGCCATCCACAACGCCTCGGTGGTCAGCTGGTGCACCATCCGGTGCTCGACGTCGTCGTCCGCGTCGTGCGGCAGGTAGACCACCTGCGGCCGCACCTCCCGCAACACCCGCACCAGGTTCAGGTGCACGCGGCGGGAGAGTGTGAAGTCCCGCGACGGCTCGTCGAAGCGGATGCAGCGGTGCACACCGAGTGCCTTGGCGGCCGCCTCGGTCTCGGCGGCGAACTCGGCGTCGGTGACGGCGTCGTCGAGCGCGCTGCGCTCGCGACCGATGACGATGACCACCGTCACGCGGGCGCCGTCCCGGGCGTGTTTGGCGAGGGAACCGCCGCAGCCGATGACGTCGTCGTCCGGATGCGGTGCGACCACCAGCACATCGGTGACCCCGGTCATGACCGCGCCTCCGGCACCTGCCGGGCCCAGCTCGCCCACTGTCCGGTCAGCTCGACGCCCTCGGCGAACGGCGTGCGCGCGGTGAAGCCCAGCAGACGTCCGGCCTTGTCGTACCGGGCCCGGGCCGTCGAGCGGTACAGCTCCAGCTCCCAGTCCGGCACCGGGTCGCCGGCACCGGCCGCCGCCCCGGGCTCGCCCAGGCCTCGCAGGGAGCGGATCGCGTCGAAGAAGCGGCCCCAGCCGACCGGTTCGCCGTGGCCGACGAGGAAGCGCTGCCCGGCCGCCGCCCCGATTCCGGCGGCAAGGAGCACCGCGTCCACCAGGTCGTCGACGTACACGGCGTTGCACACGCCGCTGTCCTCGCCCGTCGGCAGCGCGGCGAAGTCGCCCTCCGGGCGCTGCAGCTGGGCGGTGGTCCACTGGCCGCCCCAGGGTCCGTAGACCACGCCCGGCTGGAGCACGACGGTCTCCAGGCCGGGGCCGTGGGCGTCGAGGACCAGCCGCTCCGCGGCGAGCTTCTGCTGCTCGTACTCGCGGTCGGCGGGGTCGGCCGGGCGGGCCACCGACTCCTCGGTCAGCTCTCCGGTGGCGGCGGGGTCGTAGACGTCGATGGTGCTCAGGTGCACCACCCGCCGGACGCCCGCCGCGCGCGCGGCGGCCAGGACGTTGGCGGTGCCCTCGACCGAGGCGGCCCAGCGGTCGGCCTCGTCGCCGGTGCTGCCGAAGGCGCAGTGCACGACGGTGTCGCAGCCCTCGAAGGCCGCTCGCAGCGCGTCGGTGTCCAGCAGGTCCGCCCGGCGGAACTCCAGCCGCTCCTGCGGTAGTACGGACAGCCGCGCGGCTCGGCCGAAGCCGCGTACCACGGGACGGACACGCGCCCGGGTGCCGAGGGCCAGCCGCTCGGCCACGCGACCGCCGATGAACCCGCCGGCGCCGGTCACCGCCACCGTGAGGTCGGCGACCGCGGAGGCGCAGTCGGCGGGGACAGCGCGCGTGGTCCAGGACTGGACGGTCTCCTCGTGGGCACCGCCGTAGCACTCCTGGACCAGCTCGACGACGCGCAGGCCGTCCTCGGGGCCGGAGTGCACGGCCGCGGTGCCGCGCACGGCCGCCGCGAAGTTGGCGAGCTGCTCGGTGAACAGCAGTTCCCACTCGCCCTGCGCGGGCGGGACCGCGTCCACGTCACCCCGGTGCAGCTCCACGCCGTCCGAAGTGACCAGGGTGCACTCACCGGCCGGGAAGTCGGTGCCGATGGTGACGGTCGCCCGGCTACCGGTCACCGTGCAGGAGATGCCGAGGTCACGCACCCGGCTGAACACGCAGTGCGCGTCGACGGTACCGAAGCGCAGGTGGGCGTCGGCGTCGGTCTCCACCCCGCCGAGCGAGTCGTCCCGGTAGCGGACGACCTCCACGTCGGGGCCGAGCCACCACAGCAGCGTGTCGAAGACGTGCGACGCGGTGTCGGTGAGCACCCCGCCGCCCGCGAGCCGCCGGTCGAACATCGACCACGAGACCGGTTCCCAGGCGTACGGGTGGCCCTCCGACCAGTCGACGCGTACCACGTCGCCCAGGTCACCGCTCTCGATGAGCCGCTTCACCCAGGCGTACGCGGGGAAGAGCCGCCGCGGATGGGCCATGGCGAGCAGCGGCGCGGCGGCGTCCGCGGCGAGGCCGACCAGGCGCCGGGCGTCCTCGACCGAAGTGGTCATCGGCTTCTCCAGCAGCACGTGCTTTCCGGCCGCGAGCAGGGACTCCACGGTCCGCGCGTGCGCGCTGTGCGGTACGACGACCACGGCGGCGTCGAAGTCACCGGCGGCCTCCGCGGGGTCGGTGGCGATCACGACATCGTCGGCGCCCGTACCGCCCAGCTCGCGGTACAGCTCCAGCGCGGCCCGGGCCTGCCGCGGGTCGCGGTCGATGAGCGCGGTCAGCTGGACGTCGCCCTTCAGCGGCGGCAGGGCGGGCAGGTGGCAGCCGCGGGCTGCGGCACCACACCCGACGATGGCGAGGCGTACGGGAGGCATAGGTTTCTCCAGGGGGTCGGATCGGAAGTGGATGGCCGGTGGGCGGGGAAGGGCCGGCCGGGCGGCGGTCGTACGTCGTGGGCGCGCGGCGCGGGTCAGGGCGTCCCGGCCGGGTGGTGCACCCAGACGTTGGGCTCGGCGTACGTGCCGTGTCCGTCGTCGCCGACCCGCAGCGGCACCAGGCCGCCGGGCAGCGGGTGGTCGCCCGGACCCGGTAGGGGGAGGCCCAGGAACTCCTCCCACCGGGCTACGGGCTGACGGATCACCAGTGACCGGTGTGCTACGCCCAGTTGCCGGGCGCCCAGCTCCCGGTGTGTGCGCAGCCACGGGTCGAAGCAGCGCCCGTCGGGACGGCGCCAGGCGGCGTACTCCTCGATCGGGATCAGCGGGTAGCGCGGCTTGCGCGTGGGCCGTACCGGGATCACCACACCGCGCGGGCACCGGTCCGCGGCCCTGGCACGGACCTCGGTCAGCAGCCGTTCGGCGTGGCCGGCCGCCCGGTGCGCGGGATCGACGGACACCGAGAGCATGCAGACGGCGTCCGGCCGCTCCGGGGGGCCGTGGTCGACGGCCCGCACGAGGACCTCGTCACTGCCGGAGGGCAGCGACCAGGCAGTGCCGTCCCACTCCACCGGGAGCCCGTTGGCCGCCGCGACGAGCCTGCCGCCGCCGTCGACCAGGCAGAGCTGGTGCTCCGGGTAGCGCTCGTACATCCCGTGCCAGCGCCAGTTGCCGGGGGACTCCCAGCTCATGAACGCGGGCATGTTGGCGCCGATCAGGGCGTCCACCTCGGGCAGCAGAAACGGGTCGCGGGACAGGTCGGTGAGGGTGAGTTCCACGGGTGGGCTCAGCCCAGCAGCCGGGTCTGGGCCGAGGCCCGCACGGGGCGCGAGCGCCGCAGGTCGGCGGTGACGCACACCCGCTTGAGCCAGCGGTCGGTACCGTCGTAGCGGGCCCGGAACGGCGGACGGCCGTGCACCGCCCGGTGGTTGTCGATGAAGAGCACGTCGCCCTGGTCGGCGACGACCTCCCGCATGTCGGCGTCCACCACCTTGAACAGCGCGTCGTAGGCCCGCCGGGCGTCGGCGTCGTCCTCCGGTACGGAGGTGAAGTACGGATCGAGCCGCATGTACGGGTCCTGCCGCGAGCCGTAGAGCAGCGGGCCGAGCGGCCGTTCGTCGATCATTCGCTGGATGGTGGCGAACCGGGCCGCCTCCTCCTCGGAGGTGATGGTGTTGTTCTTCGGCAGGTGCGACTCGTCCGGCGCGATGAAGAAGCGGGACTCGAAGAGGACGTCGATGTCCTCGTCGGACAGCGAGGACAGGTCCAGCTCGCCGATCGTGGTGGGCACGTGATCGGGGTTGCGCAGCGCGCCCAGGATCAGGTAGTCGCTGCGGTACGGGTGGAACGCGTCCTCGGTGTGCCAGGTCAGCAGCTCCTTACTGCCCATGCCGAGCTGGTCGTTCTCGTGCTGGCGGATGGGGAAGATGTCGTGCACGAGGTGGCCGTCCTGCTGCGTGGCCCAGCCGAAGGGCTCACCCAGCACCGCCGAGTACAGCATCAGCAGCAGCTCCTCGGGGAACTCCGGACCGGGCCGGTGGCGGCCGCGCCAGTGCTCGGGTGTGGGCCCGATGCGCTGCTGGTCGAAGTCGTGGCCTCGGACGATCACGTGGCCGTGGCGGTCGCCCAGCTTGAAGTCGCGCAGGAAGTGCTGCACGCCCAGCGGCAGCCGGGCCGCGAGCCGCGGCAGGTCGCGCAGGAGGCCGGGGTCGCCGAAGGACGGGTAGGCGGCGGCCAGTTCGCGGGTGAGCGCCGCGGTGGCGGTGGACTCGTCGGGGGAGAGGGTGTAGCTGCGTGTGGACCGGTCGGTGAGGTTCGACATTGCCAACTCTCGCTGAGTGGTCGGGGATGGTTACCGCTCGCGGGCGGCCGGAGCCGGCCCGCGGGCCCTCGGGTGGTGCGGGGTGACGCGATGGTCGGTGGGACGCGATGGTCGGTGCGAGGCGCGGGGCGGTTGCCCGTGCGCCGCGGCTGATCGTGGCCGGACGGCCTGTCGGGGCCGGGGCCTGCCGGTGCCAGGTGGCTTTCCGCGGCCTTCCGCTGCCGGGTTGTCTCGGGTCGGGTGGTCTCAGGTGCCGGCCGGCCTACCGGTGCCCGCCGGCGCCGTGCGTTCCAGCGGCCTGGTGGTGTCCGGCGGCCACCTGTGGCCCTGTCGTCGGGGTGGTCGCGGTGGTCGCGAGCGCTGCGGACAGCAGCCGGGGGGTGGGGCACCGGAGCAGGGCGCTCGCCCGCAGGCCGGCCGCCGCGGGGAGGGACTCGCGCAGTCGCGCGAGCAGGCGCATGGCGAGCAGGGACTGCCCGCCATGCTCGAAGAAGTCGTCGTCGGGACCGAGTTCCGGCGCGCCCAGGACCTCGCGGAAGAGGCCGAGGGCGGTGGACAGCGGTTCACCGCCGGGCGCCTGGCCGCCGAAGACCGCCGTATCCGCCGCGGCCGGACGCTCGGGGGCGGTGCGCCCGGCTCCCGAACCGGCAGCGGCCGTGCCGCCGGTCGTCGCCCAGTCGCTCAGCCGGCGCCTGTCGATCTTGCCGTGCGGGTTCTTCGGCAGGACGGACACCCGGAACACCACCCTGGGCACGGCCCAGTCGGGCAGGTCCGCCTCCAGCGGCGCCACCAGCGCGTCCCTGTCCGCGCCCGTCAGGCGCACCGCCTCGCCGGGGAGCGGGGCGTGCTCCGGGTCGGCCGGGACCGTGAACGCCCACAGGACGGTTCCGGTGCTCGGGTCGGGGAACACCACGGCCTGGTCCACCGCGGGGTTCTCGCACAGGGCGCGCTCCACCCGCGCCGGCTCCAGCCGGTGGCCGCGGATCTTGACCTGATCGTCGAGCCGCCCCAGGAAGACCAGATTGCCGTCGGCGTCGATGCGCCCCAGGTCGCCCGTCGCGTACACCCGCGCGCCGGGGACGGCGGCCACCGGGTCGGGCACGAAGCGGCGGGCGGTGGCCGCTTCGTCGCCGAGGAAGCCGCGGGCCAGCAGGGACCCGCCGATGTGGATCTCCCCGGACTCGCCCTGCGGCACCGGCCGTCCGTCGCACCGGACGCTGATCTCCACGTCCCGCAGCGGTGTGCCGAGCGGGACCTCCCCGGCGTCGGCCGGCAGCAGACCGGCGTAGAAGGTCGAGCTGACGGTGCACTCGGTGAGCCCGTAGACATGGGCGAGCCGGGCCGGCTGCCTCGCCTGCCATTCCCGGTAGGGCCGCGGGTCCATGCGTTCGCCGCCGACCACCACCAGGCGCAGTCCCGCCGGCGTGGTCAGGTCCCGCGCGTCGAGCCAGCGGGCGTACTCCAGCCAGTACTGCGTGGACAGCTCCACCACCGTGGTCCCGGTCCGGGCCATCATGGTGTGCAGCTCCTCCGCGTCCAGCGCCCGGGTGTCGGCCCTGCACACCACCGCCGCGCCGGCCACGAGGGCGGGGAACACCTCCTCGATCAGGACGTCGAAGCCCAGGGATGCCACCTGGAGCCAGCGGTCCCCGGCGGCCAGCTCCAGCCGTTCGGCGACCGCCGCGGCGAACCTGCGCAGCGAGTCCCGCTCGATGAGCGTGCCCTTGGGCTGCCCGGTGGACCCGGAGGTGAACAGCACGTACGCCACGTCGTGTGCGGCGGTCCGGGCGGGCGGCCGCGCGGTGGCGTCCTCGGCGCGTGTCGTGTCCTCGGTTCCGGTCGGCGCATCGGCCAGTACGTACGCAGCCGTGGGCGCGTGGGCGCCGTCGCCGAGCCACACCGCCGCCTCCGTGCGGCGTACCAGCGAGTCCCGCGCGGCGGCGGGCAACCGATCGTCCAGGACGGTGAACCCGGCTCCCGCCTTCAGCGCGGCGAGCATGCCCAGCACCGTGCGGCCGGGGTCGGCGAACGCCAGGCCCACCAGCCGCCCGGGGCCCGCGCCGCGCCCGGCCAGGGAGGCGGCCCAGGCATCGGTGAGCCGGTCGACCGACCGGTACGTGAGCGCCTGCCCCGGCGTCACCAGCGCGGGCGCGTCCGGGTTCCGGCGTACGCGCAGGTCCCACAAGTCCAGTACGTCGGGTGCGCCCACGGCGGTCACCGCCCCGCCCCGCGGGTGCGCAGGAACTCCGACAGCCCCGCGAGTCCGGCCCGGAAGCCCTCCTCCGGGCCGCCGAAGCCCAGCCGCGCGCCGTGCGGGGCGCCGAACGCGGTGCCCGGCACCAGGAGCGTGCGGTGGCGGGACAGGAGCTCCAGGCAGAACCGTTCCACCGCGGCCGGACCGTCCGCCGCCCGCTCCAGCTCCCGGAAGACCGGCAGCGCGCACACTCCGCCCTCCGGAGGCGTCCAGCGCACCAGGTCGTGGTGCTCGGCCATCCACTCGGTGAGGTGCGCGAGGTTGCGCCGCGCCTCCGACGCCCGCCTGCCGATCAGCACGTCGGCGTGGCGCATCGCCCGCTCGGCGATCAGCTCGACCAGCGGGGACAGGAAGAGCGTGGTGCGGTCGCGCAACGGGAAGACCGCCGTGACGAGTTCCGGTGACGCGATGGCCCAGCCCACCCGGAGCCCGGGCAGACCGAAGGTCTTGGAGAAGGTGCCGTAGGAGATCGTGTCGCCACCGATCGCGGCGGGGTCCGGGAGGACCTCCCAGCGGTGCGCGATCTCGGCGGTGGCGGCGTCCCAGACCAGCGTCGCGCCGGCGGCGGCGGTCCGCTCCATGAGTGACTTCAGGCCCGGCGGCGACAGCGTGACGCCCGAGGGGTTGTGCGGGAAGTTGACGACGACGGCCGCGGTGCCGGGGGTGACGAGACCCTCCAGCACGTCCTCGTCGATCTCGCCGTCGCGTACCGCCGGGGCCGGCAGATCGGTGACGTCGCAGCCCGCCGCCCGCGGGTAGTGGCCCAGCGAGTGGTAGATGCCCTGCTGGACGACCACCCGGTCACCGGCCCGCAGCAGGGTGCCCAGGGTGAGGGCGATGGCCTCGCTGGAGCCGTGGGTGACCAGTACCCGGTCGGCGTCGCCGCCCGCGTACCGGTCGGCGATCGCCTGCCGGATGCCGGCGCCTCCCTGGGAGACACTGTCGTCCATGAGGACGGCGTCCAGGTCCCCGACCGGGATGCCGCACAGTTCGCGTATCTCGGCGAAGGTGTACGGGTGGACGCCGCTGGAGCTGATGTCGTGGATGCCGGGGCCCAGGTGGCGGCGGTACCACTCCTCCAGCACCGGGGGGGCCTCACGCGGTGGAACGAGAGTGCTCATGGGTGTGCAACTGTCCCTTCTACCCTTGACGGGCGCCCTGGTGGGTGTTCCGCCACCACTGCTGCCCGGCGAGCGGCAGCGTGTCGATGGGGTCGTAGTAGTGGTACGAGCCGTTGCGGGCCTCCGGGTCGGCCGCCTCCAGAGGGGTGAGGAAGCTCTTGCTCCAGTGCGACATGCCGAGCACGCGGTCGTAGGAGTCGGCCTGGTCCACCCAGCGCTTGCCGGCCAGCGGCACGTCGCACACGATGCGGGGCGTGGAGAACCCGGGCAGATACCCCATGATCTGGCGCTGGATCACCTGGGCTCGGTACAACGGCACCCTCCAGTGCTCGGCGTTCGGGATCATGTCGCACATGTAGAAGTAGTACGGCGTGATCCCCGCGTGATCGATGAGCGCGAAGCACAGGTCGAGCAGGTCGTGCGCGCTGTCGTTGACGCCGCGCATCAACACGCCCTGGTTGCGCACGTCGTGCAGTCCCGCACCCAGCAGGGCCCCGGACGCCTCCGCCACCGCCGGGGTGATCTGCTGGGCGGCGTTGGCGTGGGTGTGCAGCGCGATGCGCACCCCGCGTGAGCGGGCCGTCCGCGCGACCCGTGCGACACCTTCCAGCACCGGCCCGGAGCGCCAGTGCTGGGGCAGTCCGACCAGCCCCTTGCTCGCCAGCCGGATGTCCCGTATCGAATCGATCGCCAGCAGGCCGTCGATGAAGCGCTCCAGTCGTGGCCAGGGCATGTTGGCCAGGTCGCCGCCGGAGACCACCACGTCCCGGATGCCGGGGGAGGCGCGCAGGTGCTCCAGGATGCGGCCGGCCCGGTCGGCCGGCTTCAGCTGGAGCTTGCTCTTGGCGACCTGGGGCGTGGAGTTGCCCACCAGGTCCATCCGCGTGCAGTGCCCGCAGTACTGAGGGCACGTCGACAGCAACTCCGCCAGTACCTTGGTGGGGTAGCGGTGGGTCAGCCCCTCCACCACCCACATGTCCTGCTCGTGCAGGGAGTCCCGAGAGGCCATCGGGTGCGACGGCCACTGCGGGTCGCGGTCGGAGAACACCGGCAGCATGTAGCGGCGTACCGGGTCGTCGTAGAAGGCCTTGGTGAGTTCGCCCGGCCGGGCGCCGGACGCTTCCGGGGCCATCGTGTTGACCATCTGGGGTGGCAGCAGCACCGACATGGTGGCGCGGTGCAGCCGGTCCTGCTCCCAGTCCTCGTAGAAGCGTTGGTCCAGCAGGTCGCCCATGACCGCGCGCAGGCCCTTCGCGTCCTTCACGCAATGGGCCCGCTGCCACTGGGGATCCCCCCACTCGGCGGCGGTGACGTCGCGCCACCCGGGCAGGCGCCGCCAATCCGGCTCGTCGAGCGGACGGCTGCGGTACTCGTAGACGCCTTCCAGCGCTGCTGATTCCGTCTGGCTGCGTGCTGTGTCCACCAACCCGCCACCCAATCCCATCGGTTTCGGCCGTATCGCCTGCCGCCGATCTTGCAGAGCGTGAGAGGTTGTACACGAGGGGAAGTTGTACGGGGCGCGAACGGTGAGTGCCCCTGTACAACTGCGGCCGTACGGCGCGTAGCGGCAGCCGCGGGCCGGGGTAGGAAGAGGGCGGGGAGACGGGCTCGCGAGCCGTGTGACCGGCTGCGTCCGCTGGCCTGAATCGTCGATGGACGAGTTGATGTGTATGTCACTGGCATGTACCAATGACCGCAGATCGGTGCGAAGGTCTCCCTGGCGGGAGGTTGGCAACCTTCGGCTGATCGTGCCGTCGGAACCGGACGCCGCTGACCACGGTTGTACGGCCCGCGGGACCTGTGCCTCGTCGGGACAACGGAGTACCAGGGGGAAGTATGCCCAGGCCGGAGCGGTTACTGGACCCAACTGCGGGACCACTGGAGGCGTTTGCACACGACTTGCGCGTTCTACGGAGACGGGCCGGAAACCCGTCGTACCGCACCATGGCGAAACGGGCGCACTACTCCGTGGCCACCCTCGCCGAGGCCGCACGGGGGATGCACAGACCCTCGCTGAAGGTGACCCTGGCCTATGTGGCCGCGTGCGGTGGGGACGAGGAGGTGTGGTCGCGTCGCTGGCACAGTGTCAGCAGCGAGCTGGAGGCCCGCGACGTACTGAGACAGCGGCGGCCGGGCGGAGCGGAACGGGAGTCTCATCAGGGCCCGCCGCGTGCCCTTCACCGCCCGCCCGCGCCGGGAGGCCCGGGTGGTGCCCCGGGAGGCCCGGGGCACCACCCGGTCCCGGTCCCGGTCCCGGTCCCGGACCCGGGACCGGGACGGGACGCGGTCAGGGGGACGGACCACGCCCCGCACCGCGGCCCCGGTCGTGGCCCGGACCGGCCCGCGGACCGAGCACTGGACCGGGCGACGGACCGCGTCGCCGGCCGCGCCCCAAACCGGAGAACGGAACGTGCTTCGGACCGGACAACGGAACGTGCTTCGGACCGGACAACGGAACGTGCTTCGGACCGGACAACGGAACGAACTCCGGACCGGACAACGGACCGTGGTACGGAAAACCACCGCGACCGTGCCGCCGATCGTGCCCCGGGTTGGGGCACGGGGCGCGGCCCTGACCCCGGTTGGCGGGATCACGGCGCCCCGGCGCCCGGCGGCTCCGCACCTGGTTGGGCCGCCGGTGCCCTGACCTGCGACGAACGGGTCGAACTGCACAGGTTGCGCGGCGAGGTCGAGGAGCTGCGGCGCGCGAACGAGGTACTGAAGGCGGCCTCCGCCATCTTCGCCGCCGATCTCCGCACAACGTCGAAGGTCGTGTACAACTCCCCGGGTCGACAAGATCGGTCCACGTGACCGGTTGCACCCCGCGCCCACGAGGCGCGGGGTGCACCGCGTGATCCCGACCGACCATTGGGGACTGACCATGCGTGTGCTCGGAGTCAACGGCTGGCCCGGGGCCAGCCACGATGGTGCCGCCTGCCTCGTCGTGGACGGGGAAGTCGTAGCCCTCGCCGAGGAGGAACGCTTCACCCGGAACAAGCACGCCTACGGAGAGGCGCCCCTCAACGCCGCCGCGCACTGCCTCGCGGAGGGCGGCTGCACCCTGGACGACATCGACGTCGTCGCCCACGGATGGGACCTGCCCAGGCTCTTCGGCGACCGCGGTCTGGACTGGTTCGCCGACGACGCCGACGCACTGGAACACCTGTTGCCCAAGGCGCTGTTCCCGCGCTCCCGCGACCCGCGCCTGACATTCGTCAACCACCACGTCGCCCACGCCGCCAGCGCATACCACCTCTCCGGGCGGGACCGCGGCGCGATCCTGGTCCTGGACGGGCAGGGCGAGGACGTGAGCACCACGCTCGCCGTCGGCATCGACGGCGAGATCAAGACCCTGCGCAGCCAGACGCCCGGCTGGTCACTGGGCTACTTCTACGCGGCGGTCTGCGAGTACGCCGGCCTCGGCGCCGACGCCGCGGGCAAGATGATGGGCCTGGCCTCGTACGGCACCCCTCAGGACCTGACCTTCGGCGGCGCCCTCGACTTCACGGACGAGGACTTCACCGTCCACGTCGTGCCGCCCGACCTGCGTTCCACCGGCAGCACCGACGAGGAGACGGCCACCATACGGCACTGGCTGCGGCACCTGGAGAATGTGCTGCCGGACGCCCCCAACCGCTCCGCCCACCGCTTCGACCCCCGAGTGGGGCGCTACACCAAGGTCACCGACCGGGACCCGTTCGAGTACCGCGACATCGCGGCCACCGCCCAGGCGGCCCTCGAGCGCGCGGTCACGGCGCTCGTCCGCGGCCTGCTCCGGGAGAGCGGCGAGACCACCCTGCTCGTCGCGGGCGGCGTCGGCTTCAACGCAACGCTCAACGGCAAGCTCATGCGCATGCCCGAGGTTCAGGACCTCTTTGTCCAGCCCCTCGCCGGCGACCAGGGCGTTTCGCTGGGCGCGGCGGTCTGGTGCGCGGCCCGGGAGGGCGACCGTGTCCGGCCCATGGAGGGCTCGGTGGCCTGGGGCCCGCAGTGGGACGCCGACGCGCTCCGGCGCCTCCTGGAAGCGTCCGGCACCTCCTACACCGAGCCGGCGGACATCGCCGCCGCGACCGCGGACGTCCTGGCCGCCGGCGGTGTCGCCGGCTGGTTCCAGGGCAGGGCCGAGGGCGGCCCCCGTGCCCTCGGCCACCGCAGCATGGTGGCCGTGCCGAACCCGGACGGGACCCGCGACCGGGTGAACGTGCGCATCAAGGACCGTGAGGCGTGGCGGCCGTTCGCCCCGAGCATGCAGGAGGAGGTGGCCGAGGCACTCATCGGTACGACGACCCCGCTCCCGTACATGATCGTCACCACTCCGGTCACCGAGGCCGGCGCCGCCGTCATGCCTGCCGTGGTCCACAGCGACCGCACCACGCGGCCGCAGACCGTCTCCGCCGAGGTCGATCCCCTCTACCACCGGCTCATCGGCGAGGTCGGCGAGCACACCGGCACCCCGGTGGTCCTGAACACCTCCTTCAACGGGCGCGACGAACCGGTGGTCTGCAGCCCGCGCGACGCCCTCGCCACCTTCCACCGGCTGCCGATGGACGCGCTGGCCCTCGGGCCGTTCCTGGTGCGCCGTCCCGACGGCTCCGTCGGCGAGGCCGGCACATGACCGCCCCCACCCGCCCAGGCCCCACCGGCACGGACATGGAGTCGCCCGCGCCCCCCGGCCCGGCCGCGGGCACCGACGCCGCCGACCACCCGGTCACCGACCACACGGACGCAGGCGTCCCGGACGCCGGTCCCGGTGCCGGTCCCGGTGCGGGCCCCGGTCCGGTCTCCCCGGCCGTCGAGGTGATACGGGCCCGGCTGGAGGCCTGGCTCGGCGACACCGTGCTCACACCGGAGGCCGACCTGTCGGCCCCACTGCTCGACCTGGGAGTGGACTCCCTCGACCTCATCCGCACCGCCCGCCGCGTCGAGGCCGCCTTCGGCGTACGAGTTCAGCTGCGGGAGCTGGCCGTCCCGACGATGACCACCGCCCGCCTGGCCGCGCTCGTCGCCGAACGCGCTGCCCGGCGGCACACCGCCGACACGGCACCGCCCGGCGCGGCCCACGGCCCGGTCGCCCTCACTCCACCACAGGAGCAAGCCTGGGAGGAGCAGAGCGGCGACCGGGGCCACTGGAACCAGGCCCTGCTCTTCATCACCCGGCCGGGGCTCGACGGAGAGCTGTTCGCCGAAGCCGTGCGCCGCCTGGTCGCCGGACACGCCTCGCTACGCCTCACCGTCGTGGCTCCGCCTGCGCGGAGGCCGCGCCAGCAGGTGGCCGCCGTCGCGCCGGACGGCCCGCCCGGCGCCGCCCTGGGCCCGGTGCTGGACACGGTCGACATCTCCGAACTCGCCGACGCCGACCTGCCGGCCGCGATCACCCTGCGCTGCGCGGTCGAACAGCGCGCCCTCGACCCAGGGACCGGCCCGGTGGCCCGGTTCGTCCGCTTCGACGCGGGCCCGGCCCGGCCGGGGCGGCTGCTGATCGTCGTCCACCAGCTCGCGTTCGACATGGTCTCCTGGTCCGTCCTCCTGGAGGACCTGGAGGAGCTGTACACGGCGCTGGAAGCCGGCCGTACCGACGCCCGGTGCGCCGAGGGCACGTCGTACCCCGAATGGGCCCGGGCGCTCACCGAGCACGCCCGTACGCCCGAGGCCGAGGCAGAGGCCCAGTGGTGGACGGACGTGGTCCGTACCCCCGCGACCGTGCCCCTGGACCACGCCGTCGCCGACCCCCGGGCCGTGAACACCGCCCGCACCGCCGCCACGTACCGGGAGGACTTCCCACCGGAACTCACCGCCCGCCTCCACGCGGCGGCCCGCGCCCACCGTGCCCACCCGGGGGACCTGGTCCTCCACGCCCTGGGCGAGGCGCTGGCCGGGTGGCTCGAGGAGCCGGCCGTCCGGATGGACGTCCTGCGGCACGGTCGCGAGGAGGCCGTCGGCGACTCGCACCTCGCCCGTACGACCGGCTGGTTCACCACCACCGTGCCCGTCCGCCTGGACCTCTCACCCGGCACCGCGGGCGAACGGCTCGCCCGGACCGTCGGCCACCTCGCGGCCCTGCCCGGCGGGGGAGTGGGGTTCGGCGTGCTCAGCCGCCATGGCCGGCCCCGCATCGCGGCCGCCCTGCGCGCCGCCCCGCCCAGCGACGTCTCCTTCGACTTCGAGGGCGACGACGCCGACGCACTGCCGCTGCGCACCCTGCTGCCGGACGTGGCACCGGAGTCCGTCGGCGACATCACCGCCCCGCTCTGGACACGGCCCCACCTCATCGAGGTGATCGCCACGACCGACGACGACGTGCTGCGCGCCGAATGGTGGTACTCCACGGCCCTGCACGACGAGGCGACCGTGCACGGCCTCGCCGCCCGCCACCGTGCCGCCCTCACCGCTCTGCTCGACGCGGTGGGACGCGGGGCGGCGGAGCCCGGCGAGGCCGGGGCGGCGAACAGCTGACCACCCCTCGGACGGACTAGAGAAGAAGACACCTGCCATGACCCTGCCCAGCGTGCTCGATCCCTTCTTCGCCATCGCTCGCTCGCACCCCGAGCGGCCGGCGGTCATCGACAACGGAATGACCGTCGGATACGGACAACTGGCCTCCTGGGCAGGAATGGTGGCCGACCTCGTCACCACCCGCACACCGGGACCGCACCCGCCCGTGGCCGTCGTCGCCCACCACAGCGTCCGGGACATCGCCTCGATACTCGGCATCCTCGCGGCCGGCCGTGGCTACGTGGCGGTGCCCGGCGAGGACGCCGGCCGAGCGGACGACGCCCTGCGCGCCCTCGGCTCCCGGGAGCTGATGGCCACCGCCGACACCGGCCCGCTTCCCGCCGTCGACCGCGTCCTGCGCCCCCGCTGGAGCCCCTCCCGGGCCCCGGTCCGGCACGGCGGCCGGCCGGTGGAGGACGCCGACCCCGCCTACGTGCTGTTCACCTCGGGCTCGACCGGCGCCCCCAAGGCCGTGGCGGTGCCCCACCGCGCCCTGCACGCCGTACTGCCCCACCTGATCGAGCGGTACGGGGTCGGTCCGGGCACGGTGTCGCTCAACTTCACCCGCGTGGACGGTGACACCAGCCTGGAGGAGATCCTGCCGCCGCTGCTGACGGGCGGCCTGGTCGTCCTGGACGGGGACGCCGAGGCGGACCTCGACCGGGTCCTCACCGAGCACGAGGTCACCCTGGTCAACCTGCCCGTCGACTACTGGCACGTCCACACCGGCCACCTGCTGGAGACCGGCCGGAAGCTCCCCGGCAGCGTCGAGACCGTGGTCATCGGCGGTGAGGCGGTACGCCCGGGCATGCTGGAGCGCTGGCACCGCCTCGGCGCGGACGGCGTCCAGCTGCTCAACACCTACGGCTCCACCGAGACCGCCCTCGTGACCCACAGCGCCGTCCTCGCCGGCCCGGGGGCCGAAGCCGCCGGCACCGAGCACCGGGACACCGAACCGCCGGTCGGCGGTCGCCCGTTCACCGAGGGCGTCCCGATCGGCCGCCCGCTGCCGTCCGTACGGCAGGCGGTGGTGCCCCGCCCGGACGATCCCGACGGCCCCGGCGAACTGTTCGTCGCCGGCCACCAGTTGGCCACCGGCTATCTCGACGACCCGGCTCGTACCGCCGCCCGCTTCGTCGAGGCGGACCTCGGCGGCGGCCCGGCCCGCTGGTACCGCACCGGCGACCTGGTCCACGAGGCCGCCGACGGCAACCTGGTCTTCCACGGCCGTGTCGACCACCAGGTCAAGATCCGCGGCCACCGCGTGGACCTGCTGGACGTCGAGGAGGCCATCGGCCGGCTCCCCGGTGTGACCGCGGTCGCCGCCGCGCCCCACAGCAAGGGCGAACACACCGTCCTGGTCGTCTTCGTGGTTCTCGCCCCCGCCCCCGCCGCGTCCCCCGACGACGGCCCCGCACCCGGCGCCACAGCCCTCGTCACCGAAGGCACCGCCGCCCCCGACCCCGCCGCGCTGCGCGCACGGCTGCGCGCCACAGTGCCGCACCACCTCGTCCCCGACCGGATCGTCGCGGTGCCCGAGCTGGCGCACACCCGCACCGGAAAGGTCGACCGCGCGGCCACCCGGGACCGGTACCTGTGACCAATCGGCTCTTCGACGCGTCGGTGGCGCCCGCAGCCGTACCCGAGGCGGACACCCGCGGTCCCTGGTCCTACCTGTGGTGGCTGGTGCGCATCCGGCCGTGGCCGCTGCTCCTCAGCGCCGTGCTCGGCACCGTCTGGATGGTGCCCCTCGCGCTGGTCCCGCTCGTCATCGGGCGGGCCATCGACGAGGCGGGCCGGGGCGCCGGCCAGGGCGGCCTGTACCTGTGGTCGCTGACGGCACTGGCCCTCGGCGTCCTCCAGGCACTCGCCGGCGCCGGGCTCATCCAGGCCGCCGTGAGCGCCGAGGCGCACGCCCTGTCGTACACCCACCGCGTGCTGGTGCGCCACGTGGTCCGACTGGGCGCGACCCTGCGCGGCAAGGCCCGCTCCGGCGACGTGGCCGCCTCGGCCGCCGCCGACGTCGAAAGCATCGGCAACGCCTTCGAGGTCGTCGGGCGCACCATCGGCGCGGTGTTCGCCGCCGTCCTCGTGGCCGTGGCCCTCACCACGACCTCGCCCGTCCTCGGGCTCGCCGTACTCATCGGTGTCCCCGCGGCCGTCCTCGGCATCGGACCGCTGCTGCGGCCCCTCCAGGAACGCGACGAGGCCCAGCGCGAGCACATGGGGGTCGCCACCTCGCAGGCCGGGGACATCGTCGCCGGCCTGCGGATCCTGCGCGGCATCGGCGGCGAGGCCGGCTTCGCCGAACGCTTCCGCCACACCAGTCAGGAGGTGCGGCGCGCCGGTGAGTCGGCCGGCCGGATGGAGGCGTGGCTGCAGGCCGCGGGTGTCCTCCTGCCCGGACTCGTCACCGTCGGCATCGTCTGGCTCGGTGCGCGCCTCGCACTCGAGGGCACCATCACCGTCGGTGAACTGGTCGCGTTCTACGGGGCCTCCGCCTTCCTCACGCTGCCGGTGAGCACCGCGACCGAGGCCGCGGAGACGATGAGCCTGGCCAAGGTCGCCGCCGGCCGGGTCTGCACCCTGCTGAGCCTCACCCCGGCCGTCACCCGGCCCATCCACCCCGAGCCGCTGCCGCCCGGGCCGCTGGCGCTGGCCGACCCGCACACCGGCGTCACCGCCGAGGCGGGCCGGCTCACCGTGGTCACCGCTCCCGCGGACCGCACCGGGGACCTCGCCGACCGGCTCGTCTTTCCTGCCGGCTCCGGGGACGGCACCCCGGCCGTCCTGCTCGGCGGTGTGCCCCTCAGCCGGGTCGACCCGGCCGAACTGCGCTCCCGGGTCCTGCGGTCGGGGCCCGCCGACGCCCTGTTCAGCGGCACGCTCCGAGAGGAGCTGACCGCCCGGACCGCCCGCTCCCCGGGAGAGCTGGACCGCGCCCTGTACGCCGCCGACGCCGCCGACGTGGTCGAGGCCCTGCCCGCGGGGCTGGACACCCGGGTGGACGAGGGCGGCCGGACGTTCTCCGGTGGCCAGCGCCAGCGCCTCGTCCTCGCGCGCGCCCTGCTCGCGGTCCCCGACGTCCTGGTGCTGGAGGACCCGACCTCCTCCGTCGACGCCCACACCGAGGCCCGGGTGGTCGAGCGGGTGGCCGCGCTGCGCGCGGGGCGGACCACCGTCGTGTTCAGCGACAGCCCGCTGTGGCACGGCGTCGCCGACCGAGAGATCCGCCTCGACGCGGACCGAGTCCCCGGCAGTACCGACCGCTCCGCAGGAGTGCCCTCGTGACGACTCCCCCCGCTCACCCCACCGCCCCGGCCACCGGCCCCGCCGACGCGCCCGGCCCCGCCGACGCGCCCGGCCCCGCCGACGCGCCCGGCCCCGCCGACGCGCCCGGCCCCGCCGACGCGCCCGGCCCCGCCGACGTGCCCGGCCCCACCGCCCCGGCCACCGGCCCCGCCGACGCGCCCGACCCCGCCGACGCGCCCGACCCTGCCGACGCGCCCGGCCCCGCCGACGTGCCCGGCCCCGCCGACGTGCCCGGCCACGTCGGGGAGCCCGGCGCCACCGGCGAGCCCGGCGCAGCCCGCCACCCGGGGCGCCTGCCCCTCGCCGACCGGGCCGACGTCCGCACCTGGGTCGGCGCGTTCCTCCGCGGCGAGGCCGCCCGGCTGCTCCTCACCTTCGCGCTGTTCGCCGCCGCCCTGGTGGCGGGCCTCGTCGGGCCCCGGCTCCTCGGCCACCTGGTCGAGTCCGTCAAGGCGGGCACCACCACCGGGCGGGTCGACGTGCTGGCCCTGGCCTTCGTCGCGATCCTGTTCTGCCACGCGCTCCTCGCCCGCGCCGCCCGTACCCAGGCCACCCTGCTCGGCGAGCGAGTCCTGGCCCGTACGCGGGAGAACTTCGTCCGCCGGGTCCTGCGGCTGCCGCTGTCGGAGGTGGAGAGCGTCGGCACCGGCGACCTGCTCAGCCGGGCCACCACCGACGCCGACCGGCTCAACGAGAGCATCCGGCAGGCCGTCCCGCGCATCGCCCTGGCCGCCGTCACCCTGGTGTTCACCGCCGCGGCGATCCTGCTGACCGCGCCCCTGCTCGCGCTGGGGCTGCTGGCCGGGGTGCCGTTCGCCGTCCTGTCGACCTGGTGGTACCGGCCGCGCGCCACCCGCGCCTACGAGCGGCTGCTCGCCCAGGAGGCCGACGTCCTCGCCGTCACGCACGAGACCGCCCGGGGCGCCGCCACCGTCGAGGCCCTCGGACTCGGCCCCCGCCAGGTGCGGCGCCACGACGCGGCCGTCGACCAGGTGGTACGCACCCGGCAGCGAACGACCTGGCTGCAGACCATCTGGTTCCCCAGCCTGGACCTCGCCACGATGGTGCCCATGGCGCTGACCCTGTTGATCGGCGGGCTCGCCTACCAGCGCGGCGCGGTGGGACTGGGCGCGCTCACCGCCGTCGTGCTGTACGTGCAGGCCCTCGGCGAGCCTCTCAACGACCTGCTCACCTGGACCGACGAACTGCAGATCGGCAACGCGGCCCTCCGCCGGATCCTCGGCGTGGACCGGCTCCCGCACGAGAAGCCCCGGCCGCCGGCGGCCACCGACGGCCACACCATCCGGCTGGAGGGCGTCGGCTTCGGCTACGACCCCGGCCGCGAGGTTCTGTCCGGCATCGACCTCGACATCGTCCCCGGCGAGCGCCTGGTCGTGGTCGGCGCCTCGGGTGCGGGCAAGTCCACCCTGGGCAAGCTGCTGGCCGGCGTGCACCACCCGACGCGCGGCACCGTACGCATCGGCGGCGCCGACGTCGCCGACCTGCCGGTGGGCCAACTGCGACGCCAGATCGTCCTGGTCACTCAGGAGCAGCACGTCTTCACCGGCACCGTACGGGACAACCTCACGCTGGCCCGCGAGGAGGCCCCGCCGGACGAGCGGCTGTGGGAGGCCCTGGACACCGTCCTGCTGACGGACTGGGCACGCGCCCTCCCCGACGGCCTCGACAGCGAGATCGGCCCCGGTGCCGCACCCGTGTCCCCGTCGGCCGCCCAGCAACTGGCCCTGGCCCGGCTGCTGCTGTCCGACCCGCACGCGCTGGTCCTGGACGAGGCCACGGCCCTCCTGGACTCCACCGCCTCTCGCCGCGTCGAACGCTCACTCGCGGCGCTGATCGAGGGCCGCACGGTGATCTCCATCGTGCACCGCCTGCACTCGGTCCGCGACGCCGACCGCATCGCGGTCATGGACCGCGGCCGGATCGTCGAACTCGGCAGCCACGACCGGCTCCTGGCGACGGACGGCGCCTACGCATCCCTCTGGCACTCCTGGCAGACCACCCACTCCGACACCCTCGACCCCGCCCCGTCCCCGAGCACGACCCCAGGTGAGGAGGGACGCCGGTCCGGAGGGCCGGGTACCGCCGGCTGACGCCGGGTCGCGTGCCGACGACGAACGCATGTGGCTGGAGAAGGCCGCCGCGAAGCGGTGGACCGCGGGTTCGGAGGCGGCGGGGCGGGCGAACCGGCCCAGCGCGGCGCTGATGCCCGCCGCGACCACGCCAAGGACGAAGTTGCGTACGTCGTCGGTCATGGGCGCGCACGCCAGCGGGCATCGGCGTACCGGTGTTCGAGAGGCCGGGGCGAACGCGCTCCTGACGCGACCATGTCGATCAACTAAGCTGCCCGAACGGCCCTTCCCTGGAGGTGCGGATGCGTCGCCCTGTCGCACGGAAACTGACGGTCCTGGCGGTCTCGGCCGCCGTGGTGTCGGTGGGGGCGGCGGCGCCACCCACCGCCCAGAGCAGACCCGCCGCGCCGAAGACCCCGGTCGCCGTCGGCTACGGCGGCGCGGTCGCCAGCGTCGACCCGGACGCCTCCGCCGCCGGCATCGAGATACTGCGCAAGGGCGGCAACGCCGTCGACGCGGCCGTGGCCACCGCGGCCGCCCTGGGTGTCACCGAGCCCTACTCCGCCGGCATCGGCGGAGGCGGCTACTTCGTCTACTACGACGCCAAGTCCCGCACGGTGCGCACCATCGACGGCCGTGAGACCGCGCCGCTGACCGCCGACGAGAACCTCTTCACGGCGGACGGCGCGCCGGTCCCGTTCGCCGAAGCCGTCAGCAGCGGCCTCGCCGTCGGCACCCCGGGCACACCCGCCACCTGGCAGACCGCTCTCGACAAGTGGGGCAGCCGCAAGCTCGGCTCCGTGCTGCGGCCCGCCGAGCACCTGGCCCGGCACGGCTTCACCGTCGACGACACCTTCCGCTCCCAGACCGCCGCCAACGAGCAGCGTTTCCGCTACTTCCCGGACACCGCCGAGCTGTTCCTGCCGGGCGGTGAACTGCCGGTCGTCGGCTCCACGTTCAAGAACCCGGACCTGGCGCGCACGTACAAGGAGCTGGCCCGCGAGGGCGTCGGCGCGATCTACCACGGCGAACTCGGTGAGGACATCGTCGCCACCGTCAACGAGCCCCCCGTCGACCCGGACTCCGGCTGGAACGCCCGCCCCGGCGACCTGTCCGCGAAGGACCTCGCGGCCTACGAGACCAAGCTCCAGGCGCCGACCAGGACCTCGTACCGCGGCCTGAACGTCTACTCCATCGCGCCCTCCTCCTCCGGCGGCACCACGGTCGGCGAGGCCCTCAACATCCTGGAACGGACCGACCTCTCCAAGGCGAGCAAGGCCCGCTACCTGCACCGCTTCATCGAAGCGAGCCGCATCGCCTTCGCCGACCGGGGACGCTGGGTCGGCGACCCGGCCTTCGAGGACGTACCGAAGAGGGAACTGCTGTCCCAGCGGTACGCCGACTCGCGCGAGTGCCTGATCAAGGACGACGCGGCGCTCACCAGCCCCCTCGCTCCGGGCAACCCGCGGCATCCCGCCCCCTGCGCGGCCGGCGGCACGGCCGCGCCGACGACGTACGAGGGGGAGAACACCACGCACCTGACGGCGGCCGACAAGTGGGGGAACGTCGTCGCCTACACGCTCACCATCGAGCAGACCGGCGGCAGCGGCATCACCGTGCCCGACCGCGGCTTCCTGCTCAACAACGAGCTGACGGACTTCTCCTTCGCCCCGGCCAACCCGGCCGTCCACGACCCGAACCTGCCGGGCCCCGGCAAGCGGCCGCGGTCGTCGATCGCGCCGACGATCGTGCTGGACCAGCACCACAAGCCGGTCGTCGCGGTCGGTTCACCCGGCGGCGCCACCATCATCACCACCGTGCTCCAGACACTCACCGGCGTCATCGACCGCGGTCTCCCGCTCGTCGACGCGATCGCCGCCCCGCGCGCCAGCCAGCGCAACGCCGCCCAGACCGAACTCGAACCCGGTCTCCACGACAGCGGCGTGCGGGAAGAGCTGGAGGCCCTCGGGCACTCCTTCAAGCGCAACCCCGAGATCGGCGCGGCGACCGGCGTGCAGCGGCTGCCGGACGGCAAGTGGCTGGCCGCCGCCGAGAAGGAACGGCGCGGCGGCGGCTCGGCGATGGTCGTCGAGCCGGTGCGCTAAGGGGTGTCGTTCGGATCAGCCGGCTCCGGGCAACGGTGCGCTGCGGCTGACCCGAGCGGGGTCTGGTGCGTGCGGCTGCAAGGCGGAGGAAGGCGGGGCGGAGCCCTGGCAGCCGACGACAACGCCGCGGATGTGCGTGCCGGACCCCGCGACCGAGGCAGGATCCGAACGGCACCCCCGGGGCCTCACAGTTCGGGGAAGGGCTGCTGCGGCGTCCGGAACGCCAGCCGTCCGTCCTCGACGTCGACCGTCACCCGGCCGCCCTCCGCGATGCGGCCGTCCAGCAGCAGGCGGGACAGTTCGTTGTCGACCTCGCGCTGGATGGTGCGGCGCAGCGGACGGGCGCCGTACTCGGGCTGGTAGCCGCGTTCGGCGAGCCAGTCCACGGCCGCGTCGGTGAAGTCGGCGGTGATGCCCTGCGCGTGCACCATCCGGCGGGTCTGCTCGAGGAGCAGGCTGGTGATCTGCCGCAGCTGCTCGCCGCTGAGCTGGCGGAAGACGACGATCTCGTCGATGCGGTTGAGGAACTCGGGCCGGAAGTGCTCGCGCAGCGGGCGCAGCACCTGCTCGCGCCGGGCCTCCTCGTCCGCCTCCGCGCCACCGGCGCCGAAGCCGATGCCCGCGCCGCGCCGGGTGATCACGTCGGAGCCCAGGTTGCTGGTCATCACGACGACCGTGTTGGTGAAGTCCACCGTACGGCCCTGGGAGTCGGTCAGGCGCCCGTCGTCGAGCACCTGGAGGAGGACGTTGAAGACGTCCGGGTGCGCCTTCTCCACCTCGTCCAGCAGGAGCAGCGAGTACGGGTGACGGCGCACCACCTCGGTGAGCTGACCGGCCTCCTCGTGCCCGACGTAACCGGGCGGGGCGCCGACCAGGCGGCTGACCGTGTGGCGCTCCTGGTACTCGCTCATGTCGAGCCGCACCATCCGGTCCTCGCTGCCGAACAGCGCCTCCGCCAGCGCCCGTGCCAGTTCGGTCTTGCCGACGCCGGTCGGGCCGAGGAAGAGGAAGCTGCCGATGGGCCGGCCGGGGCTGGAGAGTCCGGCGCGGGAGCGGAGTACGGCGTCGGATACGACCCGTACGGCCTCGTCCTGGCCGACGACCCGTTCGTGCAGGTGGGACTCCAGGCCCAGCAGGCGGTCCTTCTCCTCCTGGGTGAGGCTGCTGACCGGGATGCCGGTCTGCCGGGACACCACTTCGGCGATTGACTCGGTGCCGACCACCAGGTTCAGGCCCTCGTCGGCCTCGTCACCGCCGTCGGCCTCGGTGATCCGCTGCTTCAGCTCGGTGATCCGGTCCCGCAGCTGCATGGCCTGCTCGTACTGCTCGTCCGTGACCGCCTGGTCCTTGTCCCGGATCAGCTGGTCGACCTCGCGCTCCATGGCGCGTACGTCCGTGCCCTTGGTGCGGGCCCGCAGCCGCACCCGGGCGCCGGCCTGGTCGATCAGGTCGATGGCCTTGTCCGGCAGCCTGCGGTCGGTGAGGTAGCGGTCGGACATCTCCACGGCCGCCACCAGCGCCTCGTCGGTGTAGCGGACCTGGTGGTGGGCCTCGTAGCGGTCGCGCAGGCCGCGCAGGATCTCGATCGCGTCCGCGGTGGTGGGTTCGGGCACCAGGATCGGCTGGAAGCGGCGGGCGAGCGCCGCGTCCTTCTCGATCCTGCGGTACTCCTCCAGCGTGGTGGCGCCCACGATGTGCAGCTCGCCGCGGGCCAGGGCCGGCTTGAGGATGTTCCCGGCGTCCATCGAGCCGCTCTCACCGCCACCGCCCGCGCCGACGACGGTGTGCAGCTCGTCGATGAAGATGATCAGCTGGTCGGAGTGGGCGCGGATCTCGCCCACGATGTTGTTCATCCGCTCCTCGAAGTCGCCCCGGTAGCGGGTGCCGGCGACCACGCCGGTCAGGTCCAGCGCGACCAACCGGCGTCCGACCAGGATGTCGGGCACGTCGCCGTCGGTGATGCGCTGGGCCAGCCCCTCCACGACGGCGGTCTTGCCGACGCCGGCGTCACCGATCAGCACCGGGTTGTTCTTGCCGCGGCGGGAGAGCACCTCCACGGTCTGCTCGATCTCCTCCTCACGCCCGATCACCGGGTCGATCCGGCCCTGCTGGGCCAGGTCGGTGAGGTCGCGGCCGTACTTGTCCAGGGTCGGCGTGTTCGTGGACCGCGGCCCCTCCGCGCGGCCCTTCGCGGCGTCCGGCGACTCCGTCGGCAGACCCGAGGGTGCGAACCGGGCCGCGTTCAGGATGTGCCCGGCGGCCGAGTCGGGGTTGGCGGCGAGGGCGCTGAGCACGTGCTCCGGGCCGATGTACCCGGTGCCGGTCGACCGGGCCAGCTCGTGCGCGTCCAGCAGGGCGCGCTTGACGGCCGGGGTCAGGGAGAGCGACGTCGGCGGCGGGACCTCGCCCGGCGGGTGCTGCACCGGGCCGGTCCGCTCGTCGATCTGCGACGCCATCGCGTCGGGGTCGGCACCGGCCCGGCTGAGCAGGCCCCGGGTCGGCTCGCTGGCGAGCGCGGCCCGCAACAGGTGCTCGGTGTCCAGGTCCCGGCTGCCGTGCTCCGCGGCGTACTGGGCCGCGCCCCGCACCAGTTCCCGGGCGGGCTGGCTGAGCAGCCGCCCGATGTCGATCTGCCTCGGCCTGGGCCCGCCGAAGAAGCGTGCCAGGAATTCCGCGAACGGGTCACCCTCCGGGCCCATGAAGCCGCTGCTCATCGTTTCCGGTCCTCCGCTGCTTCGCTGATCGACGTGCCGGGGCCGGGTAACCCGGGCGGGGTGCGCTCATGCCCAACATGACACGTTCTGTTCCTGCGGGCATGTGCGGCGACCCCGGCCCCCGGACCGCCTCAGAGGCCGTCCCGCGAGGTCAGGACGCGCGGACCGGCCTCCGTGATCGCCACCGTGTGCTCCACGTGCGCCGCCCGGGAGCCGTCGTTCGTGCGCAGGGTCCAGCCGTCCGGCGCGCAGTGGTAGTCGTCCCGGCCGCCGCCGATCAGCATGGGTTCGATGGCGATGACCATGCCGTGGCGCAGGGGCAGTCCGCGTCCCGGCCGGCCCTCGTTGGGGACCCCGGGGTCCTCGTGCATGTGCCGGCCGATGCCGTGGCCGCCGAAGTCCTCCATGATCCCGTAGCCGGCCGTCCGGCACACCGAGCCGATGGCGTGCGCGATGTCGCCGATGCGGTTGCCGACGACGGCCGCGTCGATGCCCGCCGCGAGGGCCCGCTCCGCGGACTCGATCAGCGTCACGTCCGCCGCCCGCGGGGTGCCCACGGTGAAGCTGACCGCCGAGTCGCCGGCCCAGCCCCCCAGGATCGCGCCGCAGTCGATGGAGACGAGGTCGCCGTCGCGCAACCGGCAGCCGTCCGGGATGCCGTGCACGATCGCGTCGTTCACGGAGGCGCAGATGACGGCCGGGAAGGGCGTCGGGGCGAAGGAGGGCCGGTAGCCGAGGAACGGTGACTCCGCCCCCGCCTCCCGCAGCACCTCGTGCGCGACCGCGTCCAGCTCCAGCAGGGTCACCCCCACGTCCGCGGCCTGCCGCACAGCGGTCAGGGCGCGTGCGACGACCTGGCCGGCCTCGTGCATGGCATCGATCGACGTGTCTGTCTTCAGTTCCACCATGCCAATTACTATACCGGTATTTGAATTGGTCTCGACTCGCCCCGGTCCGGTACGGGAAGCCGGTATTAGAATGACGGCATGGTACGCACCCCCCTGACCCCCGAAGAGCGTGAACGCGGCGAGCGGCTCGGACGGCTGCTGCGTGCCGCCCGCGGCGACCGGAGTATGACGGCGGTCGCGGCCGAGGCGGGCGTCTCCGCCGAGACCCTGCGCAAGATCGAGACCGGTCGCGCGCCGACCCCGGCGTTCTTCACGGTGGCCGCGCTGGCCCGTGCGCTGGGGCTGTCCATGGACGAGCTGGCGGGACTGTGCGCACTGGCGCCGGTGTGAGGGTGGTGTGACGACACTCCCCGAAAACTCTTCGTAGCGGCGTCGTAACACGGCTGGTGTTCCCTACGTGACCGATGGACCGGATGGACCGGGCCGGAGTCCTCCAGTGGGGCGGGAGCCGAGCGATGGCCGTGGAACAACTGCCGGGTCGGGTGCGGCGGTTCGCCCGCTACCTGACCGACCTGCTGACGCACCTGGACCAGGAGGGCGGCTGGTGCGGGGTGTTCTGGCAGCGCGACCCCGACGGCATGCGGGCCTGTCTCGAAGGACGCGAGGTGCCGCCCTGGGACGTGATGGAGGCTCTGCTCCAGGACTTCGCCGGCCGGTACGGCGCCCCCGCCGCCACGGCGGAGACGGACCGGGCCCGTGCCCTCCACGCCGCCGCGCTCACCGCGTACGACTCCCTCCCCGGCGCCCGGGACGCCCTCGGCGACCGGCTCGACGTGATGCTCCGCGAGCAGCGGTACGCCGCCGACCGCCAAGCGGAACTGGGCCGCCTGCTCGCCTCGGCCACCGACCGGCAGGCGGCCGACGCCCTCCGCCTCGACCTGGCCTGGGCCCGCGACGACCACGCCCGGGCAACGGCCCGGTGCGCCGAGATCCGGGCCCGGACGGCGGAGCTGGACCGCCGCACGGAGGCCGTCCGCCCGGGAGAGGCCGAGGACGGCACCGCGATCCGCGCGGGCGTTCCCGAGGAGCTTGCCGGGCACGCGGCGGAGGGGCGAGAGCGCGGGGCGGCCGGTGTCGAGGGGGAGGGGCGAGAGCGCCGGGTGTCAGGGCCGGTGCGCGGGGCGGCCGGTGCCGAGGGCGCGGCGTCACGCGGACGCCGTCGGGGCGGCGCGCGTTTCGCCGGGGCCTTCGACGAGGACGCGGTCCCTGCCTCCGTAGCGCCGGACGGCGTACCGAGCCCCCTTGCCGCACCGGCGGACGCACGCACCCCGCGCGGCGCGCGTTTCGCCGGCACGGCGGGAAACGCGCAGACCGCTGAGCAGCCGGCACCACCGCCCGGGCCGCCGGCCACGGCGGCGGACGGGGCAGTGGCCGGCCGCCTCGTCGAGGCGCTGACGCGGCTGCGTGCCGAGGGGCGCAGTGGGGAGGCGCACGCCCTGCTGGCCGAGGCCGCGCACGGGCCCGCCGCCCGTTTCCCGCTGCTCGCCGCACGGCTGGAACAGGCCGGACTCGGCGCCGACTGGACGACCCTGCTGTGGGAGACCGCTTCCCTGCCCGCCGAGAGCCTGGTCGCCGCCGCCGACGCGCTGGCCGCGGCCGGACGCGGGGCCGACGGGGAGATGATCCTGCGGCAGGGCGTGGCACGTCCCGCCGCCGAGATCGGCGCGGCCGTCCTCGGCCTGGTCGCCGCGGGCCGGCACCGCGAGGGCCGCGCGCTCCTCGATGCCTGCGTCCGCGCCCGCACCCCGGAAGAGGCGGCCCGCAGCGCCGAACCCGCCCCGCCGGTCCTCGTGCCGCTGCTGCTGGCGGCGGCCCATGAAGTCTCCGACGAACGCCACTGGGACCTCGTCCACGCCCTGCGCGTCGCCGGATTCGCCACCTGAAGCCCGACTCAGCCACCCCACCAGCCCGACCACTCACCCACAGGAGTGCGAATCACGATCGACACCACGGCTTGGCGACGATGGTCTTGGCAAGCCCGTCCGGCCAGGCTTACGTTCGTCCCTCTACTGCCTGCTCTACGGGCGTAGAGGCTCTGACGTCGTGTCGAAGGAGCAGCTCATGGCCAACGTCGTACGTGCCGCTCTCGTCCAGGCCACCTGGACCGGCGACACCGAGTCCATGGTGGCGAAACACGAGGAGCACGCCCGCGAGGCGGCCCGGCAGGGGGCCGGGGTGATCGGCTTCCAGGAAGTCTTCAACGCCCCCTACTTCTGCCAGGTCCAGGACCCCGAGCACTACCGCTGGGCCGAGCCCGTGCCCGACGGCCCGACCACCCGCCGCATGCAGGCCCTCGCGCGCGAGACCGGCATGGTGATCGTCGTCCCCGTCTTCGAGGTCGAGCAGTCCGGCTTCTACTACAACACCGCGGCCGTGATCGACGCCGACGGCACCGTCCTCGGGACGTACCGCAAGCACCACATCCCGCAGGTGAAGGGCTTCTGGGAGAAGTTCTACTTCCGTCCCGGCAATCTCGGCTGGCCGGTCTTCGACACGGCCGTCGGCAAGGTCGGCGTCTACATCTGCTACGACCGGCACTTCCCGGAGGGCTGGCGGCAACTCGGCCTCGGCGGCGCCCAGCTGGTCTACAACCCCTCCGCCACCCACCGCGGCCTCTCCGCCCACCTGTGGCGGCTCGAACAGCCCGCCGCGGCCGTCGCCAACGAGTACTACGTCGCCGCGATCAACCGGGTCGGGCAGGAGGAGTACGGGGACAACGACTTCTACGGGACGTCGTACTTCGTCGACCCGCGCGGGCAGTTCGTCGGCGAGACCGCCAGCGACACCAAGGAGGAACTCGTCGTCCGCGACCTCGACTTCGACCTCATCGACGAGGTGCGGCAGCAGTGGGCCTTCTACCGCGACCGCCGCCCCGACGCCTACGAAGGGCTGGTGCGGCCGTGACCAAGGACCTGTTCGGCCGGCACCGCGCCGTCCTGCCCGACTGGCTCGCCCTGTACTACGAGGACCCGCTGGAGATCACGCACGGCGAGGGCCGGCACGTCTGGGACGCCGCCGGCAACAAGTACCTCGACTTCTTCGGCGGCATCCTCACCACGATGACCGCGCACGCCCTGCCCGAGGTGACCAAGGCGGTGAGCGAACAGGCCGGGCGGATCATCCACTCGTCCACGCTCTACCTCAACCGGCCCATGGTCGAACTCGCCGAGCGCGTCGCCCGCGTCTCCGCCATCCCGGACGCCCGCGTCTTCTTCACCACCTCCGGCACCGAGGCCAACGACACCGCCCTGCTGCTCGCCACCGCCCACCGGCGCAGCAACACCGTCCTGGCGATGCGCAACAGCTACCACGGCCGCTCCTTCGGCTCGGTCGGCATCACCGGCAACCGCGGCTGGTCCCCGACCTCGCTCTCCCCGCTCCAGACGCTCTACGTCCACGGCGGTGTGCGTACCCGCGGTCCGTACGCGCACCTGGACGACCGCGACTTCATCGACGCCTGCGTGGAGGACCTCGAGGATCTCCTCGGCCACACCCGTCCGCCCGCCGCGCTGATCGCCGAACCCGTCCAGGGCGTGGGCGGTTTCACCTCGCCGCCGGACGGCCTGTACGCCGCGTTCCGCGAGGTGCTGCACGAGCGGGGCATCCTGTGGATCGCCGACGAGGTGCAGACCGGCTGGGGCCGCACCGGCGAGCACTTCTGGGGCTGGCAGGCCCACGGGCGCAGCGGCCCGCCGGACATCGTGACCTTCGCCAAGGGCATCGGCAACGGCATGTCCGTCGGCGGCGTGATCGCCCGCGCCGAGATCATGAACTGCCTCGACGCCAACAGCATCTCCACCTTCGGCGGCACCCAGGTCACCATGGCGGCCGGCCTCGCCAACCTCACGTACCTGCTGGAGCACGACCTCCAGGGCAACGCCCGGCGCGTCGGCGGCATGCTCATCGAACGGCTGCGGGCCGTCGCCGCCCAGGTGCCGCACGTACGGGAGGTGCGCGGACGCGGGCTGATGATCGGCATCGAACTGGCCCGGCCCGGCACCGACGAGGCCGCCCCCGAGGCCGCGTCCACCGTGCTGGAGGAGGCCCGCGCGGGCGGGCTGCTCATCGGCAAGGGCGGCGGCCACAGCACCAGCGTCCTGCGCGTCGCACCGCCGATGTCCCTCACCGTCGCGGAGGCCGAGGAGGGCGCCGCGATCCTCGAACGCGCTCTGCGGAGCATCTGACGGCCGCGTCCCGAGCCGAGGAGGCGCCGCCATGACCACCACCCGGGACCAGGACCGGCAGCCCTGGGAACCCGCTCTTTCGGTCCGACAGGTCCTCACCCTGGAGCGGGTGCTCGCCGGGCAGCCCGAGGTGGTGGCCGGCGCGCACCGGCTCGACCGCCCGGTGCGCTGGGTGCACGTCGCCGAGGCCGCCGACGTCGGCGTGATGCTCAGCGGCGGCGAGATGGTGCTCACCACCGGGGTGCTGCTCGCCGGCGACGAGGACAAGCAGGGCGAGTACATCCGCTCTCTGCACCGCGCGGAGGCCGCGGCCGTCGTACTCGGTCTCGGCCGGGCCTTCCCGGCCCCGCCGGACGTGATGCGCCGGGCGGCCGAGCGGTGCGGTCTGCCCATGGTCGTCCTGCACCGGCCCTTCCCCTTCGCCGAACTGACCGAGGAGGTACAGTCCCGGCTGCTGCGGCGCAAGTTCGCCGCCGTCAGCCTCTCCGAGGCCGTACGCACCGAACTGACCGGGCTGATCACCGCGGGCGCGCCTGTGCAGCGCCTCCTCGACGAGGTGGCCCGGCACGGCGGCTGCCCGGTCGTCGTCACCAACCTGGCCCACCGCGTCCTCGCCACGGCGGGGGAGCGGTCCGCCGTCGACGACGTGCTCCGGGACTGGGAACGCATCGCCCGCCAGGCCGGCGCCGGGACCGCCGACGGCTGGATCCGCGCCGAGCTGAGCGGCCGCGGGGAGCGCTGGGGGCGGCTGGTGCTGTGCGGCTACCGCGGTGACCGGGCCGCCGGACGGCTGCTCGCCGACCGCGCCGCCGAGGCCCTCGTCCTGCACCGCATGCTCGGAGGCGACGGCACCCACGCCAAAGGCTCCGGGACCCCCGGCAGCTCCTGGGACTCCTGGGAGGCGCAGTCCGCGCGGAGCCTGCTCACCGACCTGGTCAGCGGCGCCGTACCGGCACGGCGGCTCCTGTCCCGGGCGCGCGCCGCCGGACTGCCGGTCAACCGGCGGGTCTTCGTCCCGCTCGTCGTCCGCGGCCAGGAGCCCGCCCGGCTGAACCGCGTGCTGCGGCTGCTGGGCCTGCCCGGGATCGTCGCCGAACTCGCCGACGGTGCCGGCGCCGTCCTGCTCAGCCTCGCCCCCGACCAGGACGCCAGGGCGCTGACCGCCCACTTCGCGGCCCGGCTGCGGTCGGAGCCGGAGTCCTCCCACGCCGTGGTGGCGGCGGCCGGCGCCCGCGCCGCCTGGGACGACGTACCGGCCGGCCTGCGCGAGGCCCTGCACGTCGCCGACGCCGTGGCCGACTCCGCGACCGCCCTCGACCCGCCACCCGTCGTGCGGCTGCGCGACATCCACCTGCGCGGACTGGTCCGGCTGCTGCGCGACGACCCCCACGTGCAGTCCTTCGCCGAGCGGGAGCTGGACGGGCTGCTGCGCGGTCCCGACGAGGACCTGCTGTCCGTGCTGCGCACCTACCTCGCCACCGGCCGCAACAAGTCCCGCACCGCCCAGCTCCACCACGTCTCCCGGCCCGCCCTCTACCGCCGTCTGGAGGCCATACAGGGCCGCCTCGGCGTCGACCTCGACGACTTCGAGCAGGCCGCCTCCGTCCACATCGCGCTCCTCGCCCACGACGCGCAACAGGGGTGACACCGTGCAATGCCCGACCCCGACAGACGTGACACCGTGCCACTCGGACCGGCCGTCCGCCGCCCCTAACCTCGCCGTACACCGAGCGCCACACCGAGCGAGTGGAGGCCGAAGATGAGCCGAGTGATCCGTGCCGCGCTCTTCCAGACCGCCTGGACGGGCGACAAGGAATCGATGATCCAGGTCCACGAACAGGCGGTGCGTGACGCCGCCGCACAGGGTGCACAGGTCATGTGCTTCCAGGAGCTGTTCTACGGGCCGTACTTCTGCCAGGTCCAGGACCCCGAGTTCTACGCCTACGCCGAGCGCGTCCCCGACGGCCCCGTAGTCGAGCGCTTCCAGCGGCTCGCCCGCGAGCACGGCATCGTCCTGGTGCTCCCGATGTACGAGGAGGAGCAGCCCGGCGTCCTCTACAACACCGCCGCCGTGATCGACGCCGACGGCTCCTACCTCGGCAAGTACCGCAAGACGCACATCCCGCAAGTACGCGGCTTCTGGGAGAAGTTCTACTTCCGCCCCGGCAACTCCGGCTGGCCGGTCTTCGACACGGCCGTCGGCAAGGTCGGCGTCTACATCTGCTACGACCGGCACTTCCCGGAGGGCTGGCGGGCGCTGGGCCTCGAAGGCGCGGAGGTCGTCTTCAACCCGTCGGCCACCTCGCGCGGCCTGTCCGGCTACCTGTGGCAACTGGAGCAGCCGGCGGCGGCCGTCGCCAACGAGTACTTCGTCGGCGCGATCAACCGCGTCGGCGTGGAGGAGTACGGCGACAACGACTTCTACGGCACCTCCTACTTCGTCGACCCCGAGGCGCGGTTCGTCGGCGAGGTCGCGAGCGACAAGGAGAGCGAACTCGTCGTCCGCGACCTCGACATGGGCAAGCTGCGGGAAGTCCGCGACCGCTGGCAGTTCTACCGCGACCGGGCGCCCGGCGCGTACTCCCCGCTGACCGCGCCCTGACCGACCGGGGCACCTGACAGGAGGGAACAGCAGCATGAGCAGCCGTACCGTCATCCGCGGCGGCCTCGTCGTCACCGCGTCCGACGAGATCCACGCCGACGTCCTGATCGAGGACGGCCGCATCGCCGCCCTCGCCGCGACCGGAACCCCCGCCGCCGAGGCCTTCACGGCCGAGAGGGTCATCGACGCGAGCGGCAAGTACGTCATCCCGGGCGGCGTCGACGGCCACACCCACATGGAGATGCCCTTCGGCGGCACCTACGCCGCCGACACCTTCGAGACCGGCACCCGGGCCGCCGCCTGGGGCGGCACGACCACCATCGTCGACTTCGCCATCCAGAGCGTCGGACACTCCCTGCGTTCGGGCCTGGACGCCTGGCACGCCAAGGCAGAGGGCAACTGCGCCATCGACTACGGCTTCCACATGATCGTCTCTGACGTGAACCAGCAGACGCTCAAGGAGATGGACCTGCTGGTGGAGGAGGGCGTCACCTCCTTCAAGCAGTTCATGGCGTACCCCGGCGTGTTCTACTCCGACGACGGCCAGATCCTGCGCGCCATGCAGCGCGCCGCCGGCAACGGCGGCCTGATCATGATGCACGCCGAGAACGGCATCGCGATCGACGTCCTGGCCGAACAGGCCCTCGCCCGCGGCGAGACCGACCCGCGCCACCACGGCGAGGTCCGCAAGGCGCTCCTGGAGGCCGAGGCGACCCACCGTGCCATCAAGCTCGCCCAGGTCGCCGGCGCGCCCCTGTACGTGGTGCACGTCTCCGCGACGGAGGCGGTCGCGGAGCTGACCCGGGCCCGCGACGAGGGCCTGAACGTCTTCGGCGAAACCTGCCCGCAGTACCTCTTCCTGTCCACCGACAACCTCGCCGAGCCCGGCTTCGAAGGCGCCAAGTACGTGTGCAGCACCCCGCTGCGCCCGCGCGAGCACCAGGCGGCCCTGTGGCGGGGCCTGCGGACCAACGACCTCCAGGTGGTCTCCACCGACCACTGCCCCTTCTGCTTCAGCGGCCAGAAGGAGCTGGGCCGGGGCGACTTCTCCAAGATCCCCAACGGCATGCCGGGTGTCGAGAACCGCATGGACCTGCTCCACCAGGCCGTCGTCGACGGGCACATCACCCGGCGCCGCTGGATCGAGATCGCCTGCGCCACCCCCGCCCGCATGTTCGGCCTCTACCCGAAGAAGGGCACCATCGCCCCGGGCGCCGACGCCGACGTGGTCGTCTACGACCCGCACGCCGAGCAGGTCATCTCCGCCGAGACCCACCACATGAACGTCGACTACTCGGCGTACGAGGGCAAGCGGATCACCGGCCGCGTGGAGACGGTGTTCTCGCGCGGCGAACCGGTCGTCACCGAGCGGGAGTACACCGGGCGCAAGGGCCACGGCGTCTACACCCCGCGCGCCACCTGTCAGTACCTGAACTAGGAGCGGTGCCCATGGACTTCGGACTCGTCCTGCAGACCGACCCGCCCGCCTCCCGCGTGGTCGACCTGATGAAGCTGGCGGAGAGCAACGGCTTCAGCCACGGCTGGACCTTCGACTCCGCCGTGCTCTGGCAGGAGCCGTTCGTGATCTACAGCCAGATCCTGGCCAACACCACGAAACTCAAGGTCGGCCCGATGGTCACCAACCCGGGGACCCGCACCTGGGAGGTGACCGCCTCCACCTTCGCCACCCTCAACGACATGTTCGGCAACCGCACCGTCTGCGGCATCGGCCGCGGCGACTCCGCGATGCGCGTCGCCGGCCGCAAGCCCAACACGCTGGCCCGCATCAGCGAGGCCATGAAGGTCATCCGGGCACTGGGCAGGGGAGAGGAGGCCGACCTCGGCGGCGGCACCGTCGTCAGGTTCCCCTGGATCAAGCCGGGCGCCGAGGTACCCGTGTGGATGGCGGCGTACGGACCGAAGGCGCTGAAGATGACCGGCGAGGAGGCCGACGGCTTCATCCTCCAGCTCGCCGACCTCTACCTGACCGAGTACATGGTCAAGGCCGTCAGGGACGCCGCCGTCGCCGCGGGCCGGGACCCGTCCGAGGTGAGGATCTGCGTCGCCGCCCCGGCCTACGTCACCGCCGACGACTCGCCCGAGGCGCTCGCCCACGCGCGTGAGCAGTGCCGCTGGTTCGGCGGCATGGTCGGCAACCACGTGGCCGACCTCGTCGGCAAGTACGGCACCCACTCGGCCGCCGTCCCCGACGAACTCACGGACTACATCAAGGCCCGCGAGGGGTACGACTACTCCCACCACGGACGCAGCGGCAACCCGGACACCCGGTTCGTACCGGACGAGATCGTCGACCGGTTCTGCCTGATCGGGCCGGCCGAGAAGCACATCGAGAAGCTGAACGCCCTGCGGGCCCTCGGTGTCGACCAGTTCGCGCTCTACGACATGCACGACGCGCAGGAAGCCGTGATCGACGCCTACGGCACGCGCGTCATCCCGGCCGTCAACGCCTGACGACCCGACGCCCCCTCCCCGCCCTCCGGGGAGGGGGCCCGAAGCGCACCCGCGCGCACCCCCCTCGGCGCCGCCCGCACGGCCTTTCCCGTCCCACCGCACGATTGGCCTGCCCATGACCGACACCGCGCCCACGGCGATAGCGCCGTCCGCCCAAGTCACCCTCCCCGACGGGCGCGTGGAGCTCGCCCCGGGCTCCCCGCCGCCGAGCGGCCCCTACGCCAACGAGGACCTGCTGCCCGTCCCCGTCGGGGGGCGCACCTGGACCACGTACAACTTCTCCGCCCTGTGGGTCGGCATGGCCCACAACACGGCCTCCTGGACCCTGGCCTCCGGTCTGATCGCCGTCGGCATGGACTGGAAGCAGGCGGTGCTCACCATCGCCCTGGCCAACGTGATCGTGCTTCTGCCGATGCTGCTCACCGGGCACGCGGGACCCAAGTACGGCATCCCCTTCCCGGTGTTCGCCCGCGCCTCCTTCGGCATCCGCGGCGCCAACCTGCCCGCTGTGGTGCGGGCGCTCGTGGCGTGCGGCTGGTTCGGCATCCAGACCTGGATCGGCGGCGAGGCGATCTACTTCCTGGCCGGCAAGCTGATCGGCGACGGCTGGACGAACGCGGCGACGTTCGGCGGCCACGCCTGGACGATGTGGCTGTCGTTCGCGATCTTCTGGGCGATCCAGGTCGCCGTCATCTACCGGGGCATGGAGACGATCCGCCGCTTCGAGAACTGGGCGGCCCCCTTCGTGCTGGTCGGCGCGTTCGTGATGCTGTGGTGGATGGCCGACAAGGCGGGCGGCTTCGGCCCGCTCTTCGACCAGCCGTCGAAGCTGGGCTGGGGCGCCGACTTCTGGAAGCTGTTCTGGCCCTCCCTCATGGGCATGATCGGCTTCTGGTCCACGCTGTCCCTCAACATTCCCGACTTCACCCGCTACGGAAAGAGCCAGAAGGCGCAGACGCGCGGCCAGGCCCTCGGACTGCCGACCACCATGACGCTGTTCGCGTTCCTCTCCGTGATGGTCACCTCCGGTTCGCAGGCGGTGTACGGGGAGGCCATCTGGGACCCGGTGAAGCTCGCCGCGAAGACGGACAGCGTGGTCGGGCTGCTCTTCGCCCTCGTCACCGTCCTGGTGGCGACCCTGTCCGTGAACATCGCCGCCAACCTGGTCTCACCGGCCTTCGACTTCTCCAACGTCGCCCCGCGCAAGGTGAGTTTCCGGGCCGGCGCGCTCATCACCTGCGTCCTCGCCGTGCTGATCTTCCCGTGGAAGCTGTACTCCGACCCGCAGGGCTACATCTTCACCTGGCTCGGCCTGGTCGGCGGGCTGCTCGGCACGGTCGCCGGCATCCTCATCGCGGACTACTGGATCCTGCGCCGCGCCCGCCTCGACCTCGTCGACCTGTACCGCACGGGCGGCCGCTACTGGTACGACCGGGGCTGGAACTGGCGGGCGGTCGTCGCCTTCCTCGTCGGTGGCGTCCTGGCCATCGGGGGCGCCGACTTCCACCCGCTGATCGACGGCCGTCCCGTGCCGTTCCTGGAACCGCTGGCCGACTACGGCTGGGCGGTGGGCCTCGGCACCTCCACGGTGCTCTACCTGGCGCTGATGCTGCTGCCCGCCACCCGGCCCCGCACGGCGGCCGGCCCGGCTCAGCCCTGACCGCCCGCCAAGGCGGCCACCGCCTCCTTGGCCGCCTTGATGGCACCCTTGTTGATCGTCTCCGTACTCGGTGCCTTCTTCGACTCGAAGTCACTGCCGTTGTACGTGATCATCACGAGGGCGTTGGCGGCGCGGACCAGCACGGTGCCCTCGCGCGTCTGCTGCTTGTCCTCGGTGGTGAGGTTCACGACGGAGTACGCCGCGTCGCCGAGCCCCGGGACCTCGCCACCGCCGCTCCGGTCGGCGACCCGCTCCTTGTACGACTTCAGTGCTGCCTCGTCCGACGCCCTCACCTCGAAGGAGACGTCGAGCCACCGGTATTCGTACCCCTTGAGCGCGTTCCAGGAGCAGGTGCGGCGCACGCCGGTGTCCGTCGAGGGGATCTCCTTGCCGGCCGCCTTGGCACCCGGCACCAGTGAGGTGACCGTCTTCCCGGCCAGGCTCTCGCAGGGTGCCGGAGCGGAGGCGTACGTCTTCGTCACCGCCTCGGTCGCCGGTGCGGAGGCGGACCGGTCGGTGGTGTCGGGCGGCGTCTTGTCCTTCGCGGCCGGTGACGTGTCCGGCCCGGACGACAGCGCCCAGCCCGCCGTGGCGAGCACGGCGACCGGCGCCAGACGCGCGGTCAGGGCGAGCGGCAGGGGAAGAGAACGCACGGCGCACTTCTCGGGGGGGATGGTGCGGAGAGGGTCCGCACTGCGGACGGGACGCCAGTGTCACACGACTCCCCGTGGGGCGGAAGGGCGAACTCGGTGCGTGGCCGCGTGGTGACGCAGACGGACGGGAGCACCCCGGTCCGGACGGGGCGTCAAGGCCGGACGGCCGTCACCGGCCACTCGTCGGCCCGCAGCCGCACACCGGTGCCGGCGCCGGTGCCGAACGGGCGCAGGGCCTTCGGCGGACCGGCGAGCCGAGCGGCGGGGCGCGGTGCCACCCGGTACGCGCGATGGGAGAACTGGACGGCATCGCGCACGTCCCGGCCCCAGACCGTCTCGACGGTGACCGGGGCGACCGTCACCTCATCAGGTCCGGCACGATCAGGCGCTGACGCGGGCCGGCTTGCGGGACCCTCCTCGACACCGAGGAAGGCATCGAGGCGGTCGGCGAGGCGGCCGACGGCGGGCGGGGCGTGGCACTGGTGCGGGACCGGGCCCAACTCGTGGCGTTCGCCTGTGGGTCGGGCCTGGTGACCGTCCGCGGAGGGCGGTAGGCGGGCGGGCGAGGTCGTGCGCGACGCGGTCCGCCGGGACGCGTGGGCGCTACGGCACGCGCGCGGTCCACTCCTCGCTGCTGAACTTGGAGGCGGCGAGTTCCTGAGCGCGGCTGAGCTCCGCCGGGGTGATGTGCCCCTGGGCGAGGCCGTAACGGTTCCGGAAGGAGGCGATCATGTTCTCGATCACCTGCTCGCGGGCGAGGCCCGTCTGGCGGCGGAGCGGATCGACGCGCTTCTTGGCGCTTTTCATGCCTTTGTCGGACATCTTCTCCTTTCCGATGCGCAGGACCTCGAGCATCTTGTCGGCGTCGATGTCGTACGACATGGTCACGTGGTGCAGGACTGCTCCGGGACCGCCGTCAGGGCCGACCATCCGCTTCTGGGCGGCACCGGCGATCTTGCCGGCGTCGGTGGCGATGTCGTTGAGGGGCTGGTACCAGGCCTTGATGCCCATGTCGCCGAGTGCGCCCAGCACCCAGTCGTCGAGGTAGGCGTAACTGTCGGCGAAGGAGAGGCCCGAGACCAGCGCCTCCGGCACGGACAGGGAGTACGTGATGGTACTCGTCGGCTCGACGAACATGGCCCCGCCGCCGGAAATCCGGCGTACCACGGTCATTCCGTGCTTCGCCGTGCCCTCCGGGTCCACTTCGTTGCGCAGTGACTGGAAGCTGCCGATGACGACGGCGGGCGAGGCCCATTCCCAGACCCGCAGCGTGGGCGCCCGTCGCCCGGCGGCCACTTCGGCGGTGAGGACCTCGTCCAGAGCCATGTGCATGGCCGGGGCCTGCGGCTCCACGTGCACCAGTTGCCAGTCGTAGTCGCTCCACTCGCTCGCGTGCGCCAGCGCTCGCCGAACGGCGACGCCGACGCCTTCCGCGGTCAGTCCGAGCATGACGGTCGGCTCCGGCAGCGCCGCCGTGATCCGGGCCGCCAGGCCGGCGGTGTCCGTGGAGGTGGGAGCCCCTTCCAGGGCGTCGTTGATCGAGAGGATCGCGTCGTCGGGTTCCAGGAAGAAGTCCCCGGCGACTCTCACGTTGAGGAGGGCGCCGCCCTCGACCTCCAGGTCCACGACGACGAGCTTGCCGCCGGGCACCTTGTATTCGCCATGCACGGCTTCGTTCCCTTCCAGCGCGCGGCGTGACTCCCGAGCCGGCGGTTCCGGCGTCCGGATGGACGCGCACATGCTCCGTATGGCACCTTAACGCCCCATCTCGGCACGGCCCGCCCCCGCTGCCGAACGGCGGGCCGGGTCAGCGGGCGTCCTCGGCCCCGGTGCCGGCCTCGTCCTCGGCCGGGGGGCGGAAACAGGCGATGACGGTCTTGCCGTCCGGGCACGGGCGGGCCTCCCAGCTGTCGGCCAGCACGTCGACGAGGAACATGCCCCGCCCACCGAGGCGTTGGCCGCTCGGAGGGCGGGGCGTGGGCAGTTCCCTGGAGGCGTCGTGCACGGCCACGTGCAGGCACTGGCCGTCCCACGTCATCACCAGTTGGGCGTGGGAGCGAGCATGCACGTGGGCGTTGGTGACCAGTTCGGAGACGGTGAGCAGCACGTCGTCCACCGTCTGCGGGGCGCTGTCGGTCCAGTCGAGCGTCTTCAGGTGTCCGAGGGCCCAGTCGCGGGCCGCCTTCGGGCTGCTCCGCACCGGCAGCGAACGCGCCCACCCCACCGCCCGTAGCGACGATTCATCCACGGTTGTTCCCCCGGCTCCGTTTCATGGCACGCGATTACCCGGTACTCCGCGTGAGTACCCCTGACGCGACGATCGAAGCGGTGCGGCACGGGGAGGCCCTGGTGGTTCTTGTGCGGGAGTGCGCGGGGGTGGTGCCCGCCAGGTGGGTGACGCGCCGTCGGGCTGAGCGCTTCCCGCGGGCCCGGGCGCCCCGAGGGGTACGGCCGCACCGTCGCGCGACTCGGTGGCGTCGGCTGCGCGGTCCGCCCGTGAGCGGACTTCCGGTCGTCATTCATGTGCAGGCCGGGTACTCGGGTGGCCCACGGTGTCTTCGAGTTCGCTTCGGGCGACTCGCCCCCGCTGCTTCAGCCCGGCGGTCTCGCCTGGGCGCACGACTTCCGACGCCTTTTCGCCGTCACCCGGGAGTCCCGCGACGGCGCCCCGCGGCACCAGTCCTGGCGGGTGGTCTCGCCGTCGCGGCCCTGTGCGACCACGGCACTCGGGTCGGCTCCGCTGCCGTGCACGACGTACGGCCGTCACGGGCCGAGTGCCCTCCGGCACGACGGCCGGGGGCAGCGCGGTCCCGCGGCGGCGACACCTCGCCGGCGCGCTACCTCGTGGTGTTCGAGTCCGCGAAGGACGACGTCTGGGCCCGGGGCTGCAGACGGTCGGTCTCGTCCCGTACGAGCAGCGACAGCAGGGCAGCCACGGACAGGCCCGCTTCCGCCGGATGTCGCAGCACCTTGTCCGGTTCGACGCGGTACGTGTTGCTGCGACCGTCCCGGGTGTGGGAAAGGTAACCGTCCTGCTCGAGGTCGGAAATGATCCGTTGGACGGCGCGCTCGGTGAGCCGGCAGTGGGCGGCGATGTCACGGATGCGGACGCTCGGGTTGTCGGCGATGGCCGCAAGCACGCGCGCGTGGTTGGTGACGAACGTCCATCCGGTGTGCGATTCAGGCAGTCCAACCATGACGGCATTCTAAAGACCCTTGTTGCCTGATGTCGAATACGTGACATACTTTTCGCGTAATAAATGACGTGATCCAGTGGGAGAGGCGCAAGGATGGACCCGAGGGTGTCGTCGCACGAGACAGGCACGTCAGGGCGCCCGGGCAACGCCGACCGGAGTCGGGAGCAGGCGACCGCGCGGTTCGACCCGCGGGACCCGGAGGTGACCACGGTGGTGCAGTACGAATGGCGTGACGCATGGGTTGTCGCCGCACGTGGCGCCTACGACATGCACTCGATCACGCCCCTGGCGGACGCGCTGGACACCGCGGCCGGAGGACACCGGAAGGTGGTCCTGGACGCTTCCGGCATCACGTTCGCGGACTCGACGCTGCTGAATCTGCTGATCCTCACCTGCCGGGCGACCGACCTGCGGGTGGCCGCGCCGACACGGCAGCTTCAGCGGATCCTGGAGCTCACCGGAGTCGACACCGTGCTGACGGTACGGGCGACGGTGGAGGACGCGGCTGCGGGCTAGGGACGGTGTCGTCCGAATCCCGCCGGGTCCGCGGGGCGGTGCGGTGGGCCTGCTCACCACGGCGCTGCCCAAGCCGCTCAGCCACGACGCCCGAACCGACGAGGACGCCGCACGCCGCCGTGCCGCCGCGGGTGTCCCCGCGGACCCGGGTCCGGTCGTGGGCGACGCGGCGTAAGAGATCCGTCATTCTTTTCGGCCCCTGTGCGCGCCGCCGGCCGCGTTGAATGGAGGTGTCGACGGAGGATCATCGAAAGGCGGGTCGGGACATGGCACGTGGGTTGAGGAGACCGGGCAGGCGGTTGGTCGTCGCGGTGCTGGCGGTGACCGTCGCCGGGGCGGGCCTGGGGCTGTACTGGTTCCAGCCGTGGAAGCTGTGGCAGGACGAGACCGTGGACGAGGCGCTGCCGGCCGTGCAACCGGCGTCGTCCTCCCCTCCCGCCGCCTCCGCCACCGGTCCGGCCCCGTCGCCGAGCGTGGCCGCAGGGCCCCGGACACTGGCGGGCGGCGAGCTGATCAGCCACGAGCACAGCACCTCCGGCACGGTCGGGCTGGTACGGCTCGCCGACGGCTCCCATGTCGTACGGCTGGAGAACCTGGACACCAGCAACGGCCCGGACCTGCGGGTGTGGCTGACCGACGCGCCGGTGAGGGAGGGCCGGGCCGGCTGGCACCTCTTCGACGACGGTGAGTACGTCAGCCTCGGCAAGCTCAAGGGCAACAAGGGCAGCCAGAACTACGCCGTACCCGATGACGTCGACCTGTCCCGGTACACCAGCGTGAGCATCTGGTGCGACCGCTTCGACGTCTCCTTCGGCGCCGCGGAACTCGCCCGCGCCTGATGCCTGCCGCCGGGCGCGGGCGGCGTCTCCCCCCGACGGGGGAGCGCGTCAAGGTCGGACAGGTTCGCCGGAGAGCGTTCCCGCAGGGCCGAAGGGGAGCCGGGTGGCCAGGACGGCGGCGCCGCGCACCGAGGGCGAGGCCATGATCCCGGCCACGCTGGTGCGGCCTGCGATGTGGACGTCGAGTCGGCGCCATGCCGGAGGCAGACGGGTCAGGGCGGTGTGGACGAGCCCGGGGTTGCGGGCGAGGAGGTTCATCAGCGTGCCGCCGGCGCTACCTCCGAAGGCAGTCTCGTGAAGCCGCGCCCCAACCCCGGGTTCAAGATCAATCCGGTCTCTCCGCAGCCTGCCGTGCCGCGTCAACTGGGGGCAGCGCGGCTGACCTTGTCGTATCGCGCGGAGAGGGGAAACTCGCTGGGCGTGTCGTGCCGGACCTGCCGGTGAGGGTCTCCAGGAGCGCGATCACTGATCGGTCATGGGTTGCTGAAGGGCGGGGACCGGGTGAGGGCGGATCTGTCGGTTGGGGCTGTGCCTGCGGGGGCGGGCAGCATGGCCCAGCGGTGGGGGAGGACGCGGTCACCGGCGCTGGAGGTGTGCGCTTCCGGTACGAGTGGGCGCGGACGCACCGGTAGCTGCCCTCGTGTCGGTGCTGCCGGAGTCTGCACCCGCCGCTCGTCGTGACCAGTAAAAGGACCGCTGGCGTGACCGGCGCCCTGGATATGCAAACCCAGCCCGCATCCTCGGCAACCACGGCCCGTCGACGGCTCGACCCTTACAAGCTGTCGTGCGCAGCAGAGATGTCAGTGCCGCGCGAGGCGGGCCGTCTCGGACGCAGCGAGACATTTTTGTTGTTACAGGAGGGCTAGGCTCACGAGCAGGTCCAGGCTGTTCTCGTCTACCCGGAACGCAGCCAGTCCGCTCTCGTCCACGAGCATCCGTGCGTCGCTGGCCAGCCATAGAGCCGGAGCTTCGAGTATGTCCTCTGCGGCTGCCTCAGCTGTTGCAGTCTCCGCGTCCAGGGCCGCGGCACAGCGCTGCGGGCCTGCGCGACGGTGGGCGCCAGGCGGTTGCCAGTAGAGCCGTTGATGTACCAAGAGACCAGGATCACGCGGGAAGGCTATCCATCCAACGGCCCCGCTGATGAGGTGATGTCCGGAAGTGCGCGAGCGCCACTTTCCGGACAACCACCGGCGTTCTCTGTGGCCCACCGTGCCGCCGACACCGGCCGAGGCGCCGCCGCGCCGCCGGGTGCGGTCGGCCATGCCTCGTCCGAATGCCGGGCCCGGCTGCGCGAACTGCGCCCCACCTGGGTCTAGCGGCTGCGGCACAACCGGGCTGCACAACGGCCTCACGCCCCGCTGGTACCGGCCCCGCTGGACCGGGGGAGAGGCTCACCGTCCTCTACCTGACCAGGGCTGGCTGCGCACCTATGAGGGCGAGGAGACGCCGGGACGAGAGCTCGCCGAGGTGGAACGGATCAACGGCACGTCATCAGACCGCGCATGAAGCTGCCCGCCTGCGTCGGCGGCCACCAGGAGCCGCCCCTGTCCCCGCCACCGGACCGGGAGCCGAGGAGGAGCGGGAGTTGTAACTGGCACCTCAGCCGACATCACCGCCCGGCGACGCGTCCGCCCGAGGCGGAGGTACGGCGATGACCGCCGAAGCGGACCCGCCGCTGTAGTGGGGGACGGGTGCTCGGCCGCGCACCGTAGGACCAGTCCAGGCGCGGGCGGCCAGTGGCTACGGCTTGCTCTCGTCGGTGACCGCGGCAGGCAGAGGCGAGGCGCCACCGTGCGGGGTGCAGACCTCCTTGCCTCCGTCCTTGAGGACCACGCAGGCCCGTGCGGCCGCTGGGTAGGGGGCTTCGACCATGGGTGAGTAGGTGTCCCGGTCGTAGGTGATCGAGCGGGCGGCCGAGTGGTTGTTCGGCCCCTCGACCCTCGCCGTGTCCCCGACCTGGCCCTCGGTGATTCTGGCCCACGCGGCTCCGCAGCGGGGGCTGTAGCGCAGTTCCAGGTGGACGCCGTCGACCTTCGCTGCCGCAGCGGTCCACACTCCGATGTGGCATTCCATGCGCTGGGAGTCCTTGTTCCGGCACTCGAACCCGCTGCACTTCGTGAGGCTGCCTCTGGTCATGGGCTCTCCCTGGCTCTCCGGGGCGCCGATGAGCATTCCCGCGAGCAGTCCCGTAACCACACCCACACCGGTGGCGGCGGCCCCGAAGGCGAGTCCCCAGCGCCGCGGCCGGCGGAGCGGCGCGGAAGTGGCGGGCTGCTTCGGCGGCTGCGCCCCGGGCGAGTCCGCGTCCGGGACCACGGAGGCGCCCGTGCTCGGAACCGGTTCGGGACCGGGCCCCAAATCTGGATCTGGATCCGGAACTACCGTCGGCGGTGTTTCGGAGGCGTCGGGGCGCTCGACGGAATCGGCGTCATCCGGAGCCTTTCCATCCGGCTGCCCGCGCTCGGCGATCTCCAGCAGAAGGAGCAGGCGGTCGGGTCTGACAGAGACCGCCTGGGCGAATTCGCGCACTGCCTGTCGGGGCGGAAGTGCCTTTCCGCTGAGGTATCGCCCCCACGACGACTTGCTGTAGCTCGTCCGGCCGGCGAGCGTGGCCAGGGTCATTCCGCTGCGCCGGCGCAGCAGCCTCAGCTGCTCGGTCAGAAGTTCGGCTTCCCCGGGCGCTCCACCGGCCCGGGGTCTCCCAGCCTGTCCCGCCACCACTCGTCCTCCCTCGTCGTGTCCCCCTGATGCAGGGCCTGTTGACGCGTCCCGCTTCCCATCATGTCCCACCCGTTCCCACCGCTCTACCGGCGTTGCCGTCCCGAAGCGAGCATGTGATCACCCGCCCCGACAGGAAGACCGCGGACACCTGCCGGGCCGGGCCACTCGATCACCGCGAGGCCGCAACGGCGGGCACGTGCGTCCATCAACCGGTCCGACCAGGCGAACGGACATCCATGGCAGACGAGCTCGTCCTGCGGGTACATGACTTCATCGACGCCCGCAACGTCGACGGCATGCCCACCGTGGCCAAGGAGGGCTTCACCGCGCTGAGGGCACCCTGTACGCCGTCACCTGCTGCCTCCAGCACGAGCGCGTTTCCTCACCGCCCTGGCGCACGACTCCGGGCCGGCCACACATCGTCCGCAGCTGCTTCGGCGCCTCACACGTTCGCTGCGCCCATGGACGACAAGCCCATGGGCTTCTGATCAATACCACCCACAGACATACGGAGACAGTAGTGGCAGACGCCAAGGTCCTGGAAGCGCAGAAATGGGTGAACAGCACCTACGGTGACGTCCCCGGCTACAAGCCCTGCGCCGAGGACGGGCAGACGGGCTGGAACACCATGTACTCCCTCACCATGGGGCTCCAGCACGAACTGGGCATCAGCCCGCTCGTCGCGGCTTTCGGCCCCACCACCCTGTCGCGGCTGACCACCTACGGCGACATCGGCATGGGGCAAACGAACGCGAACATGGTCAACCTCGTCCAGTACGCCTTGTTCTGCAAGGGCTACTGGGGCGGCAACGGCGACGGCCGGTACGACACCAGCACGCTGAACTCCGTCATCTCAATCACCACGGACATGGGCATGCCGGACCACGGCGGCATGGTCACCCCGAAGGTGTTCAAAGCACTGCTGACGATGGACGCCTACGTCGTCCTCGCGGGCGGATCCGAGAAGGTCCGAGCGATCCAGCAGTGGCTCAACCGCAGCTACCTGAGCAAGTCCACCTTCTTCATCGGACCATGCGACGGTCACTACTCACGTGATGTGCAGAAGGCCCTCATGAAGGCCATTCAGTACACCGTGGGCATCCCCGAGGACCAGGCCAACGGGAACTTCGGCCCCGGCACGCAGGCAGGGCTGAAGGCCAACACGTTGTCGCAAGGTGACACGGGAATCCTGGTGAGGCTCTTCTCCGCGGCATGCGTCTTCAACGAACCCGTTCCTGCCGAGGGCTCGCACTACACAAGTTCGTTCAAGGAAACCTACGACTCCACTCTCACCGAATTCGTCAAGGCTTTCCAGAAGTTCTCCATGCTGGAGGACCACGGGAGGGGCGACTACGCCACCTGGGCCCAACTGCTGGTTTCCACGGGAGACCCGGAACGCAGGGTCGACGCCTGCGACACCCGCTTCACGATCACCGACTCCCGCGCCCGAGCCCTCGCCGCGGAGGGCTACAAGTGCGTGGGGCGCTACATATACGACCCGCCGGGCAGCACCCTCGACAAGGAGATCCAGCCCGGAGAGCTCGACAGCATCTTCAGCAACGGACTCCGCGTCTTCCCGATCTATCAGGACAACGCCCGGGAACTCGGCGACTTCAGCTACAGCACGGGGTACCGCCACGCGCTGGAAGCGCATGAGCGTGCCATCGGCTACGGGTTCAACCGGGGCACGGTCATCTACTTCGCCGTCGACTACGACGCCACCGACCCGGAGATCACTTCCAACATCATTCCCTACTTCCAAGGAGTGACCGGAGGACTGGCCGGGCAAGGAAAGCGCTACGTACACGGCGTCTACGGGTCCCGCAACGTGTGCGCACGGGTCACCGAGGCCACCTACGCCCGCTGGTCGTTCGTTTCCGGTATGTCCTGGGGCTTCTCCGGAAACCTCGGTTTCCCCCTGCCGGCCAACTGGTCGTTCAACCAGATCAAGGAGTTCCGCTTCCCCAACGGATCAGACTCCTTCGATCTCGACAACAACGCCCATCGGCCCGGCACGGACTCCGGTCAGGGAAGCGTCAACGAAACCGTCTCCCCGTCCGAGGATTTCATCGACTACGTCGCGGAGATCTACGAGTATGCCCGCGCCTACGGCAAGGGAAATCCGAACAGGCTCGTCATGGAATACCTCCGGCACATGTCGTACGACAACATCCAGTGGACGGCTCTCATCGGCCCACCGGACCGGGACTTCATCGCGTATGCCAAGTACGCGCGCGGCGCCCGCTGGGTGACGAGCTTCGTGGACAGCGCGACGGGCCAGGAGATGGGCATCGAACACCTCATGGCCACCTGCAACGGCCACTTCCAGCACCCGCAGCCCGCCGACGCGCAGCGGGTCAACCATGGCGACGTCGCCGGCTGGGGCGGGGACCTCATCACCTTCTACGCGGAGTGGCAGCGCGACCGCGACAGCTACGCCTCCGGTTACCAGTACTGCGTGGAGCGGTTGGCGAAGACAGGTCTCCGCTCGACCTTCGGCTACTCGGACCTCCTGGAGGACGCGGACGGCTATCTGATCGCCAAACGCGTCAGCGCCGGTCTCAACATAGCCACCGCGGTCCTCCGTCACTACGAGAGCGGCGGGAACAACGGGCGGTTCGGCGACTACCGCAGTCAGCGCTTCGGGACCAAGGCGAACACCCACGCGCTGGCCCGGGACGTGCTCACGACGAACAGTCCCGTGATCGCGGCCGGACGGAAATTCCTCATCGACGACACCGCGGGATACGGCACGAACCTGCCCGACTCGCTGCCGGACGACGAGCTCGACAACTTCGTCCAAGGGTTCGTCGATGTCCTCCACGGACTGGCCGGCTGACCGTTTGCACATCACCCACTACGAGGAGACAGACCACCTGTGAACCAGCACGGGAAACACGGGAAACCCGCACCGTACGCACTGCTCAAGCGCCGCCAGGTCGTCGGCGGCTTCCTCGCGATCGGCGGGGCAGCCCTGTGGTCCGCCACCGGAACCGCCGGGGTGGCCACGGCCGCACCGGCAGCCGGGCGGTGGGACAAGGCGGACAGCGCCAACGGCTGGCCGGTCATCGAGCACGCGCCGGAACACCTCATCGAAGGGGCGGGCGGCACCCGCGTCTCCTGCCGCGGCGGGGACGTCGCCACCGTCCTGCTCCACCTGGCGCGCCGCTACCACTACGAAGTCCACGAGATCGGTCCCCGGGACATCACCGGGCACACCACCGACCGGGTGATCGGCCCACCGTACGAGAGCAATTACCTCTCCGGGACGGCCATCACCATCTTCCAGCCCCTCTACCCGGCAGGGTCCAAAGGCAATGCCTTCCCCCAGGACCTCGCCACGATCCGGGACATCCTGGCGGAACTGGACGGAGTGGTGACGTGGGGCGGCGACCAGGAGCCTGCCAAGGAGTCCCACTTCCAGATCGACGTCGCCCCGGGAGACACGAGGCTGGCGGACGTCGCGGCGCGCATCAGGGAATGGGAGTCTCGCCCCGGAGCCGGTGCCGGCGTCGTCCCCGACGTCTTCGCCGCCCGGCGGCGAGTCCGGGCCAGGGACCTGCGTATCCGGCAGAACCGGCAGAACCGGCAGAACCGGCAGAACCGGCAGAACCGGCAGAACCGGTAGAAGTTCGGGCGACGTCTCGGCAGGAGCACTCGCGGGTGACCGCGCCAGAGGCTTTCGCAGTGGTCCCAGCCGTCCCACCGTGTCCCGCCGGGACGGAAGTCCCCGCAGGTCAGCCCGTGAGACATCCCGCACGCAGGTCACTTGGGCGGCGACCGTTGTGGTCCGTGCACCACCGCCCGAAGACTGCTCACCGAGCCGCCCGCAACGGGTGGTTCCGGTCATGGGAGGGAATACACATGCGAGCCATGACGAGGACTCTCGTCACTGTCACCACCGTCGCCGGGATCGCCGCCGGAAGCCTGGCCACCGCAGGCGCCAGCGTCGCGGCGACCCCGGAGAAGAAGGTGGTGGCGAGTGCGGAGACATTCGCCCCGCTAGCTGTGGTCAACCTCGGTCTGACGACCTCTGGGGCAAAAAGCCTTCAGGGCAAGTTTCTGAGGGCCTGGGGCTACACCGGCGCGATCGACGGGCAGCTCGGCACCAGCAGCTGGAAGGCGATGCAGCGGCTCCTCAAGGAGAACTGGGGCTACACCGGCTCGATCGACGGAATCGTCGGCACGGGGACGGTGAAGGCGCTGCAGCGCTACCTCAAGACCTGGTATCGCTACACCGGCCCGATTGATGGGATCGCCGGGCCGGAGACCAGGGCGGCGTTCAGGCGGATGGCCAACGTGACCTGAGCTCGGCGCTCGTCCTCGCCTGAAGCGACGCCGGGCAGCCGCAGCTGTATCTGCGAGCCAATTGCGGTAGCCGCCGATGCACTTCTGAGATCAGAGTTCAGGCCCCGAGAAGAACACGGAATTCTGTCAAAGCAATCGAAGGATGAATATGCGCAATCGAACAATCGCGTCCCTTGTCGCAGTGGCATCCGCCGCGGTCGCCGTCACCACCATGGCCACCGCGCCGGCAAGCGCCTACAACCCTGACCCGAGAGTCATTCAGAACGACTCGGCGCGGACGGTCTACTGCCCGTGCCGGTTCGATGACGACATCGACGGTACCTATTTTCAGAAGGATGACGGCGGGGTGGGAAGAAAGGTCGTCTTCGGTAACCAGAGTGGCTACGCGTTGGCGAAGGTCGAATTCCACCCGTACGACGAAGTGCTGTGGATGTACGACGTCGCCAACGACAACGACGGCCTCTACTACAAGGTGTCCTACGAAGGTGATGGTGGACGGTACGGGCTGTACATGCCCCCGGGATCGTCCGACATCTGGGATGTCAAGAAGGTGAATCTGGACATCCCGGAGGGCAGGAGCGTGACGATCACGGTGTACGACGACCGTGGGATGACCGATCACGTCTCCACGATCAAGGCCACTGCCTGACAAGCCGTCCCGATCGGCACGTCGGACAGCCTTCCGACGTGCCGATTGTCGCGGTTCGTGCTGGATGGCTGTGAGGGAAGGCCAACCAATTTCTCGCCTCGACGGTATCGCCCGCACTCTCATCTGCTACCGCAGACGTGTCAGCACGGACGATATTCAGGACGCGTCAACGTAGGCGAGGTGGCTTTTGCAGCCGGTGCAGCGGAAGAGCATGGCGGTTGTCCCCTCGCCCAGGCTGGTCAGGAAGCGCTCAAGCCGGTTTTCGTCGTGCAGGCCGTCGAGACGCATGTCGGTCCGCAGCTGGTCAAGTGCTTCAGGATGCGCCACCAGTTCGGCGTATCCGACTTCGCCCACGAAGGCGGCCGCGTCCTGACAGTGGACGAGCCAATGCGGGTCCTGCCAGGCATGGAAACCAGGGGTGCGGCGGGTGACCTCGTGCAATACGTCCTCGCTGACACCGTCGAGCCCGTAGGAGTCGGTGAATTCACCCGCGAAGCGTTCAGCTGCGCTCCCGTCTGCGATGCACCACGGGCAGAACCGACCGCTGACGTCCTGAGCGGAGTAGAAGGTCGCCGTGTAGATCCATCCCCTGTCGCGCCGGCAGCTGGCACATGTCTCGGCGGCCGCGCAGATGGACCCGCTTGCAAGGGGGTCTGGGTGATAGCGGAAGAAGGGCAGGGCGGCACTCATCGGCACTGTCCGGTCCGCAGCTTGATGGCCATGCCCACTGATCCCATGAGAAGCAGTCTGCTCTGTGGGAAGGACGTCGATCAAGCGCGAGGCCGGCGGACGGCTCGGCCGAGGGACTGTCCCCGCCGGTGCGGGGGAGCAGTCGACGTCCGCCTTGGCCCATGCTCGGGCCGTGGGCCCGACCGACCCCGCAGGCCGCCGTACTGCCGCCGTCACGGACGCGCCGGCGTGAGCAGACCGCACCGTCCGACCGTGGCTGAGGGGGAGCAGCTGCTGCCCGATGGGGACGAGGTCGTCGAGCTGGTCAGCCCTGTTCGCATCGTCGTGGTCAATGGCCCGGCCGCACTGCCCGGAAGGCACGCCGCGAACTGTGGTGCGCCTTACACCGCACGAACCCGTCCTCGCCGAGCAGGTCGAATCCAGCATCAACATCGTCGAAGAGACCCAGTCCGGAATCTTCCAGAACGCGCGGACCGCGGTGTCCGCCCTGCGTGACGAGCGGGTCCTGACGTGGGTGACGCCGGACAGGGACCGGCCCCGCTTCGTCCCCGAGGCCTCCGCCACCAGTCGGGACACCCTCCACCTGCTGTCCAAGAAGGGCGGTCCGGCGAGCGCGGTCGTCGCCGCCCTCGCCGACTCCGTGTTCACCGCCGCCACCGAAGCCGGCGAACGCCACGGTGGCCGCCTGCCCGAGCCGATGCGCGCGGTCCTGGACGAGGCCGCCAACATCTGCCGCATCGCCGACCTGCCCGACCTGTACTCCCACCTCGGCTCCCGCGGCATCACTCCGTACGTCATCCTGCAGTGCTACCACCAGGGCGTGAAAGCGTGGGGCGAGGTCGGCATGGACGCCATGTGGAGTTCGGCCACGCCGCAGAGATCCGCGCGATGAAAAGGGGCACCGCCCTGCTGATGTCCACCGGCATGCCAGTCGCCCAGATCTCCCTGCGCCCCTGGTACGCAGAGAAGGCACTCGCCCACATCGGCCCGCGGATGAAGGTTGAGGAGAAGGCCATCACCGGACGGGCCGTCCTCGCGCACGAAGAGAGGAAGGCGGCCCGACGTGACCGATGACGGCGCCCCTTACTTCGAGGTCCCCGTCGGCCTCCCTCGACCCCTGCTTGCGCGAGCTGCGCAGCTCCAGCGGACCCTTCACCGGGTGCACCAAGGGCGAGCACCAGATCAACCACCGGCTGCCCGGCCTGGTGCCCAGCGCCTGGGCGATGGAGGAGAGCTGAGTGCGCACGGCGGACGCGAGGTCCGCCGCGAACGCCACCACGAGGGCTGTCGGGTCAGAAGCCGTCGGGGCGCAGGGCGTTCAAGAAGCTGCTCCAAGCACAGGCGGAGACGGAGAAGGAGCGACGATCGCGGTCCTTGGTGTCCCGGACACGTACGCCAGCGTCGACCGCGGCAGCGCAGGCCTCCACGCAGGCTTCCTGGAATTCCGTGCTGTAGCTGCTCTTGTGCCAGCCCGTGGATGGGAGCGGCATGGGGTCCTCCTGACCGGCCGGGAGCGGGCGGAGTCCGCTGCCCGCCCGGCGGAGTCTACGGATCAGCAGCCCGGTACGAGGGGGTGTTGTTGTGCAACAACCCGAAAGAGAAGAGGGAGAACGGGGCTCTGCCTATCTGGGTAGGCCCTCGTTTGGCCTTGTCGAGCAGTCGCGACGTCGCTTGTCGACGGGCTCGGGAGGCGTTCCGTTCCGCGAGCGAGTCGTGTTGATGAGTCAGGGAGGCACCAGGTCTCCTGTCAGTGCGGCAGCGAGGTGCTCTTGCGAGTGGCGTTCGATGGAGCGGGTCGGCGCTGAGACTGTCGCGCCCGTCCGCTGCCATCGGTAGCGGCATCCCCGGCCACCTTGACCTGTGGCCGACGTTCCACGACACGGGCGCAGGCATCCTGTCGTAGGAGGCGGCCTGTGGTCAGGGCAGTCGGATGTTGTCGTACCTGGTGTTCGGCTGCCCGTTGGCGTACACGCGCGGGGAGGTGAACACCCCGGCCAGCTCCTTGTCGGCGATCGTTCTGCGGGGAAGGCCCAGCCCGTAGTGCTCGCCCATCAGCCGATACACGTCCCGGATGTCCGGGACATGCAGCCCCCACTCGTCCGGTTCGTCGGGGAAGTCGGGATCCGGGTCGACGCTGCCGAGCCCGATCTCGGCGACCATCCGCTGGGTGAGGGGATGATCCGCCCTGACCGCCTCGTGAACCTCGCCGTCGAAGTAGCTCCAGTCCAGCTTTCCGTCCACGATCACGCCGATGGCTGACGGGTCCATAGTGGTGTCCATGATGGTCAGCCATGTGCGGTCCTCCCACAGATGCTTCACGTGGTCGGGACGCTGCGTGTAGAAGCCGTCGCCGCCACCGCACAAGGCGAACGCCCACCCTGCGTGTTCGCCCAACCTGGCCCAGTCCGGAACGTTGCTGGACAACGCCGTGTTGAAGGTCTCAGGAGAAATGATGCCGAGGCCGGGACCCGCGCCCCGCATCACCGCCAGCTCCTCAACGCTCACGCCTTTGACCATCACCAGGTAGAAGCCCCAGGAGGCGAGGTCTTGCTGTATCCACTCGAAACCGTCATCGATCATGATCGGAAGTGTGGCAGCGGCGTCTGACAGCCCGGCCCCGAGACCGTGACCTGTGTCAGAGGACACCGCGCCGACTGCCGTGTCGCGAGAGCCGGTGTCCTGCGCCGGAAACTCCTCGGTAGTTCCGTGGTACTGACCATGCCGGATTCCGCCCGCCGGCCAAGTCCGTGCCGACCGAACGCGGCGCCGCCCGACCTGTCTGCGGACCTCCGACGCAGGCATCAGCACGTCAGGGTTTACGGCGACCCTGAGCGGCGGCGACGGCCGGAGAGTCGAGCCGGCGTGGTGGATCACCACGGCACTGCCGTCATTTCTCTTCGGCATTCACGAGTCGGCTGACCGACAACTGACTCCGGAACCGGTCGACAAACGCTGTTGGCTTTTGTTCACGAGAACCGACAGCACCTGTACACGGGATCGGGCGGCGCTCGAAGCGCCGCAGAAATCGAACGGTCCACGGCTTCGGGCAGCGCAGGTTCTGGCCGAGTCGGCCCGCCGAACGAGTTCCTGCGTGGGTTCCGTGGCCGGATGCCGCGGAGCCGGAACGGTGTGGGGAGTTGCGCGATGCGCTGCCCTCGCCAAGCCTTCGTCGGTCAGATGCGTGGACCGAGGAACAGGCCACCGCTTGCGTCGATGATCTGACCAGTGACCCAGCGGGCGGCATCGGAGGCGAGGAAGGCGACCACATCGGCTACGTCGTCGGGCCCGCCCAGCCGGTTGAGTGCCGTCATACCGGATATCTGTTCGGTGAGGCCCGGCGCGTCGAAGGCAACTCCGTTGGTCGCCGTCCTGGTGGCCCCAGGAGCGACCGCGTTCACCGTGATCCTTCGGGGGCCGAGTTGGACGGCGATGGTCTTGGTCATCGTCTCGATCGCACCCTTCGTCATGGCGAAGGATGTCTGGGCCGAGTTGGCCATCCGGGTCGCCACCGACGATACCGAGACGATCCGGGCGCCCTCGCTCAACAGAGGCAGTGCCCGCTCGATGATGAAGTACGGCGCTCGCACGTTCACCGCGAACAAGTGGTCGAACTCCGCCCGGGTCGTCACGCCGAGCGGACCGGCCGGTGCGGCCGCCGCGTTGTTGACGAGGATGTCGAGCGGCCGACCGGCCAAGCCGGCCTCCACACCAGCGAACAGCGTCTCGACATCGCCGTCCACGCCCAGTTCGGCTCGGACGGAGAAGGCGGTCCCACCGGCGCGTTCCATCGCGTCGACCGTCGCAGCCGCCCCGCTCTCATCCGTGCCGAAGTGCACGATGACCGTGGCCCTTTCGGCCGAGAGTCGAATGGCAATTGCCTGCCCGATGCCACGCGACGCGCCCGTCACCAAAGCCGTTCTCCCCATCAGGTCGTCCATGCCTTTACCTCATCTAAGCGTTAGTAACCAACATGATGGTAGTGTCTAACACATGAGTGAGCGGCAACCAACCCTGCGGGAACGACGGCGATCCGAGACGCGGCGCCTGGTCCAAGCGCACGCGGTGCGGCTGTTCACCGACCACGGCTACGACGCGGTGACGGTGGCCGACGTCGCCGAGGCCGCCGGCGTCTCGGCAATGACCGTGTACCGGCACTTTCCCACCAAAGAGGACCTCGTCCTCATCGACCAGCCCGCCCAACTCATCGCCGAGCAGGTCGCCGCATCCTCCGCGACGCAACCCCTGGTGCGCCGCGTCGGCGGCGCGCTCATCGACGCGGCCACCGCCTTGACGGGTGGCAACGGGGACGAACCGGGGGCGAACGAGCGGTTCCTGCTGGACTGCCTCCGGCTCATGGTCTCGACGCCTGCGCTGCGGGCCCGGCACCTGGACAGCCAGTACGCGCTGCAACAGGCCATCGTCGACGCCCTCGGGGATGACGCGACCGGTCCCGACGCCGCGTTCCGCGCCCAGGCGGCGACCAGCGCCTGCATGGCCGCGATGCACACGGCGCTGACGCGTTGGACCGAAGACGACGGACACACCAAGCTGCCCGACCTGATCACACGGGCGCTCGCCGCGTCCTTCGGTGATGACGCCGTCGCCATCCACCGGGAGGACTGAGGCGCCACGGACCGGGCGCTGTCATCCCTCTTGACCATCGAACACAGTGCGGTGTCAGTGCCTCCCGAAGTGCTGAACGATCGCTGTCAACACTCGTGAACAAAGCCAGTCAAAGCCTGCTCACGCTGGAGCGGCAACGCTGAAGAAGCTCAATATGCCCGACGGGGACGCGTCTGCGGGGTGTCGGACGTGCCCTGCGGGTGCTGACGGGTGTGGAGGGCCTGCTCGACATTCTCCAGACGCCGCCGTTGCCGACGCATGGTGAGGGGGCCGACCAGGAACATGCCTGTCACGAACAGCTGGAAACAGGTATATCCATAGTTGTGATCGAGGAACTGTGCCACAGCGCTCACCAGCCACAGCAGTGCGGCTGCCGTTGCCAGCCAGAGCACCCATGGGCGCTGCTGGGTATTCACCACACGGCGCTGACGTGCGACGATGTCGATCGCGGCCGGCAGCTCGGCGGGATCCTCCGGCAATTCGCCGCGCTGT
>NZ_JBIWEF010000020.1:0-79701 GCF_044762405.1 Streptomyces sp. NPDC097107 | reverse complement strand
TACGACACCCTCATGACCGACCAGCTCGACACCGCCATCGAACACAACGGCAAAGGCGACCTCGCCACCCTCCTCACCGGCAACGACACCTGGACCGTCACAGGAGCACACCATGTCTTCGACCGCTGACCAGGTCGCGTCACTGCGCGCCCAGCTGAGGGTGCTCACCGACCGCCTGGAGATCAAGGACCTCTTCGACCGGTACATCGTCGCCCTCGACCGCGCCGACGATGCGGAGTTCGACGACGCCTGGTACCGGACCGTCTTCACTCAGGACGTGCGGTTCAGCTTCCCCATCGGTGTCCACAAGGGCGTGGAGGGTTTCGCGGAGTTCCAGCGGGCGGCGAAGGCCCGCTGGGCGCGGACCCACCACTTGTGCGCGAACCACCTCGTGGAGCTGGACGGTGACCAGGCCCGGCTGCGGGCCCACCAGGTGGCGACGCATCTGCACCTTCCCGAGCGCGAAGCGGGGGAGGCGGGGGAGGCGGGTGAGGACCCCTTCGTCGTCAGCGGGTACTACGACGTCCACGCCGTGCGTACCCGCGTCGGCTGGCAGTTCGACGACGTGTCGTTCCACGTCGTGTCGGCCATCGGCAGGCGGCTGCCGTCGATGGCCGGCCTCCCGTTCTGAGTCGGAAGTTCCGCGGCCAGGGAAAGCAGCGAGGGAAGACGGGGAAAGACGAGGGAAGGGAGACGGATGAACGGCGCTGTCCCGATCCGCCGGCTCGTCCGGCGGCGCTTCACACGGTGCCTGCTCGTGGTCAGACCGAGGCGGTGGTCTGCGACGGCACGCCCTCGAAGGCCCCTGCGGCCGCGGCCGTCGCGGTGAACGCGCCGGCGAGTTCCGTGAGGCGCGCGACCCCTGCGGCACCCAGGTGCTCGTACGGGGCCCGGTCCAGTCTGTCGGTCTCGGCCTCCAGGTCCTGCCGCAGGCGCACGCCCTCGCCGGTGAGGCGACCGCGGCCGTCCATCAGTCCCCGGGCGCGCAGCCGCTCCTCGGCGCCGGTCCAGTCCTCCTCGGTCCAACCGTGGCGGGCCATGACGAACTCCTTCGGCAGGCCGTCGCTGCTCGCGGTGTGCGAGACGAGGGCGTCCAGGCCGAGGAGTCCGGCGGTCGTGAGCGCGGCGACATGGCCGTCCCCGCGGTACTCCCGCAGCAGGGTGGCGGCGTGCCACAGCGCCAGGTGCGGCTCGTCCGGTACGGGGTGGTCGGCGTGGGCCGAGTACATCGGGCGGCCGCGGCGCCCGCACGCCTCGCCGGCCCGGAGGGCGAGCTCCGCGGCCTCCGCCATCTCGGCGGACGCGACGGCCTCGTCGCCCAGGCACCGGCGCAGCAACGCGTCGACGGCGCTCAGGCGCAGGTCCAGCACTGTGACGGGATCGACCCGTCGCCAGAGAGCCGGGAGGTGACGTGCGATCAGCTCGTGCTTGAGCCCGTTGAACGAGGCGGTGACCGGCCCCGCCCCCACCGCACCCCAGGGAGCGGCCCGGCACGCCAGATAGACGGCGATCGGGTCCTCGACGCCGTACGCGGCCAGTTCCGCCCCGAGGTCGGGGGCGAAGTAGACGGTCGCGTGCACCGAGTTGAGCGCGTCCAGGCAACGCGGTCCGGCGTCGTCGGGCGGTGAGGTCATGTCCATGCGTGGACGCTACTGAGCGGCACGTCATGGGAGGGAAGGATCCTGTTGAAGAAAGCTGAAATGAACGTCCGAAGACAGTCAGACCGGACGGACCCGGTCGCGGGCACGACGTCGGACCACGTCCGCGAGATCGTCGTGGAAGCGAACGGCATCACGCTGTCCGGTTTGCTGGCCGAGCCGGACCCGCCCGTGCCCCGGGCCGTGGTGGTCGCCGTGCACGGCGGCGGCATGCGTGCCGGATACTTCGACAGCCGGGCGCGCCCCGGACTGTCCCTGCTGGAACTGGGCGCCCGGCACGGATACACCGTGCTGGCCCTGGACCGGCCGGGTTACGGTCTGTCCGCCGAGCGGCTGCCCGAGGGACAGTCGCTCTCCGACCAGGCCGACACCCTGCACGCCGCCCTCGCGTCCTTCGCCCGCGACCACGAGGTGGGCGCCGGATTCTTCCTCGTGGCCCACTCGAACGGGGGGAAGCTGGCGTTCAGCACCGTGGCCCGGGACGGCGGCACCGGCTTCCTCGGGCTGGACGTCTCCGGCCTCGGCACCCGGTACGCCGTCGACCTGCCGCAGCTGCCCGGCGCGGGCGTGCCCGGGGACTGGCGCCGGCACTGGGGAGCGTTGCGGCTCTACCCGCCGGGCGCCTTCGCGCTGGGCCGGGCGCTGGTCGTGCCGGTACCACGGCTGGAGGCCGAGGAGCTGCCGCGGTGGCCCGGTATGTACCCGTCCATCGCCGCCAGGGTGCACCTGCCGGTCCGGCTCACCTTCGCCGAGCAGGAGCGGTGGTGGTGCCACGACGACGAGGCAGTGGCGGAAATGACGGGCCGGCTGGCCACGCGGCGGGTGACGGTCGCCCGGCAGCCCCATGCCGGGCACAACATCAGCCTGGGCTGGGCGGCCCGTACGTACCACCTGCGGGCGCTGGCGTTCCTGGAGGAGTGTCTCCTGGCCAGGGACGCGGCGGGCACGCCGCCCATCCGGCCCCGCGAAGGAAGTCCGAGACAAATGACCCCCCAACAGCTTGACTTCAACCTTGGTTGAGGTCGGAGAGTCGAGACCATGGAAGCCAACACCGCCCAAGCCCCCCGCACCGTCGAGTTCGTGCTCGACCTCATCTGCGTCCACTCGTATCTCGCGTTCACCCGCTTCACCCGGGCGGCCCGGCGCTTCCGGGAGTCGGGAGGGGAGCTGGAGGTCGTGTTCCGTCCCTTCCTGATCGCTCCGGAGGCGCCTGCCACCGGGCGGCCGCTGTTCGAGGTCCACAAGGCGGCCTTCGGGGAGGAGACGGCCCGTGCGATCACGGCGGACAAGTCGTTCGGTGCCGAGGACGGACTGGACATCGACTTCGAGCGCGCCATCCACACCAACACCTTCGACGCGCACCGGCTGCTCGCCGCCGCCGCTGCCCAGGGGTCGGGTGAGGCCATGGCCGAGCGTCTGTTCCGCGCCTACATGACGGACGGGCTGAACATCGGTGACCCCGGCACGCTCGACCGGCTCGCGGCCGAGGTCGGTGTCGAACCGGCCAAGGACGGCGGTGCCGGTGACGGTGCGGCGGTGCGCGAGGAGATCAACAGCATGCGCCGGCTCGGTGTGACCTCGGTGCCGCTGCTCTTCTTCAAGGAGGGGCCCACCCTGTCCGGTGCGCAGCCGGAGGACACCTACCTCAAGGCCCTCCGCACGCCCCCGGCTCCCGTACGCGGCTGACGCCGTGGCCCTTGCGGGTGTGCCCGGTTCGCACCGGGCACACCCGCTTTCCGTTTCCCGCCCGTCCCCACCCGTCACCAAGCGTTACCGTGCGTTACAACTCGTTACCACCCGTTACCGCCCGCGAGAGAGACGAAAGGTCGTTCCCCGTGGATCCCGCACCGATCGGCCCCGGCGCCGTACACCTTGCCGAGATCGCCATGGCACCTCCGGTCCTGCTCGCCGGTGAGGACGACGAGGAGAGCGCCGACGCGCACATCGTCCGCGGCATCGACTGACGGCGCGTGGACGCACGCGGCAGCACCAGAGCCCGAGGAGCCGGGAAGTGAGCACGCTGAGACGGATGTTCGAGGCCCTGACCGTACGCAACTTCCGGCTCTTCGCGGCCGGACAGCTGCTGTCCGTCACCTGCACCTGGATGATGTTCATCGCCCAGGACTGGCTGGTGCTCTCCCTGTCCGGCGACTCGGCCACCGCGCTGGGCCTGGTGACGGCGCTCCAGTTCACGCCGATGCTCCTGCTCACGCTGTACGGCGGCCGGCTCGCCGACCGGCACGACAAGCGCCGGCTGCTGGTGGCGGCCAACCTCGCCGCGGGTGTACTGGCCCTCCTGCTGGCCGTGCTGACCTTCACCGGCGGGCTGCGGCTGTGGCACATCTGGGTGTTCGCTGCCGCGCTGGGCACCGTGAACGCGGTGGAGGCGCCTGCCCGGATGGCGTTCGTCAGCGAGATGGTCGGCGCGGCTCTGCTGCCCAACGCCTCGGCGTTGAGCGCCGCGTACTTCAACGCCGCGCGGGTCGTCGGGCCCGCCCTCGCCGGCCTGCTGATCAGCCGGTTCGACGCCGGGCCGGTGATCGCGCTCAACGCGGTCAGCTATCTCGCCAGCGTGTACGCCCTGCTGCTGATGAACCCGGCCGAACTGGTGCGGCCCGCCGAACGCCCCGGCCGCTCCGGCGTCCTGGACGGTCTGCGGTATCTGCGCGGCCGTTCGGACCTGATGCTGCCCTTGGCGCTCGTGGGCGTGATCGGCATGTTCGGCTTCAACTTCCAGCTGACGCTGCCGCTGATGGCGAAGACCGTCTTCCACGCGGACTCCGCCTCGTTCGGGCTGCTGGCCAGCGCGCTGGCCGCGGGTTCGCTGATCGCCGCGTTCGCCACGACCGGCCGGCGGAGCCGGCCGTCCGCCGCCCTGGTCATCGGGGCCGCCGTCGCCTTCGGGGCGCTGGAGACCCTTTCCGGGCTGGCCCCGACCTTCGCCGCGGCGCTGGTGCTGCTGGCCGCCACGGGCTTCGCGACGATCTACTTCGCGCAGGCCGCCAACCACCGGGTCCAGCTGGGCACCGATCCGCGCTACCGGGGCCGGGTGATGGCCCTCTACACGCTGACCCTCCAGGGCTCGACCCCGCTGGGGGCCCTCCTGACCGGCTGGCTCAGCGACCACTGGGGAGCGCGGGCCGGCCTGTGCGCCGGGGGCGTGGTGTCCCTGGCCGCGGGGCTGCTCGCCCTGTGGGCGCACCGGCGCCGGCGCCGTCCGGCCGGGGACACCTCCGGGGCGGCCGCCGGCGCCAAGGCCGGCCTCTAGAAGAACTCCCCCCACGGCTGGTCCCAGATCTCCTTCAGGCACAGCACCAGGAACAGCAGGCCCGCGACCGCGAGCATCGTGTTGCTCAGCCAGCCGCTGCGCCACTCGCGCGGTGTGCGGGAGGAATTGAGGAGCCAGACCAGGGTGAGGGCCAGGAAGGGCATGAAGGCCGCGCCCAGGACGCCGTAGATGATGACCAGGCGGAAGGGCTCGCCCTGGAAGAGCAGGACGATGGGCGGGAAGGTGAGCCACAGCAGGTAGGCGCGGAAGGGCCAGGAGCGTTCGTGCTCGCCGGAGGCGATCTCCTTGCCCTTGCCCGCCGTCCTGTCGCGCTGCCGGGCCACGAAGTCCGCGAACATCAGGCTCACGCCGTGCCACACGCCGATGAGCGAGGTGAAGGACGTGGCGAAGAAGCCGATCAGGAAGAACTTGGACGTCGCCGTGCCGTACTCGTCCGCCAGGATGTCGCCGAGCTGCACCAGGCCCTTGCCGCCGCCGGAGAGCGCGATGTTCGCGGCGTGCAGCATCTCCGCGCCGACGAACAGCATGGCGACGACGAAGACACCGGTCGTGATGTAAGCGACCCGGTTGTCCAGCCGCATGACCTTCATCCAGCCGGTGTCGGCCCAGCCCTTGGCGTTGACCCAGTAGCCGTACGCGGCGAGCGTGATCGTGCCGCCGACGCCGCCGATCAGGCCGAGGGTGTTGAGGACGGAGTCCTCGCCGTCCGGGATGACCGGGAGGAGGCCGGCGAAGGCGTTCCCCAGGTTGGGCGTGACCCGGATCGCCAGGTAGACCGTCACCACGAACATGACGCCCACCATGACCGTCATAACCTTCTCGAAGACGGCGTACTTGTTGAACCAGACGAAGACCAGGCCGACCACGCCGCAGGCCACGCCCCACCATTCGAGGTCCATCACGCCGGGGAACAGGGCTTGCAGCGGCAGGGCGCTGGACGACATCGCCGCCGCGCCGTAGGAAAAGCCCCAGATCACGACGTAGACCGCGAAGAAGTACGTGGTCCAGCGGCCGAGGCTGGCCCAGCCGTCGAAGAGGGTGCGGCCGGTGGAGAGGTGCCAGCGGCCCGCCGCCTCGGCCAGGGAGATCTTGACCAGGCAGCCGAGGACCGCCGCCCACAGGAGGGTGTAGCCGAAGTTGCTGCCCGCGATCAGGGTGGCCACGAGGTCGCCGGCGCCGACCCCGGTCGCCGCGACGACGATGCCGGGGCCGATGTAGCGCCAACTGGATTTACGAGGTGCCGAGTCGGGGTCGTGTGCTGCCCCGGCGTCGCTGGTGTTGCCCGTGGTGTCCGCCATGCGGGCCAACAAAGCTCATGGCGGCCGGTGGGACAAGAGGGCGTGCGGGGATCTTCACGCGATGTGTCTACTCGTCACCGTTCGCCTTGCGCTTCGCGTCCGCGTTCGCGTCGGCTTTCGCGTCCGCCGTCACCTCGGGCTCCGCATCCGCCGTCACCTCGGGCTCCCCGTCCGCCTTGGCCTCGGCTTTCGCGTCCGCCGTCACCTCGGGCTCCCCGTCCGCCTTGGCCTCGGCTTTCGCGTCCGCCGTCACCTCGGGCTCCCCGTCCGCCTCGGCCTCCGCGTCCGCCTTCACCTCGGCCTCCGCTTCGTTGCGCGCCTCGCCGTCCTCGAAGTACGCGTCCAGGACCTCGTCCAGGGCCCCCTCCCACTCCGGGAAGCGGCTGCGGGACGTCGCCTCGATCTCGATCGGGTACCAGCGGCGGTCCGTCGTGTGCACCGTGACGGTGAACCGCTTGCCGAAGCGGCCCGTCTCCGTCTCGACGGCGCCGACCTCGTCCCAGCGGAACTCGCAGCTCTGGTCGTCGAGGGCAAGGCGTACGCCCTTGTGGTCGGCGACGATCCGGGCGCGGCGGTCGGCGGCCTCGAAGACGGGGCCTCCGGGGTCCGGGGTCTCTTCTTCCTCCTCCGGCTTCCCGGCCTGCTCGGCGGGTTCGGGAGCCGCGGTCCCGTCCGAGACGCGCACGTCCTCGGGCTCCTCCGCCTCCTTCGCCGATCTCTCGTTCTCCGGCTCTCCCGGCACGGGCGCGGTGAGCCCGGGGACGAATGCCGGGTCGAATCCGGCGCCTTCCAGGGGCTGGCTGGTCGATCCTCTGCGCTGCTCCACAGCGGGCAGTATGGTCGACGATCCTGTGTCGGACACAGCCAGCCCCAACTTCGTTATCAGACGCCTACACGAGACGCCTACACGAACAGGCTCAGCACCGCCGCCACCACGAACCCGGCGACCGACAGCACGCTCTCCAGCACGGTCCACGTCTTCAGCGTGTCCCGTTCGCTGATGCCGAAGTACTTGGCGACCATCCAGAAGCCGCCGTCGTTGACGTGCGAGGCGAAGATGGAGCCCGCCGAGATGGCCATGATGACCAGGGCGACGAACGCCTGGGAGTGGTCGCCCTCGGCGAGCAGCGGTGCCACGATGCCCGCCGTCGTCACGATGGCCACCGTCGCCGAGCCCTGGGCGACCCGCAGCACCAGGGAGATCAGGTAGGAGAGGACGATCACCGGCAGGCCGACGTCGTTGAAGGTGTCGGAGAGGGCCTGGGCGACGCCGCTGGCCTTGAGGACGGCACCGAAGACACCGCCCGCGCCGACCACCAGCAGGATGTTGCCGACCGGCTTCAGCGAGGCCGTCGAGACGGTCTCCAGGGACTTGCGGGACCAGCCGCGCCGGATGCCGAGCAGGTAGTAGGCGAGGAACAGGGCGATGGTCAGGGCCACGAACGGGTTGCCGAAGAACTCGATCACCGAGCGGAGGGTGGACTCGTCCAGGGCGATGGAGGAGAAGGTCGCGGCGAGGATGAGGACCAGCGGGGTGCCGATGATGCCGAGGACCGTGCCGAGCGCGACGGGGCTCTCGTGCGGCGCGACGCCGGCCTTGCTCTGCTCGTCGATGACGGCCTGCTTGGCCTCCTCGGCCGCCTCGACCATGTCCTGCGGCACGGGCACGAAGATGCGTCGGCCGATCCAGGCGGAGAACACCCAGGCGGCGAGCACGGCCGGGATACCGCAGACGATGCCCATGAGGATCACCCAGCCGAGGTCCACCTTCAGCAGTCCGGCGGCGGCCACCGGGCCGGGGTGCGGCGGCAGGAAGGCGTGGGTCATCGACAGGCCGGCGAGCAGCGGCAGGCAGTAGAGCAGGATCGACTTGCCGGAGCGCTTGGCGGCGGCGTAGACGATGGGCGCCAGGACGAAGATGCCGACGTCGAAGAAGACCGGGACACCGAAGATCAGGCCGGTCAGGCCCATGGCGAGCGGGGCGCGCTTCTCACCGAAGAGGCCCAGCAGCCGGGAGGCCAGCACCTGGGCGCCGCCGCTGACTTCGAGGATCGCGCCGAGCATGGTGCCCAGGCCGATGATGATGGCGACATGGCCGAGGATGCCGCCCATGCCGGACTCGATGGTGGAGACGGCGTCGGACTTCTGGACGGTGCCGAAGAGTTCGGTGACCGACAGGCCGGCGAGCAGGCCGACGGCTATGGAGACGGCGAGCAGCGCGACGAACGGCTGCAGCCGCACCTTGATGATCAGGAAGAGCAGCAGCACGATGCCGATCGTGGCGACGGTCAGCAGGCCCGCCGTGCCGTCGATCAGGTGGAGCAGGCCACCGGTGTGGGGCGGTGTCTCCGCCGGAGCGGAGGCGGCGAACTGGAGGGACACAGGGGACATACGGGGGTCCTCGCGGTAAACACATACAGCTTTCGAGCAGGGCGGGGCGCGGCACGGCGCCCCGGGGGTGGGGGGCGCCGTGCCGTGCGACAGTCAGACGGAGGGAAAGACGGAGGCGAGGGTCAGCCGAGGACGGCCAGCGCGTCGATCTCGATGAGGAGTCCGGCGGGCAGACCGACGTAGACGGTCGTGCGCGCGGCGGGCGGCTGGGTGAGGCCCTGCTCCCCGAAGTAGGCGTTGTAGATCTCGTTCATCTCGGCGAAGTGGTCCACGTCCGTGAGGTAGACGCGGATCATCATCACGTCGTCCCAGGAGGCGCCGCCCTCTTCGAGGATCGCCTTGACGTTGGCGAGGGTCTGGAGGGTCTGCTCGCGCAGGGTCGGGCCGGCCGGGGTGGGGGCCTTGCCCTCCTCGTGCGGGAGGAAGCCGACCTGGCCGGCGACCTGGAGGATGTTGCCCTTCCTGACGCCGTGGGAGAACTTCGCCGGCGGAGTGGTGTGGGTCGCGGGGGTGAGCGCGGTCTTGTCGGTCATACCGTGTCCTTCTCGGGGCGGTGCTCGGGGTGGTGCACAGGATCCGTGTGCCGCACGGGGGTCCTGCCGGAGTACTCGCCGCTGATGGCGTCCGCGGTGCGGCGGACCAGCGGGAGCAGGGTGAGGAGTTCGTCGGCGGTGACGACGACGTTCGGCGCGGAGACCGACATGGCGGCCGTCACCCGGCCGTCGGCGCCCCGGATGGGCGCGGCGACGCAGTTGATGGACTCCTCGTGGCCACCGAGGTCGGTGGCCCAGCCCTGTTCGCGCACCTTGGCCAGCTCCTTGAGGAAGCCGTCGGCGTTCGGTGTCGAACGGGCCGTGTACAGGGGGTAGTCGAGCTTCTCGACGGCGGCTCGGCGCTCGTTCTCGGGAAGGTCGGCGAGCAGCAGCTTGGCCACCGCGGCGACGGTGATGGCGACGGGCTTGCCGATCCGGGAGTACATGCGGACCGGGTAGCGGCTCTCCACCTTGTCGATGTAGAGGACCTCGTTCTCCTCGTGGACGGCGAGGTGGACGGTGTGTCCGCACTGCTCGTTGAGGCGTACGAGGTGGGGGTGGGCGATCTCGCGGACGTCGAGGTTCTCCATCGCCTCCTGGGCCAGCCCGATCAGCCGGGCGCCGAGCCGGTAGCGCTGGTCGGACTGGCGGTAGACGAAGCCGTGCTCGTGCAGCGTCCGCAGCAGGCGCAGGGCCGTGGACTTGTGGACGCCGAGGCGGTCGGCGACCCGGCCCAGGTCGGCGGGGCCCTCGGCGAGCAGCGGCAGGATGCTCAGCGCGCGGTCGACGGTCTGGCTCATGGGGTACCTACCTCCTCGTCGGCCCGTTCGCCGGTCTGTGTCCAGCCGGGGCCGAGTCGCAGTCTCCCCCACGCGTCGTCGTCGAGGGCGGCCAGGCGGTCGGCGTGGTCGTGGGCCGGGGGTGCGGCGAGGTCGCCGGGGACGGTGAGGGCGGCGGCGGCCATCAGGTGGCCGTGCCGCAGGCGCTCACGGACGGGCAGGTCGCGCAGGGTGGCGGAGAGGAACCCGGCGGCGAAGGCGTCGCCCGCGCCGACGGCGGCCACGACGTCGACGGTGAGGGCGGGGACGGACGTGACGTGCGGCCCGTGGAAGGCGGTGGCGCCGGTCGCGCCCTGCTTGACGACGAGCAGCCCGGGCTCGGGCAGCGCGGCGCGCACGGCCTCGGGGCCGCCCGGTCCCCAGGCCTCGTCCTCGCCGACGAACACGATGTCGGCGCCGCGCGCCAGTTCCAGCAGCACCCGCGAGCCGTCGTCGTGCCCGCGCCACAGCCCGGGGCGGTGGTTGACGTCGAAGGAGACGAGGGGCCGGCCGGGGCGGCGGGCGGTGAGTTCGCGCATCAGGGCGAGGCAGTCGGCGGAGAGCGCGGGGGTGATGCCGGAGAGGTGCAGGACGCGCCCGGCGCGGATGGCGTCGAGGTCCATGTTCCGGGCCGACATGGCGGAGGCCGCGGAGCCCGCCCGGTAGTACGCCACCTCGTGCGCGTCGGTGGCCCGGTCCCCGGCGGTGCGGAAGTACACGCCGGTGGGGCGGTCGGGGTCGCGGCGCACCGCGGAGACGTCCACGCCGTAGGCGCCGATCGCCTCGACGAGGTGGTCGCCGAAACCGTCGGCGCCGACCCGGCCGACCCAGCGGGCGGAGTGCCCGGCGGCGGCGAGCACGCAGGCCACGTTGGACTCGGCGCCGCCGATGGCCCGGTCGAAGGAGGGTACGTCGGCGAGCCGCCCGGGCCCGGAGGGAAGGAAGGTGACCATGGACTCGCCGAGCGCGACGACGTCCACGACGCCGGGGGCGGTGCTGCTGGGTCCGGTGGCGGTCACGATGGTGGGGGCTCCTCGTCTCTCTCACGGGCCTCGGCGGATCCGTTGACCCCGCGTTGGCCGAGATGTTAGACAGCAGTAAGCGATATACGCAACGATCGTTGCACTGCTTGCAACGCATCAGATCAGGGAGGCTCCATGGCCCTCGACACCGGCACCGAAGCCCTCGCCCGTCTGGCCGAGGAGCGCGTCGACCACCGTTTCAAGGGCCTCCCGCCGGACGCCGACGGCCTGACCGTCGCCGAGCTGACCCGTCAGGGCCGCAACCTCTTCACCGGCGGTTTCACCACCCCCGTGCTGGCCCTGTCCGCCGAGCGCCTGGAGCACAACCTGCGGCTCATGGAGACGTACGCCACCCGGCACGGCCTCGCCTTCGCACCGCACGGCAAGACCTCCATGGCCCCGCAGCTCTTCCACCGCCAGATCGAGCACGGCGCCTGGGGCATCACCCTCGCCGTGCCGCACCAGGTACGGGTGGCGCGGGCCTTCGGCATCCAGCGGGTCTTCCTGGCCAACGAGCTGGTCGACGCCGCCGCCCTGCGCTGGATCTCCTCCGAGCTGGACGCCGACCCGGACTTCCGCTTCGTCTGCTACGTCGACTCCGTGCGCGGCGTCGGGCTGATGGACGCGGCGCTGTCGGACGCGGGTGCCTCCCGCCCGGTGGACGTCGTGGTGGAGCTGGCCGCCGGCGAGGGTGCCCGGACCGGCGTCCGCACGGAGGCCGAGTGCGCGGCGGTGGCCGACGCGGTGGCCGGCGCGCGGACGCTGCGGCTGGCCGGTGTCGCCGGGTACGAGGGCGAGGTGCCGGACGCCGGCCCCGAGAAGGTGCACGCGTGGCTGCGGCGGCTGGTCGCACTCGCCGTCGACCTCGACAAGGCCGGACGGTTCGACGGCTTGGCGGACATCGTGGTGAGCGCGGGCGGCAGCGCCTGGTTCGACGCGGTCGCCGACGTGTTCGCCGAGGTCCCCGACCTGTCCCGGCCGGCATTGAAGCTGCTGCGCTCGGGCGCCTACGTCTCCCACGACGACGGCCACTACCGCGAGCTGACCCCCTTCAACCGGGTCCCCGAGGAGGGCGCCCTGGAGCCCGCGTTCCGCCTGTGGAGCCAGGTCGTCTCCCGCCCCTCCCCCGAGCAGGCGTTCACCAACGCGGGCAAGCGGGACGCGGCGTACGACCTCCACCTGCCCTTCGCCCAGGTAGTCCGCCGCGACGGCGCCGAGCGTTTGGCCACCGGCGTCGAGGTGACCGGCCTGTCCGACCAGCACGCCTGGCTGCGCACGACCGCGGAAGCGGATCTGGAGGTGGGCGACTGGCTCGGCACCGGCCTGTCCCACCCGTGCACGTCCTTCGACAAGTGGCAGCTCATCCCGGTCGCGCAGACGGACGGGACGGTCGTCGACTACATCCGCACGTTCTTCTGAGACGCCTGGGAAAGGGAGCAGGACATGGAAGAGCTGGTCCTCAGGGACGCGGACGTCGTCGACGGCTCGGGCGCCGACTCCTACCGCGCGGACGTCGTGGTCGACGACGGCCGGATCGTCTCGATCGTCAAGGAGGCGGCGGCCGCCGGCTGCCAGCGCCCCGAGGCGCGCCGTGAGCTGGACGCCGAGGGCCTGGTCCTGGCCCCCGGCTTCATCGACATGCACGCCCACAGCGACCTGGCGCTGCTGCGGGACCCCGACCACAGCGCCAAGGCCGCCCAGGGCGTCACCCTGGAGGTCATCGGCCAGGACGGACTGTCGTACGCGCCGGTCGACGACCGCACCCTCGGCGAGGTGCGCCGCGCCATCGCCGGGTGGAACGGCCCCGGTGACGACATCGACTTCGACTGGCGGTCGGTCGGCGAGTACCTGGACCGGCTCGACGGGGGCATCGCGGTCAACGCCGCGTACCTCATCCCGCAGGGCACGGTGCGCGCACTCGCGGTCGGCTGGGACGACCGGGCGGCGACCGAGGCCGAGCTGGAGCACATGCGCCGCCTGGTCGCCGAGGGCATGGAGCAGGGCGCGGTCGGCATGTCGTCCGGGCTGACGTACACGCCCGGCATGTACGCCGAGGACGCCGAGCTGACCGAGCTGTGCCGGGTGGTGGCGTCGTACGGCGGCTACTACTGCCCGCACCACCGCTCGTACGGCGCCGGGGCCCTCCAGGCGTACGAGGAGATGGTGGCGCTGACCCGCGAGGCGGAGTGCCCCCTCCACCTCGCCCACGCCACCATGAACTTCGGCGTGAACAAGGGCAGGGCGCCCGAGCTGCTGACCCTGCTCGACGAAGCCCTGTCCACCGGGGCCGACATCACCCTGGACACGTACCCCTACACCCCCGGCTGCACCACCCTCGTGGCCATGCTGCCGAGCTGGGCGAGCGCGGGCGGCCCGGAGCAGATCATGAAGCGGCTGTCGGACGACGACACCGCCGAACGCATCCGCCACCACATCGAGGAGATCGGCTCCGACGGCTGCCACGGCGTGCCCATGGAGTGGGACACGATCGAGATCTCCGGCACGGGCGACCCGGCGCTCGGCGAGTACGTCGGCCGTACGGTCCTGGAGTCGGCGCGGCTGCGCGGCGAGACCCCGTGGACGACCGCCCGCCGGCTGCTCCTGACCGACCGGCTGGCCCCGACCATCCTCCAGCACGTCGGCCACGAGGAGAACGTCCGCGCGATCATGCGGCACCGGGTCCACACCGGCGGTTCGGACGGCATCCTCCAGGGCGCCAAGCCGCACCCGCGCGCCTACGGCACCTTCCCGCACTACCTGGGCCACTACGTGCGCGAGCTGGGCGTGCTGTCGCTGGAGGAGTGCGTGGCCCACCTCACCTCGCGCCCGGCGGCCCGGCTCCGGCTGCCGGACCGGGGCCTGGTCCGCGAGGGGTACCGGGCCGACCTGGTGCTCTTCGACCCGGCGACGGTCGCGGCGGGCAGCACGTACGAGACCCCGCGCGTGCTGCCGACGGGCATCCCGTACGTGCTGGTCGACGGGCGGTTCGTGATGGAGGACGGGCGGCGGACGGACGTACTGGCGGGGCGGTCGGTGCGGCGGACACCCCGCTAGCTGTTCGCACGGCTGGGGGAAATCCACCCAAACCGCACGTCCCACGTGGCGGACAACACGACCCATGAGGCGCAACCGGGTCGTAAGCTCACGGACATGCAGGTGATCCAGTCGACCAAGCTCGCCAACGTCTGTTACGAGATCCGGGGCCCGGTGCTCGAGGAGGCGATGCGGCTGGAAGCGGCCGGGCACCGCATCCTGAAGCTGAACACCGGCAACCCGGCCGCCTTCGGTTTCGAGTGCCCGCCGGAGATCCTGGAGGACATCCTCCGCAACGTCTCGACGGCCCACGGCTACGGCGACGCCAAGGGACTGCTGGCCGCGCGCCGGGCGGTCGTCATGCACAACCAGACCCTCGGCATCGAGACGGACGTCGAGCACGTCTTCATCGGCAACGGCGTCTCCGAGCTGATCGTGATGGCGATGCAGGGACTGCTGGACGACGGCGACGAGGTCCTCGTCCCGGCGCCCGACTACCCCCTGTGGACGGCCGCCGTCTCACTGTCCGGCGGTACGGCGGTGCACTACCGCTGCGACGAGCAGTCCGACTGGATGCCCGACCTCGCGGACGTCGAGCGGAAGATCACCGACCGCACCAAGGCGCTCGTGATCATCAACCCGAACAACCCGACGGGCGCGGTCTACGACGAGGCGATGGTGCGCGCGCTGACCGACATCGCCCGCCGCCACAACCTGCTGGTCTGCTCCGACGAGATCTACGACAGGATCCTGTACGACGAGGTCACGCACACCCCGACCGCCGCGGTCGCCCCGGACCTGCTCACCCTCACCTTCAACGGCATGTCGAAGGCGTACCGGGTGGCCGGCTACCGGGTCGGCTGGATGTCGATCTCCGGCCCGCGCGCGCACGCCGAGTCCTACATCGAGGGCCTGACGGTCCTGGCGAACATGCGGCTGTGCGCCAACATGCCGGGCCAGCACGGCGTGGTCGCGGCGCTCAGCGGGCGGCAGACCATCAACGAGCTGGTGCTGCCGGGCGGGCGGCTGCGGGAGCAGCGGGACGCCGCCCACGAGGCCCTGACCAGCATTCCGGGCGTGACCTGCGTGAAGCCGAAGGGCGCGCTGTACCTCTTCCCGCGCCTCGACCCCAAGGTCTTCAAGATCAAGGACGACCGGCGGATGGTCCTGGACCTGCTGCGCCAGGAGAAGATCATGGTCGTCCAGGGCACCGGCTTCAACTGGCCCGAGCCCGACCACTTCCGGGTGGTGACCCTGCCGAACGCCGGGGACCTGCGCGAGGCGGTGGACCGCATCGGGAACTTCCTGGACGGCTACAGCCAGCCCTGACCCGAGCCCGATCCTGGGCCCGAGCCAAATCCCGACCTCCCTCAACTTTAGATTGAATCCAATGTAGGATGGTTTCCTGAAGCACTCAGGAGGCCATCCCATGTACGAACCGATCCGCACCAAGTCGGTCCACAGCACGATGGCCGGCGGCACCTCGGACTTTCCCCACCGGTCCCGTGAGGAAGAGCTGGACATCCAGCTCGCGGGTCACCTCGCCGCCCTGCTCGCCGTCACGGACGAGCTGCGCGCGCTGGCCCCCTCCACCGGTCTGGACACCGCGGCCGACCGGCTCGCCGAGCAGGTGGCCCGGCTGCGGGGAGGGCAGACGCCGGCCCGCGTGCCGGTGGCGGCCGCCCGCCCCGAGCCGCACATGGCGGCCCTGCACCGGCGGGCGCACACCCTCGCGGGCCGCGCGCTGGTGGTGGCGGCCTCCCGCGCCGACACGGCGGTCGCCATCCTGACCGCCGAGCGCATGGACGCGCACGCCGCGGCCCTCGAACCGCGCGAGTTCGCGTCCCACTGAGCCCTCCGGGCTCCCCCCGACGGCCCCGGCCCGCGCGCACCCGCAGCGACGCGCGGGCCGGGTGCCATTCACCGCGTGGACTGGAGCGGCGGTTCGCACATGCGCCGTGGGGCCGGCTGCCGGTTGGCGGCTTTCCGTCGTCGAGGGCTGATCGCGCCCGCGCGGCGGAGCCGCACATCGACACAGCCCCGCGCCCCTTCGGGGCGCGTGCTCACCGGGGCGACGACATGCTGAAGGGCCGGGTCCTCCGCACGCCGTTGTGCGGGGACCCGGCCCGAGTGGGACCTCCCCGTGCTCCGGGGTACTGCTGAGCTACTGGAGCGCGGGGAGACCCCCTCGCGGCCGGCCTTCGTGACGACTTCGCGGGTCAGGGCTAGTCGGACCGGACGCGGAGCTGGGTGGGGACGGTCAGCCCAGGCGCTGCACCAGGTTGCGGTACTGGTCCCACAGCTCGGTGGGCGTGTGGTCGCCGAAGGTGTTGAGGTGCTCGGGGACGAGCGCCGCCTCCTCGCGCCACACCTCCTTGTCGACGCTGAGCAGGAACTCCAGGTCGGCGTCGGCGAGGTCGAGGCCGTCGGTGTCGAGGGACTCCTTGGTCGGCAGCACGCCGATCGGGGTCTCGACGCCGTCCGCCTTGCCCTCCAGGCGCTCCACGATCCACTTCAGGACGCGGCCGTTCTCGCCGAAGCCCGGCCAGACGAACTTGCCCTCGTCGTCCTTGCGGAACCAGTTGACGTAGTAGATCTTGGGCAGCTTGGACTGGTCCTTGTCCTTGGCCACGTCGACCCAGTGACCCATGTAGTCGCCCATGTTGTAGCCGCAGAACGGCAGCATGGCGAAGGGGTCGCGGCGCAGCTCGCCGACCTTGCCCTCGGCGGCGGCGGTCTTCTCGGAGGCCACGTTGGCGCCGAGGAAGACGCCGTGGTTCCAGTCGAAGGACTCGGTGACCAGCGGTACGGCGGTCGCCCGTCGGCCACCGAAGAGGATCGCCGAGATCGGCACGCCCTTGGGGTCCTCCCACTCCGGCGCGATGATCGGGCACTGCGCGGCGGGGGTGGTGAAGCGGGCGTTGGGGTGCGCGGCGGGCGTGCCGGACTCGGGGGTCCAGTCGTTGCCCTTCCAGTCCGTCAGGTGGGCGGGCGTCTCCTCGGTCATGCCCTCCCACCACACGTCGTTGTCGTCGGTGAGGGCGACGTTGGTGAAGACGGAGTTGCCCCACAGGGTCTTCATCGCGTTGGCGTTGGTGTGCTCACCGGTGCCGGGCGCGACGCCGAAGAAGCCGGCCTCGGGGTTGATGGCGTACAGGCGGCCGTCCTCGCCGAAGCGCATCCAGGCGATGTCGTCGCCGATCGTCTCCACGGTCCAGCCGGAGATCGTGGGCTCCAGCATGGCGAGGTTGGTCTTGCCGCAGGCCGACGGGAAGGCGGCGGCGACGTACTTGGGCGCCCCGGTGGGCGGGGTCAGCTTCAGCACGAGCATGTGCTCGGCGAGCCAGCCCTCGTCGCGGGCCATGACGGAGGCGATGCGCAGGGCGTAGCACTTCTTGCCGAGCAGGGCGTTGCCGCCGTAGCCGGAGCCGTAGGACCAGATCTCGCGGTCCTCGGGGAAGTGCGAGATGTACTTGGTGCTGTTGCAGGGCCACGGAACGTCCTCCTGGCCCTGCTCCAGCGGGGCGCCGAGGGTGTGCACGGCCTTGACGAAGAAGCCGTCGTCGCCCAGCTCGTCCAGGACCGGCTGTCCCATGCGGGTCATGGTGCGCATGGAGACGGCGACGTACGCGGAGTCGGTGATCTCCACACCGAGCGCGGAGAGCGGCGAGCCGAGCGGGCCCATGCAGAAGGGCACGACGTACATGGTCCGGCCGCGCATGGAGCCGCGGAACAGGCCGCCCTCGCCTTGTTCACCGGTGGAACCGTTTCCTGCTCCGGTGAAGATGGCCCGCATCTCGGCGGGGTCCTTCCAGTGGTTGGTCGGGCCGGCGTCCTCCTCCTTGGCGGAGCAGATGAAGGTCCGGTCCTCGACGCGCGCGACGTCGGACGGGTCGGAGGCCGCGTAGTACGAGTTGGGGCGCTTGATCGGGTCGAGTTTGCGGAAGGTGCCCTTCTCGACGAGCTCCCCGCACAGGCGCTCGTACTCGGCCTCGGATCCGTCACACCAGACCACTTCGTCCGGCTGGGTCAGTTCGGCGATCTCGTTCACCCACGAGATCAGCTCCTGGTGGTTGGTGGGGACGGGGGGAGCAGCGATGTCGCGCGCCACGATTGCTCCTAAATGAGGGATTTTTTGTTTGGAGGCCCCGTGGGGGCTGCGACCCGGATGCGTGACGTTGACCTCTTGGGCGCTCATCCGGTGTCGACCGCACTCATTTGATCATCCGACGTGAGCGCCCATCTGTCCAGAGGGCGTCACACCTGAGCGGCGTGAGGATCGCCACGTGCCCACATCGGGGATTTACGGGGATGCGTCGCCGGGTACCCCATGAGAGGATGACCACTCACCGCCCGCGACCGTCTGTACTGATGCGTAACTTACGGTCCCGTAGGTACGATGGCGCCATGACTGCGTCCGCCTCCGACGCGCCCAGGGACACGCCCACCGACGGCCGCGGTCCCGTAGCGCTCTCCCTGCCGCATCCGGTCAAGCCGAAGCTGCGCGGCTGGCTGCATCTCGGCATGTTCCCGGCCGTCCTCGTCGCGGGCCTGGTCCTCACCGCCCTCGCCGAGTCGACCGAAGCACGCATCGCCTGCGGGATCTACGTCCTGACGGCCTGCCTGCTGTTCGGCGTCAGCGCGCTCTACCACCGGGGCGACTGGAGCCCGCGGATGGACGGCGTACTGCGCCGTCTCGACCACGCCAACATCTTCCTGATCATCGCGGGCACCTACACCCCGCTCACGATGCTCCTGCTGCCCGAGTCCAAGGGCCGGTGGCTGCTGTGGGGCATCTGGGCCGCCGCGGCGGCGGGCATCCTCTTCCGCGTCTTCTGGGTCGGCGCCCCGCGCTGGCTCTACACCCCCTGCTACCTCGCCATGGGCTGGGCGGCCGTGTTCTACCTCCCCGAGTTCATGCGGGCCGGCGGCGTCGCCGTCCTCGTCCTGGTGATCGTGGGCGGCCTGCTCTACAGCGCGGGCGGCGTGATCTACGGCCTCAAGCGCCCCAACCCGTCACCGCGCTGGTTCGGCTTCCACGAGGTCTTCCACTCCTTCACGCTGGCGGCCTTCATCGCGCACTACGTGGGGATCTCGCTGATCGCGTACTAGGTCCTGCCGTCCGCCCTCCCGTCGTCCGCCCGGAGGGCGGACGGGAGTTCGACGACAGGGCCTACGCGCTGCGCGCGACGTCCGGTGCATCGCCCGGCGGCTCCGCGCCGCCCCATGGCCGACAATGACCCCATGACGGCCGCACGCTCCCGCTCTCCCCGCTCCCCCGCCGACGGCCCCCGCTCGCCGGGTCTGCGGGAGCGGAAGAAGGCCAGGACCCGGGAGGCCATCCGTGCCGCGGCCTACGCGCTGATCCGGGAGCAGGGGTACGACGCGACGACGACGGAGCAGATCGCCGACCGCGCCGAAGTGTCGCCGTCGACTCTCTTCCGCTACTTCCCCGCCAAGGAGGACATCGTCCTCACGGACGAGTACGACCCGGTCATGGCGGCGGAGCTGGCCGCCCGGCCCGCCGACGAGCCGTGGCCGGCCTCCGTGCGGCACGTCATGCGCAAGGCCGTCGAACACGGCGCCGGCGAGGAAGCCGAGCTGACCCGGCTGAGGGCACGGCTGCTGGCGGAGGTGCCCGCGGTGCGCTCGCGGATGGTGGAGAGCATGTCGGTCACCGGCCGCCTGCTCGGCCGCGCCATCGCCGACCGCACCGGTCTCGCCCCCGGGGGCCTGGAGGTGCGGGTCCTCTCCATGTCCCTGGTCGGCGGCCTGCTGGAGGCCTCGCGGTACTGGGCCGAGCACGACCACGAGGAGAACCTGGCCGACCTGGTCGAACGCGCCCTGGACGTCCTGGAGCACGGCCTGCCGTCTCCCGGAAAAGACTCCTGAACGTCCTGGAGCACGGCCTGCCGACTCCCGGAAAAGACTGAGGCCACCCCCCTGCCCCATGGCATCCTGACCGGGTGAACGGTCCCGAGATCCACGTCGAGTTCGCCCCCGAGCTGCACCTGTTCGTACCGCGCGCCCGCCCCACCGGCGCCGCCCGCGCGGCCACCGACGGCGTCTCCACGCTCGGCCATGTCGTCGAGTCCCTCGGCGTTCCGCTGACCGAGGTCGGCACGCTCCTCGTGGACGGCCGCGAGGTGCCGCCGGGCCACGTCCCCACGGGCGGCGAGTCCGTGAGCGTACGGCCCGTGGCCCGTCCCCAGCGGGTCCCGGGCGCTCCCCTGCGCTTCCTGCTCGACGTGCACCTCGGGACCCTCGCCCGCCGGCTGCGGCTGCTCGGCGTGGACACGGCGTACGAGTCGACGGACCTCGGCGACCCGGCGCTCGCGGCGCTGTCGGCGGCCGAGAAGCGGGTCATGCTCAGCCGCGACCGCGGCCTGCTGCGCCGCCGGGAACTGTGGGCCGGCGCCTACGTCTACAGCACCCGCCCCGACGACCAGCTCCGGGAGGTCCTGGACCGGTTCCGGCCCGAGCTGCGCCCGTGGACCAGGTGCACCGCCTGCAACGGGCTGCTGAAGGAGGCCACCAAGGACGAGGTGGCGGACCAGCTCAAGGGCGGGACCGAGCGGTCGTACGACGTGTTCGCGAAGTGCCTCGCCTGCGGGCGCGCGTACTGGAGGGGCGCGCACCACGAGCAGCTGGAGGCCATCGTGGAGCGCGCCCTCACCGAGTCGCGGCGGGAGCGTTAGCGCCTCTTCCCGCGCACGTCCCCCTTCCCGCAGGCGAGGCCGTCGCGGTCGCGGTCCAGCTTCAGCGGGTCGTCCTTGCCGTTGACCTTCAGGCGGCCGTAGTCGTGCTCCTGGAGCCAGGTGCAGCGGTCGGCCGTCGTCGCCTCGACCTCTTCCGGGAAGGCGGTCGGCACGCAGACGTTGGCGGAGCCGTAGTGCCGGTCGCAGCCGGAGACGGTGGGGCCGACCGGGTGCGACTCGCGCTTCTTGCCGGGCCCCGCGACCTTGCCGGACGGGGCGTCGGCGAAGGAGTGGACGTGCGCGGAGGCGTCCTTGGTGCTGAGCGCCCGCGGGCCGTCGAGGTGCACCCACTTCGCCACCGACGGCACGCCGTTCGCGTCGACCGCGAAGAGCATGTACCAGCCGGGCGGCGCCAGGTTCGGGTTGCTCGTCACGTTCAGGTCGACGTTGTCGCCGTCCACCGACAGCGGCAGGTCCACGAACCGCTGGTTCGGGTCCGAGGAGTGCGTCACGGCGGCCGGGCGGATCAGCTCCGCCTTGGCGATCGGCCGGTCGACGGTGATCCGCTGGGTGTCGCCGTAGTTCCACTCGGTGTCGATGACCGAGGTGATCGCCGGACGCTCGCCCCTGAGCAGGTAGGGCGGCGTGTAGACCGACACGTCGTGGTTCCAGGAGCCGTTGCCCGGGTTGTCGCCGGTCGTCATCACCCGGCCGTCGGGCAGCAGGAACGCCGAGGAGTGGTAGCCGCGCGCCTCCGGGTCGAAGGCCACCGGGTCGAAGGTCTCCGTCTCCGGATCGAAGATCGACGTTTCGAAGACCGGGTTGGCCCGGTTGTGCAGGGCGCCGCCGGTCTCCAGCACCGTGCCGTCGGGCAGCAGGACGGTGGAGACGTACATTTTGCCCTGGTCGCCGGTCTGCGGGACCGGGCCGTTGCCGAGGTCGACGGTGCCCTGCGGGAGCGGCGGCCCGGCCGTGTACGCGGGGTTGGGCTCCTTGAGGTCGATGATGTCGGTCAGCCGGTTGGCGTCCGGGTTGGAGTCGTTGTTGCCGCCGCCGATGGTCAGCACCTTCTGGTCCTGCGCCGGGGGCAGCAGCACGCTGGCGGACTGGTCGCGTTCGTCCTTGTCCTGGAGGCCCGGCACCTGGGTGATGCTGTTGGCGCCGTAGTCGTAGATCGCCGAGCCGGTGCCCGGGATGTTGTTGCCGAAGACGTGGCTGCCGGAGTAGAAGAGCCGCCCGTCCTGCATCAGGATCATCGACGGGTACAGACCCCAGTAGGACCAGGTCTGGTTGACCTGCCAGGTCGGCAGCCACTTCTGCTGCTCGTCGGACCACAGGTCGGCCGTCACCGACCCGGTGGAGTCCTCGCGCAGGCCGCCGAAGGAGATGACGTCGCCGTTGCCGAGGATCGTCGCCGACGGGTACCAGTGGCCGTCGTTCATGTCGTTGGTCTTGACGTAGGTCTCGGTCTCCGGGTCGAAGATGTACGAGTCCTTGTAGCCCTGGTAGCCGATCGTGCCGTCCGCGGACGGATAGCCCTTGTTGCCGCTCATGACGAGGACACGGCCGTCCTCGAGCTGCACGTGCCCGGCGCAGAACATGTCCTTGGGCGTGGGGATCGTCGTGTAGTCGCCGGTCTGCGGGTCGTAGACCGCCGACGTGAAGGTGCCCGCCTCGAACATCTCCGGGTCGTTGCCGGAGCCCGCGATCAGCAGCACCTTGCCGTTGTGGAGGACGACGGAGTGCATGGAGCGGACCGGGTTCTGCGTGGGCAGCACGTCCCAGCGGCCGTTCGCGCACTCCTCGGCGGTGCCGGTGCAATCCGGGTCCGGGACCGGGTCGACGACCTGCTCCATCGTGTAGTCGTCGGTGGTCGCCGAGCCGGTGCCGTAGACGGAGACGCCCCAGCTGATGCGGTCGGTGCCGGCCGGGACCTCGGGCGTGCGGACGCCGGCCCCGGTCCAGTCGGCGGCCAGGTCGAGGGTCTTGAGGTCGGTCCAGTACTGCCAGCCGCCGGCGGCGTCGTGCCGGAAGAGGGTGAGGGAGGTGTCCGGAGTCGTCGACTTGTACCAGAGGGAGAGGTCGTACTGCTTGCCCTCCGTCACCACCGGCGCGCAGTCGGTGGACTCGGTGATCAGGGCCTTGCGGTCGCCGTCGGCCCGGCGGGTCAGCTCGACCTTCATGGCCTTGCTGCCGGTGTGGGCGTCGGCGACCGTCTCGAAGGTGAAGTCGTTGTCGCCCCAGCCGGACTTCGACCAGCAGTACGGCATGTCGCCGGTGCCGGCGGTCTCGAAGCCGGGGTTCGTGACGAGGTTGGCGGCCGAGGCGGGCTGGGGCGCGGTGAGGAGGAGCCCGCCGGTGAGGGCGGACACCGCCAGGAGGGCGGAGGTTCTCCGCCGCAGGGCCCCGCGAGGGCTCCTTCGCGGTCCACTTCTCATGCCTCACTCCTTGCTGTGCGGGCCGTACGGCGCCGGCGCGGGAGGTACACGAGCGCCTCCGTCCCGGCGAAGCGCAGGACGAAGGTGACGACGAGGGCCAGAGCGGTGGCCGGCAGCACGGTCAGCCCGAACTCCCCGACGAGCAGGGCGATCAGCGGTATGCGCAGTACCAGGTCGGCGTTGGCGATCAGCCCGAACCGCAGGGTCCGGTCGGCCCAGTGCCGGTGCCGGCGCCGGTCGCGGAAGAGCAGCCGCTCCAGGAGCAGGAAGTTCCAGGCCACGCCGAACTGGTTGGCGACTATCTCGGCGGGCAGGTAGTGCACGCCCGCCTCGGTCAGCGCCCACAGCGCGGCCAGGTTCGGCACGAAGCCGCTCAGGCCGATCAGCCCGAAGGCGACCATGCGGGCCAGCGGCGAGGTGGTGCGCAGTCCGGCCAGGTGGCGCAGGAAACGCAGCCCCTCCTGCGCCGTGGACTTGGACTCCCCGGCGAACCGCTCCTCGAAGACGAACGGCACCTCGGTGACCGCCTGGGGGCGGCTGCGCACGGCGAGTTCGAGGAGGATCTTGTAGCCGAGGGGCTTGAGGACCTCGGCGGTGACCTCGCTGCGGCGGATGGCGAAGAAGCCGCTCATCGGGTCGCTGACGCCGTGCAGCCGGCGCGGGAAGAGCGCCTTGGTCAGCCAGGTCGCCGCGCGCGAGACGGCGATCCGGTAGCTGCCCGCCAGCCCGGCGCGGCTGCCGCCCTTGATGTAGCGGGAGGCGACGACGAGTCCGGCGTTCGACCGCTCGCCGGTGGCGACCAGCTCCGGCACCAGGGAGGGCGGGTGCTGGCAGTCGCCGTCCATGACGACGATCCAGTCCGACCCGGCCGCCTTCATGCCCTCGACGACCGCGCCGCCGAGCCCGCCGGCCGGCTCGTCCCGGTGCAGGACGGTGACCGGGAAGGGGCAGTCGAGCGCCGCCTCGCGGATCACGTCCGGGGTGTCGTCGGTGGAGTCGTCCACGAAGACGACCTCGCAGGGCAGCCGGGCGGGTACGGACTCGGTGATCAGGTGCAGCAGCCGCCGTACGTTCCCCGACTCGTTGAAGGTCGGTACGACGATGGTGACGGCGCCCGGCTCGGGCACCTCCGAGGCGCCTACGGCCGGACGTCCCAGCTCGTCGGGGACGGTGGACTCGTGGCTCATCGGGCGGCTCCGGAAGGCTGGATACGGCGGATCTCGATGCGGTCCGCACCGGTGCCGAAGACGGCGACCGGGGCCGAATGGTTCATGGCGGCCTTGACGTTGGGCAGGTCGACCGCGTCGCGCCGCACGGTCGGGGAGGCGACCACGTAGTCGATGTCGCGCCAGCCGCCCGGCATCGTCTTCGTCACCGCCGGGTCGAGGTCGGCCTTGTAGAACCAGATGACCCCGAGTCCGGGTTCGTATCCGGCGTGCACGAGGTCCAGCCAGAGCGCGTCGTCGACGAGGACGCGGGTGTCCTCCGGATTCGGCACCTCGGTCGCCAGCCAGTCGGCGGCGGCCTCGTAGGGAGCGTTGGCGTCGGCCGTGACCGCGGTGCGGGCGCCGTCGTACCAGCGGGGTACGACGTAGGCGCCGGCGGTCAGCACCAGGACGCCGGCGAGCGCGTACCGGCCGATGGTGAGCCCTCGTTTCTCGGCCTCGGTGCGCCATCTGCGCAGTACGGCGTGGGCGACGCTCGCCGCGCCGCCGGCCAGGACCAGGGCGAGGAAGGGCAGGGCCTGGATGACGTACATCGCGGGCAGGTAGCCGGTGGGGCGCAGGGCGAGACCGGCGAGGATCGCGACCGTCAGCGCCGGTCCGGCGAGCGCCCGCGCGGTGACCGACCAGCTCCAGGTGACGAGCAGGAGCAGCGCCCCGGCGAGGCCGCCGAGCGGCAGCACGCGGTCGTAGTACAGCCAGGACTGGAGGACGCCCCAGGATCCGGAGCCCTCGTCGAGGATGAAGCCGGAGCCGGGGCGGGTGAGCTGGTACTCGATGCCCTCCCACAGGGAGACGTGCCCGCTGCCCGGCAGCAGCTCGCCCTTGAGCAGGGCGAAGAGCGGATACGAGAACCCGATGAGGACGCAGGCCGTGACGGCGCCGGTCAGCGCGAACTTGCGGGTGTCCCGGTGGCTGTGCCGCCACATGGTGACCAGCAGGGCGGGCAGGACGACGAGCATCGTCTCCTTGGTGAGCACGGCCGTGGCGGCGACGATGCCCGCGCCGAAGTGGTGCCACAGGTGGCGGCTCGGGGAGGCGGCGAGCGCGAAGGCCAGCAGCGTCCACATCACCGCGAGGTTGTCGAGGAAGATCTCCCGCTGGAGGACCACCGACAGCGGGGAGAGGCCGAAGAGGGCCATGGCGAGCCCGGCCGCCCAGCGGGGCAGGGAGAGGCGGCGGGCGATGACGTAGACGAGGACGGCGGAGACGGCGCTGACGATCAGCATCACGCCGCGCATGGCGCCGACCGTCATCGAATCGGGGCTGAGCAGCGCGGGGATCCAGGTCAGCACGGCTATCTGGATCCAGCCGAGCGGCGGGTGGTCGTACCAGTAGGTGTAGTGGGCCAGCCCCTCGCCCTGCTGGACGGCCCAGGCCTGGGCGAGGTAGGTGCCCTCGTCGTCGCTGAGGGTCGGGTAGTCGGAGATGTTCCAGCCCTGCACGAGCATGATCGCCACGAGGAGTCCGCCGCACAGCAGCAGGTCGGGGCGCGAGGAGCGAAGGCGGCTTGGCGGCGCCTTCGGTTCGGGGGGCGGGCCGGTGTCGTGCGCAGGCCGGCGCTGCGCGGGGACCTTGGTGCCGGTCGCCGCGGGGAGGGTGGAGGTCACGCGGGAACGTCCTCTCGTTCCACGGGCGCGAGGTGCGCGCCCACGTGGCTGGTCAGCTCCCAGTCGTTGCGGCCGCGCTGCTCACGCCATACGGCGCGGACGGCGGCCCCGGCGAGGAGTACCTGGTAGAAGGGGCCGCCGACGATCAGCTTCAGGTAGTGCGTGAAGCGGACCCGCAGGCCGTACTGCCGGCCGAAGTCGTGCAGTCCGACGACCTCGAAGACGAAGGTGACCAGGGCGGTGACGGCCGGCAGGAAGGTGACGAAGGCGATGCCGACGGGCACGTCCAGGAGGAGCGCGATGGCCACGTTGAGCGGAATGATGACGCCGGTGAAGGCTTGCAGGAAGGGCGTCATCAGGGTGTAGCGGGCCAGCAACCGCTGGGTGAAGGTGGGCAGTTGCTTCCAGTCCTTCTTCCGGTACACCTGGAGGAAGCCTTGGTTCCAGCGGGTGCGCTGCTTGAGCAGGGAGACCAGCGAGCCCGGGGTCTCCTCCCGGGTCACCATGTCGGAGTCGTAGGCGACGACGACCTTCTTGCCGACGCTGGAGAGCCGGACGCCGAGGTCGCAGTCCTCGGCCAGGCAGTTCGGGTCCCAGCCGTCGGCCGCCCGCAGCACGTCGGTGCGGACGAAGACGGTGTTGCCGCCGAGCGGGATGAACCCCTTCTGCGCGTGCAGGTGCAGCCGGGAGCGGAACCAGAAGAAGTACTCCAGGCAGTTGCGCAGGCTGTACCAGCTGGAGTGGAAGTTGATCAGCTGGACCCCGCCCTGCACGACGTCGGCGCCGGTGGTGCGGAAGGCGTGGTCGACGTGGGCGAGCAGTTCGGGGTGGACCTGGTCCTCGGCGTCGAAGACCCCGACGACGTCGCCGCGGCAGTGCGGCAGCGCCGTGTTCATGGCCTTCGGCTTGTTCTTCTTCTCGTGGGTGTCGACGACGACCCGGACGCGCGGATCGCGGCCGGCGGCCTTCTCGGCGACGGCGGTGGTCTCGGGATCGTCGTGTCCGACGATCACGATGATCTCGAAGTCGGTGTGGGACGAGGTCAGCAGCCGCTGGATGGTGTGGTCGAGCACGGCCTGCTCGTGCCGTGCGGGCAGGAGCAGCGAGAACGACACGTGCTCGTCGCCGTCGGGCCGGCTGAACCGGGTGGAGGCGAGTACCTCCGGCGTACGCCAGGCGTGCATCTGCCACCAGAGCGTGAACGCCGCCATCCAGAAGAGTGCCAGTGAAACGGCAGCGATGAAGACGGACGTAAGCAAGAAAGATCCCCCCAGATCTTTGAACTCCCCCTGCGCGACGGAGCAACCCGGATCGGGCGCCCGCTCCGCCGCGTCATGATGAAGAGATTAGGGGCAACCTGTGAAACCCATAAGGTGTTTGAGTGAAGAGCGTGTTTCCTCACCATGAGGACCAGGTCTGAACAATTCGCCCGCCGGTCTCGTATCAGATGCTTCCGTTTATGTCGTTTTAGCTGCTCACGGCTACACCCAGCGCGGTACGCAGCCGCTCCGGGTCGGTCGTCGGCGCGTCACAGGTGAAGTTCCGGCAGACGTACGCGGCCGGTGCCCCGTCCACCAGGGGCCGGTCGGCGAACAGGGGGAACTCGTCGCTGCCCTCGGCACCGAAGGCGACGACCGCTCCCGGCGCCGTCCCCAGCAGCGCCGTACGGTGCAGGCCCTTCGCGGCGCTGTCGTCCAGCCCCGGCCCGACGACGGCGACTTCGCGCGGCCCGTCGAGCAGCGCCTCGGCGGCGGCCAGCCCCCAGCCGACGAAGCGCGGAACCCTCGGGCCGAGCGCCTTCACCACGCCGAGGGCGTGCTCGGCGGCGGTGCGGTGCGGCTCGGAGCCGGTGTGCGCGGCGTAGGACAGCAGGGCGCCCGCGGCCGCGGACCAGCCGGACGGGGTGGCGTTGTCGGTGGGGTCCTGGGGGCGGCGGATCAGTTGCTCGGCGTCGGCCGCGGTGTCGTAGAGGGAGCCGGACTCGTCGGTGAAGCGGGTGAGGACGTGGTCGAGCAGCAGGCCGGCCAAGTCCAGCCAGACGCCCTCCCCGGTGACCGACGCGAGCGAGAGGAACCCCTCCGCCACGTCGGCGTAGTCCTCCAGCACCCCCGCGTTGGCGCCCGCCCGGCCGTCCTTGCTGGTGCGGAAGAGCCGGGCCTGCTCGTCGAGATGCAGCCGCACGAGCAGGTCGGCGGCGGCGACGGCGGCCTCCACCAGGTCGGGGCGCTCGAAGTAGGCGCCCGTCTCTGCGAGCGCGGCGATCGCGAGGCCGTTCCAGGCGGCGACCACCTTGTCGTCCCGGGCCGGGGCGGGGCGCCCGGCCCGCGCGGCCAGCAGCCGCTCCCGGACGGAGGAGATGCGCTCGGCGTCGAACACGCCCTCCTGCCTCGGCAGTTGCAGCACCGACGACCCGTGCTCGAAGGTGCCCTCCTCGGTCACGCCGAAGTACTGCGCGGCGAGCGCGGCGTCGTCGGCCCCGAGGACCTCGGTGAGCTGCGCGGGCGTCCACACGTAGTACGCGCCCTCGACGTGCCTGCCCGTGCCGTCGTCGCTGTCGGCGTCCAGCGCGGAGGCGAAGCCGCCCTCCGCGGTGCGCAGTTCACGCACCATGAAGTCGGCGGTCTCCAGGGCGACGCGGCGGGCGAGGTCCGAGCCCGTGGCGCGCCACAGGTGAGCGTAGACGCGGCACAGCAGGGCGTTGTCGTAGAGCATCTTCTCGAAGTGCGGCACGACCCAGTCGCGGTCGACGGAGTACCGGGCGAAGCCGCCGCCCAGCTGGTCGTAGATCCCGCCGCGCGCCATCCGCTCGCAGGTGTCGCGCGCCATCTCCAGCGCGCCGTCGGCGCCGGTGCGGGCGTGGTGGCGCAGCAGGAACTCGACCACCATGGACGGCGGGAACTTCGGCGCCCCGCCGAACCCGCCGCGCTGCGGGTCGTACTCCCGGGTGAGACCGAGGAGCGCCTGCCCGAGTTCCGCCTCCCCGGGGGGCTGCGCGTCGCCGTAGGAGATCTCCCGTCCGGCGAGGTCCCGCACGATCTTCCCCGCGACCTCGGTGACCTCGTCCCGGCGCTCGGCCCAGGCCTGGTGCACGCCCTGGAGCACCTGGCGGAAGGACGGCATGCCGTGCCGGGGCTCGGGCGGGTAGTAGGTGCCGAAGTAGAAGGGCTCGGCGTCCGGGGTGAGGAACACGGTCATGGGCCAGCCGCCCTGCCCGGTCGCCGCCTGTACGGCCTCCATGTAGACGGCGTCGACGTCGGGACGCTCCTCGCGGTCGACCTTGACGCTCACGAAGTGGGAGTTGAGGAAGTCGGCCGTGGGGCCGTCCTCGAAGGACTCGTGCGCCATCACGTGGCACCAGTGGCACGCGGAGTAGCCGACGCTCAGCAGGACGGGCACGTCGCGGCGCCGGGCCTCTTCGAAGGCGGCGTCCTCCCACGGCCACCAGTCGACCGGGTTCTCCGCGTGCTGGAGGAGGTACGGGGACGTCGCCTGCGCAAGTCGGTTCGGCATACCTCCATCCTCGCGCACGCGCCGCCGCCCCGCCGATACGCCACGGGGGGGGTGACGCGCGGATGGGGCCTTCGTCCGCCTTCCCGCGCCCGTGGAAGCGGTCTCCGGGCGTGGAAGTGCTCTCCACCCGTGGAAGCGGTCTCCACCCGGAAGTGCTCTCCGGGCGAGGAAGCGGTCTCCGGGCGTACGCACACGCACTGCTCGGGGCCGGCGCGCTCCCGGCGCCGCCTTCCGGTCCTCGGGTCCTCGCCCGGCCGGTGGCGGTCCGGGCGTCTTCGGCGCCAGCACCTCCGTGGTCGTACCGCGCGGCGTCACAGGTGCTGGAGGAGGACGTGCAGCGCGGGATTGTCGTTGTTCTTCCGCCAGACCAGGTTCAGCTCGACCGAGGCGGGCGCGGCCAGACCCACGGGCCGGAAGACCACGCCCGGGAAACGCGCCTGCGCGGCCGTCTCGGGGACGAGCGCGACGCCCCAGCCCGCGTTGACCATCGCCAGGATGCTGTGCACCTGCGTGAGGTAGTGGGTGAACTCGGGCATGACGCCCGCGGCGCGGAAGACACTGATCAGCAGCTCGTGGAAGTAGCGCGCCTCGACGGGCGCGTACATCAGCAGCTCCTGACCGTCGAAGTCGGTGATGTGCAGGCCCGCGCTCTGTTCGGCCAGCCGGTGGCCGACCGGCAGGGCGGCGAGGAGGGCCTCCCGGGCGGCCGGACGGGAGACGAGCTCGGCGCCGGTGGTGGCGGCGGGGCGAACCATGCCCAGGTCGAGGGCGCCTTCGGCGATGGCCTCCAACTGGTCCCGGGTGACCATCTCACGCAGCACGATGTCCGCGTCCGGGACGGCGCCGCGTGCCGTTTCGAGGAGCCGGCCGAGACTCGAGTAGGCGCTCGCGGCGGTGAAGCCCACGGCCACCACCCCGGCCTGGCCGGCGGAGACCTGGCGGACAGCGAGGGCCGCGTCGTGCGCCTGGCGCAGGATGCGGCGGGCCTCGTTGAAGAAGGTGCGCCCGGCCGGGGTCAGCCGGACCGAACGCGTCGTTCGGTCGAGGAGCTCCACCCGCAGTTCGCTCTCCAGCAGCTGGATCTGGCGGCTCAGCGGCGGCTGGGTCATCCGGAGGCGCTCGGCGGCTCGCGTGAAGTGCAGCTCCTCGGCCACGGCGACGAAACTGGTCAACTGCGCGAGGGTGAACATTCATGCTCTCCGAGTATCACTGGATCCAAAACAGATGTTGGACGTGGATCAGAAACGACCTTAACTTCGTCGGAACGCCGACGGCGAGACCCTTCCGGACACCACGACCGACACCGCGCACCTTCCCGCCGGTGATCCGCGGGGTGCCCGGAGCGGACCGCCGCCACCGAGCCCGGCCTTCCTCGGCCGGGCGGGTTTTCGCGTGGCTCCTGCCACCTTCCGGGGGGAGCCGCGTCCGACCCGCCCCTCCGTCCACACCTGGAGCATCGCAGCCATGTCCTCCCTCTCCCCCGTCGAACTCGGCCACCGGATCGGCTCCGGCTTGCTGTCGTTCCCCGTGACGCACTTCGCGGACGATCTCTCCTTCGACGAGGACGCCTACCGCGCGAACATCACCCGGCTCGGGAAATACCAGGTCGGGGGCCTCTTCGCCGCCGGCGGAACCGGTGAGTTCTTCTCACTCACCCCCGGCGAGGTCGAGCAGGTCACCGCCGCCGCCGTGCAGAGCGCCCCCGAGGGCACCCCGATCCTCGCGCCCGCCGGCTACGGCACCCGCACCGCCTGCGAGTTCGCCGCCGCCGCCGAGCGGGCGGGCGCCGACGGGATCCTGCTCTTCCCCCCTTACCTCACCGAGGGGTCCCAGGAGGGACTGGCCGCCCACGTCGAGGCCGTCTGCCGCGCCACCTCCCTCGGCGTCGTCGTGTACGGGCGGGCCAACGCCGTGTACGGCGCCGACACCCTCGCGCGCGTCGCCGAGGCGTGCCCCAACCTGATCGGCTACAAGGACGGCGTCGGCGACGTCGAGGCCATGACGCGGATCCACACCCGCCTCGGCGACCGGCTCACCTACATCGGCGGGCTGCCGACCGCCGAGATGTTCGCACTGCCGTACCTCGAACTCGGCGTCACCACCTACTCCTCCGCCCTCCTCAACTTCGCACCCGAATTCGCCCTCTCCTTCTACGACGCCGTGCGGGAGCACCGCCGCGAGGACGTCGCGCGGATGCTGAACGACTTCGTGCTGCCGTACACGGAGATCCGCAACCGGCGGCCCGGCTACGCGGTGAGCATCGTGAAGGCGGGCATGACGGCCGTCGGCCACGGGGCCGGCCCCGTGCGCCCGCCGCTCACCGACCTCACCGCGGGGGAGCTCACCGAACTCTCCGCGCTGATCGAGCGGCTGCCCGGCCTCCCCGCCTGACCGCGACCCGCCCCCTCTCCCCCCGTTCCCCAGGCCCGTACGCTCCGTACGAAAGGACCGCATGCCTTCGCCGGCCCCCGAAGAGACCCCCGAGACCGAACCACAGGGCACGATGTTCCTGGGAGCGAGCCGCGTCACCGGCGGTGGCGCGGAGGTCCGCTCCGTGAACCCGTGCACCGGCGAGCCGCTCGACCCCGCCTACCGCCACGGCGATGCCGAGGACGTCGACCGCGCCTGCCGGCTCGCCGAGGACGCCTTCGACACCTACCGCGCCACCACCCCCGAGGAGCGCGCCCGCTTCCTGGAGCGCGTCGCCGACAAGCTCACCGCGCTGACGGACACCGTCGTCGAGCGGGCCCACCTGGAGAGCGGGCTGCCCGTGCCCCGGCTGACCGGCGAGGTGGGGCGGACCACCGGGCAGCTTCGGCTGTTCGCCGCGGAGCTGCGCGAGGGCACCTGGCAGGGGGCCCGCATCGACCCCGCACTGCCGGACCGCACCCCCCAGCCGCGACCCGACATCCGGCAGCGGCGCATCCCCCTCGGCCCCGTCGCCGTGTTCGGGGCGAGCAACTTCCCGCTCGCGTTCTCCGTCCTCGGCGGCGACACCGCATCGGCACTCGCCGCCGGGTGCCCCGTCGTCGTCAAGGCGCACGACGCGCATCTGGGCACGTCCGAACTGGCGGCCGGAGCCCTGCGTTCGGCCGTCCGGGAGTGCGGGCTGCCGGAGGGCGTCTTCTCACTCCTGATCGGTGACGGCCCCACGCTCGGCACCCGGCTCGTGGCCGACCGGCGTATCCGGGCCGTCGGGTTCACCGGCTCCCGTGCCGCCGGGCTGGCACTGATGCGCACGGCCGCCGAACGTGGCGTTCCCATCCCGGTGTACGCCGAGATGAGCAGCGTCAACCCCGTCGTCCTGATGCCGGGCGCGCTGGACGAGCGAGCGCGGGACCTCGCCGAGGGCTTCGTGGGCTCCCTGACACTGGGCGCCGGCCAGTTCTGCACCAACCCGGGGCTGGTCCTGGCGGTGGACGGTCCGGGGCTCGACACGTTCCTCGCGGCGGCGGCCGGGGCCGTCGAGGGCCACGCCGGGGCCACGATGCTCACGCCGGACATCGCCGCGTCGTACCGCACGCGGGCCGAGGCGGTCGGCGCGCACCACGCCGTGACCCGCCTCGCGCACGGCGGGTCCCCGGACAGCGCCAGCCCCTGCCAGGCCCGCCTGTCGGCGGTCGGCGCCGACGACTTCGTCGCCGAGCCGGCGCTGCAGCAGGAGATGTTCGGCGCCGCCGCTCTCGTGGTGCGCTGCCGCGACCTCGGACAGGTCGCCGACGTGCTGCGCGCCCTGGAGGGGCAGCTCACCGCGACCGTGCACACCGCCGAACGCGATCTGGACGCCGCACACGCCCTGCTGCCCGTCCTCGAGCGCGGCGCCGGCCGCGTGTTGTTCAACGGCTGGCCGACCGGGGTCGAGGTGGGCCACGCCATGGTGCACGGCGGCCCCTTCCCCGCCACGTCCGACGGCCGCAGTACCTCGGTCGGCTCCCTCGCCATCGAGCGCTACCTGCGCCCGGTGGCGTACCAGGACCTGCCCGCCGAGCTGTTGCCCCGTCCGCTGGCGGACGGCAACCCCGAAGGTCTGTGGCGCCGCGTCGACGGCGTACCGGGCCGGCACTGAGTCCACGTGAAAGCGGAGAAGAACATGGCAGTCACAGACCACGGGCCGACGGTCGCCTCGGTGCGCGTCGTCCCGGTCGCGGGCCGGGACAGCATGCTGCTCAACCTGAGCGGCGCGCACGGCCCCTACTTCACCCGCAACCTGGTGATCCTCACCGACTCGGACGGCAGGACGGGGCTCGGTGAGGTACCCGGCGGCGAGGCGATCCGCCGCACGCTGGAGGCGGCCGCCGAGCTCGTCGCCGGCCGGCCGGTGGCCCGGCTGCGCTCCCTCGTCGCGCAGGTGCAGGCGCGGTTCGCGGACCGCGACTCCGGCGGGCGCGGGGCGCAGACCTTCGACCTGCGCGTGGCCGTGCACGCCGCCACGGCCATCGAGTCGGCGCTGCTGGACCTGCACGGCAAGTACCTGGGCGTGCCGGTCGCCGAGCTGCTCGGTGAAGGGCAGCAGCGCACCGAGGTACCCGTGCTGGGCTACCTCTTCTACATCGGTGACCGCGATCGCACCGACCTCGGCTATCTCGGCCCGGAGGACGAGCGGGACACCGCGGACCCGGCCGACACCTGGCTGCGGCTGCGGCACGAGGAGGCGCTCACCCCGGAGGCCGTCGTACGGCTGGCGGAGGCCGCGCACGCGCGGTACGGCTTCCGCGACTTCAAGCTCAAGGGCGGGGTGCTGCCCGCCGAGGAGGAGGCGGCGGCGGTCACCGCGCTCGCGCGGCGCTTCCCCGAGGCACGCGTCACCCTCGACCCCAACGGGGCATGGCGGCTGGCGGAGGCCGTCCGGGTCGGCCGCGGCCTGCGGGACGTCCTCGCCTACGCGGAGGACCCGTGCGGCGCCGAGGACGGCTACTCCGGCCGGGAGACCATGGCGGAGTTCCGGCGGGCCACCGGTCTGCCCACCGCCACCAACATGATCGCCACGGACTGGCGGCAACTCGCCCACGCGCTGCGCACGGACGCCGTGGACATCCCGCTCGCCGATCCGCACTTCTGGACGATGAGCGGCTCGGTGCGGGTGGCGCAGCTGTGCCAGGCGTGGGGGCTCACCTGGGGCTCGCACTCGAACAACCACTTCGACGTGTCGCTGGCGATGTTCACTCACGTCGCCGCCGCGGCGCCCGGCGAGATCACGGCGATCGACACGCACTGGATCTGGCAGGACGGCCAGCACCTCACCCGCGATCCGCTCACCATCAGTGACGGGCTGCTGCGCGTCCCCGAGGCCCCCGGCCTCGGCGTCGAGCTGGACGAGGAGCAGGTCGCGGCCGCCCACGAGCTGTACGAACGCGAAGGACTCGGCGCCCGCGACGACGCGGTGGCGATGCGCCACCTCGTACCCGGCTGGTCCTTCGATCCCAAGCGCCCGGCTCTCGACCGGGACTGAGCTTTCCGCGGGCCGGCAGCCACCGGCCCCGCGCTGTCCTCACCCGGCAGGCGAGCCGCTCACGGCCCGCCGGGTCATCCATGCCCGACAGGAGGCAACGATGCCTACTGCACCATCGGATCTCATATCCCCGCTGCCCTGGTACACGCTGGCGGCCGATGCGCCGACCACCACCTGGGACCTGCCGCCCTGGGCGCTGCTGCTGCTGGTGGCGGGCGGGGTCGCGCTGCTGCTCCTCCTCGTCATCAAAGTGAAGCTGCACGCCTTCCTCGCCCTGCTCGTGGTGAGCATCGGCTTCGCCGCCGCCGCCGGAATCAGCCTCGACGAACTGCCCGGCGTACTCGAACAGGGCATGGGCGACACCCTGGGCGAGATCGCCGTCATCGTCGCCCTCGGCGCGATGCTGGGCCGGGTCATGCAGGAGTCCGGCGCCGTGCAAGTGCTCTCCGGGAGACTCCTCGCGGCCTTCGGGGAGAAGCGGGCTCCGCTCGCCGTGGGGCTCACCGCGCTCCTGGTGGGCGTGCCGGTCTTCTTCGACGTCGGCTTCATCCTGCTGATTCCGCTGATCTACGCGGTCGCGGAGCGCTCGGGCCGCTCACTGATCAGCGTGGCGCTGCCCGCCGTCGGCGGCCTGGCCATCATGCATGCGGTGCTGCCGCCGCACCCGGGTCCCGTCGCCGCCGCCGGGCTGCTCGGCGCCAGCCTGGGCTGGGTGACCGTCATGGGACTGATCTGCGGCCTTCCGGCCTGGTTCATCGGCTCCTATCTCTTCGGCACCAGGATCGGGGACCGGCTGAACGTCCCGGTCCCCGAGCACGCGCGCGGGCTCTCGTCGGAGAAGGGCGCCGGGGAGAGGGGCGCCGGGGAGAGGGAGAGCCTAACGGCGGGGGACGACTCGCAGGGGCCGGGGGCTGGGGACACCTCGCCGCCGCAGCCCTCGCTGGGCGTCACCGTCCTCGTGATCCTCCTGCCGGTGCTGCTGATCATGCTGCACACCTTCGCCGGCCTGGTCTTCGACGAGGGCGCGCTGCGCACGGCTCTCGAGTTCATCGGCTCCCCGATCATCGCCCTGACCGTCGCCACGCTTCTGTCGATCTGGGTGCTCGGAGTGCGGGGCGGCATCAGCATGGCGCGCATCGAGACGGCGGCCTCGGCGTCGCTGGGCCCGGTGGCGCTGGTGCTGCTGGTGACCGGCGCGGGTGGTGTCTTCGGTGCCGTCCTGGAGCGGTCGAACGCCGGGGACGCGCTTGCGGACCTCATGGGTTCGACGGCGCTGCCGGCCGTGGTGCTCGCGTTCCTCATCGCCACGGTCCTGCGGGTGGCGCTCGGTTCGAAGACGGTCGCGATCGTGACCACGGCGCCGATCGTCGCGCCGCTCATACGCGAGTCGGACCTGTCCCAGCCGGAGATCGCGCTCGTCGTCGTGGCGGTGGCGGCGGGCGGCACGGTGCTGTCACACGTCAACGACTCCGGCTTCTGGCTCTTCAACCGGTACATGGGCATCGACATCCGTACGACGCTGAAGACCTGGACGCTGATGGAGACGTTCCTGGGACTTACCGCTTTCGCCATCGCCGCCGTCCTCAGCGGTGTCCTGGCCCTGGCCTGATGGCTCCGGCCCGGCCGCGCCGGTCCGGCAGGCCCGGCCGGCCGTCGCCCCCCGTCCGTGGCCGCCCTGGCCCTGTCGGTCGCGCTGGCCCTGTCGGTTTCCCTCGGCCTCGGCCTCGGCCTCGGCCTCGGCCTCGTTCTCGCTCTCGCCCTCGAAGGTGCGCAGCAGGTCCGCCGCGACGCTCACGGCGATCGTCGCGGGTTCCTTGCCGGTGATGTCGGCCAGCCCGATCGGGGTCTTGATCCGGTCGATGGTGGCCTCGTCATGACCGCCCTCGGCGGCCAGACGCTTACGGAACCGCACCCACTTGGCCGCCGATCCGATCAGCCCGATGGAACCGAGGTGAGCGGTACGCAGGGCGGCGTCGCACAGCGCGGTGTCCTCGGCGTGGTCATGCGTCATGATCAGGATGTGGGTGCCGTGCGGCAACCGGTCCAGCACCTCCTCGGGCAGCAGCGGCGTGTGGTGCACGTGCACCTGCGCCACCGCGTCCGCCAGCACGTCGAGCCGCTCCTCGGTGAGCATGTCGGAGCGGTTGTCGACCAGGTGGAGGTCGAGGTCCTGACGGGCCAGGATGCGCGCCAGTTCGAGCCCGACGTGCCCGACACCGAAGACGGCCACGGCCCGTACCACCGGCAGCGGTTCCAGCAGCACCGAAACCGTGCCGCCGCAGCACTGCACGCCGTGCTGGTTGGTCACCTTGTCGTTCAGGGCGAAGTCGATCAACTCCGGTCCCGGCCTGGCCGCGGCGATCATCTCCCGGGCCCGGTCGATCGCGACGGCCTCGATGTTGCCGCCGCCGACGGAGCCCCACGTCCCGGTCCGCCCCACGACGAGTTTCGCACCGGCGTCGCGCGGGGCGTGGCCGCGCACGGTCGCGACGGTCACCAGCACGCCGGCCTCCCAGCCGGCTCGCCGCCACCTGCAGCAGCCGCTCGCGCAGCTGCTCACAGGCGTTCTTGATCGCCCCACCGTTGAGGTCCGCCCCGGAACTGGCCGCGGTGGCGGAGGTGTTGGGCACCTTGTCGGTCCGCGTCGGGGCGAGGCGCACCTTGTGCAACGGGATGCCCAGCGTGGTCGCGGCCACCTGCGTCCCCTCCGCAGGAACTCGCCGTCGTCCTGGTGGTATTCGGTGGCGACCGGCGCGGGCGGGGACTGCTCACGGCGCCGCGCCAGCGGGTCCTCGTCGGTGGGCGTGCCGACGGCGAAGGCCGCGTCGCGGATCGGGCGGTAACCGGTGCAGCGGCACAGGTTACCGCTGAGGGCGTGCAGATCGAAGCCGTTCGGGCCGTGCTCGGCGTCGGTGCCGACGGAGTCGTCGGTGCCGACGGCCGCGTGCGCGCAGCGGTCGGGCCGGTAGTACTCGGCGGCCATGCTGCAGACGAAGCCCGGCGTGCAGTAGCCGCACTGGGAGCCGCCGCGGACCGCCATCTCCTCCTGCACCGGGTGCAGGGCGGGCGGCGTGCCCGGCTCGCCGACGGTGGCGAGACCTTCGGAGGTGACGACCTCCTGACCGTCGAGCGCCGCGACCGGAACCAGGCAGGCGTTGACCGGCACCCAGTCGGTGGGCTTGTTCACCCCGGGGCGGGCCACGAGGATCGAGCAGGCGCCGCATTCCCCCTCGGCACAACCCTTCTTGGTGCCGGTGAGGCCGCGGTCGCGCAGGAATTAGTGGCCGCGGTCACCGGGGTCAAGAGGGGAATTCGTCGACTGCCCCGGGCCTGCGGGGGAAACCTCCTCAGGGTCTCCCCGTCGCAGGACACTTGACCGAGGCACAACTGGGGAAGGACCCGGGACGGGCCGGGAGAGCCCCAGCGAGGTCTGGGGACACCCGGGTGACACCGATGCCGCCGGAGGGGGCGCGACATGCGGGACAGTCATCGGTCGGAGGCCGAGCGGCTACTGGGGCGGGCCGTGGAGGAGGAGGTACGGCGCTCGGGCGGGCGCACGGACGGGAACGTGCTGCTGTCCCGGGCGCGCGGGTCGCTGGACGCGATGGCGGGCACGGCCGCCGAGGAGTACGAGGCCTACACCCGCGCCCTCGACGAGGCGGCGGCCGGCCGGCTCACCTTCCGGCAGCGCTACGCCCGCGAGGGCGCCGGCACCCCCCTGCTGGTGGCAGCCGTGGCGGCGGTCGCCACGGTGGTGGCCGACATTGCGCTCGGCACCGGCACGGGCACGGCGGTGGGCGCGGGAGTGGCCGTCGGGGTCGTCGGCGCCGCGGCGACCGTGGTGAAGGTCGTCGGCTCGCACGTACCGGCCGCCCATCACCGCGCCGGGGCCGTCAGCCAGCCCGGCGGGCCCGAGCAGTTGCGGTTGCAGTGGCTGACGGCCCTGGAGGTACGCGGCATCCGGCCGTTCCTGGACCAGCAGCGGATGCTCGCCGCGTCCACCGGGCCGAAGAAGACCGGGCCGAAGCTGCGGGGTGCCGACAAGAGCGCCGCGGCCCGGGGACGCAGCGCGCTGGAACAGTCGTTCGCGCAACTCCCGGAGCCGGAGGGCACCTTCGCGGGCCGTCGGCAGGAGATGGCGCGGCTGCGGCAGTGGGTGCAGGCGGCCCGCGCGAGCACGGAGACGAAGCCGACGGTGGTCGTGCTGCACGGGTTGCCCGGCAGCGGCCGTACGACGCTCGCGGTACGCGCCGCCCATGAGCTGCGGGACTACTTCCGCGGGGCGTGCGTGGTCGATCTGCGCGGGGACGGTCCCGCGTCGGCCGACGAGTCGCCGCTGAGCACGCGGGACGCCCTGCTGCATCTGCTGAACCGGCTCGGCGCGCCCCGCGAGCAACTGCTGTTCCGTGAGCGGTCCTCGGCGGCCCAGCAGGTCAAACGGCTCAGCGAGCTGTACCACCAGCACCTGGCGGGCGTCCCGGTCGTCGTCGTCCTGGACGACGCCTCGGACGCCGAGCAGGTGCGCACGCTGGTGCCGGAGCGCTCGGACAGCCTGGTGCTGGTCACCGCGCGGGAGGCACTCCGGCTGCCGCCCGACCTGCCCGCCCGGGTGTACGACCTCCCGGTCGAGGCACTGGACGCGGCGGGCGCGGAGGAACTGCTGGGGGCGGCCGCCCAGGACGCCTCGGGGCCCTACGACGCCGAGTCCACCGACGGGATCCGGCAGCTGTGCGGCGGCCTGCCGCTGGCGCTGCGGGTGGCGGGGTCGTCGCTGGGGCCGCGCTCCGCCCGCGCCCTGGCCACCGACCTGGGCGCCTACGGGCCGGTGGAGCCGGTCGAGCGGGCGCTGTGGCTGCGCTACACCGACCAGCCGGAGCCGGCCCGGCGGCTGCTGCGCCGGCTGGCGCTGGCCGGCCGCACCTCGCTGGGTGCCGCTGCCGCCGCCGCGCTGCTGGCCACGGACGAGACGGAGGCGGCGCGGCAGCTGGCGGCGCTGTCACGGGCGGGTCTGCTCGACCACGTCCGGGCCGGCCGCTACCGGCTGCACGACGTGGTGCGCGCCTTCGCCCGGGCCCGGCTCGCCGACGAGGAGGAGCCGGCCGAGCGGACGGCGGCGCAGGAGCGGCTGATCGCCAACTACGCCGAGCTGGCGGACTCGGTACTGCGCCTGGTCGACGGCAACATGTCGACCCGCTCGAACCAGTTCGGCAGCTACGGCTTCACGTCCCTGGACGAGGCACTGCGCTGGCTGGACGACGAGTCGAGCTTCATCACGGCGACGCTCAGACACGCGGAGGGCGTCGACCAGGGCGCGGTGCTGAACCTGCTGGGCGCGCTGTGCGACTACTGCCTGCTGCGCGGCGACCTCTACCGGCTGGGTGAGATCAGCGAGCTGGCGCAGTCCGTGGACCAGGGGCTGCTGGTGCGTTCGGTGCAGTGGCGTACCGGTATCGCGGCCCGGCAGCTCGGCGAGCTGGACAAGGCGCGGACGACGCTCACCTCCGTGGTCGACCTGTACATGGAGGCCCACCACGACGCGGGGGCGGCCCGCGCGCTGTGCTCGCTGGGCATCACGCTGCACCACCAGGGCAACCTGACCGAGGCGGCGGCGAAACTGCGGGAGGCGCTGGACCTCCAGGTCTCGCCCGAGCTGGACACGGACCGGGCGTGGACACTGCACGCGCTGGCGGCGGTGCAGCGCGACCGGGCCCGGCTCGCGGAGGCCCTGGACCTGCTCACCGAGTCACTGGTGCTGCACCGCGCCGGCGAGTCGGTGCACGGCCAGGCGTGGGCCCACTTCCAGCTCGGCCAGCTGCACCTGCGCATGGGCGACGTACCGCGCGCGGAAGCGGACCTGCGCGCGGCCCTGGAGCTGTACGGCCGCACCCAGGACGCGCGGGGCGAGGCCTGGGCGCTGACCCAGCTGGCGCGGGCGCGTCTGGTGGACGGCGACGCCTTCGAGGCGGTCGAGGAGCTGCGGCGGGCGGCGGCCCGGCACCGGGAGAACGAGGACGCGCGCGGCGAGGCGTGGACGGTCTACTACGTCGGCCAGGCGCTGGAGGAGACCGGAGCCCTGGATCAGTCGGTGCGCGAGCTGGAACGCTCCCGGACGATGTTCTCCCGGATGCGCGACGTGTACGGCCTGGCCTGCGCCCGGCACCACTCGGCGCGGGTCACCCGCGACCAGCGCGCCGCCCAGACCGGTTCGCTCCGCAACTCCGGCTTCGCCCGGCAGCTCCTGGTCGACGCCCGCGCGGACTTCCGGCGCATCGGTGTCGGCCACGGCGAGGCGTGGACCTGCCTGGAGCTGGCGGTCGTGGACGCGGGCAACGCCCGTACGCCGCAGGCGCTGGCGCTCTGTGACGAGGCGGTGGCACTCTTCGCGGCGTACGGCGACCGGCGGGGCGACGACTGGGCCCGCTTCCTGCGCTGCACGCTTCTGCCGTACGCCGCTCCGGGCGGCGTGGAGGTCGGCACGGCGGTGGCGCAGGAGGAACTCGCCCAACTGTCCCGCGCCCGCCACCCGGCCCGGGACGCCAAGCTGGACGACTACATCGAGGCGTACCAGCTCCTCCTGGAACGCGGCGTCCGACTGGAATCCGGCTGGCAGGCCTGGCACCTGGGCATGGTCCCGAACCGCCAGGCACGGGAGGTGATGGGGGTGGCGGTGACGGCGTAGCCGCGAGTCGCGCCGCGCCGCTGCGGGCAGTCCGTGCCGCACAACTGCGGGCAGTCGTGCCGCTAGGGCGGCACGGGTGGGCGCGGCGGCACCCCGCAACGCCGGGCCGCGTCACCCACCCGGCGTTCAGAGCCGCGCCGGGCAGCGTCACGCACCTGCGGCCCGTTTCGGCACCGCTGCGCCGCTAACCCCGCTGCGGCTTCACCGGCTCACCGCCGGAGGCATCCGCGTCGGCGTCCGGCGCCTCCTTGAAGTCCACCTTCCCCATGTGCCGGCTCATGGACCGCATCAGCCCCCACACCGCCAGGGCCATCACCGCGAAGACGATGAACCCGAGGACACCGGGCGTGACCTTGTCCTCGTCGAGTTCGGCGAGAGTGACGAGGTGCGTCATTGCCATGCTTGCGCTTGCACTCATGTCAGGCATTGTCCCGGATGCCCGCGAAGAGGTCGTCCTCGGGGAGGGAGGTGTCCACGAGGGACTTCGCGAGCTCGTACTCCTCGGTGGGCCAGACCTTCTTCTGGATGTCCATCGGCACCCGGAACCAGCCCCCCTCGGGATCGATCTGCGTGGCGTGCGCGATCAGCGCCCGGTCCCGGGTCTCGAAGAAGTCGGCGCACGGCACGTGCGTGGTGAGCGTGCGCTCCTTGCGCTCGAACTGTGACCAGCGCTTGAGCCAGTCCCCGTAGGGCGACTCCAGGCCGCGCTCCAGCAGCGCGCTGTGCAGCGCCTCGGTGCGCGGGCGGTTGAAGCCCTGGTTGTAGTACACCTTCTGCGGCTGGTACGCCGCCCCGTACTCGCTCTCCGGGTACTTCTCGGTGTCGGCCGCGCCCTCGAAGGCCACCATCGTGATCTTGTGGGTCATGATGTGGTCGGGGTGCGGATAGCCGCCGTTCTCGTCGTAGGTGGTGATCACCTGGGGACGGAAGGAGCGGATCTTCCGCACCAGCTCACCGGCCGCCTTGTCGACGTCCTCCAGGGCGAAGCAGCCGCCCGGCAGCGGCGGCAGCGGGTCGCCCTCGGGCAGGCCGGAGTCGACGAAGCCGAGCCACTCCTGCCGCACGCCCAGGATCTCCCGGGCCTCGTCCATCTCCTTCTTGCGCACCTCGTGGATGTTCTCCTCGATGTACGCGTCGCCCTGGAGCTTGGGGTTGAGGATGGAGCCGCGCTCCCCGCCCGTGCAGGTCACCACCAGCACGTCCACCCCCTCGGACACGTACTTCGCCATGGTGGCCGCGCCCTTGCTCGACTCGTCGTCGGGGTGGGCGTGCACGGCCATCAGTCGCAGCTGGTCAGTCAAGACTCAATCCTCGGTCAGTCGGCGCCCGTGTGCGTCGGCGCAATCGGCGGCTTCTATAGTGACCGAATCGGGAGCCGAATAATTCCGGAGCCCGGGAAGACCGGGTGCCGGGGCCCCTTCCGGGACACGCCCGTCCCGCTCCTGCCGAGAGGACGATCATGAGTACGGCGAGCACGCAGACGCCCGAGAGCCGGTACGGCCGCTCCTCGGACGAACGGGCCGACCGCACGCTCAAGATCGTCGGCGCCGTGCTCGGTGCCGTCCTGCTCGCCGTGATCGGCTGGTTCGGCTACCACTACGTCGGACAGAACAAGATCAGCGGCGAGTTGATCGGGTTCGAGCTCGCCGAGGACTCGGTGCAGGTACGCCTGGAGGTCCGCAAGGACGCCGGTGTCGCCGGCTACTGCACGGTGCGTTCCCAGGCGGAGGACGGCGACGAGGTGGGCCGGGCCGACTTCCGCTTCGACGGGGACTCCACGCGCGTCGACAAGGTCGTCACCCTGCGGACCAAGGCCGCCGGCACGACGGCCGAGCTGCTCGGCTGCCACGCGGACTGATCCCGCAGAGCCCGGTCGGCGCCAATACCTGGGCACTGACCTGCGGTGACATGAATCTGGTGGCTTATGTCCTCCCCCTTTGGCCACTGAATTGTTAGGCTCGTGGTTTCGCCCTTCCGTGAAGGAACATCCTTCTGGGTAGGGCGTTGATTTGTATTCCCAGTACCAACGAGGAGCACCCGTGACCCAGACCAGCGAGAACGTCACCTGGCTGACCCAGGAGGCGTACAACAAGCTCAAGGAGGAGCTTGAATACCTTACTGGTCCTGCGCGCACCGAGATCTCTGCCAAGATCGCCGCGGCCCGCGAGGAGGGGGACCTGCGCGAGAACGGCGGGTACCACGCGGCGAAGGAGGAGCAGGGCAAGCAGGAGCTCCGCGTGCGCCAGCTGACCCAGCTGCTGGAGAGCGCCAAGGTCGGTGAGGCTCCGGCCGCGGATGGCGCGGTGGCGCCCGGCATGGTCGTCACGATCGCCTTCGACGGTGACGAGGACGACACGCTGACCTTCCTGCTCGCCTCGCGCGAGTACGCGAGCTCGGACATCGAGACCTACTCGCCGCAGTCCCCGCTGGGCTCGGGCGTCATGGGCCACAAGGTCGGCGAGGACGCGCAGTACGAGCTGCCCAACGGCAAGCCGGCGTCCGTGAAGATCCTCAAGGCCGAGCCCTACAACGGCTGACCGGTCTCCCTCCCCCGGCCGGTGGTACACCCGGTCGGCCGTCTGGCGTTGACGAGCCCCCGGCGTCCCGGTGACGCCGGGGGCTCGTCGTCATGTGGCGGCCGAGCGGTACTTGCGCACCGCGAGGGTCCGGAAGACCGCGATGATCAGAACGGACCAGATCAGCGACGCCCAGATCGGGTGCTCCATCGGCCACGCACCTGTAACTGTCTTCGGGACGCCCGGCATCTCGTTCCCGAAGAGTTCACGGGCACCCGCCACCGTTGCGCTGAAGGGGTTCCACTCGGCGACATACTGAAGGAACGTCGGCATGCCGGTGACCGGCACGAAGGCGTTCGAGATGAACGTCAAGGGGAACAGCCAGATCAACCCGCCCGAGGTCGCCGCCTCCGGGGTCCGCACGGACAGGCCGATCACGGCTCCGATCCAGGAGAACGCGTAGCCGAGCAGGAGCAGGAGCAGGAAGCCGCAGAACACCTTGCCGATGTTCTCGTGGGCGCGCCAGCCGACGATCAGGGCGACTCCCGCGAGCACGACGATCGTGAGGGTGGTCTGCACGAGATCGGCGAGCGTCCGCCCGGTGAGGACGGCCCCCCGCGCCATCGGCAGCGACCTGAAGCGGTCGATCAGCCCCTTGTGCATGTCGTCCGCGATGCCCGCGCCCGCACCGGCTGTGGCGAAGGTGACGGTCTGCGCGAAGATCCCGGCCATCAGGAACTCTTTGTACAGCTGCGGGTCGGTGGAACCGCCGATGCTGATGGAGCCACCGAAGACGTACGTAAAGAGCACAACGAACATAACTGGCTGGATGACCCCGAAAAGGAGCATCTCAGGAATCCTGGTCATCCGAATTAGGTTCCTGCGGGCGATGACCAGGGAATCCCGGACGGACTGGCCGAGGGGGTTGGTGGGCGCCGCAGCCCGAGCGGCGTCGGTGGTGGCGCTCACTTGGCGGTCTCCTTCTTGGCCGTGTGGCCGGCGTCCTTGTCCTCGCGGCCGGCGTCGGCCGCGAGGCCGTTCTCCTTCACCTCGGCCACATGGCCGGTGAGGGAGAGGAAGACGTCGTCGAGGGTGGGGCGGCGCAGGCCGATGTCGTCGATCTCGATACCGCGGGTGTCGAGTTCCCGGATGACCTCGGCGAGCAGCTTGGCGCCGCCGGTGACGGGGACGGTGAGCTTGCGGGTGTGCTCCTCGACGGTGGTCGAGCCCTTGCCGAACCCTCCGAGCACCTTGGCGGCCGGCGCCATGTGCTCGCGTTCGTGGACCACGACCTCGACGCGCTCTCCGCCGGTGCGGGCCTTGAGCTGGTCGGAGGTGCCGCGGGCGATGACGCGGCCGTGGTCGACGACCGCGATGTCGTGCGCGAGGTGGTCGGCCTCCTCCAGGTACTGCGTGGTCAGCAGCAGGGTCGTACCGCGGGCGACCAGCTGTTTGATGACCTCCCACAGCTCCTGGCGGTTGCGCGGGTCGAGGCCGGTCGTCGGCTCGTCCATGAACATGACGGGCGGGGAGACGACCAGGGCGGCCGCCAGGTCGAGCCGGCGGCGCATGCCTCCCGAGTAGGTCTTCGTCGGGCGGTCGGCGGCGTCCGCGAGGTGGAACTGTTCGAGCAGCTCGCCGGCCCGGGCCTTCGCGGCCTTGGCCCTCATCTGGTAGAGCTGGCCGACCATCTGGAGATTCTCCCGGCCGGTCAGGTATTCGTCGACGGCGGCGAACTGGCCGGAGAGGCCGATCGACCGCCGTACCTCGTTGGGCTGTTTGAGCACGTCGATGCCCGCGACGACCGCCTTGCCGCTGTCGGGTCGCAGCAGGGTAGTGAGGCAGCGCACGGCGGTCGTCTTGCCCGCGCCGTTCGGCCCGAGCAGGCCCAGGACCGTGCCTTCGGGAACGTCGAGGTCGACGCCGTCCAGAGCCCTTACGTCACCGAAGGTTTTCACCAGGCCTTCGGCATAGATGGCGCCTGGCATATGAGTCTCCACGTCGTCGGGGATTCTTCGGAAAGCCTAGGTTCGTGCTTTTCGCTCTGTGCAGCGAGCGATTTACGACACACCATAACGCGATGTATCGCGTCTCACAATGAAATTGCTCGAACGAGTGACCCAAGTCGATGGCGGGTCAGCCGATGACGGGATAGCCCGCCTCCCGCAGCGCCCGGCCGACCTCGACGCAGTGCTCCGGGCCCTTCGTCTCCAGGTGCAGTTCGACCTCCGCCTCCGTGAGCCCGAGCCGCGGATCGGTCCGGACGTGGCTCACATCGAGGACGTTAGCGTCGACCACTGACAACACCCCGAGAAGCGTGGCGAGGGCGCCGGGCCGGTCCGTCAGACGCAGCCGGACCGCCAGGTAGCGGCCCTGCGCGGCCATGCCGTGCCGCAGCACGCCCTGCATCAGCACCGGGTCCACGTTGCCGCCGGACAGCACCGCCACCACCGGTCCCTCGAAGGCACCCGGATCACTCAGCAACGCCGCCACCGGAGACGCCCCGGCCGGCTCCACGACCAGCTTTGCCCGCTCCAGGCAGAGGAGCAGCGCGGTGGACAGCTCGTCCTCGGAGACCGTGCGGACCTCGTCCACCAGCTCGCCGACGATCCCGAACGGCACGTCACCGGGCCGCCCGACCTTGATGCCGTCGGCCATCGTCGCCGGATGCTCGACTGCCACCGGGCGCCCCGCCGCCAGCGACGGCGGATACGCCGCCGCACCCTCCGCCTGGACGCCCACGATCCGCACATCCGGCCGCAGCGCCTTCACCGCGACCGCGATCCCGGCCGCCAGCCCGCCCCCGCCGATGCCGACCACGACGGTCCGCACCTCGGGACACTGCTCCAGGATCTCCAGTCCGACCGTGCCCTGGCCCGCGATGATGTCCGGGTGGTCGAAGGGGTGAATGAACACCGCGCCGGTCCGCTCCGCGTACTCCTGCGCGGCGGCCAGCGTCTCGTCGACCACCTGACCGTGCAGCCGCACCTCGGCGCCGTAGTCCCGGGTCGCGCTGATCTTCGGCAGCGGGGCGCCCTTCGGCATGAACACCGTCGAGCCCACCCCGAGCAGTGACGACGCCAGCGCCACACCCTGCGCGTGGTTGCCCGCGCTCGCCGCGACCACACCGGCGGCCCGCTGCTCGGGCAGCAGCCCGGCGATACGGACGTAGGCGCCGCGCAGCTTGAACGAACCCGTCCGCTGGAGGTTCTCGCACTTGAGGTGCACCGGCGCGCCGACCAGCTGGGACAGGTGCCTGCTGCCCTCCATCGCCGTCACCCGCGCCACACCCGAGAGCATCTTCTGGGCACCGCGCACATCGTCGAGGGTGACGGGTCCGACAAGGGAGGCCGTGCTGTAGCTCATGTCTCCAGCATCGCAGTTCACGGGCGCCGTGGACCGTTGTGACCAACCTCCGAGACCCGCTTTGCGCAGCGCCGGTACGCCTCGCCGCCCGGCCGCGTACCCTGTCCCCCAATTAGCAGCCCTCCACGAAGTGAGCCCCCGGCCATGCCCACAACACCTGAAATGTCGATGGACATGACGACCGCCGGTGACACCGGTCTTCTCGAGACGCTCCAGCACGAGGTGGCACTCTTCGCCCGTCGTGCCGAACAGACCCGGCTCGGCGGGGTCGGGCAGGTGCGCAACTCCATGGATCGCGCCGCATACCTGCTGCTCAACCGCCTCGACAAAGAGGGCCCGATGGGCGTCAAGGCGCTCGCCGCGAGTATGGGAATCGACTCCTCGACGGTCACCCGGCAGGTGGCACCGCTCGTCGACACCGGACTCGTCAAGCGGACCTCGCACCCCGAGGACGGACGCGCGGTCGTGCTCCAGCTGTCCCCGCGCGGCGTGTCGCGGCTGGAAGAGGTCCGGTCCTCCCGGCGCCAGCTCATGGCCGAACTGACCAACGACTGGGCGCCGGAGGAGCGTGAGGCGTTCTGCGCGCTCCTCGCGCGCTTCAACGGCGCCCTGTCCGCCCGTATGGCCCCGCCGGGCGTGGCGGGCCCGGAGTCGTCGTCGGCCTCCTGAGCCACCCTCCACGCCTTTCCGCGGCGGTTCGTACCGAACTCTTGACCGGCGGGCCGCCCCTGGCCTGATATGAGACCCAGGGGTCGTCTACGGGACTCAGGGGTCGTCGCCCTCTGGGCGGGAGGCGCGGTGCGAGAACGGCAGGCATTCCACAGTGCCCGCCGGGCCCGGGAGTTCGAGGCGTTCGTCGCGGGCGCGGCAGGGCGGCTGCTGCATACCGCCACCCTGCTCACGGCCGAGCCACCGGGCGACAATCCGCGCGCGCGGCGCCTGCTGGCCGTGTCCCTCGCCCACACGTTCGCGTGCTGGGACCGACTGCACGGGGAGGACCCGTACGACCGGGCCCGCCAGTACCTGGCCGCCCGCTTCGCCCGCGAGTCCTGGCACCGGTACGGCGGCGGCATCGGCCGGGCCCGCCGGCACGCCGCGGGCCCTCTGCGCGGGCTCACCCCGCGGGAACGCCTGATCCTGGTGCTCAGACTCTACGAGGGCGTCGCCGAGGAACAGGCGGCCGCCCTGCTGGGCCTGCCCGCGGAACGCGTACGGACGGTCTGCGACCGTGCGACGGCCACCCTGCTGCACCCGCCCGCGCAGCCGGCCCGCCCGGTGGCGGCTGAAGCGAAGGCGGCGACGCCGTGAAGGGCGCGGCACTCGATACGACGGCCGCCGGGGCGGCGGGCACGCGCGCGTGGAGCACGAGCCCACCCGCGCGCAGCACCAGCCCACCCGCGCGCAGCACGAGCACGCGCGCATGGAACACCAGCCCACCCGCGCGCAGCACGAGCGCACCCGAGAGCAGCACGAGCGCACCCGTGTGGAGCACGGGCACGCGCGCGTGGAGGACCGGGAGCCGCGCCTGGATGATCGGGAGGCGCTGGTGAACCGCCCCCAGCGAGAGGCCGCCGCACGGCGGATCATGGAGCAGTCGCCGCCCCGGGTACCGCCCGAGCTGTACGCGGAGGCGGTGCGCCGCGGCGGCCGCATGCTGCGGCGCAGGACCGCCGCCCGCCGCCTGATGTGGCTGGTGCTGTGCGCCGCCGCCGTGGCGTTCACGGTGTGGGCGCTGACCGTCCAGCCCTGGGTGGAGCCGCCGTCGGAGACGACCCCACCCGTGACGGGCTGGGAGGGCTGGTGAACCCGCCCTGCTCGTCGGACTGTCGGACTAGCCGAGGGCCTGCTGGAGGTCCGCGAGCAGGTCGTCGACGTTCTCGATACCGACCGACAGACGCACCAGGTCGGCGGGCACCTCAAGGGCCGAACCGGCGGCGGACGCGTGCGTCATCCGGCCGGGGTGCTCGATCAGCGACTCCACACCGCCCAGGGACTCACCCAGCGTGAACACCTTCGCGCGGTTGCAGAGCTCGACCGCCGCCTCCTCGCCGCCCTCGACGCGGAACGACACCATGCCGCCGAACGCCTTCATCTGCTTGGCGGCGACCTCGTGCCCGGGGTGCTCCGGCAGCCCCGGGTACAGGACGCTCGTCACGCGCGCGTGCCGGGAGAGCATCTCGGCGACCTTGGTGGCGTTCTCGCTGTGCCGGTCCATGCGCACCGCCAGCGTCTTGGTGCCGCGCAGCACCAGCCAGGAGTCGAAGGGACCGGCGATGGCGCCCATCGCGTTCTGGTGGAACGCCAGCTCCTCCCCCAGCTCCCGGTCACCCACGATCAGCGCGCCGCCGACGACGTCCGAGTGGCCGCCCATGTACTTGGTCAGGGAGTGCACGACGACGTCCGCACCGAGCGCCAGCGGCTGCTGGAGGTAGGGCGTGGCGAAGGTGTTGTCGACGACGAGCCGGGCGCCGGCGTCCCGGGCGACCTGGGCCACGGCGGCGATGTCGGTGATGCCGAGCAGCGGGTTGGAGGGCGTCTCCACCCAGACGGCCTTGGTCTTCGGCGTCAGCGCGGCCCGCACGGCGGCGGGGTCGCTCGAGTCGGCCACGGACCATTCCACACCCCACCGGGTGGCGACCTTGGCGAAGAGCCGGAAGGTCCCGCCGTACGCGTCGTTGGGGATCACCACGTGGTCGCCGGGACGCAGCAGCGTACGCAACAGGCAGTCCTCGGCCGCCAGTCCGGACGCGAACGCGAGGCCGCGACGGCCGCCCTCCAGGGCGGCGAGGTTCTCCTCCAGGGCCGTACGGGTCGGGTTCGCGCTGCGGCTGTACTCGTATCCGCCGCGCAGCCCGCCGACGCCGTCCTGCTTGTAGGTCGACACCTGGTAGATCGGCGGGACGACCGCGCCCGTCTGGGGATCGGCGGTGTTGCCCGCGTGAATCGCGAGCGTCTCGAAGTGCTGACTGATGTGCCTGTCGCTCATGGGCACCGAGGGTAGCGGCGCGGACGACTCCGCGCGTTTTCCACAGGGCGGGGGGACAGGTTGGCCAATTGTCGGCGCAGTCTGGTTCGCTTGAGACATGGAGATTCTCTGGGTCCTGATGGCACTGGCCATGCTGGCTGTGGTGCTGCTCCCCATTCTGCGGCGCCGGCGGAGCGCGGTCGGTCTGGTACCCGCCGGCCACCCGGACGCGGCGGACCCCGCGAACTACGGCTTCGCGCGCGAGGAGGAGCTGGACATCCGCATGCCCGGCCCCGACCAGGACCTGCTGGACGTGCTGGACCTGGTGCAGCGCACGCAGGACTACCGGGGTGCGCAGCAGCTCCTCGCCGGTACGGAGGCGGAGGGTGAGCGGCGCTGGCAGCGGGTGCAGGCCTTCGCGGGCGCCGCGTCGCTGGAGCTGCGGCAGCGGCCCGGTGGTGTCGGCGAGACGCCGGGCGGGCAGTGGCTGCGGGTGTGGCGGGCCGAGGCCCCCAAGGACGCGGGCGGCGCGGCGGTGCACGCCGAGTTCCTGGTGCAGCAGGCGTGGCGGACGGCGGCGCCGGGCACGGACGACTTCCGGATCATCATGGAGGAGGCGAAGGCGGCCTGCGGTGAGGCGGCGCTGCTCGCTCCCGGTGACCCGATCCCGTACATCGTCGAGCTCTCGGTCGCCCGTGGGCTCGCCTACCCGCGCGCGGACTTCGAGCAGCTCTGGCTGAAGATCCTCGACCGTGCCCCGGACCACATGGGCGCGCACCTGGCCGCCCTGCACTACTGGTGCGAGAAATGGCACGGCTCCCGCGACCTGGCGTACTCCTTCGCGGAGGCGGCGGCGGCGCGCGCCCCGAGGGGGTCGCTGCTGGCGGCGATGCCGCTCTTCGCGGTGTTCGAGCATCTCCCCGAGGTCAACCTGGTCAGAGGCTTCTACCAGAGCGAGGTCGTGACCAAGGCGGTCCACGGCGCCCTGCACGCGGTCCACGCGGCCCGCCCGGGCGACCCGATGCAGGCGCACGTCCGCCATCTGCTGGTCTTCTTCCTGGTCCGCGGCGAGCGCTGGGCCGAGGCGATGAACCAGCTGATACTCATCGACGGCCACGTCGGCGCCCTGCCCTGGACCCTCTCCCCCGACCCGGCGGCGGAGTTCGCGGTCTACCGCGCGCTGGCGGTCGCGGGCTACGAGGCGAACGGCGGCAGCCCGGCGACGCTCCCCCACTGACGGTTCCGCGACAGGCGGCCCGGCACAAACGCCGACCGGGCCGCCTCCCGGTACGGGTACGAGTCAGCCCTCGGTGCGTGCGGGCAGCCGCCACCCCGGGCGCGGGAAGTGGCAGGTGTAGCCCTCCGGGTAACGCTGCAGGTAGTCCTGATGCTCGGGCTCGGCCTCCCAGAAGGGGCCGACCGGCTCCACCTCGGTGACGACCTTGCCCGGCCACAGCCCGGAGGCGTCCACGTCCGCGATCGTGTCCTCGGCGATCCGCTTCTGCTCGTCGTCCACGTAGTAGATCGCCGAGCGGTAGCTGAGGCCGATGTCGTTGCCCTGGCGGTTCTTGGTGCTCGGGTCGTGGATCTGGAAGAAGAACTCCAGCAGCGCGCGGAAGTCGGTCTTCCCGGGGTCGAAGAGGATCTCGATGGCCTCCGCGTGCGTGCCGTGGTTGCGATACGTCGCGTTCGGCAGGTCTCCCCCGGTGTATCCCACCCGGGTCGCCGTCACTCCCGGCAGCCGGCGGATCAGCTCCTCCATCCCCCAGAAGCACCCACCCGCGAGCACGGCCCTCTGCGTCTGCGCAGCCATTGCGGCCCTCCAATATCTGTTGCCTGGATCACTCGGGCTGCTCGGCTCGCACGCCACCGACATCTCACGCCCGCCCTCGTCAACGCGCGAGAGTTCCGAGCGATTCCGTGCCCGCCCAGGGCGATCCTGCGGCCACCTGCCGCCCCTTCCCGCGCTGGTACGGGGCTCTGGGATGGGCGGGACGGAGACACGGGTGACCCGTTCGGGACACACGAATCGGGTCACGCCGGACGGAGGCCCGCTCCTGTGCACGAGGCCATGGACGCGTAGGCCGCCCCATGGCCACGGGGTCCAGCAGGCCGATGGGTACAGACGGGCGAATCGGTTCTGCCTCACCCGTTCGAGCGGTGGGGCAGCGCTCCCGCCCGATACTCCGAGGCGTGGGACCAGCATCGCGCCCATGGGAGTAGCAATGACCACCTTCGCTGCCGGGCAGCCGCTCATCCCCCAGCCACCCGCCACGGTCGCCGCGCTGCGCCAGGCCGTCAGGCAGATCGAGCCGGCCGCGCTACCGGCGTTCACGCGCGAGCTGGATCAGGCGGCAGACCAGTCCCGGCAGGGTTCGGATCTGGCTCCCCTGCAACGGTTCGTCGCCCAGTGGGCCGTCTACGTCCACATCCAGCGTCAGCCCGACCTGGCAGCAGACTTCCGGAGCTGGGAGGAGAGCGCCGAGTCCGGTGATGCCACCCAGGCGTGACAGGCTGCCTCCAAGATCGGTCGGATCCTCGACCAGGCCCACGCCGCCGTCGGACTTCCCTCCCGGTGACCGTGGACTGGCGATGGGAGTACGCGGCTCCCTCCCCCGTCTACTCGACCTCGATGCCGAAGTCCCGCACGACCCGCTCCACGCCTACCGTGTAACCCTTGCCGCCCAGGACGAAGTCCCAATCTCCGTTCGCCCTCCGGCGGAAGGAGGGTCAGTCCGGTCGGCGCAGCCCCCCGATGAGGTGGGCGACCAGGCGTCGGGCGTCGTAGCGCGGGTCGTTCTCCGCGCCGATGCAGAGGTTGCCGACGCCGCGCATGAGTTCCAGGGCGGAGAGGTCGGACCGGATTTCCCCGGAGGCGGTCGCGGCGTCGAGGAGGCGGGTGCACACGGGCACGAGGCGGTCGAGGAAGTACGCGTGCAGCGTCTCGAAGCCGGCGTTGTCCGACTGCAGTACGGCGGCGAGTCCGTGTTTGGTGACCAGGAAGTCGACGAAGAGGTCGATCCACCGCTCGAGTGCGGCGTACGGGGTCGGGCTGCTCGCCAGCAGGGCCGGGCCGGCCTCGGCGCAGGCCTCCACCTGGTGCCGGTAGACGCCGATGATGAGGTCCGCCCGCGTCGGGAAGTGGCGGTAGATCGTGGCCGTTCCGACGTCGGCCCTGGCCGCGATGTCACGTACCGGCGCCTCCACGCCCGACTCGACGAAGACCGCGGCGGCCGCGTCGAGCAGGGTTTTCTGGTTGCGCCGGGCGTCCGCCCGTTTGGGCCGGGCCGCCTGACCCGTGCCCTCGTCGCCGTCCTGTTCGTGCACCACGTCGTTTCCTCCGCCATCCGGGATTGTTAAACGGGACACCGTTCCGTATTGTTAAACGGGACAGCGTTCCACCTCTCCGTCATGATGCCAGAGCGGGAGTCGCCACCGAGTCCGCCTCGCCTCGTCCAACTTGGCATGGGCTTGTCATGCACGCACGGCACCCCAATTGCTTCGCCTCACCTACTCCTCCTGTAACGAAGGAACACCTCATGCAATACCGCACCTTGGGCCGCACCGGCGTCCAGGTCAGCTCGCTCGCGCTCGGCGCCATGAACTTCGGCAGCATCGGGCGCACCACCCAGGACGAGGCCACCGCCATCGTCGACGCCGCCCTGGAGGGCGGGGTCAACGTCATCGACACCGCCGACATGTACGGCCAGGGCGAGTCGGAGGAGATGGTCGGCAAGGCCATCGCCGGCCGCCGCGACGACATCGTGCTGGCCACGAAGGCGAGCATGCCCATGGGCGAGGAGCGCAACCACCGGGGCGCCTCGCGCCGCTGGCTGGTCACCGAGCTGGACAACAGCCTGCGCCGCCTCGGTGTCGACCACGTCGACCTCTACCAGATCCACCGGTGGGACCCGGCCACCAGCGACGAGGAGACCCTGTCGGCCCTGACCGACCTCCAGCGCGCGGGAAAGATCCGCTACTTCGGCTCCTCGACCTTCCCCGCCTACCGCATCGTCCAGGCCCAGTGGGCCGCCCGCGAGCACCGCCTGAGCCGGTACGTCACCGAGCAGCCCAGCTACTCCGTCCTGCAGCGCGGAATCGAGAGCCACGTGCTGCCCGTGGCCGAGGAGTACGGGCTCGGTGTGCTGGTGTGGAGCCCGCTGGCGTCGGGATGGCTGTCAGGGGCGGTGCGGGCGGGCCGGGAGATCGCCACCCACCGGTCGGCGTTCATGCCGGAGCGTTTCGACACCTCGCTGCCGGCCAACCGGGCCAGGCTCGACGCCGTCGAGCGGCTGGCCGCGGTCGCCGACGAGGCCGGCCTGACCATGGTCCAGCTCGCGCTCGGCTTCGTGACCGCGCACCCCGCCGTGACCAGCGCGCTCATCGGCCCCCGCACCCTGGACCACCTGCGCTCGCAGCTCGCCGCCGCCGACACCGTGCTCTCCGCCGATGTCCTCGACGCCGTCGACGCGATCGTGGCCCCCGGGACCGACCTGGCGGCGCATGAGAAGTCCGACACTCCGCCCGCGCTGCTGGACGCGTCGCTGCGGCGCCGCTGACGAGCGCGCCGCCCGGCGCCGGACTCAAGAGGGGCGCGCGTCAGCCGTCACCGTCCCGCGTCCCGCCCGCTCCGTGAGGAACTCCTGCCACGTCCGCCGGCCCACCCGCGCCCCCTCCAGCGTGAGGTTCGCCCCCGCGCGGTAGGCGCGGCCCGCCTTGCCGGGGATGCGTACCGGCAGCGCCGGGCGGCGGCGCCGGGCGTGCAGGGCGAGGTACGGGCGGGCCAGGGCGGCCAGGTCGTGGACCTCGGGGCCGGTCATGTCGGGGACCCGGCCGGCGGGTGCCGCGAGGGCCAGTTCGGCCAGGCGGGCGGCGACCTCGCGGGAGTCGACCGGCTGGAGGCGCAGGCCGCCCGGGACGGGCAGGACCGGCAGCTTGGTCATCTTCTCGATCACCGTCAGGGTCAGCTCGTGGAACTGGGCCGCCCGCAGCACCGTCCACCCGATGCCCGAGTCGGCGATCGCCCGCTCCGAGTCCAGCTTGGTGCGCAGCCACGCCAGCGGCACGCTGTCCGCGCCCACGACCGAGATGTGGACGAGGTGCCGTACATCCGCGTGCGAGGCGGCGCGCACCAGCGTGCGGGTCGCCTCGTCGTCGCCCTTCGGGCCGCCCGCCAGGTGCAGGACGGTGTGCACGCCGTCGACCGCGGCCTCGACGCCCTCGCCGGTAAGGAGGTCACCGGTGACGTAGGTGACGCCGTCCTCGGCCGGGCGGGGGCGCCGGGTGAGGATCCGTACCTCGTGGCCCGCCGCCCGCAGCAGCGGGACGACGTGGCCGCCGAGGGTGCCCGTGCCGCCGGTGACCAGGAGAGGGGTGGTGGGGGACGAGGGGTACGTCATGACTGCTCCCGAGGGTCCTGGCGCCCGGACGGACAGGTCGACAGCTGTCTGGTTCCTGCCCTGTCCGGGCGCCCGCCGTGTGTGTCCACGGCGGTATGACCCGGGGCGGCGCGGCCGTGTGACAGGGCCGGGAAAAATCCCCAAGGAAATCCTCCGAGGGAATCTCCGAGGATGTTTCCGGCTCGTCAGATCGTCGCCGTGTCGATCACGAAGCGGTACCGCACGTCGCTCGCCAGGACCCGCTCGTACGCCTCGTTGACCTCGGAGGCGGCGATCAGCTCGATCTCGGCGCCGATGCCGTGCTCGGCGCAGAAGTCCAGCATCTCCTGGGTCTCCCGGATGCCGCCGATCATGGACCCGGCGAGGGTCTTGCCGCCGCCGAGCAGCGCGAACAGGTTGAGGGAGACCGGCTCCTCGGGGGCACCGACGTTGGCCAGAGCACCCTCCGTCTTCAGCAGCCCCAGGTAGGCGCCGAGGTCGAGCGGGGCGGAGACCGTCGAGACGATCAGGTCGAAGGTGCCGGCCAGCTCCTCGAAGGTGGCCGGGTCGCTGGTCGCGTAGTAGTGGTCGGCGCCCAGCTTCAGGCCGTCGTCCTTCTTGCGCAGGGACTGCGACAGCACCGTCACCTCGGCGCCCAGGGCGTGCGCGAGCTTGACGGCCATGTGGCCGAGGCCGCCCATGCCGACGACGGCGACCTTCTTGCCGGGGCCGGCGTTCCAGCGCCGGAGCGGGGAGTACGTGGTGATGCCGGCGCACAGCAGCGGCGCGGCCTCGTCCAGCGCGATGCCCTCGGGGATGCCGAGGACGAAGTTCTCGTCGACGACGACCTTCTCGGAGTAGCCGCCGTAGGTCGGCTCGCCGTCCTTGCCGACGCCGTTGTAGGTCATCACGTTGCCGCCGGTGCAGTACTGCTCCAGGCCGGCCTCGCAGTTCTCGCACTCTCGGCAGGAGTCGACCATGCAGCCGACGCCCACCCGGTCGCCGACGGCGAACTTGGTGACGCCGGGGCCGACCTCGGAGACGATGCCCGCGATCTCGTGGCCGGGGACCATCGGGAAGATGGCCTCGCCCCAGCCCTCGCGGACCTGGTGGATGTCGGAGTGGCAGATGCCGGCGAACTTGATGTCGATCAGGACGTCGTGCTCGCGCACCTCGCGCCGCTCGATGGTGGTCCGCTCCAGCGGAGCCTTGGCGGCGGGTGCGGCGTATGCGGCGACAGTGGTCATGCCGGGTTCTCCGGGTTCCTCGTGACTGATCTTCTTCGGGATACCTCCAGCCTGCCGCCCCGGCGGGCGTCCACCCAGACCACGGCTTTGCCTACGACCAGCGTGCGTACCACTGACGGGGACAGGCTCACGGACGTACGACCGGGAATACGACCGGCAATACTGGAGGACATGGATGGACAGCTGGACCGGCGTGCCGAACTGAGCGAGTTCCTGCGCACCCGGCGGGCCCGGCTGAAGCCGGAGGACGTCGGGCTGCCGTCGTACGGGCGGCACCGGCGGGTGCCGGGGCTGCGGCGCGAGGAGCTGGCGCAGCTGGCCGGGGTGTCCGTGGCGTACTACACGCGCCTGGAGCAGGGCAACGGACGGAACGTGTCGGCGGAGGTCCTCGACGCGATCGCCCGCGCGCTCAGGCTGTCCGACGCCGAGCAGGCGCACCTGACGCACCTGGCGAAACCGCAGCAGCAGCGCAGGCGGGCGGCGGCGTCACGGGCGCAGCCGGTGCGCGTGGCGCTGCTCCAGCTGCTGGAGTCGATCGACACGGTCCCGGCGTACGTGACCGGCCGGCGCTCCGAGATCCTCGCCTGGAACCGGATGGCGGCGGCCCTCTTCGGCGACTGGGGCAAGCTACCGGCCCAGGAGCGGAACTGGGCGCGGCTGGTCTTCCTGAACCCGGACTACCGGGATCTGTTCGTGGACTGGGACCAGAAGGCGCACGACATGGTCAGCTTCCTGCGCATGGACGCGGGCCGGCACCCGGACGACCCGCGGCTGTCCGCGCTGGTCGGCGAGCTGTCCGTGAAGAGCGAGGAGTTCCGGCGCCTGTGGGCCACGCACGACGTCAAGGAGAAGACCTACGGCGTCAAGCGGATGCGGCACCCGCTGGTCGGTGACCTCACCCTGTCCTTCGAGACGTTCCGCCTGGTCGACGACGAGGAGCAGTGCTTCGTGACGTACCACGCGGAGCCGGGCTCGCCGTCGGCGGAGGCGCTGCGCCTGCTGGCGAGCTGGGGAGCGGACGCGGCGGCTTCGCTGCCGACGTGAGACCGGTCGCAGGCGCATACCTTTCCGGAAAGCGTGAACAATCGGGGGGAAGTGTCATTTGGGCGCTCGGATGAGCGGCGCGAGGACAAAAACCGTCCAAGTGTTCACGTTTTTCGGCAAGACCCACGGTTCCGAGCAGTCCCTCAACCGGCCGCGTCCCGCGTCGTGGCGCAAGGGATCAGCCTCGCTCACACCGTGAGCGCGCCCCGGCCCAGCGCCGCGACGAAGGGCACCCAGGCGCGGGCGGTGACGAGGAGAACGGGGCCGTCGCCGGAGACCTTGGAGTCACGGACGGGGACGAGCCCGGGGATGCCGTCGGCGACCTCTACGCAGTCGCCGCCGTCGCCGTTGCTGTAGCTCGACTTGCGCCAGAGCGCGGCGCCGGGGAAGTCGCTCGCCACCTCGACGCACTCCCCGCCGTCACCGTTGCTGTAGCTGCTCTTCGCCCAGAGCGCGTCACTCAAGTCGATCCGGTTGCTTGCCATTTCGGTAATCCCCTGCCGCTGCCTCGATCCTGGCCAGGGACGTCTCCGGTGACAGTGCGACGGCCCTGAGCCGATCGTATGCCCTGCGGTACTGCTTCACGAGGGCCGGATCGTCGATGGTGTCCCCGCTGTAGGACGCCTCGGTGTAGACGAGCGGCGGCGCGTCCGGAAAGGTCATGACCATGATGGAGGCGGCCATCAGGGGATACGCCCCGCACTTCCGCGGCACGATCTGCGGAGTGATCCGGTGTCGCCCGGCCAACTCCACGACCTGGTCGAGCTGCGCGGCCATCTCCCCCGGTGGCACGATCGCATCGAGCAGCAGCGACTCGTGCAGGATCGCCCAGTACTCCGGGGTGGCGTGGTCGTCCTCGAAGAGGCGGGCACGGGCCAACCGGGCCTGCACCTTCTCCTCCACCCACTCGTCAACGGCCTGCGGGTGGGCGGCGCGCACGAGAGCCCGCGCGTACGGGGCGGTCTGGAGCAGCCCGGGGAACGTGCTGGGGGACCACAACTCGATGGACTCGGCGCGCCGCTCGGCCTCCAGCGCCTTCTCGAAGTACGCGGCGTGCGGCCCGCGCCGCGCCTTCCGCACATCCTCACACCGCCGCTCGAAGAACCCGTCCGTCCCCAGCACCTGGTCCGCGTGCCGGGCCGGGTCCAACGGCATGCGCCGCTCGCCCCGTTCGATGTCGCTCAGGTGCGACTTGCCGTAGAAGCTGCCCTCGACCAACGCCTCCAGCGACAGCCCGACCCGCTCCCGCTGCCACCTCAACTCTTTCCCATAGAAGGTCGGGACGCTGGTCGAACCGTCGATGTCCTTGCGCTGTGCCATGGCACAACCCCTTCCGCACTGCGGGCTGCCGACGCGAGATCCCTTTCAAGGTAGGGCGCCGGACGCCACTGTGTGAGGAGTTCATCACAGAGCGCACACGGAAAGGTGCCTGTTCATGCCCCAGCCCCCTCACCCGGAAGACGACATGCCCCGCTGCGTGGAGGAACTCCGCGCCGCCCTCACCCTCCACGGCATCACCTTTCCGTCCCTCAGCGTGGACCTGCCGACGTTCGCCGGGGCGTACACGCCGCCCGCGGGGCTCGTGGCGCTCGGGAACTGCAACACCGCCACGGCCCGCGCCCTCACCGCCGTACTCCGCGAGGCGGCTGCGCTGTGACCGTCGAGATCAGCGTGCTCGCCACGCCGAAGGCGGTACCCGAACTGCGGCACCTCCTGCGCCACCACGGCTACTACGTCCGCCTCTGCGCAAGCGAGTTGCTGACGAACGTCATCGACCACCTCGGCGAGGGCACACCCGTGACTGTCCGAGTGACCCGCACCGGCTCGGGCCGCACCCGCGTGGAGGTCACCGACCCCGATCCGCGTGCACTGCCCGTCCTCGTCCGGCCGGTCACCGCCACCGCCGAGTCCGGACGCGGCCTCGCCCTCCTCGACTCGTTGGCAGTGCGGTGGGGTGCGGAGCAACGTGCGGAGGGCAAGACGGTCTGGTGCGAGCTGGAAGGGGAACCGCCGCGCGGCGCCGTTCAGGCCCCCCCGACCCCGGCCCGGATCTCGCGGTAGGCGTCGGTGACGTCCGCCAGACGCAGGGTCGTGATGTCCTCCCGGGAGGGCGTGCCGACACCGCCGTGGGCGTCGAACAGGCGCAGGTCCCGCAGCGCGACCGCCTTCCGGCAGAGCTCGCGGGCGAAGCGGCCGTTGCCCAGTCGGTCGACCAGCCCGTCGTCGACGACGCTGCCGCAGACGGCGCCCAGGGCGCGCATCGCCTCCTCGTCCAGAACATCGCCGTGCGCCTCCACGATGCGCTGGGCGATGAGCCCCAACTCGGTGGCGGAGTACGAGGGGAAGTCGACCCGGCTGGTGAACCGGGAGGAGAGACCGGGGTTGGTGGCCAAGAGCGCGGCGATCTCGTCCGGGTAACCGGCCAGGACCACCACGAGCCTGTCCCGATCGTCCTCCGCCCGCTTGAGCAGGACCTGCAGTGCCTCGTTCCCGAAGGCGTCGCCCCCGCTGTACCCGCTGTTGCACAGTGCGTAGGCCTCATCGACGAACAGCACCCCGTCCAGGGCCGAGTCGATCACCTTGTTGGTCTTGAGGGCTGTCTCACCGAGGTGCTGACCGACCAGGTCGGGACGCTGTGCCTCGACGATCTGTCCCCTTTCCAGGAGACCCAGACCGGCGAAGACCTTTCCGACGATGCGGGCAACCGTCGTCTTGCCCGTGCCGGGCGGGCCCGCGAACACCAGGTGCTGTGGGGCCGCGGTGGACGGCAGGCCCTGCTCGGCGCGAAGGGCGGACATGCGCAGTTGAGCGGTCAGAGCGCGAACCTGACGCTTGACCGGGTCGAGTCCCACCATGTCGTCCAGCAGCGAGAGGGCATCGGCCAGAACCTCCTCCCGCGTCGGCGAGCCGTCCAGTCCGTCAGGCGGCACCGTGGGGGCGGGGGAAGGTCCGGCCGGAGGCGTGGACGGTTCGGCCGGTACGGTGACCGGCTCGGGAGCGGCAGCGGTGGCTCGCGCGCGGTCGGCGACGTCGAGCAGGCCCGGATAGCACCGGTACGCGTACTGGAAATGGCGCAGCGCGTCCTCGTCCCGTCCAAGCCCTTCCTCGGCGAGGCCGCGCACATAGGCCACCTCCCCGTCGAACCTGCTCTCGGCATCGAATCGTTGAGGTAACGGTGCCAGCACGTTCAGCGCCTCATGGTGGACGCCCCGTTCCACAAGCGCCCGCGCCGCATAGAGCTGCGCCTCGTCGCGCAGGAAGCCGTCGGTGATGGACCGTGAAAAGGAGAGGACGAGCGGCCAGTCCTGCTTCAGGAAGGCATACCGGGTACAGATGAAACGGGTTTCGTCACAGTCCAGGTAAGCCACTCCCAGCGACTGCCACGCCTCGTCGAGTCGCTCCTCGGACAAGAGCCGAGACATCACGGCGAGCCAGAGGTCACGCTGTGTACGCAGCCGGAAGGTGACGTAGACACCGAGGTCGAAGCGAGACTCCAGCGGGAGGCCCAGCTTTCCGCGCAACGCACCGAATGCCGCCGTGTTGCGGGCCATCATGTCGACGGCCTCTGCTTGGCGGTAGCCCATGGCGTGCAGCCCCAGCCATGCGTCGGCGGCGGACGGATCGTGCCGCACCGCCATGTCGAACTGCTGCGCGGCCTGATCTCTGCGGCCGCGTTGTAGACAAGCCATCGCCTCCGCCCATGCCCTTTCGCACTTCTTGGCGGAAAGCCAGGACGCGGAACTTCCCGACACGTCTCTCCCCTCGACGACGGCCACGCGACTGATCCAGCGGTGCGGTGATCCATCCTTCCATGCACACGAGCTCAGAGACCGAGCACGGGCCGGGTGGAGAAGGTGTCGTAGACATCCTCGCCGTCGGGGCCGTACACGAAGTCCGCCAAGTCGGGTTGACGGTTGGCAGTGGCCAGGGGCAGCCATGCCAGCAGGTGGCCGTAGCCGCCGCACACCGACTCGCCGCCGTCTCCGCCGTGCACCGCCGTGGTGTCGGTGGTGAGCTCCGTCCGGTAGGTGTCGTAAGTGATGTGCAGGCCCAAGGCGTTCGGCTGATTGTGCGGGCCGACAGGGTCGCCGTACGGGACGCGGTCCAGGGGGCATTCGCTCCCCCACCGGAATAGGGTGTCCGCCCCCGTGCCGCAGGCGTGCTCCCACTCGTCGGAGGTCGGCATCCGCAGGCCGCGTGCCATCCGCAGGCCGCGTGCCATCCGCAGGCCGCGTGCCATCCGCAGGCCGCGTGCGTTGAGCAGAGCCGGTATCTCGGCAGGGGGTGCGTCCATGTTCTCGTCCACCACGGCCATCAGTGCCGTCGGCAGGACGACGCTTCGGCGCGGGCTCAGGGTTCGCGCGAGGTGGGTCCGCAGTTCGGGTGCGTAGCCTAAGCCCGCGTGCCAGCTCTCGGCGTAGTCGGCGGCCTGGTCGGGCGTCGGCTGCCAGGCGTCCAGGTCGAAGCCGAGGGACAGCCGGCCTCCGGGTATCAGGGCGAACTCCTGCCCCTCCCGCTCGACCCGCACCCGGTGCAGCGGGGCCCCGAGATGCTCGACGGTTTCGACGGCAATCACTCGGCCGCTCACCGCCTCGGCGGCGTCGAGGGCCACGCGGCGAGCGTCGGACGGCGCGAGGGAGTGCCACTGTTCGAAAGTGAGGTCAGCGACAGGCATGCGGCGCAGTGTTGCACGCGGGTCCGACACAGCGACCTGCCCGGAGCCACCGGCTCCGAGCAGGCCGTTCATCTGTGCTGCCTACTTGCCGTAATACGCGTCGTAGATCGTGATCACCGACTCGTTCTTCTTCTTGTCGACGATCGTGGCGCGGAAGGAGAGGGACTTCCCCTTCGCCGGGTTCTTGACGCTGACCTTGCCCTTCTTCACGGTGACCTTCTTCCAGGTCTTGCCGTGGTCGTACGACACGTGCACCGTGAGGGACTTGAGGTTGCGGCCGGCGGCCGCGCCCTCGACGGTGACCGGGACGGTCACCGTCCTGCCGGCCGTGACCTTGCTGTCCAGGCCAGTGGCCGCGGTGAAGCGGGCGGTGGAGGCGGGCAGCTCGGTGCGGTCGGCCGTCTTCTTGGAGCGGAACGTCCAGCTCGCGTCGATGCGGCTGGAGGCCGCGGCGACCTTGGCGGAACGCTTGACCGACGTCGTCAGCCGGTACCGGGCGTCACCGGAGGGGACCTTGAACTCGCCCTCGCCGAACAGCGGGTCCTTGTGGGAGCCGACCTTGGTGCCGTTGCGGTAGAGCGTGGTGGCGACCGACGTGAAGGCCGAGGAGCCGGCGTGGCCCTCGCCGTCGGCGAACAGCGGGACCGTTCCGGTGATGGTGTCACCGTCGCGGTGGAGGCCGAAGTCGGCGTTGAGGCGCGGGCCGAAGACGGGGGTGTTGAACGTCGCCGAGTAGCTCTTGCCCGCCTTGTAGCGCTGCGGGGCACCGAGGACGTAGCCGGCCTCGACGGCCGGGAAGCCGTCGGCGTCCCGGCCGCCGTACTGCTCGAAGCCGAGGTCCCACCTCACGCCGTTCCCGGTGGACAGGTGCAGGGTGCGGGTGCCGGGCAGGGACTGCTCGATGCCGATCGAGGAGCCGCCGGCGCCGCCGGGCAACCAGCCGGTCGCGGAGACGGCGCCCTTCCTGCCGCTCGCGGAGGCGCCGAGGCCGGCCTTGAGGGTGGCCAGTTCGCCCGCCTTGTAGTGCCGGGTGTAGCCGGTGGCGAGCTGCTCGACCGGGCCGCCGGCGACGGTGTCGTACTGCTCCTTGGCGCCCTTGGTCCAGTGGCCGTCCCACTGCTGGCTGAGCGAGCCGTCGGTGATCCGCGGGCCGAGGTGCTTGGTGCGCAGGCCCTCGTAGGAGTCCAGCCACCAGCCGTAGCTGTAGCTGTTGCCGCCCGCCTCCACCGTGAAGTCCGCGGAGGCGAACTCCGACTTCGCGGCCTTGTCCGGCACGGTGATGTCCACCGGCTTCGCGGTGCGCGCGTCCAGGGTGACGGTGGTCTTCTTCGTGACGTTCAGCTTCGGCTGCGCGATCCAGTCGGCGCCCTTCCACCTCTCCGGGTCGTCGCTCACGCGGATCGAGGAGTTGAGGATGTAGGCGCCCTTGGGCACCCGCACGGTGACGGTGCCGTCGGCCTCGTACGGTGTGAACCAGGTGTCCGTGGCGAGGCCGGAGACGCCGGTCAGGTCGGTCTCGTAGTTCGCGGTGGGCCTGCCGTCGCGGCCGAGGGCCTTCAGGGTGACGTCGTACGACTCCACCTCGCGCTCCACGGCGGCGGCCGTGCGGACGCTCTGTCCGCCGCCGGTCGCCGTGACGTAGGCCGAGTAGGCCCCGTCCACCGTGCCGCCGAGCCTGGTGTCGGCGGTGAGGGCCACGGAGGCCTTGCCCCCCGCCGGGACGGTGACCGAGGTGGCGCCCAGCTTGAAGAAGCCGGCGGGGGCCGCCTTGCCCCCCGGGCCGGTGGCGGTCGACGTCAGCCTCAGCGTGACGTCCTCGGCGCCGAGGTTGCGGTAGGTCAGCTGCTTGGTGACCGGCTTGTCGTCGGTGTGCGGCCACTGCTGGGTGCCGAAGGTGGCCGACACGGGGTCGGCGATCACGGTCTGTTCGACCGCCTTGCCGACCTGGACGCGGCCCGAACCCTGCTCGAAGGGCGTGTACTTGCCGCCCTTCGCCGATCCCGTCAGCGCGCCCTTCAGCTCGGCGTACGTCCAGTCGGGGTGCTGCTGCTTGAGGAGGGCCGCGGCGCCCGCGACGTGCGGGGTCGCCATCGACGTGCCGGAGATGGTGACGTATCCGGTGGGCTTCTCGCCCTCCTCGCGGGCGATGAGGCTGCCCTTGGCGGAGGCGGCGGTGATGTCGACGCCGGGCGCGGTGACGTCGGGCTTGACCGCGCCGTCGAGACCGGGGCCGGTGCTGGAGAAGGAGGCGAGCTTGTCCCCGTCGTCGACCGCGCCGACGGTCAGCGCGGCGGCGGCGCTGCCCGGGGAGCCCACGGTGCGGTCGCCGAATTCGCCGTCGTTGCCGGCGGCGATGGCGAAGAGGATGCCCTTCTCCTCGGAGAGCCTGTTGACCTCGGCTTCCAGCGGGTCGATCTCCGGGGTGTCGCCGCCTCCCAGGCTGAGGTTGATGACGTCGGCGCCCTGCGCGGCCGCCCACTCCATGCCGGCGAGGATGCCGGAGTCGTCGCCGAAGCCCTCGTCGCTGAGCACCTTGCCGTTGAGCAGCTCGGCGCCGGGGGCCACGCCCTTGTACGTGGCGCCCGCCTTCGCGCCGGTGCCGGCGGCGATGGAGGCGACGTGGGTGCCGTGGCCGTACTTGTCGGTGGCGTCGGGAGAGACGGAGAAGTTCTTGGACGCGACGACCTGGTTCTTCAGGTCGGGGTGGGTGGTGTCGACGCCGGTGTCCAGTACGGCGATCCTGACGCCCTCGCCGTCGTAGCCGGCGGCCCATGCCCTGGGGGCGCCGATCTGCGGGACGGACTTGTCGAGGCTGGCCGTGCGCACGCCGTCGAGCCAGACGCGCGCGATGCCGGAGGCGGTCTTCTCGCCGTCGGTCACCGCGGCCCACAGCTCGGGCGCGTTCTCGTGCGGGGTCTGTACGGCGTCGGCGTTCAGGGAGGTGAGGGCGCGGCGGAGGGTGCCCGCGTCGCGGACGTCGGCCTTGGTGGCCCGCGCGCTGCCCCGGTAGCCGACGATGACCTTCAGGCCGTTCTTCTGGGCCTTGCGGGTGGTGGCCTTGTTCAGCTCGGTGATGTCGAAGAGGCGCTGGTCCAGTCTGCCGGTGGCGACCAGGCGGGCGGCGTCGGCCGGGACGACGAGGGTGTGCCCGCCGGCTCTGCGGATCTGGACGGGTATGTGCTCGCGGCCCTCGGCCCGCTCCAGGCCGACGACGCGGCCCTCGGGGTCGACGGCGACCCGGTCGCCGGTGATCAGCGTGACGCGGTGCCTGGCCGTGCCGGAGGCGGCCAGCGCGGCACCGTCCCGCGCGGCGGCACCGTCCCGTGCGGTCTCGGCCCGCGCCGTGGCCGCCGTGCGGTCCGCGTCCGTCGTCCGTGCTCCGTCCGCCGCTGCCGGGCCGGTCATGCCCGCCGCGAGGGCCACGGCCGCCGCCGTGGCGACGGTGGCCGCGCCGGCCTTCTTCACTTGTCTGCGCAACGTTCCCCCTTGCGGAAGTACCGGGAGAATTCCCCGTTCACCCGGCCGGGGGTGGTCCAGCACGCGTGTGCTCCCCCCGGAACTCGGAGTATGGCGAGGGGAGATCAGCCGCTCAAGAGCGCGAAGGGCGGTGGTGGGGACGGTCGGGAAACCGCCTGCCAACTGTTACGTGATCGCCGTCCGGTGTTACGCGTTCGCGCGAACTCCGTTACGTGTCACTGGGGTTGGACGACGGAGATGCGCCAGAGAGTTGAACGACTCAGACGTGCCGGTCGGGTTGAACGGCGGACGCCCGCCGCCCCGGTGAGGGGCGACGGGCGCCGGATGAAGCGAAGTCGCGGTGGGCCGCGGTGTGTTCGGCGTCAGACCGCCGAACCCGCCTTCCACTGGGCCCAGTCCATGTTCCAGCCGTTGAGGCCGTTGTCCGGGGCGATGGTCTTGTCGCCGGTGTTCTGGACGACGACCACGTCACCGATCATCGAGTTGTCGTAGAACCACGCGCCCGGCGTGTTCGTGTCGTCGGCGCCCTGGGTGTCGGCGAGGCCGACGCAGCCGTGGCTGGTGTTGGCGCTGCCGAAGATGCCCTTGCTCCAGTAGTTGCCGTGGATGAAGGTGCCGGAGGTGCTCAGGCGCATGGCGTGGGGCACGTCCTTGATGTCGTACTCGCCCTTGCCGTCGTCGTCGGTGAAGCCGACCGTCGAGCCGTTCATCCGGGTCTCCTTGAACTTCTCGGAGATCACCATCTGGCCTTCGTAGGTCTTGTTCTCGGGGGAGCCGGCGGAGATCGGGATCGTCTTGACGGTCTTGCCGTCCTGCGTGATCTTCATCTGCTTGGTCTTCGCGTCGACGTACGAGACCTGGTTGCGGCCGATCTTGAAGGTGACCGACTTCTGCTGGACGCCGTAGACGCCCTCGGCGCCCTCGACCCCGTCGAGCGCCAGCTTGAGGGTGACGGTCGAGCCCTCCTGCCAGTAGTTCTCCGGGCGGCAGTCCATGCGCTGGGTGCTGAACCAGTGGCAGGCGACCTCCTGGCCGCTGCTGGTGTTGACCGTGATGCCCTTCTGGACGGCGGCCTTGTCGGTGATCTCCTTGTCGAAGTTGATCGACACCGGCATGCCGACGCCGACGGTCTTGCCGTCGTCCGGGGTGAAGGTGCCGATGAAGCTGTTCTTCTGGGAGACCGTGGTGAACGACGCGTTCTCGTGGGCGGCGCGGCCCTCGGAGTCCGTCGCGGTCGCCGTCAGCTTGTAGGTGGTGGCCCGCTCCAGCTGACCGCTGGGCTTCCAACTGGTCTTGTCGGCGGATATCTCGCCGCTGACCTCGGTGCCGTCGGAGGTGGTCATCTTCACCTCGGTGAGCGTGCCCTTGCTCACGGTGACGCCGGCGGAGTTGTTGATGGAGGCGTTGTCCGAGTTGTCCTCGGGCGTGATCTTGATCTGGGCCTCGGACGACTTCCTGGCCGCCGCCTCGTCGGCCTCGGCCTGCGAGGTCCTGCCGTCCCCGCTCCCGGAGGTGCCGGCGTCGCCACTGGAACATGCCGAGAGCACCAGCACACCGCCGAGCAGTGCGGACGCGGCCGCCAGACCCTTGCGCCGCTTACCGTCCGTCATCACACGCTTCTCCATCGTTGCCGAGTCCGGAAACCCCGAGATTCCCCGTCAAGAACTTCAACGCTACGACCGGTTCGTCCCGTTCCACATCGCCGGCGGGTGTGGGGCATACCACGTTTACCGCGGAGGCGGGAGCGGCGCGGGGGCCGGTCGGTGCGCCCCTTGAGACGACGAAACCCCGGACGACGGTTGCCGCCCGGGGTCACGTTTTTCCCCACACTGCGTCAGCCGACCGTCATTTCATCGTCTTCCGGGTCGTTCTCGCCGCCATCTTCCTCGTCCAGGTCCCACTCGGGCGAATCGGGGTCGTAGTCGATCTGTTCGCTGCTCCAGGAGGCCTGCTGGAGCTCGACTCCGGGCACCGCGCTGACCAGGTCGAACGGGTCCACGAGGTGAGCCAGGGCCTCCGCGGTGTCCTCCGTCACAGCACGCTCGGCATGCGCCCTTTCCGCGTCGGGCAGGTCGGCGTCGTCGGCGAGCGCCTGCAGGGCGGCCCCGGTGACGGCCTCGTCGTCGTCGACCTCGAGAACGAGCTCGACGCGAATCCGTACAAACCGTGATGTCTCTGGAGTACTCATGCCCGGAGCGTAAGGCCGACCGCTCCCGTGACTTTCCTGTGACCCGCGGCTTTCACTAACATCTGCCCACACGGCCAATTCGCCAGCGCCACAAGGGGATCGATATTCCGTGTCATCCGCTCGCCGACCGTTGCTGACCGCCGCCGCCGCAGGCGGCCTGCTGTGCGCCATGTGGTTCGTCCCGTCCGCCAACGCGACACCCGACACACCGGTGCTCAAGTCCGCCTCCGCGAGCCCGTCTCCGCAGGTCACCGCGCAGGCCAGAGTCGCTTCCACCGGCACGGCGGCCACCGGTGAGGGCACGGCCCGCCTGGCCGACACCGGCAGCTTCGACAGCACGCCGTACGTCGTCGGCGGCGCCCTCTGCCTCGGTCTCGGCGCCGGGTTCGTCGGGTATTCGGTGCGCCGGGAACGCCTCGATTTTTGACAGCGCTTGACGTTCTTTTGGCTTTTTTGACCGTTCGGGAGGCGCAGGTCCTGCGGAGACAGCGCAGAGGGGCCCCGTCCTGCCGACAGGGCCCCTCCGACTTCGCCGTCCCGGCCGGGGCCTGTCGTTCGGATCTTGCCGGCGCCGCGGGTCGGCCGAGAGGCGCGGTGTCTCTCAGCCGACCTGATCCAAACGACAGGACCTGGCTTCCTAGCGCAGCGGCCCGGTGACCGTCTCCGCGGCCGCGACCAGGTGCCCGGCGCGCACGAACGCGTCCGCCGCGGCGAGATCGGGCGCCAGGAACCGGTCCGGTCCGGGGCCCTCGACACCGGCCGCCCGTACGGCGTCGATGACGGCCTGCGAGGCCGGGGCCGGGGTGAGTCCCTCGCGGAGCTGGATCGCGCGCGTGGCGGCGTACAGCTCGACGGCGATCACGCGGGTGAGGTTGTCGACGGCCGTGCGCAGCTTGCGCGCCGCCGACCAGCCCATGGAGACGTGGTCCTCCTGCATCGCGGAGGACGGGATCGAGTCCGCCGAGGCCGGTACGGCGAGCCGCTTCAGCTCGCTGACCAGGGCGGCCTGCGTGTACTGGGCGATCATCAGACCGGAGTCGACACCGGCGTCGTCGGCGAGGAACGGCGGCAGGCCGTGGCTGCGGTTCTTGTCGAGGAGCCGGTCGGTGCGCCGCTCGGCGATGGAGCCGAGGTCGGCGACGGCGACGGCGAGGAAGTCGAGGACGTAGGCGACGGGGGCGCCGTGGAAGTTGCCGTTGGACTCCACGCGGCCGTCGGGCAGGACGACCGGGTTGTCCACGGCCGCGGCCAGCTCGCGCTCGGCGACGAGACCGGCGTGGGCCATCGTGTCGCGTCCGGCACCGGCGACCTGCGGGGCGCAGCGCACCGAGTAGGCGTCCTGGACGCGGGGGGCGTCGTCCTGGTGGTGCCCGGTAAGGCCGGAGCCCTTGAGCACGGCGGCCATGTTGGCGGCGCTGGCGGCCTGCCCGGGGTGCGGGCGGATGGCGTGCAACTCGGGGGCGAGCACGCGGTCGGTGCCGAGCAGGGCCTCCATCGTCAGCGCGGCGGTGACGTCGGCGGACTTGTAGAGGGTGTCGAGGTCGGCGAGGGCCATGACCAGCATGCCGAGCATGCCGTCGGTGCCGTTGAGGAGGGCGAGGCCCTCCTTCTCGCGCAGCTCGACGGGGTCGATCCCGTGCTCGGCGAGCAGCTCGCCGGCCGGCCGTACGGCCCCGTCGGGACCCTCGGCGTCGCCCTCGCCCATGAGGGTGAGCGCGCAGTGCGAGAGCGGCGCGAGGTCGCCGGAGCAGCCGAGGGAGCCGTACTCGTGGACGACCGGGGTGATCCCGGCGTTGAGTACGTCGGCCATGGTCTGCGCGACCTCGGGGCGGACGCCGGTGTGCCCGGAGCAGACGGTCTTCAGCCGCAGGAACATCAGCGCGCGGACCACCTCGCGCTCGACGCGCGGGCCCATCCCGGCGGCGTGCGAGCGGACGATGTTGCGCTGCAGCCGGGCCCGCAGGTCCGGGCTGATGTGCCGGGTCGCCAGGGCGCCGAAACCGGTGCTCACGCCGTACACGGGGTCCGGCTTGGCGGCCAGCGCGTCCACGATCCCGCGGGCCGCGGCCAGGGCCGCCACCGCTTCGCCGGAGAGTTCGACCCGGGCGCCGTCCCGCGCCACGGCGAGAACGTCGGACGCGGTGACCCCAGACGTCCCCACCACCACAGTGTGCATATCCATATTCAGGAGCGTACGCAGTGAATTCGATGATGTCACGAGGGGGTACGTCACGGATGCGTGCCGCCTGCGCCCCTTACCGGACCGGCGTCACGGCGAGTGCCGTCCGCGGAACCGCCGGCGCTCCCCGTCCTCCTCCCGCGACGGTTCGTCCGCGAGCCGCACGACGGGGTCGTCGGGCCCCTGGCGACCGGCGACGACCGGCCCGGCGGACCGTTCGGCCTTGGCGCGGTACTGGGCGGCGTCGGCGAGCCGGAAGAGCCTGCGGGCGGAGCGCACGGGGCCGACGGGGTCCTCCGTGGACGCGACCCCGCAGGCCACGCCGTCCCCCAGCTCCAGGTCGGCCGCGCGGCGGCACAACTCCTCGGCCGCCTTGACCACCTCGTCGGCGGACGGCCCGACCGCGAGCAGACAGAACTCGTCCCCGCCGAGCCGCGCGGCGAGCGCCCCCGGCAGCATCGCCCCGCACAGCGACAGCACCGACCCGAAACGCTCCAGGAGCCGGTCACCGACGGCGTGCCCGTGCGTGTCGTTCACCCGCTTGAGGCCGTTCAGATCGCATACGACGAGACTGACGACGACGTCCTCCCCGCGGTGCCGTTCGACGGCCTCGTCCAGTGCCGTGTCGACGGCCCGGCGGTTGGCCAGCCCCGTGAGCGCGTCGGTGTACGCGAGGCGCCGGACCTCCTCCAGCCGCTCGGTCTGGGCGATACCGGCCGCGACGACCGAGGCCAGCACGGTGGCGAAGTCGGCGTCGGGCCGCTCGAAGACCCGCTCCCCCACCGGACGGGCCACGTACAGCTCGCCCCAGGCGCGGCCGTGCAGCACGATCGGCGCGACCACGCAGCAGCCGCGCCCCCGGCGCCGCAGGGCGGCGACGCGCTGGTGGACGTAGCCGGGACGCCCGGCGGCGGGCCCCTCGGCCGTCTCGACCCAGGCGTCGGGCTCACCGCCGCCGGCCCAGCGCTCGTGCAGGAACTCGGTGATCTCCGCGAACTGGTGCACCGGGTAGGACTCGTCCTCCGGGAACTCCTCCTCGCCCTCGGCCCGTCGGCCGACGTTCACGAGGACCCGGAGCCTGCCCAGCTCGCGCTCCCACACCGACAGCGCGGCGAAGCTGCCGCCCAGCGCCAGGCAGGCACCGAGGGCCGCCGCCCGCCACGCCTCACGCGAGCTGTGCGCGGCGGCCATGCCCTGCGCCAGTGCCACCACGGCCGCGAGCCGCCTGTCGTCACCCATCACTCCAGGCTAGGGAGATACGCGACGAAACGGCATTCAAACAGGGCGAACGGGGGCGTGCGCGGCGTCACCGTCCAGCACCCGGCGGGTCGCCGGACACCCGCCCGCGCGGCACGGCCGGCTCACTCCCCGGGCCACCGCGGCGCCCGCTTCTCGTTGAACGCCGCCACCCCCTCGGCCCGGTCCGCCGAGAACGCCACCGCCCGCCACGCCGCGTCCTCGACCTCCAGCCCGGCCCGCAGGTCAAGACCGTGCCCCAGCCGCAGCGCCCGCTTGGCCGCCCGCAGTCCCACGGGGGAGTTCGCGGCCATCCGGGAGGCGAGGTCCAGCGCCTCCTCCCGGTCCCGGCCCTCGTCCACCAGCTGGTCCACGAGCCCCAGCTCGCGCGCCTCCCCGGCCGCCACCCGCCGCGCCGTGAACACCAGCTCGGCGGCGCGCGCCGCCCCCACCCGCCGCGGCAGCAGCTGCGTACCGCCGCCGCCCGGAATCACCCCGACCGACACCTCGGGCAGCCCCACCACCGCCGTGGGGTCGGCCACGATCACGTCGCACGACAGCGCCAGCTCGAACCCGCCGCCCAGCGCGAACCCGTGCACGGCCGCGATCGTCGGCACCGGCAGCTCCAGCACCGCGGTGTAGGCGCCCCGCGTCACCGGCCGCTGCCGCAGCAGGTCGGCGTCGGAGAAGGAGTTGCGCTCCTTCAGGTCGGCCCCGACGCAGAACGCGCGCTCGTGGGTCGAGGTCAGCACCACCACCCGTACGCTCCGGTCCTCGCCCAGCGCCGCGCACGCCGCCCCGACGGACCGGGCCATCGCGGTCGAGACGGCGTTCATGGCCTTCGGCCGGTCGAGCGCGAGTTCCGCGACATGTCCGTCCCCGTGCCGCCGCACCAGGACGAACTCTCCGAACCGCTCCTCGCTCATGACACCCTCCGGTTAACGCGTGTTAACAAGTCGACCACCCGATCATCGCAGGCGTGCCCCCGCGGCGAAAGGGCGGACGCGCGCGCTGACCGCCCCGCCCCGCCCACCCGTTCGGGTGACATCCGGCCGACCGGCGTGTCCCGGCCCACGGCAGCCCGTAGCGTCGCTCCGCCACGGGCAGGGGGGCGCGTGCGCACCGGGGAGGGATCATGACGACGAGCGGCACGAGCGGCACGACCGGCACACCGGCGAAACCGCAGCACCCGTGGGGAAACCGTGGCCGGCACCGCAGGCCCCGCCCCCGCAAGGCGGTACTCACCGTCGGCGGCCTCGCACTGGCGGCCGGCGCACTGAGCCTCGTACGCCTGCTTCCCGGACCCGGCGACGGCGACGTGGACGGGTACGGCGCCGAGGCCGGGCCGCGCGTGGAGACGGGCGGGGGTCAGGGCGCCGCGCCGGGCCCGGCGACGACACCCGCCGCCGCGAGCACCGCCGGTCCGCCCGAGGTGAGCCCGTCGGCGACTTCGGCCATGGGCGGCCTGAGCGGCACCCCGGGACCGGGTCTCATACCGGGGCCGGGGCCGGGGCCGTTCGCGAGCGGCCCCTCGGCCGCCCTTCCCTCCGCGACGTCCGTCCCGGGCCTCCCGAACACGGACGACGAGGCTCCGCCGCCCGCTCACACCACGCGGCCGCCGCAGCCTCCGGGGTCTTCGCGGCCACCGCGGCCGGACACCCCCGCACCGCGCCCCGCGCCGGCCCCGCCCCCGGACCGGGGCACACCGCCCGCGCCCGCCCCGACGCCGGAGCCGGGCCCTCCGGGTCTGTGCGTGCCGGTCATCGGCCTGTGCGTGGGCCTGCTCGACGGCGACGGCTGACGGACACGGACAGGCCCTGCGAAACTCCCGCCGTCCCCCTGCCGCGCAGCAGGCCCTGCGACTCCCCGCCGCCCCCTCGCCGCGTGAGAGCGGCCCTACGACTCCCCGCCGTTCCCCCGCCGCGTGAGCAGCCACGGCTCCACCACGCCGAGACCGCGCACCGGCCGCTGCCACATCGGCTGGAGCGCGAAGCGGTACGCCGGCGGCTGCTCGCCCTCCTTCTCCGCCGCGGCGGCCTCCTCGGCGGCCGCCGCCTCCGAGGCCGGGGCGTCGCGCGTACGGATCAGTTCCTCCGCGAGGGCGGCATCGACGAGGACGGCGTCCCGGGGAGCTATCGAGGTGAGCCGGGAGGCCAGGTTGACCGTCGTGCCGAAGACGTCGCCCATCCGGGTGGTCACCGTGCCGAAGGCGATGCCGACGCGCAGTTCCGGCATGGTCTCGTCGTTCGCCATCGTCTCGATGAGACGCAGCGCGATCTCGGCGGCCGTACCGGCGTCGTCCGCGGCGTAGAGCACCTCGTCGCCGAGGGTCTTGATCAGCCGTCCGCCGCGTGCGGCCACCAGGTCGGCGCAGGTGGTCTCGAAGGCCTCGACCAGCTCGCCGAGCTCCTCCTCCTCCATCCGGCGGGTCAGCCGGGTGAACCCGACCAGGTCCGCGAAGCCGACCGCGAGACGCCGGTCCACCATCTCCTCGTCGTCACCGGCCTGGACGACCCGGCCGGCGGAGGCGGCGAGCTGGCGCCGCCAGACGTAGACGAGGAACTCCTGCAGTTCGGGCAGGAGCAGCTCGACGATGGGATACGTCACCTCGGTGCGTGTCATCCCGGGCTCCGGAGGCTCGGTCAGACCCTCCAGGAAGGAGTCGATCTGCCACTCGGCCAACCGGGCGGTGGTCTGCCCCGTGGACCGCGCCACCTGCACGGCCATGGCCTCGCTGAGCAGCCCCGCCTCCACCAGGCCGGCCAGGCGCCGCAGGGCGAGGACGTCCGCCTCGGTGAGCGCCTTGGCCTGGCCGATGTCGGCGAAGCCCATGGCCCGCCAGAAACGGGAGGCCAGCTCCATGGAGACGCCCGCGCTGCGGGCGGCCTGGAAGGGGGTGTAGCGGCGCTCGGCGCCCAGAATGAGCCCTTCGAGGCGCAGCGCGAGCGGGTCCTCGCCGGAGTCGGCGGACTCCGGGTCGGGCTCGGGGTCCACCCGGCCGCCCCCGTCCGCGCCGGAGCCCGTGTCGTCGACGGTCACGCCTGCTGCCCTTCCGATCTGCTGCGGTCAGGTTCGACCGGCCCCAACTTTACGTCAGGTGTGCCCCAGCTCACTCCCGGCGAGCTTGCGGCCGCGGCCCGCCGCACGGGTGGGCGCGTTCAAGCCGACCGCAGGTGCACGATGTCCCCCGCTCCCACCGGCTCCTGCACCCCCGCCTCGGTGGCCAGCACGAGCCTCCCGTCCCCGTCCACGGCCACCGCCTCCCCCACGAGGGACCTCTCCCCCGGAAGCTCCGCCCGCACCACCCGGCCGAGCGTCGCGCACCCCGCCGCGTAGGTCTCCTGGAGCCCGCTGGCCGCCGGGTCGCCCTCGGCCGCCCGCCACCGCCCGTACCAGTCCTCCAGCGAGCGCAGTATCCCCCGCAGCAGCGGATCCCGGTCGGTGTTCACGGCCCCGGCCAGCGCCAGGGACCCGGCCCGCGGCACCGGGAGTTCGTCGGCCCGGAGGGTGACGTTGATGCCCACACCGATGACGACCCCGTCGTCCCCGGCCCGCTCGGCGAGGATGCCGCCCGCCTTGCGCTCCTCGTCGCCGACCGTCACCAGCAGGTCGTTGGGCCACTTCAGGGCCGTGTCGACACCCGCCGCCCGGGAGAGCCCGGTCGCCACCGCGACGCCGGTGAGCAGCGGCAGCCAGCCCCAGCGGGTCACCGGCACCTCGGCGGGCCGCAGCAGTACGGAGAAGAAGAGCCCGGAGCGGGCCGGTGCCGTCCACTGCCGGTCCAGCCGGCCACGCGCGGCGGTCTGCTCCTCGGCGACGAGGACGGCCCCTTCGTCCAGGCCCCCGTCGGCCGCACGGGCCACGAGGTCGGAGTTGGTGGAGCCGGTGCGCTGCACCACGTCCACCTGCCGCCACAGCCCTCCCTCCCGCACCAGCCCCCGGCGCAGGGCCGTGGTGTTGAGGGGCGGCCGGTCCAGGTCGGACCACCGGTTGTCCGGGGAGTCGGAGGCATCTCGGGGCGTCATGCAACCCACCCTAGGTGTGGGAAACACCGCACTGCCGATCGGAAGGCCCCCTACTACTCTACGGATGAGTAACCGTCCCCCCTTTTGAGCAGGCAGGGAGCCGCATCCCGATGTCCGAGCCGGAAGAGCAGCAGCCCGACATCCACACGACCGCGGGCAAGCTCGCGGATCTCAGGCGCCGTATCGAGGAAGCGACGCACGCCGGTTCGGAACGCGCCGTCGAGAAGCAGCACGCCAAGGGCAAGCTGACGGCCCGTGAGCGCATCGACCTCCTCCTCGACGAGGGGTCCTTCGTCGAGCTGGACGAGTTCGCCCGGCACCGCTCGACCAACTTCGGCCTCGACGCCAACCGCCCCTACGGCGACGGCGTCGTCACCGGCTACGGCACCGTCGACGGCCGCCCCGTCGCGGTCTTCTCCCAGGACTTCACCGTCTTCGGCGGCGCGTTGGGCGAGGTCTACGGCCAGAAGATCGTCAAGGTCATGGACTTCGCGCTGAAGACCGGCTGCCCGGTCATCGGCATCAACGACTCCGGCGGCGCCCGCATCCAGGAGGGCGTGGCCTCCCTCGGCGCCTACGGCGAGATCTTCCGCCGCAACACCCACGCCTCCGGCGTCATCCCGCAGATCAGCCTGGTCGTCGGCCCGTGCGCGGGCGGCGCGGTCTACTCCCCCGCGATCACCGACTTCACGGTCATGGTCGACCGGACCAGCCACATGTTCATCACCGGCCCCGACGTCATCAAGACCGTCACCGGCGAGGACGTCGGCTTCGAGGAGCTGGGCGGTGCCCGCACCCACAACTCCACCTCCGGCGTGGCCCACCACATGGCCGGCGACGAGAAGGACGCCGTCGAGTACGTCAAGCAGCTGCTGTCGTACCTGCCGTCCAACAACCTCTCCGACCCGCCCGCGTTCCCGGAGGAGGCCGACCTCACGGTCACGGACGAGGACGCCGAGCTGGACGTGATCGTCCCGGACTCGGCGAACCAGCCGTACGACATGCACACCGTCATCGAGCACGTCCTCGACGACGCCGAGTTCTTCGAGACGCAGCCGCTGTTCGCGCCGAACATCCTCACCGGCTTCGGCCGCGTCGAGGGCCGCCCGGTCGGCATCGTCGCCAACCAGCCGATGCAGTTCGCCGGCTGCCTGGACATCACCGCGTCCGAGAAGGCCGCCCGCTTCGTGCGCACCTGCGACGCCTTCAACGTCCCGGTCATCACCTTCGTGGACGTCCCCGGTTTCCTCCCGGGCGTCGACCAGGAGCACGACGGCATCATCCGCCGCGGCGCCAAGCTGATCTTCGCCTACGCCGAGGCCACCGTCCCCCTGATCACGGTCATCACCCGCAAGGCCTTCGGCGGCGCCTACGACGTCATGGGCTCCAAGCACCTGGGTGCCGACCTGAACCTCGCCTGGCCCACCGCCCAGATCGCCGTCATGGGCGCCCAGGGCGCGGTCAACATCCTGCACCGGCGCACCATCACCGAGGCCGGTGACGACGCCGAGGCCACCCGCGCCCGCCTGATCCAGGAGTACGAGGACGCCCTCCTCAACCCCTACACGGCGGCCGAACGCGGCTACGTCGACGCGGTGATCATGCCGTCCGACACCCGCCGCCACATCGTCCGCGGCCTGCGTCAGCTGCGTACGAAGCGGGAATCCCTCCCCCCGAAGAAGCACGGCAACATCCCCCTCTAAGGAGCCGCTGTGACGATCAAGGTCGTACGGGGCAACCCCACCCCCGAGGAGCTGGCCGCCGCCCTGGCGGTGGTCCGCGCCCGCGCCGTGACGGCGGCCGCCGAGCCGTCCGGCGCCGAGACCCCGCACGACGCGTGGTCCGACCCGTCCCGCATCGCGGCGGCCCACCTGCCCCACCCGGGCCCGGCGTCCTGGACCCGCACCTACTGGCCGGCCTGAGCGGCAGCCACCCCAGGGGCGCGGGGCGGTGTCGATATGCGGCTCCGCCGCGTGGCGCACGGCATGACCACCCCGCGCCCCAAATGAGTACCCGTACTCAAGCGCCGCCCCTGCGCCGAGCCCCACGCTTGGTGGCATGCTGTGGTCCGACCCCGAGAACGAGCCGCCCAAGGAACTGCGCGACATGCAGAAGACGCTGCGGCGGCTCAGCGTCTTCCTGGCGGCGGCCATGGTTCTCGCGATGATCGTGATCGGCCTGGGGTGAACCGCCCCGCCCGGGTGACTAACCTGATCCCATGACTGCTCAGCGCCGCAGGCGACTCGTCCTCGCCTCCCAGTCCCCGGCCCGGCTGGGCCTGCTCCGCCAGGCCGGGCTCGCCCCCGAGGTGCTCGTGAGCGGCGTCGACGAGGACGCCGTCACCGCGCCCACCCCCGCCGAGCTGGCCCTCGCCCTCGCCGAGGCGAAGGCGTCCGTCGTGGCCGCGAAGCCCGAGGTGCACGGCGCCCTGGTGATCGGCTGCGACTCGGTGCTCGACCTGGACGGCCAGGCCCTCGGCAAGCCGGCGGACGCCGAGGAGGCCACCGCCCGCTGGAAGGCGATGCGCGGCCGGGCGGGCACGCTGCAGACCGGCCACTGCGTCTGGGACACCGCCTCCGGCCGCCACGTCTCGGCCACCGCCTCCACCGTCGTCCGCTTCGGTGAGCCGACCGACGAGGAGGTCGCGGCCTACGTGGCCTCTGGGGAGCCCCTGTACGTCGCCGGGGCCTTCACCCTGGACGGCCGCTCGGCCCCGTTCATCGACGGCATCGAGGGCGACCACGGGAACGTGATCGGCATCAGCCTGCCCCTCGTACGCCGACTGCTCGCCGAACTCGGGGTCGGCATCACGGAGTTGTGGGCGCCGGCGGAGGGCTGACCGGGGCGGCGTCGCCACCCGTGCCCTCGTCGGGCCGCTGCCCGGCCACGGGTTCCTCGCGAGCGTCGTAGGTCATCAGCAGCAGCACGATGAGGGCGAGGGCGAGGATCATGAAGAGGAAGGCGTGCCAGCCGACCAACCCCCAGGTGAAGGCACCCAGCACCCCGTGCACCACGGCCGCGCTGATCAGCAGGACCCGGCCGAGGCCGGCGGGCGCCCGGTCGCGCAGCGCCACGAGCAGGGCCACCAGCCCGCACAGCGCGAAGTAGAGCCCGAAGACGACACCGCCGATCTTCGAGGACACGGACATCATGTCCGGGTCGAGACCGGCCAGGGACATGTCCTGCCGGTCGACGACGGTCCCGAGGAACCAGTTCAGCGCCGCGACGCCGACCGCCTCCGCGAAGAGCACGACCGCCACGATCCACGCCACCGGCCTGCGCACCGTCACCGGGCCCCACCCACTTTCGACCGCTGCCGCACAGGACAGCTGTTACCCCAAGTACGTTCGAGACACCGGGAACGTTACTAACGGGTAAACCTCGCGACAAGGGGTCTGCGGCGAGCAAAGAATCATTGGGCCATTCGTAGGGACTCCACAAAGAAACGGAGTGGCCCGCAGCACCCTCTTACAGAGACCTTGCCCACATCAGGGGGCTAGGGTTTCCCCGAGGAGTCCTGCGTATCGCGGTACGACAAGGGATTTCGCGGGTCGAGCGAGCCTCGAGTCACACTCCGTGTGGGCAAGCTCACCAGTGGGGACGGGTCGAAGTGTCGTGTCGGCAGTCCCTAAACTCGGCTTGTTTCAAGGAGGGAGCCTCAATCGTGCGCAAGGTGCTCATCGCCAATCGTGGCGAAATCGCTGTCCGTGTGGCCCGGGCCTGCCGGGACGCCGGGATCGCGAGCGTGGCCGTCTA